>CAMDMZ010000007.1 GCA_945902805.1 Propionivibrio dicarboxylicus | reverse complement strand
CCTTAAGCTTCCCGGTGCCTGGTGGAACGCCAGCAACGCCCAAGCCATGCTCAACCTCCGTTGTCTGCGTGCCAACCACCGCTGGAATGACTACTGGGATCAACGGGCCGCGTGAGCATCTATTGTCCACCACTTTCAATTACACCCGGTATGTCAACTGGTGCGCCATACCTCCAGGTTTGCGCTAGCATGAGAAGCAAGGAGCGCTAGCCATGCTGAACGAACTGATTCGAAGCCTGACACCCAAGGTCGCCGCCTTTCGGCGCGACATTCATGCCCATCCGGAACTCGCATTCAACGAGACGCGTACCGCCGACAAGGTGGCCGAGTACCTTGAGCGGATCGGCCTGACGGTTCATCGCGGACTGGCCAAGACCGGTGTGGTCGCAAGCCTGTCGGGCGGAACGTCGCCCCGGAGTATCGGTTTGCGCGCCGATATGGATGCCTTGCCGCTGCAAGAGCTCAACAGCTTTCCGCATCATTCCAAGTATCCCGGCAAGATGCACGCCTGCGGCCATGATGGGCATACCGCGTTGCTGCTCGGTGCGGCCGAGGCCCTGGTCCAGACAAAGAACTTTGATGGCACGGTGGTCTTCATTTTTCAGCCGGCCGAGGAGGGTGATGGTGGCGGCCGGGTGATGGTGGAGGAGGGCCTATTCGAGCGTTTCCCGATGGACATGGTGTTCGGCCTGCATAATTGGCCAGGACTGCCGGCCGGCAGTTTTGGTGTGACGGAGGGGCCGGTGATGGCCGGTACCGATCGCTTTGAGATTACGCTCACCGGTCGTGGGGGGCACGCCGCCATGCCGCATCAGGCGATAGATACCATCCTCGCCGGGAGTGCGCTGGTCCAGGCGTTGCAGTCGCTGGTGTCACGCAATACCGATCCGCAGGAAGCGGCCGTAGTCAGTGTCACGCGCTTCCATGCCGGGCATGCCGACAATGTTCTGCCCGAGACCGCGCTGCTGGGCGGAACGGTGCGGTCCTTGACGCCCGAATTGCAGGAGAAACTGGAAGACGGTATGCACCGGATTTGCAGTGGCATTGCGGCGACTTTCCGCGTCCAAGTCGAGCTCGATTACACGCACGGCTATCCGCCGACCATCAATGCCGCCGACCCTACGTTCATTGCCCGCGAAGTGGCGCGGCAAGTGGCGGACGGGGCGCCCGTGTTTACCCATCTCAAGCCCAGCATGGGGGCTGAGGATTTTGCCTATCTGGCGCAGGTGGTGCAGGGATGTTATGTCTGGCTCGGCAACGGAGCGGGCGAGGGCGGCTGCATGTTGCATAGCCCGCACTACGATTTCAACGACGAGATTATCGGTACCGGGATTCGCTATTGGGTGCGGCTAGTCGAAAAAGCGCTGGCCGTGTCCGGCTAACTTTTTCGGCTAAGCTGCGGCCGGCGTCGCCAACTCGAAACGATTACGGCCGGCCTCTTTGGCACGGTAAAGCGCGGCATCGGCGGCGCGAAACACTTCATTGACTGGTCCGCTGACACGCTGGATGTAAGCGCCGCCGACCGAGATGGTGACGACACCCCAGGTCGCATTGTTCTCATGCGCAATGCCGAGTTTGTGGATGGCATCGACGATGCTCAGCGCAATCCCTTCGACGGCGGCGGCCGTGGCATTCGGAATGACGACGGCAAACTCCTCGCCGCCGTAGCGTGCCGAAAAAGCGTCGGCAGCGAATCCACCCGCCACCGCGTCCTGGACCGACTGGTCAATGGCCTTGGCGACGGCGCGCAGGCAATCGTCACCGGCTAGGTGCCCGTAGTGATCGTTGTACTTCTTGAAATTGTCGACGTCGAGCATCAACAGACCAAACGACCGGCCGCGTGATTCGGCATCGGACCAGCCGATGTCGACCCGCATATCCATCGAACGGCGATTGCACAGTCCGGTGAGCCCGTCCTGATTAGCTTGTTCTTCGAGGCGGCGATTGGCGATGGAAAGGCGCTGTCGCAGCTGAGCGATGCGGCTCATCGCCTTCATCTTGGCATGCAGAACCTGTTCGGGAATCGCTTTGGCAAGGAAGTCGTCGCCGCCAGCCTCAATCGCCGTCACCAGGTTTTGCGCGGTATCTGACGCGGTGAGGAACAGGATCGGGGTCCACGCCCATTTCTGCGTGGCTTCGAAGGCGCGGATGCGGTTGGTGGCTTCAAAACCATTCATCACCGGCATTTCAATGTCCATCAGGACCAGATCGGGCGCTTCCTGGGTGAATTTATCGACCGCGATCTTGCCGTTTTCGGCAACGACCACATCGAAGCCAAAGGAGGTCAGGCGCGCCGACATCACCATGGCGACCGTGCGCGTGTCTTCAACCAGCAAAATCTTCATCAAGGCCTCCCGATTTCTTGTCGGCCGATTATGACTTTCGGACTAGGTCGGATCAAGCGTTTCGTGAATTGTTTTCACAAAATAAAGCGGCCGCTGACAAAGCTGCCAAACATCGACAAGCGGGATAAGGTCGGGAGCAGGTTGAGGCGCGTTGCCTGACGCAACTCAGTGGCGGCGTCGCGCAGTTCAGCAAAAGTCGGTGTTGGCGAGACGGCGCCTGTCTGGTCATCGGCGCGGGCGAGCGCAATGGCATTGCCGCTGTCGCACGAGGGCATTACGACGGCGTGATCATCGAAGGCTTCATGCAGCCGCACCACGCTCTTGCTGAAATCCTTGCGTCGTGACAAAAGATTGACGCACAGCAGGCCATCATCGGCCAGATGGGCTTTGCAATCGAGGTAGAACGGCACGGTATCGAGGCGTCCGGCACGGGCATCGGCATCGAAGCCATCAACCAGGATCAGGTCAAAGTGTTGTTTGGTCTTGATGATGAAATCGGCGCCATCGGCAATCTGCAGATCAATGCGCGCCGGATCGTCGGGCAGCTTGAAGTACTGGTGGGCGATGGCGACGACCTGCGGGTCAATCTCGATCACGGTGAACTTGGCACGCGGCCGGTAACGCCAGAGAAATTTGAGCACCGAGGCCGCGCCGAGACCGATGATCAGGATGCGCTGCGGCCAGGGTTCGGGACGTAGCAGCAACGGCACCATCATTTCGCGCGTGTAGTCGAGTTCCAGTGCATACGGACGCGCGATGCGCATCGCACCCTGAATCCAGTCCGAACCGAAATGCAGGTAACGGACGCCGGCTTCTTCGCTGATATTGACTGACATCAGTGAAGGACGCGGCCAGCGGGCGGGAACAGTTCGTCGAGCAATTCTGGGCCGAAGCGATATTCATGGCCACAGATCTCATCATCGACCGAAATATGTTCAACGTCGGTAAGCATGGCCCTCAACTCATCTTGACCGAGGGAGATCAGCATGTCGCGTACTTTTTCTTCGTCACGCGGGCAATGCCAGGTGACCGGCCGCGGTGGAAACAGACGCACGTCTTCGTCGGCGAACAGGCGACCGAGCAAGGCCGCCGGAGCCAACATCAGTTCGTCGTCACGTACCGTTGCCGCCAGCGTTTCGATCCGCGCCCAGCCATCGTGGTCGCGCGCTTCGACTTCAGGCAGCTTTTGCAGAAACAGGCCACAGGCTGTGTGCTCGTTGGCGAACAGCCACAGACGCGCCGGAAGCTGTTCGGATTGGGTCAGGTAGTGCTCGAAAACGGCGCCGACGGTGTCGCCTTCCAGCGGGACGATGCTTTGATACGGCGCGCCCTGTTCGGTCTGCAGATTCAGCGCTAGCTGGCCGTCGCCGAGTAGCTCGTGGATGCCGGCGGACATCAGGGCCGTGGCAGCGGCTTCGCGCACGTCCGGGCGCAGACGGGCCATGCCGCGCATGCGCAGTTGCTGGTCACAATCCATCACCAGCATGGCGACGGGGCCATGTCCTTGCAACTGAAAAGTAATGCGGCCGGGGGTCTTCAGATTGCTGCCGATGATGGCCGCGACAGCGGCGAGCTCGCCCAACAGTTCCCGCACCGGTGCAGCATAGTTGCGCCGTGCCTGCATCTCTTGCCAGGCCGGCCCAAGCTGGACCAAGGCACCGCGGATATCAAGTTGCTCAAAGATGAAACGGTGCACCGCATCTTCCACAGTGTCCGTGGTGGCTGCGGTGGCCGTCGTGGCCTTGGTGCCCGTAGTGGCTTTTGGCGCCGCACTCACCGCACGAAGCTTTCGAACATCACCGGATCAAAGCCGATCAGAAGTTTGTCTTCACTGGTCTCGACCACAGGGCGTCGAATCAAGCTGGAATTTTCCATCATGACGACCACGGCCTTGCTTTGGCTCGTGATGTCTTGCTGTTCCGGGCTGAGCTTGCGCCAGGTCGGGCCTTTGGTATTCATCAGGGATTTCCAGCCCATGGTTTGGCACCAGACGACGAGGCGATCGCGCGGTACGCCTTGCTTCTTGTAGTCATGAAATTCATAGGCCACGCCATGCGCGTCACACCAGGCAAAGGCCTTTTTCATCGAATCGCAGTTCTTGATGCCGTAAATCTTGATATTGCTCATAATTGATTGAAAATAAAGGTTAAATGTTGCTCGTCGAACATTTCAAGAACTGCGATTGTACTGAAACCACTAGGCAAGCAACGAAAGCGGCGTGGCGCCTTCGTCATCGTTTGCGGTTACCTGCTGGTAACAACGAAAGCCATGGAATCCGTGATTGGTTACCAATCGGGCTCAGACGAACGCTTAGGTACGTCCCGGTCGACATGTTAGCCATCGCGTGACGATGCTTCGCTGTTGATGCAACTCACTGAAGGTAAAGGTATTTACAAGAATCAGCGGCATCTGTTGGCGAATTGAGACCGAAGAACCGAAGGACTGGCATCGTGCTTGCGTTAGAGCACTCAAGGCAGTGGTGCGGTAAGAAATGAAACCACGGCCCCTTCTTTTCAGGACCGTTGTAATTTCGCTCAGAGTTCATCTGGCGAAATCGCGGCTTTCTTAATCAATTCGGGGATAAAAGCATGAAAAGTACACGCGTGAAAATTGCAGGTGTGATGTTGGTTGCCGGATTGGCTTCCGGTTGTTCAATGAAGTCCATGATGGTTCAAGAGCGTGTCAGCCCTTACAGTGTCGATGAGACCGTCGCAAAGATCCAGGCTAACGCCAAAGCGATTGGCTGGGTCGCCCCGGATGTAAGAAACATGAAGAAGAGCATCCTGAAAAACGGTGGCAAGGATATTGGCGGCGAGGTACGAATTGTCGAGTTGTGTAATGCCGCTCACGCTGGAAAAATTCTTACTCAAGATGAAGCCCGTTATTCCGCATTGTTGATGCCTTGCGCGATTGCCGTGTACAACAAGAGCGACGGCAAGGTTTATGTGTCGAACATGAAAGCCAAACAAATGGGCGACATGATGGGCGGAGTCGTTGCTGAAGTGATGACGGACGTGGATACCGATCAGAAAAAGATGCTCGAGTTTTTGCCGGCCGATTGACGGAAATCAATCATGAAAAAACTGCTTATCACACTCGCGTTGGGTTTTTCCGTCACGCTGCCAGCAAGCGCCGACAGCCCGACGGAACTTTTCGTTTCGGTCAATTCAGGCAATCCCCAGACACAGGGAATGGCTTTAGTGCTGGCGACACAAGCCATGGAGCAGAAAGCCGGTGTTCGCGTGCTGTTGTGCAGCGAGGGTGGCCAGCTTGCCGTCAAAGGCAAGGAATCCGCTGTCCTCAAACCGCGCAATGTCACCCCCAATCAAATACTGCAAGGATTGATGAAGGCGGGAGCCAAAGTAGAAGTTTGTGCCTTGTTCCTGCCCAACAGCGATTTGAAACCCACTGATCTGATTGAAGGTGTTGAGGTGGCCAAACCAGGCGAGGTGACGAAGTATCTGCTGCAAAGCCATGTGAAGACACTGACTTACTAAAAAGTCGGCGCTGGTGGGACGGCGGGCGGATACCTATCCAGTTCGACCTGGGAGGTATCCGCATTTCCACTAAGATGGCAGCTTCAAATCGGAGAAACCCATGGGCTATCGGCTGCGCATGACACTGGCTTTCGGGCTGTTGGCCCTTCTCAGCGTGGTGCTGCTGACCTTGCTTTTGCTGACGACCAGTTATCGCGAGTTCAAAGCCGACCGCATGATGAGCGTCGAGCGCATGACCTCGTGTTTCGCCGGCAATATCTTCTGGGACATGCAGGCCGGTGGCGATCCACGCCGGCTGGCGGAGTCGGTCAATCGCTTCGCGAGTGGTATTCCCGCGCCGACGCCACCCGAGGTGCGGGTGCTGGACGGTTTGCGGCATAGCCAAATCGGCAATCGCGGCATTCTCGGCCCGAATGCCCAAACTGCGTCTGAACTCGAACTGTTGTTGGCGCGACTTGACGCAGGTGGCGCGAACGTTGCAACCGCCGAAACCGCCAGCGGTTTTGTCAGCGCCGCGCGCGTGGAACGCGATGGCCTGCGCCTGGGGAGTGTTTGGGTCGACTACCCGTTGGTATCGCTGCAAGGACATTTCTTTTCCCTCTTCGAGGCCGCGTTGGGCTATGGGGTGAGCCTGCTCCTGGTGCTGCTCTTCCTCGGTTGGCTGCTGGGCCGGCGCTTGATGCGGCCGATTGCCAATTTGCGACAGTGCATGCAACGCGTTGGACAGGGCAATCTGGACGTTCAATGTGACTTGGCACGCAATGCTGTGCGCAGCCAGGACGAAATCGGTGATCTGGCGCGCGGTTTCGAGGAAATGCTCGCCAGCCTGCGCGACAAACAGCGCATGGAGCAGGAGATGATGCGCTCCGAACGGCTAGCCGCCATTGGCCAGGTGGCCGCCGGTGTCGCCCATGAGATTAACAACCCACTCGGTGGCATGCTCAATGCCATCAATACCTTCAAGCGCCATGGCGATGATCCGGCCGTGGCCGAGAGCACCTTGAACCTGCTGGAACGGGGGCTGCGGCAAATCCAGAATACTGTGCAAGCCTTGCTGGTGCAGGCGCGGGTCGAAGCCTATCCGCTTGGCGTCGCGGATCTGGATGACTTGCGCACTCTGGTGCAGGCGGAAGTGCGCAAAAAGGGACTGACCCTGGAGTGGCAATGCCTGCTCACCGATCGCGTCGCCTTGCCATCCACCGCCGTGCGCCAGATCCTCATCAATCTTCTGCTCAACGCCATTGAAGCGGCACCCCAGGGTGGCAAGGTGACGATGCGCTGCGTGCCACAGGATGGCCAGTTGCAGTTACGGGTCGAAGACAATGGTCCGGGTATCGAACCCGCGCAACGCTCCGCCCTGTTCGCCCCCTTCTTTTCCGGCGCCGGCGGCCATGGTCTCGGCTTGTGGGTGACCAACCAGACGGTGCAGCAACTCGGTGGCCACATTGAAATTATCGACCTGCCGCAAGGCACCGCCGTGTCGGTGTGCCTGCCTCTAGGCGGCGAGGAATCCGGTGCGGCGGTGTCCGCGAATGCGGCATGAAGCGACTGTGCCTGGTTGAAGACGACGAGATCATGGGCGAGTCGTTGGCGGTACGTTTCCGCCTCGAGGGTTTTGACGTGCGCTGGCACCGTGATGCCGAATCGGCCGACCAGGCCTTGTCGGGTGATGCAGCCTGCGCCGTGGTGTGTGATATCCATCTGCCGGGAATTGCCGGCGACCGCTGGTTTGAAAGCCTGCGTGGACGCTGCGCCGTGCTGCCGCCCTTCATTTTCATCACTGGCCATGGCGATCTGGAACGGGCGGTCGAATTGCTCAAGCTCGGCGCTGCCGACTATGTCACCAAGCCGTTCGATATCGATCGGCTGCTGCTGCGGGTACGTGAACTGGCCGGTGAAGTCGCGCCATCGCTGACTGGTGCGCCCATTCTGGGTGTGTCGCGCCCCATGCAGCGGTTGGAGCAACTGATTGCGCGTCTCGCCCCGCTCGATTCGACCGTGCTGATTACCGGCGAAACGGGCACTGGCAAGGAAGTTGTGGCGCGCCATCTGCATGCTCTGAGCGGCCGCAGCCCGTTCGTTGCCGTGAACTGCGCCGCGTTGGTGGAAAACCTGGCCGAGTCCGAGCTGTTCGGTCATGAACGCGGCTCATTTACTGGCGCTGCACGCACGCATGTGGGCGTATTCGAGCGAGCCAACGGTGGCACCGTGTTCCTCGATGAAATCGGTGACATGCCGCTCAACCTACAAACCAAGCTGCTCCGCGTCTTGCAGGATCGGGAGGTGGTTCGCGTTGGCGGTAGCCAGGCTATCGCGACCAGCGCCCGCGTGGTGCTGGCGACGCACCAGGATCTGGCGGCCAGAGTGGCCGATGGTCGTTTCCGCGAGGATTTGTACTATCGCATCGACGTTGCCCGGCTGCACATCCCGCCGCTGCGGGAACGCCCGGACGACATTCCGTGGCTGGCGCAACGTCTGCTGAACGAATGCGCGCAGCGCGGTGGTAGCCCGAAACCCGGATTGGGGCCAGACGTTGAGCAACGGTTGAGCGAGCATTCCTGGCCGGGCAATGTGCGCGAGCTGAAACACACCTTGGAACGTGCCTGCATTTTCGTCGACGGCCCGCGCTTGCGAGCCGCCGACCTGTTCGTGAGCGCAAATGCAGAACCATCTGAGGAACTGGACACCGAGCCGCTGGATAGATATCTCTCTCACTGCGAAAAGCGTTACATCGAGGATGCCTTGCGCACCAATGCCGGACGCGTCGGCGTCTCGGCTGAAAAACTCGGCATTAGTCGCAAGTCTTTATGGGAGCGCATGCGGCGCCTGGCGATCGGTTCGCAGGAAGCGAACGCCGACGAAGCGGACAAGGATTGAGTCACATATCGAACTTCCCTCACCAGCACGGCGGGCAGCGCAAGCGGGTCGTTAACAAGCAGGTCGCTAAGTATTGACTCGCATCAGCGTCCCGCCGACAATGTTCCCGTAATAATTATTCGGGCTACTTGTGACAGTGTCCTGACTATTGGCTGGTCCGATCAAACGAGGGCAGAACGAAGGTTGATATGAATTTCCTGCTGCGCGGTTTCATCTGGGTGAGTCTTGGACTGCTACTGTGCCTCGGTCGCGTCGCTTTCGCTGCTGATAGCGACGATCGTAAGTCCCAGCCCAGTTTCGATAATCTCGTCATCAAAGGCTTCGGTACGCTGGGGCTGGCTCGATCCGATGTCGATAGCGCCGAATATGTGCGCGATCTCTCTCAGCCGCATGGCCTTCGCCGACAGTGGTCGTCGAAGATCGATTCTGTGCTCGGCGTGCAGGCGAATCTGGCGTTTGATGACAAAACCGACGGCGTGGTTCAGCTCATCAGCCGCTACCGATACGATGGCAGCCACAAACCGGAAGTGTCCTGGGCGTTTCTGAGCCACGAGTTTTTGCCCGAATTGCAGATGCGTATTGGTCGGTTGGGCACCGAGTTTTATATGTTGGCGGATTCGCGTTTGATTGGTTACGCCAATACCTGGGTTCGCCCTCCGGCGGATTTTTACGGCCCGCTGGTTTTCAGTCATCTGGATGGCGTCGATGCGACGATCGGTGGCAGCCTGGGTGATGGTTTGGTCAGGGTCAAGCTGTTTGCAGGTCGTTCGCCTGAAACAACGCCGTTTTTTGATACCGTAACGTGGGATCTTCACGGATCTCGCTTGATCGGTGGGCATGTGGACTACTTTCAGGGGCCTTGGCAATTCCGCATTGGCCGTTCCGCCGTGAAGTTTTCTGGCAATGAGTTGCCACTTGTGGCACTCGCCGGTTTTGACGTTATTCAGCTGGTGCCGGAGCTGAGCAGCATGCACAAGACGTCGCGATTTGATTCTCTGGGAGCGATCTATGACCAGGGACCGCTACGGATTCAGGCCATGCTGGGGCGCATCCAGCATGAAACCGCTTCCTATGAGGACAGCCGCGCGGCCTTCATCATCGGTTCTTATCGGGTCGGTGAATTTACCCCCTACATCGGCTTCTCAAAGACCCGTTCCAAGACCAGCAGCATTACAACGCTGGTCGGAGTGCCGGAAATCGATGCCTTGGTGCGCTCGCTACCGTCCGCTACGCATATGGATCAACACACCATCACGTTGGGTGCGCGCTGGGATTTTCGGCAGAACTGGGCGTTGAAGGCCCAGTTTGACAGTGTTCATGGCGCGCCCGATTCCGTGTTTCTCTTTCGTGGTCCGATGCCGCAATGGGGCGGACGCATGAAGGTGCTCAGTGCAACGCTGGATTTCGCGTTTTGAAGCACGTATGCGCGGCCTAACATATCTGTTTCTGCTCTTGCTGCTTGGCCTTCTCGGCTTGCCACAGGCGTATGCCGAGGTCGTCGTCGTGGTCGACGCCAAGGCCGGCATCGAGAGCCTGACGCGAGATGAAGTGATCAATATTTTCCTCGGCCGGCATCGCAAACTGCCTACTGGCATCGGGGCCGTGCCGGCCGATCAGCCGGTTGAGAATGGCTTACGGGCCGAGTTCTACCGCAAGTTGGTGGCCAAGGATCTTTCCGAAATCAACGTTTACTGGGCCCGCTTGTATTTCTCCGGCAAGACTCCGCCGCCCATTCAGTTGGCGTCGGCGAAAGAAGTCTTTGATCACATCATCCGCACGCCCGGCGGTATCGGCTACATCGATCGCACCCAGGTGGATGCGCGCGTCAGGGTGGTCATGAGCTTTGCGCCCTGACAATGTATGCAGAATCTCCAGCCCAATTCCCGAGCCTATGAGCCGCCTGCCTAACGACGGAATCGTTCTTCGGTCCATCCTGATCACCGTTCTGGCATTTCTGGTGGCGAGCGTGGGATCGATTGCCTATACCGCGCATGAGACGGGCCAGAGAGCCATACGGACCATCGACGGCCGCCTAAATCGTTTGTTGGAGACGGTACAGAGCACAGCGAAAATTGCTTGCTTCCTGCGTGACAAAGATCTGGCCAAAGAGTTGGCCGGAGGTTTGCTTGTGAATCCCGAGGTACTGCGCGTCACCATTCTGGGTGACGACGCGGTGTTGGCGGACACCAGCAGAAGTGAAGAGGGCGCAACCCCGACCGGGATAGAAACCAACGTGTTGGTGCGCAAGATTTCCGCCCCCTTTGATGCGGACAAGATTGTTGGCGAAGTCAGGCTGGTGCCGAACCCGAAAGTCATTGAGGCGGTTAAAGATGAAGATATCCTTCTGGCCGCCAAGCAGCTTGTCTGGCAACTGCTGTTCGTCTCGCTGGCCATTTTGACTACCTTGATCCTGCTCATCGTGAGGCCGATATCGCGCATGTCACTCGCCCTGCATCGGATGGATCCGGTGAAGGGTGAGCGACTGTTTATTCCGTCCGGACATGCCGATACCGAGATCGGTCAGTTGGTCAGCAGCGTCAATGAGCTTTCGGATCGACTGGTGACTGCCATTGATGATGCCGGCAAGGCACGTCTGGCGGCCGAGGCGGCCTCAAGCGCCAAAGGATCTTTTCTTGCCAATATGAGCCATGAAATACGGACGCCGTTAAATGCGGTTCTTGGGCTTGCCAGAATCGGTATGCGTGAAAATCACGGGCGCAAGGCGGCTGACACGATTCAGCGGATATTCACCTCGGGCCAGCATTTGCTCACGGTGATCAATGACATTCTTGATTTTTCGAAGATTGAGGCCGGCAAAATGGCCATCCAGGAAGAGCCCGTGCGCTTGCCCGGAATTGTGACCGATGTGATCAATCTGGTGTCGCAACGTGCTGCCGAAAAGGGCTTGATTCTGACCAATCACTCCAGTCCCGATCTGCCGGAGTGGGTACTCGGTGACTCGACACGTATTGACCAGATTCTGGTCAATCTGCTGGCCAACGCAGTCAAATTTACGGCGCGGGGACAGGTTGATCTTAGCGTCCGGCGCCACGGTGATGACATCCTGTTTTCGGTGCGTGACGAAGGTATCGGGATGACGCCGGAGCAGGTTTCCCGCTTGTTTCAGCCGTTCGAACAGGCGGATAACTCGACGACACGGCTATTTGGTGGCACCGGTCTGGGGCTCGCTATTTCAATGAATCTGGCGCGTCTCATGGGGGGCGGAATCGATGTGGTCAGTATGGCTGGCAAGGGCAGTACGTTTTCCCTGCATTTACCCCTGCGGGAAACAACGGCGCCAGAAGGTGGCGATCCGGCGGTCGCCAACGATATCGACATTGCGCAGAAACTCAAGGGCTATCGCATCCTCGCGGCGGAAGATGTCGATGTCAATCGATTCGTCCTTGAGGATATGCTCCATGAAGCCGGGGCGAAGTTCGTTTTTGCCGAAAATGGACGCATTGCCCTGGATCGCGTGGAGTCTGATCCCGACGGATTTGATGTGGTCTTGATGGATGTCCAGATGCCGGTGATGGGTGGGCATGAAGCGACCCGTCGGATACGGGTGATCGCCCCGCAACTGCCCGTGATCGGGCTGACGGCACATGCCTTGAACGATGAACGGGAAAAATCTCTCGCGGCGGGGATGGTTGATCATGTCACCAAGCCGATTGACCCCGCGGTGCTGGTCACTGCCATTCTGCGCTGGGCGCGCCCACCAAGCCGGCACGAAATTCCGCTGCCAGTCGACACGGACGCCGTCTCGCCAGCGCCGACTTTTTCAGCTTCACTGGCAACGAGTAGTGTCATCGATTGGACAGCACTGAATGCGCGCTACAAGAATAAACGTGCGTTCATCGAAAAGCTCTTGATCACCTTGCTGGATGGTCATTCAGACTCTCCGGCACAATTGCGCGAGATGGCGGCTGCCAAGGATTTTTCGGGAATCACGTTCTTGTCACACAGCCTCAAGGGCATGGCGGGAAATCTTTCTGCCAAGCACATTCAGGATCTCGCCGCATCGGTCGGTGCTGCGGCCAAGGAAAACAATCAACAGGCGCTCGTCTTGGCCCTCGAACTCGCCGATACGTTCGCCGAATTGCTTGACGACATTCAGCGCTATCTGGACGCAAGACCACCCGCGCCATAGGGGCTTGGTCGGCGATTGGCCTGGTGAATTTGTGGCTACGCGCAATTTTTGCGTGCGCATCGTCGAGCCGCTATAATCATCAATCTTTTCGTCATGACTTCAATGTGATGCGCACAAAACTTGTTGCCGGTAATTGGAAGATGAATGGCTCTCTGGCGCTGAATGCCGAGTTGCTGAAGGCGGTTCGAGCGGGTAAGGCGGCGGCCGAACTGGCGGTTTGTGTCCCGTTTCCGTATCTTGCTCAGGCTCAGGCCGAGCTCCACGGTTCTCATGTAACGTGGGGCGCACAGGACATTTCGGCTCAAGCCCAAGGTGCATTTACCGGCGAAGTCAGCGCATCGATGCTGACCGACTTCGGCTGTACCTATGTCCTCGTCGGACACTCCGAGCGGCGTACTTTGCATGGAGAGACGGATGCAGTCGTGGCGGCCAAATTTGCGGCGGCCCAGAGCGCTGGTCTAATTCCTGTTTTGTGCATCGGTGAGACTCTGGCCGAGCGCGAATCCAACATTACTGCCGAAGTGGTGACACGGCAACTCGAAGCCGTCTTGGCCAAGAGCGGTGTCGCCGCATTTGCGAATGCGGTTATCGCTTATGAGCCGGTTTGGGCAATTGGTACAGGTCTGACAGCGACTCCAGCGCAAGCGCAAGATGTCCATGCGTTGATTCGGGCGCGAGTTGCGCGCGACGATGCGACCGTTGCTGCAGGCGTCAGAATTCTATACGGCGGCAGCATGAAGCCAGGCAATGCTCGTGAGCTGATGCAACAGGCCGATATCGATGGCGGGCTAATTGGTGGTGCGGCACTGGTGGCAACCGATTTCCTCGGCATCGCTAACGCTTGCTGATTTAACTTTTCTGTTCAATTTAGGTCGGATGCGACCGATGAGGCACGTATGGATTTTTTCTATTCTCTGGCATTGACGGTGCACCTTCTGGTCGGTGCAGCGGTAATCGGTTTGGTGTTGATTCAGCACGGCAAGGGTGCCGACATGGGCGCCGCATTTGGTAGCGGTGCCTCGGGCAGTTTGTTTGGTGCGTCAGGGTCTGCCAACTTTATGTCGCGAACCACGGGCGTGCTGGCGACCATGTTCTTTATTACCAGCTTGACTTTGTCCTATCTCGCGACTTCGCGGCCAAAGGAAAGCGGTAGCGTGATGGACAAGTTGCCAGAGCAATCCACGCCGGCGACCACAACACCCGCTCCCGCCACGCCACCGGCTGCCACGACCGATACGTCGCCAGCCAAAGACATTCCAAAGTAAATCGCTGTAAGTTCTTTCAGGAACCTGGGTCGATAAGATTTTTTGTTGCATTGCATGAAGCGCTGAATCGGTTGATATATAATTCGGCCGCTTCAGCGATGGTGAAAAAGCCGACGTGGTGAAATTGGTAGACACGCTATCTTGAGGGGGTAGTGGCGAGAGCCGTGTGAGTTCGAGTCTCACCGTCGGCACCAGTTGCTGAAAGCAATTTCAAGGTTTGTGTAGCATTGGAAGTGGAACGTCTCCAGCTTAAATGGAGCCGAAAAACATAGAGGCTGTACTCGTGGCATTGCCCACCTAAAATGTTGGAAAACTACTTTCCCGTCTTAGTGTTTATTCTCGTCGGCCTAGCCTTCGGGTGCGCGCCAATTTTGTTGGGTTGGCTGGTCGCTCCGTACCGCCCTGATAGCGAGAAACTGTCCCCGTTCGAATGCGGTTTTGCACCGTTCGAGGATGCGCGCATGAAGTTCGACGTGCGCTACTACCTGTTTGCGATCATGTTCATTATTTTTGATCTTGAGGTCGCGTTCATGTATCCGTGGGCGTCAATTTACAAAGAACTCATCCAGAACGACTCTCTTCGATTTTTCGGGCTAACCGAGATGTTCGTCTTCATGGGGATCCTGATCATCGGTTACATCTACGCCTGGGCCAAGGGCGCACTGGATTGGGAATGAGAAAAGGGACGCAGGCGTGAGCATCGAAGGAGTTCTGCAGGAAGGCTTCGTCACGACCTCATTGGACAAGCTGATCAATTGGACGCGCACAGGCTCCATGTGGCCGATGACCTTTGGTCTTGCTTGTTGTGCGGTCGAGATGATCCACGCCGGTTGTTCGCGCTACGATCTTGATCGCTTTGGTGTTGTCTTCCGGGCGAGTCCGCGTCAGTCCGATGTGATGATTGTGGCTGGTACGCTGACCAACAAGATGGCGCCGGCATTGCGCAAGGTCTATGACCAAATGACCGAACCGCGCTGGGTGATCTCGATGGGCTCCTGTGCCAATGGCGGTGGTTATTATCACTACTCGTATTCGGTGGTGCGCGGTTGTGATCGCATTGTTCCGGTCGATATCTATGTGCCGGGGTGTCCGCCAACAGCCGAGGCGTTGCTCTACGGCATCATCCAGTTGCAGAACAAGATCAAGCGTACCTACACCATCGCCCGCTGATACGCCACGATCAATTCCATGAGCGCCAAACTCGAAAAATTCTCTCAGGATCTCACGACTGCCTTCGGTGATCGCATAGGTCAACCGGTGATCGCCGTGGGTGAGATCACCATAGAGGTGCCTGCCTCCGGTTATCTCGACGTTGTGCGCCAATTGCGTGATGATCCGGCATTCTCTTTTGAGCAATTGATTGATTTGAGTGGTATCGACTATTCAACATTTGCCGGGTGGGCAGGGGGGCGTTTCGCCGCTGTTTGTCATCTGACATCGATCAAGTACAACCGTCGTTTGCGAGTTCGCGTGTTCGCCGAAGATCCCGACTTCCCGGTATTGGATTCAGTGGTCGAAATCTGGAACAGTGCGAACTGGTACGAGCGGGAAGCTTTTGACCTCTTTGGTATTCACTTCGCCGGGCACCCGGATCTGCGGCGGATTCTGACTGACTATGGATTCATCGGTCACCCGTTTCGCAAAGATTTTCCGGTTTCTGGCTATGTTGAGATGCGCTACGACGCTGACCTTCATCGCGTGGTCTATCAACCGGTAACGATTGAGCCGCGTGAGGTTACGCCGCGGGTCGTGCGTGAAGAAACCTATGGCCAGGGTGATGGAAAGGTTGGCGGCCGTGGCTGAAATCAAGAATTACACCATCAACTTCGGCCCGCAGCATCCGGCCGCCCACGGCGTATTGCGTTTGGTGCTTGAACTCGATGGCGAAGTGGTTGTTCGTGCTGACCCGCATATTGGTTTGCTGCATCGCGGCACCGAGAAGTTGGCGGAAACGCGGACGTGGATTCAAAGCGTGCCCTACATGGACCGCCTCGACTACGTGTCGATGATGTGTAACGAGCATGCCTACTGTTTAGCGATTGAGCGACTCATTGGTCTCGATGTCCCGCTGCGCGCGCAGTACATACGTGTCATGATGGATGAAGTCACACGCATCCTGAACCACCTGCTGAATATTGGTACGCATGCGCTGGACATCGGTGCGATGACCATGGTGTTGTATACGTTCCGTGAGCGCGAAGATCTGATGGATCTTTACGAGGCGGTTTCGGGTGCCCGCATGCATGCGGCCTATTACCGGCCGGGTGGCGTGTATCGCGACCTACCGGATCGTATGCCGCAATACGAGGAAAATCGTTTCAAGAACGCCAACGATATCAAAGTCTTGAATGCCAATCGCCAGGGTTCTGTGCTCGACTTTTTGGATGACTTCACACAGCGCTTCCCGACCTATGTCGATGAGTACGAGACTCTGCTGACGGGCAATCGCATCTGGAAGCAGCGTACCGTCGGTGTGGGTGTGGTTAGTCCGGAGCGAGCATTGCAGTTGGGTTGCACTGGTCCGATGCTGCGTGGATCCGGTATCGAATGGGATTTGCGCAAAAAGCAGCCCTATGAAGTCTATGACCGGATGCAGTTTGATATCCCTGTTGGGGTGAATGGTGACTGCTACGATCGTTATCTGGTGCGTATGGAAGAAATGCGCCAGTCGAATCGAATCATTCGTCAATGCATAGACTGGCTGCGCGGAAATCCGGGGCCGGTAATCTCTGCGAGCCATAAGGTCGCGCCGCCTTCGCGAGAAGGCATGAAGTCGAATATGGAAGAGCTCATTCATCACTTCAAGCTTTTCTCCGAGGGCATTCATGTGCCCAAGGGTGAGGTCTATGCAGGGATCGAGCACCCGAAAGGTGAGTTTGGCGTCTGGGCGGTTTCCGATGGTGCCAACAAACCGTATCGTTTAAAGCTCCGTTCGCCAGGATTCCCGCATTTGGCCGCCTGCAATGAAATGGCTTCCGGGCACATGATTGCCGACGTAACAGCCATCATTGGTACCATCGATCTGGTGTTGGGGGATACCGACCGCTAGGTCGGGTGTCATACGGATACAGCCATGGAAACCATGCTCAGCCAGGACGCACTGAAGAAAATTGATCGCGAGATCGCTAAATACCCGGCGGATCAGAAGCAGTCGGCCGTGATGGCAGCGTTGGCAATCGCGCAGGATGAAAAGGGCTGGCTGGCGAAGGAAACAATCGAATTTGTCGCCAACTATCTCGACATGGCGCCGATGGCGGCCTATGAGGTAGCCAGCTTCTATAACATGTACGATCTTGCACCGGTTGGCAAGTTCAAGCTGACGGTGTGTACTAATCTACCCTGTGCGCTATCGGGCGGCGTTCATGCGGCGGACTATCTCAAACAAAAGCTGGGCATCGATTTCAATGAGACGACGGCTGACGGAAAGATCACGTTGAAAGAAGGCGAATGCATGGGCGCCTGCGGTGATGCTCCGGTGATGTTGGTGAACAACAAGCGTATGTGCAGCTTCATGCTGCCGGACGAGATTGACAAGTTGTTGGCGGAGTGCAAATAAGATGGCTCTGATCGACACAATTAACCCGCTGCTGACGACCGGTTGGTCGAAGGGTGATGCTGGTTGGAGTCTCAAGGACTACGAGGCGCGTGGCGGCTATGCGCAGCTGAAGCGAATTTTCGCCGACAAAATGACGCAGGACGATCTCATTAACGAGATCAAGAAGTCCGTATTGCGCGGACGTGGAGGTGCAGGTTTTCCGACCGGTCTGAAGTGGAGCTTCATGCCCAAGGCGGCCCCCGTGAAGTACGTCGTCTGCAATACTGACGAGGGCGAACCTGGCACATTCAAAGATCGTGACATTCTGCGCTACGATCCGCATTCGACGATTGAAGGCATGATCATTGCTGCCTATGCCGTTGGTGCGGCACGTGGATACAACTATATTCACGGCGAGATCTTCGAGGTTTATCAGCGCTTCGAAGAGGCCTTGGACGAGGCGCGTGCCGCAGGTTATCTGGGCAACGACATCTTCGGATCCGGTTTTAGCTTTGACCTGTTTGCCCATCACGGTTACGGCGCCTATATTTGTGGCGAAGAAACCGGTCTCCTTGAGTCGATTGAGGGTAAGAAGGGCCAGCCGCGTTTCAAGCCGCCGTTTCCGGCGAACTTCGGTCTCTACGGCAAACCAACGACGATAAACAACACTGAAACCTTTGCTGCAATTCCCTTCATTCTCGGCATGGGGGGCGAGGCCTACCTGAATCTCGGTAAGGCGAATAATGGGGGCACCAAGCTTTTTTCGGTCTCCGGACACGTCAATCGACCCGGCAATTACGAAGTCCCCATGGGAACACCGTTTGCCAAACTGCTCGAAATGGCCGGTGGAGTGCGCGGTGGGCGAAAGCTCAAGGCCGTGATTCCTGGCGGTTCGTCAGCGCCGATATTGCCGGCGGACGTGATCATGAACTGCACCATGGATTACGACTCGATATCCAAGGCCGGTTCCATGCTCGGTTCAGGTGCCGTGATCGTTATGGACGAGACCGTGTGTATGGTGAAGGCGCTGGAGCGTTTGGCCTACTTCTATTTTGAAGAGTCCTGCGGCCAATGCACGCCATGCCGTGAGGGTACCGGCTGGCTGTATCGTGTCGTGCATCGCATTGAGCATGGCGAGGGACGTCCTGAAGATCTTGAATTGCTCAATCGCGTCACCGACAACATGATGGGCAAGACCATTTGTGCCTTGGCGGATGCTGCCGCATTTCCAGTGCGTAGTTTCATCAAGCATTTCAAGAGCGAATTCGAATATCACATCGAGAACAAGAAGTGTCTCGTTGATCCCACAGCGCAATACGCGGGTAGCGGCTTCTTTCGTGCCGCACCAACAGCGGGAGCGGCGTAATGGTCGAGATTGAAATCGACGGCAAGCTGCTGCAAGTCGCGGATGGCAGCACGATCATCGAGGCGGCGCACCAGTTGGGAACCTATATTCCCCACTTCTGCTATCACAAGAAGCTTTCCATCGCGGCCAATTGCCGCATGTGTCTGGTACAGGTTGAGAAGGCGCCCAAGCCGATGCCCGCTTGTGCGACCACCGTTACCAATGGCATGAAGGTGTTCACGCATTCTGATCTGGCGGTTAATGCACAGAAAAGCGTGATGGAATTTTTGCTGATAAACCACCCGCTGGATTGCCCGATTTGCGATCAGGGTGGTGAATGCCAGTTGCAGGATCTTGCCGTGGGTTATGGCAATTCGGCATCGGCCTACGCCGAAGAAAAGCGCGTCGTACCCAACAAAAATCTCGGCCCCTTGGTCGCGACCGACATGACACGTTGCATCAATTGCACGCGTTGCGTCCGCTTCACACAAGAGATTGCCGGATTGATGGAACTCGGTCAGGCGTTTCGCGGCGAACGTGCCGAAGTGATGCCTTTCGTCGAAAAGACGGTTGACTCCGAGCTATCAGGCAACCTGATTGATCTCTGCCCGGTCGGCGCGCTGACCTCCAAGCCATTCCGCTTCTCGGCACGCACATGGGAGCTTTCCCGCCGCAAGTCAGTGAGCCCACACGATGGACTCGGCGCCAATCTGATCGTCCAGACCAAGCATGATCGTGTGATGCGCGTGCTGCCACTTGAAAACGAAGACGTCAATGAGTGCTGGCTTTCAGACAAGGATCGCTTTTCATACGAGGCACTGAATAGCGACGAGCGTTTGACCAAGCCAATGGTTAAGCAGGACGGAATCTGGCGAGAGGTGGATTGGAATGTCGCCCTTGACTATGTTTCTCACGCCTTGCGTGATGTTGCTAAGAATTACGGCGGCGATGCGATCGGTGCCTTGCTTAGTCCACATTCAACTCTCGAAGATCTTTACCTGGCGCAAAAGCTGTTCCGTGGCATCGGCTGTGAAAACCTTGATTCCCGGCTGCGGCAAAGCGATTTCACTGCTGATAGCAAGCGGAAAGGTACGCCTTGGTTGGGGATGACGATCGTTGAGGTAGCGCAACTGGATCGCGTTCTCGTCGTGGGTTCGTTCCTGCGCAAGGATCAACCGTTGCTCGCCCAGCGTCTGCGTCAGTCGGCCAAGAAGGGATCTCAAATCAACGTTCTGCATTGCAGCGACGATGATTTGTTGATCAAGCTACACGCCAAGGCGATCGCCGCGCCGGCACAACTACCCACTCTGCTGGCTCAGATTCTCAAAGCGGTCGCCGAAACCAAGGGTGCCGCAGTGGATGCTGCCTGTGCTTTGGTGACGGTTTCCGACGAAGCGCGACGCATCGCGGACAGCCTTTGCTCAGGGAGCCGGCCGGGTATTCTCCTTGGCAACCTCGCGCAGCACCACATTCAGGCGGCCCAACTGCAACTGCTTGCCGGGAAACTGGCCAGCTTGCTGGGAGGCGCGTTCGGTTTCCTTGGCGAAGCGGCAAACAGTGTCGGTGCTTATGTTGCCAAGGCCGTGCCCGGACTCAACGGAAAGCCCGGCATGAACGCATCGTCGATGCTTGATCAACCGCGCAAAGCCTACTTCATTCTGGGTGCTGAGCCCGAGCTTGACTGTGCCAACGGGGCTGCCGCACTGGCGGCCTTGCAGAAAGCGGCGACAGTCATCACCCTTTCATCGTTCAAGTCTGCCGCTGCACTTGATTACGCCGATGTGATTCTGCCGATCTCGCCATTTACCGAGACATCGGGTAGTTTCGTCAATATGGAAGGCCGTCTGCAAGGATTTCATGCGACCGTCAAGCCGTTAGGCGAGAGCCGCCCCGCCTGGAAAATTCTCCGCGTTCTCGGAAATTTGCTTCAACTGGCTGGCTTTGACTACAACAGCAGCGAGGATGTACGCAACGAAGCATTGAGCTGTAGCAAGGACAGCCTGCCTGTTTTTGTCGCCGGGCTCAACAATGCGCTTGATGGTATGGATCTTTCATTGACAACATCACCGTCGACAGGCCTCCAACGCATTGCCGACGTGCCGATTCATTTTGCTGACGCTTTGGCGCGTCGTTCGGCGGCTTTGCAACTAACCCACGACGCGCAAGTGCCTGTGGCGAGCATCAATCCGGCGACGCTGGCAAAGCTCGGACTGGCTGCTGGCCAAGGTGCAAAAATCGGTTTTGGCGGGACGGCGGTTGCAGAGCTTGTTCTCCGCGCTGACGCAGGCGTACCCGTGGATTGTGTGCGTATCGCCGCCGCCCATCCGACGACTATTGCGGTTGGCGCTCTTACGGCCACGCTCACGGTGGAGAAGCTGTGATGGATCAAATCCTGGCTCCCGTACAAGCGTTGCTCGGCCCGCTCTTTCCTTTGGTCTGGACATTGCTGAAGATTGTCCTGATCATTGCGCCGCTGATGCTGTGCGTCGCCTATCTGACGTTCTGGGAGCGGAAGATCATTGGCTGGATGCAGGTTCGCATTGGTCCCAATCGGGTTGGTCCCTGGGGTTTGCTGCAGCCGATAGCCGATGGCGTAAAACTCTTCCTGAAAGAGATCATGTTTCCGGCTGCCGCAGACAAGAAACTGTTTGTCTTGGCACCGATCATGTCGATCGCGCCAGCCTTGGCTGCGTGGGCCGTCGTTCCGTTTTCAGACGGTTGGGTCCTGTCGAACATCGACGCAGGCGTCCTCTACCTGCTGGCAGTGACCTCGTTTGGTGTCTATGGAGTGATCATCGCCGGATGGGCATCCAATTCCAAGTATCCATTCCTTGGTGCCATGCGTGCTTCGGCCCAGATGATTTCCTATGAAATCGCCATGGGGCTTGCGTTGATCACCGTATTGATGGTGTCGAGCAGTCTCAACCTGTCGGATATTGTGCGTGCGCAGGATCAGGGGCGATTTGCTGCCATGGGACTGAATTTCCTGTCCTGGAACTGGCTACCCTTGTTCCCCATGTTCGCGATCTATCTGATTTCAGGTGTTGCCGAAACCAATCGCGCACCGTTTGATGTGGTCGAAGGGGAATCGGAAATCGTTGCCGGTCATATGGTCGAATATTCAGGCATGGCGTTCGCCATGTTTTTCCTCGCCGAATACGCCAACATGATTCTGGTCGCGGCGATGGTCTCCACCTTTTTCCTTGGCGGCTGGCTCTCCCCGATCGGCTTCCTGCCGGATGGCTTTTATTGGCTGGCCACAAAGATGGCCGCCGTACTATTTTTCTTCCTTTGGATTCGTGCGACCTTCCCGCGTTTTCGCTACGACCAGATCATGCGTCTGGGCTGGAAAGTGTTCATTCCGATTACGCTGGTTTGGATCCTTGTCGTCGGTGTGTGGATGATGACACCGCTGAGTATCTGGAAATGACACGGAATAAAGGACACTGACATGGGCGCCCAGGATTTCATCGGTAGTCTGTTCCTCAAGGAACTGTTTAAGGGTTTGGCGCTGACCGGACGTTACATGTTCGCGCGCAAGATCACGATTCAGTATCCAGAGGAGCGAACTCCGCAAAGCGCTCGTTTTCGTGGGCTTCATGCCTTGCGTCGTTACCCTAATGGTGAGGAGCGTTGCATCGCTTGCAAACTTTGCGAAGCTGTATGCCCTGCTATGGCGATTACCATCGAGTCCGCTCAACGTGACGATGGCAGTCGCCGTACTACCCGATACGATATCGACCTGACAAAGTGTATTTTTTGTGGTTTCTGTGAAGAAGCCTGCCCGGTCGATGCCATTGTTGAGACCCGTGTATTCGAATACCACGGTGAGACGCGTGGCGACCTCTACTACACCAAACAGATGCTGCTGGCCAATGGTGACCGTTACGAGTCCCAGATTGCCGCTGACCGCGCATCGGATGCGCCTTACCGCTAACCCCGGCCAGCCGACCCAGACATCCCATGGAATTTAAGACCGTCCTTTTCTACATATTCGCCACAGTGCTGATCGTCGCTGCGCTCCGTGTGATTTCAGCCCGTAACCCGGTGCATGCGGTACTGTTCCTCGTACTCGCGTTTATCAATGCGGCGGGACTTTGGGTGCTGCTGCAGGCCGAGTTTCTGGCAATGATCCTCATCATCGTTTATGTTGGCGCGGTAATGGTCCTGTTTTTGTTCGTGGTTATGATGCTCGATATCAATATCGAGCGTGTGCGAGAAGGGTTTTGGCGATACTTGCCGCTCGGTGCTGGGATCGGCATCCTGTTGGCAGCGGAAATGACGATCGTCCTGACCGGTCGTTACTTTGGGCTCGAGAATCTGCCTAACCACAGTTTCCCGGCCGATTACAGCAATACCAAGGAGCTGGCCCGCGCCTTATTCACTGAGTATTACTTCCCGTTTGAACTCGCATCGATGGTTCTGTTGGTTGCGGTGATTGCGGCTGTTACCCTCACAATGCGTAGCCGCCGCGACACCAAAGCTGTTGATCCGGCGACTCAAATTTCCGTCAAGCGTGCTGATCGAATTCGGCTGGTACGCATGGCAGCAGAGAAAGAGCAGGGGGAGTAGGGTAATGGTGTCCTTGTCGCATTACCTGGTCTTGGCTGCAATTCTTTTCTCTATTGGCGTGGTTGGGATTTTTCTCAATCGAAAAAACCTCATCGTGCTAATGATGTCCATCGAACTGATGCTGTTGGCGGTCAACATCAATTTTGTGGCCTTCTCGCATTATCTGAATGATCTTGCTGGACAGTTGATTGTCGTCTTTATCCTTGTTGTCGCCGCCGCAGAGGCTGGTATCGGACTTGCGATCCTGGTTGTATTGTTCCGCAATCTTTCCTCGATTCACGTCGATGATCTTGACAGCCTCAAGGGATAAGTTGAGCACATGGACATGAAAACCACCTATTTGCTTATTCCTCTGGCTCCCTTGGCCGGTGCCATCATTGCCGGATTGTTTGGCCGGCTCATTGGCCGCGCCGGATCGCACGTCGTAACGATTCTCGGTGTAGCCATTGCGTTCGCTCTTTCTGTGGTTGTTTATCAGGACGTGAATGCCGGCAATGTCTTCAATGGCACTGTCTATACGTGGCTTCAGTCAGGTGGTCTCACGCTGCAAATCGGCTTCCTAATCGATCCATTGACGGCCATGATGATGCTCGTGGTCACGTTCGTCTCCTTGATGGTGCATATTTACACCATCGGATACATGGTCGATGATCCTGGTTATCAGCGATTCTTCAGCTATATATCGTTGTTTACGTTCTCGATGCTGATGCTGGTGATGAGCAACAACTTCGTCCAGTTATTCTTTGGCTGGGAAGCGGTGGGTTTGGTTTCCTATTTGCTGATTGGATTCTGGTACACACGACCCACAGCGATCTACGCCAATTTGAAGGCATTTCTTGTTAACCGAGTCGGCGACTTTGGTTTTCTGCTCGGTATTGGCTTGATTGCCGCCTACGCCGGAACACTCGATTACGCCGAGGTGTTTGCCAAGCGCGAAGCGCTGGCCGCCATCACCGAATCGGTAACCGGTTGGCCGCTGATCACGGCAATCTGTATCGGCTTATTCATCGGCGCCATGGGCAAATCAGCGCAGGTGCCGCTACATGTCTGGTTGCCAGATTCCATGGAAGGTCCCACACCCATCTCGGCCCTGATTCACGCCGCGACCATGGTGACGGCGGGTATATTCATGGTGGCCAGAATGTCACCACTCTTCGAGTTGTCCGATACTGCGCTAACTTTTGTTCTGGTGATCGGCTCCATCACGGCCTTGTTCATGGGCTTCCTGGGCATCATCCAGAATGACATCAAGCGTGTGGTCGCCTACTCGACGCTTTCACAACTAGGCTACATGACTGTCGCTCTCGGTGTGTCAGCCTATTCCGTGGCAGTTTTCCATTTGATGACCCATGCCTTTTTTAAGGCACTGCTATTCCTTGGCGCCGGCTCGGTCATCATCGGCTGCCATCACAATCAAGATATTCGCTACATGGGTGGTTTGCGCAAATACATGCCGATCACCTGGATAACATCTTTGCTCGGTTCGCTGGCCTTGATCGGATTCCCGTTATTTTCAGGGTTCTATTCCAAGGATTCGATTATCGAAGCGGTACACGCGTCGAATCTCGCCGGCTCCGGATTCGCCTACTTTGCCGTCGTTGCCGGCGTCTTCGTCACGGCATTTTATTCCTTCCGCATGTACTTCCTGGTATTTCACGGTAAGGAACGCTACGATCAAGTGCCGCACGATGAACATCATGACAGTCACTCCGATGACCATCATGGTGATGGCAAACCGCATGAATCGCCATGGGTGGTGACCTTACCTTTGGTGCTCCTTGCGATTCCTTCTGTATTGATTGGTTTCATTACGATCCAGCCAATGCTGTTTGGCGACTGGTTCGGGACGTCAATATTTGTTGATGCCGCCAAACATCCGGCAATGTCGCATATGGCTGAAAGCTTCCATGGACCAATGGCCATGGCGCTTCATGGCATCACCAGCCTACCCTTCATCCTTGCAGTGTCTGGTGTTGCCGTCGCCTGGTTCTTTTACTTGAAGCGGCCTGATATTCCAGCGGCGATACAGAAGATGGCGATGCCGATCTTTACCTTGTTGGAGAACAAGTATTACTTTGACAAATTCAACGAAGTGTTTTTCGCCGCCGGTTCGCGAATGCTGGGACGAGGTTTGTGGAAGGGCGGGGATCAGCTTCTGATCGACGGTGCCATGGTTAATGGTTCCGCGCGCGCGATTGGCTGGATATCTGCGGTCGTCCGTCTATTTCAGACCGGCCATATTTACCAATACGCGTTTTCCATGATCATCGGCGTGTTTGCATTGCTGACGTTCTGGTTCAACCGCGGATGATGGAAGAAGTTCAAGGATGAATCCGGCGATGAATTCGCATCTGTTAAGTATTGCCATCTGGGTGCCGATCGTTGGTGCGCTGTTTGTACTCGCACTCGGTTCTGAGCGACGCGACCTCGTGCGATGGCTCTCGGCCGTTGTCGCCTTTGTCAGCTTTCTGGTGACGATTCCTTTGTTCATGCGATTCGATTCCAGCATGGCCGGGATGCAGTTCGTCGAACACGCGTCCTGGATTCCTCGTTTCAACATTGAGTATTTCCTCGGAATTGATGGAATATCGATGTGGTTTATCGTCCTTAACAGTTTCATCACGGTGCTGGTGGTGCTTGCGGGCTGGGATGTCATCAAAGAAAAGCAGGCTCAGTACATGGCGGCGTTCCTGATCATGTCGGGACTGATGAATGGTATTTTCTCGGCCCTTGACGGGATCCTCTTCTACGTATTCTTTGAGGCATCGCTGATTCCAATGTACCTCATCATCGGCGTTTGGGGCGGGCCGAATCGCGTGTATGCGGCTTTCAAGTTTTTCCTCTATACCTTGCTGGGTTCGTTGTTGATGTTGGTCGCGCTGATCTGGCTGTTTATTGAATCCGGTGGCAGCTTTAATATTCTTGAGTGGCATCAGCTTCGTATCGACATGGCGCCGCAAATTCTCATCTTCATCGCCTTTTTGCTGTCTTTTGCGGTCAAAGTGCCGATGTGGCCGGTACATACTTGGTTA
The DNA here is from genome assembly GCA_945902805.1 of Propionivibrio dicarboxylicus. Classification (GTDB taxonomy): domain Bacteria; phylum Pseudomonadota; class Gammaproteobacteria; order Burkholderiales; family Rhodocyclaceae; genus CAMDMZ01. The sequence continues at coordinate 111,727 of CAMDMZ010000007.1, read as the reverse complement.
CCCGATGCCCACGTTGAAGCTCCCACCGGTGGTTCGGTGGTTTTGGCGGCGATCGCTCTGAAGCTGGGTGCCTATGGTTTTCTCCGTTTTTCGCTGCCGATCGTTCCAGATGCCAGTCACGCGATGGCACCCTTCATCATTACACTGTCACTAATTGCGGTGATTTACATTGGTTTCGTCGCTCTCGCTCAAGAGGACATGAAAAAGCTGGTGGCGTATTCGTCCATTTCACACATGGGATTCGTAACCCTGGGCTTCTTTATCTTCAATCCGCTGGGTGTTGAAGGTGCTCTGGTACAGATGGTTTCACATGGCTTCGTGTCCGCCGCGATGTTCTTATGTATTGGCGTTATGTACGATCGCGTCCACTCACGTCAAATAGCTGATTACGGTGGTGTGGTAAACACCATGCCTACGTTCGCTGCATTCTTTCTGTTCTTCTCCATGGCAAATGCCGGATTGCCAGCGACGTCGGGATTTGTCGGCGAATTCATGGTGGTGTTAGGTGCCGTCAAGTACAACTTCTGGGTGGGTGCCGCTGCGGCAACGACCTTGATCCTTGGTGCGGCATACACGCTCTGGATGTACAAGCGCGTCGCCTTCGGCGAGGTCGCCAATCGCCACGTCGCCGAACTCGAAGACATCAATGCACGCGAGTACCTCATCCTTGCCATCCTTGCCATCGCTGTCCTCGTCATGGGTGTTTATCCTTTCCCCTTCACCGAAGTGATGCATGCCTCGGTGGATAACCTGCTCAAGCATGTGGCAATGAGCAAGCTCTGACCGGTGCGATACGCGAGACAGCGATGCTGAATAATTTCGTACTACCTGATACTTTGCCCGCCGCTTCCGAGATGATCGTATGCAGCATGGCCCTGCTGATCATTTTGGTAGATCTCTTTGTTTCCCGCTCGCAGAGGTGGATGGTCTCTTTGTTGACCATCCTGACATTGCTTGGCGCTGCATTGATGACACTGGTTACGGCAGATGGTCAAACGACACTTTCCTTCGGCAACATGTTTGTGGACGATCTACTGGCCGACTTCCTGAAGTTCCTGACCTATTTCGCCGTGATCATGATGCTCATCTACAGCCGGTCGTATCTGGCTGAGCGTGGGCTCGACAAAGCGGAGTTCTACGTCCTGGTCTTGTTTGCGACACTGGGTATGATGGTCATGATTTCGGCGGCAAATTTTGTCACCGTTTATCTTGGTCTTGAGCTCCTTTCGCTATCGATGTATGCGCTGGTGGCCATAGATCGCGATTCCGTACGCTCTACCGAGGCCGGCATGAAATATTTCGTGCTGGGTTCGATGGCATCGGGTCTGCTGCTCTATGGATTGTCCATGCTATATGGCGCGACCGGTACTCTGGAAATTGGTGGTGTGGCACAAGCCGTCAATCAGAGTGAAGCGCCGGCTAACCTGCTGGTCTTCGGTCTCGTATTTACGGTGGCCGGAATCGCGTTCAAGCTGGGTGTGGTTCCGTTCCATATGTGGATTCCTGACGTCTATCACGGCGCTCCGACGGCCGTGACCATGTTCCTCGGTTCCGCGCCGAAGCTGGCAGCGTTTGCCATCACCATGCGTTTGCTGGTTTATGGGCTGTTTGGCTTGGCGATGGAATGGCAGCAAATGCTATTGATCATGGCGTTGCTTTCTATCGGGCTCGGTAACCTCGCAGCCATCGCTCAAACCAACATCAAGCGCATGCTGGCCTATTCTGCAATCTCGCACATGGGCTTTATGTTGCTAGGCCTCACAGCGGGTGTAGTGGGCGGGCAAGTTGATCCATTTACCGCAGTCAATGCCTATAGTTCCGCGCTTTACTACGTGGTCGCCTATGTGTTGATGACGCTGGGCACATTCGCCATGATCATGCTGCTCTCGCGCTCTGGGCATGAAGCCGAGTTACTCGAGGACTTCAAGGGGCTGAATAAACGAAGTCCATGGTTCGCAGGCATGATGTTGATCATGATGTTCTCCATGGCGGGCATCCCCTTCTTTATTGGATTCTTCGCCAAGTTTTCTGTGCTTCTCGCAACCATCAAGGCCGGATACACCTGGGTAGCCGTGGTTGCCGTGATCTTCTCTTTGATTGGCGCTTTCTATTATCTTCGCGTCGTCAAACTCATGTACTTTGATGCCCCGGTAGATACAGGGCCGTTACGGAGTGATATTGATATGCGGATCCTTCTCTCCATCAATGGGCTTGCCGTTGCGTTCCTTGGTATGTTCCCGGACACTGTAATGTCATTGAGCACTACCGCCCTTGTGCGTTCTTTGTAGCGAACAACAGAGGTCGCAAGTGCAACATGAATCAAAGGAGTCGGCATTGCCGGCTCTTTTTTTTATGCTACCTTGTGTGCCGGCGCTCTGTAAGCGCAAGTCACTATTCCAAATTATCTCGTCAAGTACTCTCTTCGATAGCCACTATGGATGATGCAGACCTAATTGAACACACGCTGACTAGCGAACTGGTTTTTGACGGTCGCCTACTGAAAGTTAGCCGCGATAACGTGCGCCTATCAGATGGACACGAAGCCATACGGGAGTGGATCGCTCATCCCGGGGCGGTGGTCGTAATTGCCGTCCTTGAAAATGGCAAGTTGCTGTTCGAACGTCAATTTCGTTATCCGCTGAATCAGATATTTCTCGAGCTTCCGGCCGGGAAAATCGATGCGAACGAACATCCACTTGACACAGCACGCCGTGAGTTGCGCGAGGAAACGGGCTACAAGGCCAAGAGCTGGCGCCACGTTGGAACCATGCATCCGTGCATTGGCTATTCTGACGAGCATATAGAAATATTTTGGGCGCAAGGACTTAGCTACGTGGGAAGTGAACTCGATCACGGTGAACTTCTCGATGTGATTGAAATGAGTGTTTCCGATGCGCTGTTGGCGGTACGAGATGGTGAGCTCACGGATGCTAAAACGATCACCGCATTGCTGTGGGCTGACAAGGTATTCTCTGGTGCATGGCCATTACCGGACTAAGATTCTGCATGGGCTTCATCATCTGCGGCATTCGCACCAGACACCAAGAAATGAGGAAAGATCAATGGGTGCTCTAGAGACGCAACGTCTGAATTACAAGCAACTCGAGCTTGAGCACGAAGCCTTCAGTGGCCAAACCCTGGAGGCGATGCATGTTATGTCCGAGGTGTCGGGCAATCTGGTTGACGAGGATGATCTAGAGGAACTCCTTGGTCGCTTTCTGACCACCATGATTCGCCTGGCGAAGGCCAACGCTGGAGTCGTGCGGGTATTGACCAGCGATGGACGCCATTTGCGTATGGTGGCCTCGCGTGGCCTGCCGCCCGCTGTGGTGGAAAAGGAGCGTCTGGTTTCTCGTGACTGCGGACAGTGCGGGGTCGCCATCAAGCAGAACCAGCCCTGTTTCGAGATCGATCTTCATAGCTGTACCGAACGCACCGGACAAGACTATTTTGACTATGGTTGTAAAGGCATGATGGTGGTGCCGTTGGCCCATGCCGGTCGCCTGCTCGGCACCTATAACCTGTACTTGAAAGAACCTTGGGACATTCCTGAGGAGGTTGCGCTGCTATTCCGTTCAATTGGTGAACAGCTCGGCATGGCGCTCGAGAACGCGCGTCTCAAACGCGAAAATCTGCGCATCGTCCTGACCAATGAGCGTCAGATGATGGCCGCAGAAATTCACGATTCCCTGGCGCAAACCCTGGCTTACATGAAGATGCGCATGGCCTTGCTCTCGGATTCACTGGCTGATCAAGCTTACGAAGCGGCAGGGAAGTATGCCTCCGATGTTGGGCAGGCGCTGGATGATTCTTACGTCCAGTTGCGTGAGCTGCTGACCCAGTTCCGCAGCCGCATGGACCCCATGGGACTCGAACACGCATTGCGCTCATTGGATCGCAACTTCAAGGAACGTACCGGTATCACGCTTAGCTACGTCAATAAAGTGACCGATCTACGTCTGAACCCAGAACAGGAAACCCAGGTTTTTCACATCGTTCAGGAAGCACTCGCCAATGTCGCTCGTCACTCGGGTGCCACCCGTGCCCAGCTTTCACTCGAAGCCAACGGTGACCACTATGTAGCAACTGTTGAAGACAATGGCAAAGGTGGGCAGGGTTTCTTCGCGATTGCCAACCGTGTGGGTGGCTTCGAGGAACACCCGGCCCTGAAAGCTCATTTCGGCCTTGCGATCATGCGCGAACGCGCGAAAAAAATTGATGGCCGACTGGAAGTGGCGAACCTTCCCGAAGGTGGCTTCCGGGTTCGACTCAGTTTTCCACCCGGCGGAGGAGTGTCACCGTGAATGCTCCTGAAACTGCGTCAATCCGGGTCTTATTGGCCGACGATCACACCCTGTTTCGCAAGGGACTGGCCGAACTGCTTGAGAAACGCGGCGGTGTTACGGTCGCTGCGATTGCCGGCAATGGCACCGAAGCATTGCAGCTATTCGGCCGCGAGTCCCCCGATGTCGTGATCCTCGATCTCAACATGCCACCTGATGGCGGGCTTGAGGTTCTGCGTGAGTTGCGTCGCATGAAATGGCCGGGTCCAGTACTGATTCTCACGGTCTCGGATGCCGAAGAGGATCTCGCTGCCGCCCTGCAAGCGGGTGCCCAAGGGTATTTGCTCAAGGATATGGAACCCGATGACGTGGTTGATGCCGTCCAGCGTGCCGTGCGCGGGGAAACCGTCGTCGCACCGGCATTGACCTTGAAACTCGTCAATTTGCTGCAAGGTGGCGGCAGTGCCACTGCGGCCAAAGTCGATGCGCTCAAGCAACTGACCGCGCGGGAAAGGGAAATCCTCACCTATCTGGCACAGGGGCTCTCAAACAAAGCCATCGCTCGCGTTCTCGATATCAGCCACGACACGGTGAAATTGCACGTACGTCATATTCTTTCCAAGCTCAATCTCACTTCGCGCGTCGAGGCGGCAGTGTTTGCTGTCGAGCAAAAGGCGGCGGGCCAGAACCGTCGCTCGCAATAGGTACGTTCGACTTTTGTAACACACAAAATAATAAGGAGACCCCGCATGAAGCTTTACTACAGCCCCGGCGCCTGTTCGCTCTCGCCCCATATCGTTCTGCACGAATCTGGCTTGGCCTTTTCCACTGAGCGCGTTGATCTCAAGACCAAGCAAACCGAAATGGGCGCCGATTTTCTACAGATCAATCCCAGCGGCTACGTGCCTGCCCTGCAACTCGATGGCGGCGAGACTCTCACCGAAGGCCCGGCCGTCGTTCAGTGGATCGCCGATCAAGTGCCGGCGAAAAAGCTTGCTCCCGCCAATGGCACGCTTGAACGCGTGCGCCTGCAAGAGTGGCTGAATTTCATTGCCACCGAACTGCACAAGTCGCATAGTCCGCTGTTCAATCCGGCGGCTCCAGAAGAATGGAAGACAGCCATGCGCGAGTTGCTGGCGCGTCGTTTCGCTACTGTGGCACAGAAACTGGAAGGTCGTGACTTCCTGCTCGGTTCGGACTTCAGTGTTGCCGATGCCTATCTCTTCGTCGTGCTCAGTTGGGGCAGGTGGGTCAAGGTTGACATCACGCCGTGGCCGGTACTGGTTGCGTACCAGGCGCGGATTGCCCAGAGGCCCGCAGTGCAGGCAGCACTGAAGGCTGAAGGTTTGATCAAGTAGGCTCGTTGATCAGGTAGCGGCTATGCCCGCTGCCTGCTCTAGCGCCTGTCGCAGTTGCTCAGGGGCTTGTGCGCCAGTGACGGCAAAGCGTCGATTGAAAATGAAGGTCGGCACGCTAGCGACGCCCATGCGCTTGGCTTCATCGGCGATGGCGCGAATTTCGTCGGCGTCCTGGTCTGATTCAAGATAGGCGCGGACAGACGCTTCCTCTAGCCCGCATTCGCCAGCGATCTTTGTCAGCACGCCAATATCGCCGACATAGTCGCCGATCTGAAAATTGGCGGCGAATAGGTGTTCAACCAGTTGTTTAACCGCCGTCTCGCCAGAACCGACTTTTTGGGCATGGTGGATCAGCCGATGCGCGCGCAGTGTGTTGGCCCGTAGGGTGATGCGCTCGAAGGCAAACACCACGCCGGCCTTCAGTCCGGCAGCCGCGACGCGAGCGAGAATGGCGTCGACTTCCTGCGAGCTGCCAAACTTTTGCTCCAGGAAGGGGCGGTAAGGTTCGCCCTCCAGCGGTGTATCTGGATTCAGGAAGTACGGCCGCCAGCTTACCGTGACCGGATGTTCCGGGTGATCGCGTCGCCAGGCTTCAAGCGCGTCATCAAGGTGGCGCTTGCCGATGAAGCACCACGGACAGACGACATCCGAGACCACCTCGATCTGAATCGCGCTCATGATTTGACATCCAGTACGATCTTGCCGATGTGATGACTGCTTTCCATCAGGCGATGTGCCGCCGCAGCGTCGGCCAACGGAAAGCGCTGATGGACATGGGTGCGCAGCGCACCACTCGCAAGCCCCGGCCAGATGTTGGTCAGTAACGCATCGCGTAGTGTGGCTTTCTCCATCAGTGTGCGTGGACGCATGGTCGACCCGGTAATAGTCAGGCGCTTCAGCATGACGGGCATGAGGTCAATATCGCCTCTGCTGCCTTCGAGAAAGGCAATCATCACCAGGCGTCCGTCGTGGCGCAGCAGGGATAGATTGCGTTGCATGTAAGGTGCACCGACCATGTCGAGCACAACGTCGACACCTTCGCTCCGGGTGATTTCTTTGATCTGTTCGGCAAAATCACCCTGGCGATAGTTGATCGCGTGATCGGCACCGAAGTCGCGGCAGAACGCCGCCTTTTCATCGCTGCCCACCGTCACCAGAACCTCCGCACCGAGATGTTTCGCCAATTGAATGGCGGTGAGCCCGATACCGCTTGAACCGCCGTGGATCAAGACCCGTTCGTCACGTTTCAGACGTCCCATGTCGGCCAGATTGGCCCACACCGTAAACCAGGTTTCCGGTAAGGCTGCCGCCGTCGCCAGATCCATTCCATCGGGAATCGGTAGTGCCTGGGTGGCCGGCGCGACACAGAACTCGGCGTAACCGCCACCTGGCACGAGCGCCGTCACGCCAGCACCGACTTTCCATGTGGTCACCCCGTCACCCAGTGCGACGACGGTACCGGATACTTCCAGCCCCAGTATCGGCGACGCATCGGGTGGTGGCGGGTAACGCCCAGAACGTTGCAGACAGTCCGGACGATTGACGCCGGCATGCGCGACGTCGATCAGAATCTGGCCTGGGCCGGGCGTTGGCACCGGTCCTTCGCTTAAATGCAGACAATCCGGGTCGCCGCCGGCGCCGTGGTCTATATACTTCATGGTTGGTTTCCTCCTGCGCAAGGCCATAGTGTAGCGATGCTGACCAACGCTGCATAAGCGAAACAGATTGCGCTTGAATTTTTATGGAGCTTGGTAATGCCAGCCGTACTTTCTGCCGCCGCATACACCGGTCACCGCGATCTGTTTGCGCGGAACAATTTGCCGCCGGTGAGCGAACAACCCGAGTTTCTATTCGATCTTCCCGAACTGCAATTTCCGGAACGTTTGAATTGCGCTACGGAGTTGCTGGACAAGGCGGTGAATGAACGCGGCTGGGGTGAGCGATTGGCGATTCGCAGTCCAACCGGCAACCTGAGCTATCGAGAGCTCTTGGTGCTGTCCAACCGGATCGCCCATGTGCTGGTTGCGGATATGGCGCTGATTCCAGGCAACCGAGTGCTGTTGCGTGGCTTCAATAATCCCATGCTGGCCGCCTGCTGGTTCGCGGTGATCAAGGCCGGGGGCATTGCCGTAACGACCATGCCTTTGCTGCGAGCGCAGGAGTTGGTTGATATCGTCAGCAAGGCCGAAATCAGCCACGCCTTGTGTGACGCGCGCTTGATCGAAGCCTCGGAATCCGCGCGCAGCCGATGTTCGACGCTGAGTTTCATCCGCACTTTCTGTGGCGATGGCAGCCGAGCGGATGCCGTGGAGCCGCTGCTGGCGAGTAAGCCGACTGAGTTCGATAACGTCGACACCGCTCGCGACGATACCTGCATCATCGCTTTTACTTCCGGCACGACCGGGAAGCCGAAGGGCACGATGCACTTTCATCGTGACGTGATGGCGATCTGTAACAGTTTCCCGCGTAGTACCTTGCGCGCCAACGCCGACGACATGTTTTGCGGCACACCGCCGCTGGGCTTTACCTTTGGCCTCGGTGGCTTGCTGTTGTTCCCATTGCATATCGGTGCCAGCACCGTGCTGGTCGAGAAACTTAACCCCGAAACCTTGCTGCAAACCGTCGCTGACTACCGCTGCACGGTGATGTTCACTGCGCCGACGTTTTATCGCATGATGGCGCCGCAGGCCGAACGCTTTGACATCGCGTGCTTGCGTAAATGTGTTTCCGCCGGCGAGTCCTTGCCGGTGCCGACTCGGGAACGTTGGCAGGAAGCAACGGGTATTCGCATCATCGATGGGATTGGCGCCACGGAATTGCTGCATATTTTCATTTCCGCTGACGAGGAACACACCCGTGCCGGCGCGACTGGCAAGCCGATTCCGGGTTATCGCGCCTGCATTATGGATTGCGATGGCAATCCACTGCCGGCAGGCAAGATTGGCTGTCTGGCGATCAAGGGGCCGACGGGTTGTCGCTATCTGGCCGATCCACGCCAGCTCGATTATGTGAAAAATGGCTGGAATTTGACCGGCGATGCCTATCTGATCGATGCCGATGGCTACTTTGTTTATCAGGCCCGCACCGATGACATGATCATCTCGGCGGGTTATAACATCGGTGGCCCTGAGGTAGAAGACACATTGCTGGGCCATCCAGCCGTGCTTGAGGTCGCCGTGGTCGGCGTGGCCGATGAGGAACGCGGCCAGGTAGTCAAAGCGTTTGTGGTTCTCCGTTCTGGTGAACCCGGCGATGCGGCGATGGTCACGGCCTTGCAGGAATTCGTAAAGCAGCACATTGCACCCTACAAATATCCGCGCCAGATCGCATTCTGCGAGCAGCTACCGCGGACCGAAACCGGCAAGTTGCAGCGCTACAAACTCCGCGAAGGAACATGATGCACATATTGCAACCGGCTGGCTGGGTCTTGCCCAAAGGTTATTCAAACGGTGTCGTGACAAGCGGGCGCCAGGTTTATATCGGTGGCCAGGTCGGTTGGGATAGCGACTGCCGTTTCACCAGCACCGACTTTGTGTTGCAGGCGCACCAGGCACTGGAAAACATCGTCACTATCCTGGCCGAGGCGGGTGGCAAGCCGGAAAACATCGTGCGCATGACCTGGTACGTGATGGATAAGCGCGAATACATTGCCGCTTACCACGAACTGGGTACCGTTTATCGCGCGGTCATGGGGCGCCATTATCCAGCGATGACGGCAGTGCAGGTCGCGGCCCTGATCGAAGATGCCGCGCGGGTCGAAATCGAAGCAACGGCGGTGATTCCGGAATGAAGTCCATGGCGGACGCTGCATTCTGATGAATATCGTTTGTCTCGGTGGTGGTCCAGCAGGTCTTTACTTCGCAATTCTGGCGAAGAAGGCTCGGCCCGACTGGTCGCTGACCGTAATCGAACGCAACGGTGCTAACGAGGCTTTCGGCTGGGGCGTTGTGTTTTCCGACCAGACTATGGCCGGTTTCGGTACCGCAGACCCCGAGACCCATGGCGAGATCATCCAGGCATTTCGTCATTGGGACGATATCGATATATTCTTCAAGGGCCGGAAATTCACCTCGGGTGGCCATGGTTTCTGTGGCATCTCGCGCTGCCGGCTGCTGCATATATTGCAGCAGCGGGCGCGTTTTTTGGGCGTCGAGTTACGGTTCGAGACGGAAATCCGTGATCCGGCCGACTACGCCGCCGAGTACGATCTCGTGGTTGGCGCCGACGGCGTGAATTCGGTCACGCGGCAGCGCTATGAGGCCGAATTCAATCCTCGCAGCGAGGCGCGCAAGTGCCGCTTTATCTGGCTCGGCACCGAACGCAAGCTCGATGCCTTCACCTTCGATTTTCAGCAGATGGAGGCCGGGTGGGTCAGCCTACATGCCTATCGGTTTGACGACGCGATGTCGACCGTCATCGTTGAAATGCCCGAGTCGACCTGGCAACGTGCGGGCATCGAAGCGATGTCACCGGCCGCAGCGCTGGCGTTCTGCGAGGAGTTATTTGCCGAACGGCTAGCGGGCAACAAACTGATCGCCAATGCACGGCATTCACTCGGTGCGGCGGTTTGGCTGAAGTTCAATCGGGTCTTTTGCGAACGTTGGCATCATCAAAATATCGTGCTCATCGGTGATGCGGCTCACACCGCGCATTTTGCCATCGGCTCAGGAACCAAGCTGGCGATGGAAGATGCCATTGCCTTGGCCGCCGTACTGGTCGCCGGACACGGTCCGGTAGCTGAGCAACTGGCGCGCTATCAGACCCTACGCGAGGTCGAAGCCCTCAAATTGCAGAGTGCGGCGCGCAATCGCATGGAATGGTTTGAGGACATCGAGCGTCATGCCCGGCTGGAACCGGAGCAGTTTGCGTACAGCCTGCTCACGAGCAGCCAGCGGATCGGTCATGCCAGCCTGAGAGCGCGTGATGCGGCCTGTATCGATCGTTTCGAAACCTGGTTCAATCAGCGCACGGGTGCCTTACCGGGTACGCCGCCGATGTTCACCCCATTCCGTCTGCGCGGCATGGAGTTGGTCAATCGTGTCGTCGTTTCGCCGCTGGCCACGTATAGCTGCCAGGATGGCTTGCCCGATGATTTCCTGTTGGTGCATCTGGGCAGTCGTGCCCTGGGTGGTGCCGGTCTGGTGATGACCGAAATGACGGCTGTTACGCCTGCAGCGCGGATATCACCCGGTTGCGCCGGGTTATGGACAGATGCGCAGGCGGCCGCCTGGCGGCGGGTGGTTGATTTCGTGCACCAGCACAGCGCCGCACGCATCGGAATGCAACTCGGCCATGCGGGGCCCAAGGGCTCGACGCAACGCGGCTGGGAGTCGACCGACGAACCCTTGGCATCTGGTAACTGGCCGCTTATGGCCGCTTCCCCGCTTGCTTATGGTCCGCGCAATCAAGTGCCGCGAGCGATGGATTGCGCCGACATGGCGGCCGTGATCGATGCCTTCGTTGCCGCCGTACGCCGTGCCGCCAGCGCCGACTTTGATCTGCTCGAACTGCATTGCGCACATGGCTATCTGCTGGCGTCTTTTCTTTCACCGCTGACCAATCGACGCACCGACGAGTATGGCGGCACACTGGAAAACCGCTGCCGTTTTCCACTTGAAGTGTTTGCTGCCGTCCGCGCGATCTGGCCAGGCGACAAGCCGATCAGCGTTCGCATCTCGGCCCACGACTGGGCGCCCGGTGGTAATACCCCGGCCGATGCGGTGGCGATCGCGCGCCTGTTCAAGTTGGCCGGTGCCGATCTGATCGACGTCTCTTCCGGACAGACCACGTGTGATTCACAACCGGTTTATGGCCGCATGTATCAGACGCCGTTTGCTGACCAGATTCGCGCCGACGCCGGTATTGCCACCATGGCGGTCGGGAATATTACCGATCCCGATCACGTCAATACGATCATTGCTGCGGGCCGGGCCGATCTCTGTGCTCTCGGACGCCCTCATCTCGCCGATCCGGCGTGGACGCTGCACGCGGCGGCGCAACTGGGTTATCAGGCAATCGCCTGGCCACGGCCCTATCGGGCAGGCAAAGAGGCACTGGAACGACAGTGCCAGCGCGATGTCTCGTCGCGTGACAAGGTTTAACCAATTCGGACTCCCTATGCGGCATTTGATTCGTACTGCCTTGGTTGGCTTCCTGCTCCTGGCTTCGACCGTGCAGGCTTTTGAAGAAACCCGTCGTCCGCGCATCGGCCTTGTCCTCGGTGGGGGTGGAGCGCGTGGTGCCGCGCATGTCGGTGTGCTCGAGGTGCTGCAGCAATTGCGGGTGCCGGTGGATTGTGTGGCGGGAACCAGCATGGGCGCGTTAGTCGCTGGCGCATTTGCCTCGGGGATGGCGCCGGCAGCGATGCGACAGCAGCTCGCGGAAGCCGACTGGAACGACATGTTCATCGACAACCCGGAATTCTCGGAGATGAGCCATCGCAACAAACAATTGGCCCGCCGTTATCTTCCCGGCTCGGAGAGTGGTGTCAGTACCCAGGGTGTGCGTTACCAGACTGGCGTGGTGGCAGGGCAGAAGATCAAGCTCTTCATCAACCAGTTGCTGCGCGTCAATCAAGGCGAACGCACGATCGAAGAACTGCCATTGCCGCTGTCTATCATTGCCACCGACATTGGTACCGGCGAGCGTGTCGTGATGCGCGATGGTTTGCTCAGCATGGCCATGCGCGCCAGTATGTCGGTACCGGGTTTGCTGGCACCGCTCGACTATCGCGGACGCAAGCTGGTGGATGGCGGCCTGGTGGACAACTTGCCCATCGGCGAAGTGCGTGAACGTTGTGCGGTTGACATGGTGATCGCAGTCAATGTCGGGTCGCCTTTGCTAAAGGCGGAAGAGGTGGGTTCGCTGCTGACGGTATCGGCGCAGATGGTGAACATTCTGACCGAGCAGAATGTGACGCGTTCTTTGACAAAAATGACCGTGAATGACGTCTACATTCAGCCGAGTCTTGAGGGCGTGGGCGGCGGTGATTTCGATCGAAGCAGCGAGATTGCGGATAGCGGGAAGAAGGCGGCGATGGCCTTGCAGGAGAGTTTGGCGCGCTGGTCGGTGGATGAGGCAACTTACGCACAATGGCGTCAGTCCATAAACGGGCAGGAGCGAGAATCGCCGCCGATTGATGCAATTCAGATTGTCGGTCTCGCCAAGGTCAACCCGGCAGTCATTGAACGGCACCTGGAAGTCGTTCCGGGACAAACCGTGCGGCGATCGGTGGTCAATCGCGACCTGTTGCGCATGTATGGCGACGGCTACTATGAGCGGGTTGATTACACGGTGCTGACCGAGCGTGAACGCAGCACTTTGCGCATCTTCCCGGTGGAAAAAAGCTGGGGACCGGATTACCTGCGCTTTGGACTCAACCTGAAGGCAGATAGCAACCAGGGGTCGAGTTTTGATTTGCGCGCCGCCTATCACAACACGTGGCTGAACCGTCTTGGGGGCGAATTTCTGGCCGCAGTCGATATCGGCTCGACCAACCGGCTGAGCGCCAATGTAGTGCAACCCTTGGACGCGGCTCAACGCTTCTTCGTCGAGGGCAATCTGGCGCGGGAACAGTCACGGATCAACATCTATGAGGACAATCAGCGCATCTCCCAATACAAGATCGACGAAACCGAACGCGGCGCTTACCTGGGGATGAACGTCGGACTGCTCGGACCTTTGCGCCTGGGCTGGCAGCAACGCCAGCGCAGCTTTGATGTCGATGTGGGCTCGCCTTCAGTGGCCGGCGCCAACGTGAAGTTTGTCGGCTGGCGCGCAACGCTCGATTTTGATCAGTTTGATCGGCTCTATTTTCCGACTCGCGGCTGGGCACTGAAGGCGGGCTATTTCGATTCAAAACAAATCGACTATGCGCGCGCGGATGTTGATCTGCGTGCGGCTAAGACACTGGGGCGCACCGTGCTCAACGCGCGTTTGCGCTACGCCGGCTCACCGCGTGGCGTGTTGCCGGCATTTGACGCCGCTACGCTGGGTGGCTTCCAGAACATGACGGCATTCGCCAACCAGCAAATCCTCGCTGACACCATCCACTACGCTGGCCTGCACGCCGAACAGATTGTCGGCACGCTACCGCTCGGGCTGCGCGGTGATATGCGCTTTGGTTTTGGTCTGGAAGCTGCACGCGTAAATGGACGCTACACCGAAACACGGCGCACCGGTCCGGTTCAGTCCGCGTCGGTCTACTTTGGTGGTGAAACACCGTTTGGCCCGGCCTATATCGGGCTCGGGCTCGGCAATGGGGGCGCGGCGAATCTGTTCTTGTTCGTCGGTACGCCGTAGCGAGAAAAAGTCGGTGCTGGTGAGACGGCGACCGTGGCGAACACTGCGACTGCGGCGATTAAGGTGTCTGTGTGGCCTCGGGGAACCAGCAAAGCGTTTTGTGGAGGGTAACCACCTTACCGACGATGATGAGCGTCGGGGCACGAAGCTTGGCGGCTTCGGCGAGTGCCGGCAGGGTGGTGAGCGTGCCGGTGACTGTGCGTTGATTAGGTGTGGTTCCCTGTTGCACGATGGCGGCTGGCCAGTCGGCCGGGAGGCCGTGTTCCATGAGTTTGTCGCACAAATGCCCGAGGCCGTGGAGGCCCATGTAAATGATCACCGTCTGACGTTCACGGGCGAGGCCCGGCCAGTCGAGGTTCATGCTGCCATCTTTGAGGTGACCGGTAACAAAAACGCAGGCCTGGGCGTAGTCGCGGTGTGTGAGCGGAATTCCGGCGTAGGCGGCAACGCCGGCGGCGGCTGTGATTCCGGGGACGACCTCAAAGCAGATGCCACTTTCGCGTAAGGTTTGTACTTCCTCGCCACCACGACCGAAGGTGTAAGGATCGCCGCCTTTAAGCCGGACAACCTTTTTGCCAGTGCGCGCCAGACGCACCAGCAGCACGTTCAGTTCTTCCTGCGGCAGGGCATGATTACCGCGCTCTTTGCCGGCATAGATACGTTCGGCATCCGGGCGGACAAGGTCAAGAATGGCTTGCGAGACGAGGTGATCGAATACCAGAACGTCGCACTCGCCGATGATGCGCGCTGCCTTGAGTGTTAGCAGTTCCGGGTCGCCAGGGCCGGCACCAACCAGATACACACAGCCCGGTCGAATGGGTAGAGGGGCAGAAAGTTTTGTCATGGGTGGAATGTTAGTCGATGGCGATGGACGGAAAAATGACGTGGCGCAAAACAGACTCAAGCAGAGGGGCTAGGCGCAGCCGCCACCCCGGCTGCCACAACCACCGCAGCCACCGCCACCACCAGCACTGCTGCTGCCGCTGCCACAGGAACCACTCTGAGGCATGGGGGCTTGATCATGACTGAAGACAAACTGGTATTCGCCAGGATGAACTTCGACAAAATCCAGCGTGGCACCATCGAGCAAGGACTGGCTGGGGGGAGAAATGAGAATTCGAACTCCTTCCGATTGGAACGCCATGTCATCTCCGTGTTCCGCATCAAAGCCCATGCCATAGACGAGCTCGCCATCGTCATCGAATTTGGCCGCGACGCGCAATGGCGGATTATCGGGTTGCTCCTGAGCCGCACGGATGATCTGTTCGGCGGCGGCGGGTGTCAGCATGAACATCACGTTGTCTCCTTGGATGAGGACGAGGTTGGGGTTGGGTGAGTGCGCCGGTGTTGGCGAATAAAGCGGACGAATTTTTGTGGCCAGTTGCAACCAGCGGTGGCGCGTAGATGGGTATATGAGGCGAGTAGATTGCCTTGGACGATGCCATCACTTACGCCATCGACGCCATGACCACGGCGCACGTTGTAGGCGTAGGTGGTGTCGGCAGGCAAACCCTCAAGGCTGGAATAATGGAATTCGTGGGCGTGTAGAACGGACCCGGTGTGAGGCGGTGCGACGACGGTTTCGGAATCACTGTCGGGCCAGGGATGGTTCGCGGTTTTCTCCAGAATGACATAACCACGACCAATCGGCTTGGGGTGCATGACGATGTCGCCTGGAATCACACCGACCATTTCAGCCGATTGACTGTCGCGGCGGATACGACGCGATAAATACATTAGGCCGCCACATTCGGCATAGGTAGGCAATCCGCCTACGATGGACTGACGGATATTTTCACGTAGCGAAACATTGGCTTCGAGTTCGGTCAGAAAACTTTCGGGGAATCCACCACCAATCAGGAGGCCATCGCAGGGCGGGAGCTTGGTATCGTGCAGGCTATCGAAGAAGCACAACTCGGCACCGGCGTGTCGCAAGGCATCGAGGTCGGCGGCGTAATAGAAGCCGAATGCGGCGTCCCGCGCAACGGCAATGCGAACTGGCAGCTCAGTACTGATTTGAAGCGCTGACGCTGGCGGCAAGGGTACCGCTGTCGCGGTGAGCTGGAGCAAACGATCGAGGTCCACCTGGTCACGCACAGCGGTGGCGATGAGCTGGATTTTCTGGTTGGCATTGATCGCCTCATTGGCCGGCATCAGGCCGAGGTGACGTTCGATGAGGACCAAGCGCGGGTCGTCCTGAACAGCACCTAACACCTTGATATCGGTGTAGTGCTCAATGACGGCACGAAGTTTGGATTCGTGGCGGCGCCCACCTAGTTTGTTGAGAATGACGCCGGCGATTTTGAGGTCGCGGTCAAAAGCCTGATAGCCAAGGATCAGAGGCGCAATACCACGGGTCATCCCGCGCGCGTCAAGCACCAGAATGACCGGCAGATCGAGCAGTTTGGCCAACGCGGCATTACTGTTGGAGCCCTTGAGATCAAGGCCGTCATAGAGGCCTTTGTTTCCCTCGACCAAGCATATGTCGGCATCGCTGCCATAGCGTGAGAACTCTGTTTGGAGTTCTTCTGGCGAGGACAAGAAGAAATCAAGATTCTGGCAGGGGCGCCCAGCGGCCCTGCCGAGCCAAAGGGGGTCAATGTAGTCAGGTCCCTTCTTGAAGGGCTGCACTGACAGCTTTGGTGCCTTCGGGGCGTTGCTAGGCGTCGAAGCGTTCGAGGGCAAGGCGTCTTGAAGCGCCGCCGCAAGACCAATGCTGATAGTGGTCTTGCCCGATGACTTGTGGGCCGCGGATATCAGGAAGCGATACATTGCACTCTGGCGCAGCCTTAATTTCTTATGCCGCGCCGTCGGAGTCGTCTTCTTCCAGTTTCTCTAGTGCTTCTTGCCGTGGCATCACGCGAAGGAGGCGCACACCTACGACAGTCACCGTGAATGCGATCCCGATGCCGCCGATCGAGAGGAAAAACTCGGGTACGCTAGGCGTGTAATGGTTGATCGCGCCATCGGCGAAACTGCTTGTGACATCATAACCGGGGAAGATGTCAAGCGGGTAGGCCTGGCCGCCAATAATGAAAACGTAAAGTTGGCAGAAGGCACCAAAGATAATCAGGAGTGAAGCGATGGTGATCCAGCCTCGTTTGTTGCCGGCGGGCGAGTAGATCAGGTAGATGGGAAGCAGACTGCCGAGCAGGACCTGTCCAACCCAGAACATGGCCGAGAATTCACTGTTGAAAAGCAGGAAAGACTCAAAACCGACATTCTTGGCGAAGTAGGCGTTGGTCAAGTGCAAAATGGCGGTGAAGAATAGTGTGGCGGCGACAAAGATACCGAGGAGGTTTCTCATGCGCGAGAAAATGTTCTCTTGCAGGCTGCGGTTATTCCAGACGCAGATGGCGGCCTGGACGACAAAAAACACAGCCAAGCCCCAGGCGAAGGACAAAATGATAAACAAGGGAGCGAGCAAGGCGCTGCCGTAACCTTGGCGAGCAACCAGGAAGCCGAAGATCGAGCCAGTACCGGTAGTCAGTAGCAAACGCCAGATAAAGGCGGCGAGACCGGCGATATGCGAGTACTCGTTCATGCGACGCTCCATCAGCGTCCATAGATAGATACCGACGATGGCAAAGAATCCCGGATAAAGGATAACGTTCCAGCCGAAGACCG
This sequence comes from Propionivibrio dicarboxylicus, assembly GCA_945902805.1. Lineage (GTDB taxonomy): Bacteria > Pseudomonadota > Gammaproteobacteria > Burkholderiales > Rhodocyclaceae > CAMDMZ01. The sequence goes on along the minus strand of CAMDMZ010000007.1, from coordinate 94,158 downwards.
AGGTCGGGTTGAAGTGAGTCGCCGCAACAATGATGCGATCGGCACGGCCGAGATCCAGCATGATGACAGTCAAGCCACCGGCCAGCATACCGAGGGCGAGAAGGCCGGACAAAGGCGCACGCGCTTTATAGATTTTTTTGCCGAATACCGAGCCGATCGAGGCGACATTCAATACACCGGATGCAGCGACGATCAGGAAAATGGCAAAGACGTGGGGCAGACCCCAGACGGTCTGATTGTTCATTCCGGTCACGATGTGACCGGAATGTTCCATGTACAGAGCGGTGCCGATGCCGATTGCGATAACGAGGCTGCCAAGACCAGCAAGCAGATAGAACAGGCCACTTTCGAGCCGCGCGTTTTGAGTCAGGATCATGGTCAGATTCCTTGATAGCGCACACCGACATCAAGCCGCAGGTCGGAGCGCACCTGTGTCGTGTGGGTGGCAGCAATACGCTTGGAGATTTCACTGCTCGGATCGTTGAGGTCGCCAAACGTCATGGCGCCTTCCGGGCATTGCTCGACGCAGGCGGGTTGCTGACCGCGATCGATACGATGAACGCAAAGCGTACAGGACTCCACGCAGCCTTGACCGCGGGGGACCAATGGGTTTTGTTCAGTCAGCGGCAGGTGTACCAGCGAACGGGCTTTGTACGGACACGCCATCATGCAATAACGGCAGCCAATACAGCTGTGGCGATCGACCAGCACGATGCCGTCAGCGCGCTTCATCGATGCACCTGTGGGACAAACGTCTACGCAGGGCGGATTGGCGCAGTGCTGGCACATCATCGGCAATTCGGTCTTTTTCCCATTGCGACGATCGGTCAGCTCAACTTTGCGGATCCACTGCGATGCCTGGCGCGGATCGGCCAGTTTTTCGGTGACACCATTTTCGGTGTGGCATGCTTCGACACACTTGGTGCAGCCGGGAGCGCACTTGTTAATATCAACCAATAGTCCCCAGCGTACGGCGCGCGAAGCGGCTTCACCGGGTTTTCGCGTGGCAATTCCTGTGGCGGCATTGGCCTCGCCAACCGCCATTAAATGCAGACCGGGAGCAATGGCGGTGAAGCCCAAGCCGGCAACACCGACACCGGCCGCAGCAATAAAGGCTCGACGCGCCGGGTTGGTTTGTGCTTTGCCCGGAAGTTCAGGCTGGGCGTTGTGCTTGCTATCGCTCATGGCTTGATTCCTGGCTTTGATGCGGATGTCTTGAAGTTGGCCCGCGGCTGGTGGCATTCGAAACAGTCGAGCTTTACCGCTGCATAGGCGTGGCAACTTTGGCAGAACTCACCTTCCTGATGCACCGAGCCGGTCTTCTTGCTGGCGTGGCAGGAGATGCACTCGTTGAGCGAGGCGGGTTCGCCGCGAACACCTTCACGCATGGTGAGATTGCGTTGGTGCTTGAGCATTTCCATGTGATTGCGGCGCATTTCATCTGCGGGCGCAATGCACTTGCCGGGAGTGTCGATCTCGATCACCGGTTTCGGTGTGCGACTGCCATCACCGGCAAAAGTCGGTGCTGACAGGGCGGCGATCGAGAGGAACATCGACACTAAGGCGCAAAGGCGCAGAGGGGTCGACAGAAGAGAGTGGAACCGATTGTTCATGGTTTTCTTTGCGTCTTCGCGTCTTCGCGTCTTTGGATCCCAGGATTCCGAATTACTCGCCAAGACCCATCTGGATATAGCCAGTCGGGCAGACATCGGAACAGATATGGCAGCCAATACACTTGTCGTAGTCAGTAGCGACGTAGCGACCCGTAGTGGCATCGGTCTTCTTGACCTTGTACACAGCGGTCTGCGGGCAATACACTACGCAGTTGTCGCATTCGAAGCACAGTCCACAACTCATGCAGCGTTTGGCCTCGCCGACGGCCTGAGCGTCCGACAGAGCTTCCAGTCGCTCCTCGAAGTTGCCGAGTGCAGTTTCCTTGTCCAGGTGTGTGATGTGGCGCTTATTGCGATCGGTGTAGGCGAAGTGGCCGAGGAAGAGCTGATCGTGCGGAATCACATAGCGATCGGAACGGTTGTCAAAGTTATGGACTACGTTCTTCTCTTTGTCGGTACCGGTCAAGGGTTCCTTGATTTCTTCAAACTGAACACCCTTTTCGACATACTTGCGCATCAGGTCGAAGGTGTGCACGTCGATCTTCGGCCGGCGGCCGAGTTCATGGCCGGCGAGGAACTGATCAATGCCGTCAGCAGCGATTGCGCCATGACCGATGGCGGTAGTCAGCAGGTGCGGACGGATGACGTCACCACCGGCGAACACGCCCGGCTTGCCGGCAACGGCGTAGCTCTTGTCGGCGCTGATGCCACCCTTGCCATTGTTGAACACTTCGAGACCGGTGAAATCGACAGCCTGACCAACGGCGGAAACGATCAGGTCAGCCGGAAGATCTTTCTCTGTGCCTTCGATTTTCTTGATATCGAGGCGCGGGCCAATCATTTTGGCTTCGCACTGCATGACGCGCAGTGCGGTGGCGCGACCATCGGCACCCTTGATCACGGCGATAGGCATCCAGCCACCCATGATTTCGATACCTTCGGACTTGGCGTGATCCAATTCGCCCTTGCTGGCCATCATCTTGTCGAGCGTGAAAATCGAGGTCAGGACGACGTCCGCACCCTTGCGCATCGAAATGTCGGCCACGTCCTGGGCCATATGGCCGGCAATGGCGGCTTCGAAATCACCCGGTTTGGCGTTCTCGATATGACCGAGACGGCGGGCTACGGTAGCGACGTCCATCGAGGTATCACCACCACCGACGACGACGACGCGATGACCGACGTGCTGGAGGCGGCCATCGTTAAACGCCTTGAGGAAGGAGGTCGCGGTAACCACGTTCGGTGCATCAATGTCGCCTTCGATCGGCAGTGCGCGGCCCGATTGGGCGCCCATACCGAGGAATACGGCATCGAACTGCTTGTTGATGTCGTCCATGCTGATCTCGGTGCCGACACGAGTCTTCAGTTTGACTTCAACGCCCAAGTTGAGGATGCGCTGGATTTCCGCATCGAGCACGTCACGCGGAGTGCGATAACCAGGAATTCCATAGCGCATCATGCCGCCGAGATATTCGTGATCGTCAAAGACGGTAACCGCGTGGCCCTTCTTCGCCAACTGGTAGGCGACGGAAAGGCCGGCCGGGCCGCCGCCGAGCACGGCAACTTTTTTGCCGGTCTTGGTGGTGGGGGCTGCGAATTGCAGGTTGTTCTTGATTGCGAACTCGCCGAGGTAGTGCTCGACCGAGTTGATGCCGACGTGATCTTCCACTTCGTTGCGGTTACAACCGGTTTCACATGGTGCCGGGCAGACGCGGCCCATCACGGCGGGGAAGGGGTTGGCTTCGGTCAGGCGGCGCCAGGCGTATTCCTGCATCGTCATCGGCTTGCCATCGAAACCCAAAACACCAACTGGCGGTTTTTCGATGCCACGAACGATATTCAGGTAGCCACGAATGTCCTCACCGGCCGGGCAGGAACCCTGACAGGGGGGAGTGGATTGAATATACGTGGGGCACTTGTGCGACCAGCTGGCCGAGAAAATCTGGTCCTGCCAACGCTTGAACTGGGTATCGCCTTCCTTATAACGGCGGAAGTTCAGTGGGGTCTCTTGAGCTGACATGGTTCTCTCTCCAGAAGATATGGGTATTTATGGGGTTTAGTGTTCGTTGCCGAGGACGATGGCGGTGCTGACTAACTGGTGCACGCCACCGACATTGTTCATCTTGAAACCGTAGTAGGGCAGCACCTTGGTGAATTGCGCCTTGCAGATTGCACAAATGGTTGCCATGAAATTGACGCCATGGTCTTCTTTCAGGCGATTAAGGGCCTCCATACGCGGGAAGGCGCCTTTGACCCGTAGCTCCAGCAAGTCATCAGTAAGCACTCCACCACCACCACCGCAGCAGAAGGTGACTTCGCGAATGGTTTCTGGTGACATGTCGTAATACTTGTTGGCGACCGCGCGGATGATGTTGCGCGGAATTTCGAATTGCCCGCCAGGCGAATCACCCATACGCGATCCGCGTGCAACGTTGCAGGAGTCGTGAAAAGTGATAATCCGGTGATCGTTGGCTTCTTTGTCAAACTTGAGACGGCCCTGTTGGATCAGATCCCAGGTGTATTCGCAAATGTGTGTCGGCTGTTTGCAGTTGGGGTCGAGTTGCTTCTGCAGTTCAATGGCGAATGGGTCATTGGCGCCCGCACCGATACCCGCCAGCGTGTTCCAGAAAGCATAGGCAACGCGCCAAGCATGACCACACTCGCCGACAATGATGCGTTTGACGCCGAGTTCAAGCGCTGCCGTGCGGATGCGCATGGCAACCTTGCGCATCATTTCGTAGCTACCGTTAAAGAGGCCGAAGTTGCCGGCCTCGGAGGCGTACGAGGAAAGTGTCCAACTCACGCCGGCAGCGTGGAATACTTTGGCGTAGCCAATCAAACTGTCAATGTGTGGTTCAGCAAAGAAGTCGGCCGAGGGCGTAACGAGCAATACTTCGGCACCCTTGACGTCCATCGGGAAGCGCACATCAACGCCGGTGTCTTCCTTGACGTCTTCTTCCAGGCCCTCCAGCGTGTTGAAGAGCGCCGGGCCGGGCAAGCCGAGGTTGTTGCCAATCTTGTGCACCTTGCCCAGGATCTCATTCGAATATTTCTGTCCCTGACCGATATGGTCCATGATGGTGCGTGCGGCCATGGTCACTTCGGCAGTGTCGATGCCGTAGGGGCAGAACACCGAACAGCGACGACATTCCGAGCACTGCCAGTAGTAGGAATACCACTGGTCGAGCACGTCTTTGGTTAGGTCCTTGGCCCCCACCAGCTTCGGGAAGATCTTCCCGGGCAGTGTGAAATAACGACGATAGACCGACCGCATCAACTCCTGGCGCGCCACCGGCATATTGTTGGGGTCGTTGGTGCCAATGAAGTAGTGGCATTTGTCGGTACAGGCGCCGCAATGGACACATGAGTCCATGAACACCTTGAGCGACCGGTACTTGCCGAGCAGTTCGCCCATCTTGTCGATTGCGCGGCCTTCCCAACCCTCTTCCAGTTTGCCTGGGAAACCGATGTTGGTCTGTACCGCTTCACTCGCGACGAAGGGCTTCAGGTGGCTCATCGCGCCGGGTTGCATCTCCGGCACGGTAGGGAAGGGGCGATACTCGGGAGTCTTGAATTCGGCGGCCATGGATGCTTACCTCACTTGCCCGAGTCGAGTTGCGCAGCCCACGGTGCAACGTGGCGTGCTTCACGCGGGTTGTCGACCTGGTTGCGAGTCGGGGAGAAGAACACGCCGGGTGCGTGCAGCAATTTGCTGATCGGGAAGATGATCATCAGAAGGGCGACCAATCCCAGATGAAGATAGACGCCTGGATGTGCCGGCAGCGGATTGATCTCGAAGCGCATCAGGCCAAGAAAGAATGCTTTGACGGTCACGATATCGGTATGCATCAGGAACTTCATTCCGAGACCGGTGAGGCCGATGCCGATCAAGAGAGCCAGCATCAGGTGGTCGGAAGGAGTAGAAATGTAGCGTATGCGTGCGACCAGAAAGCGTCTAGCCCACAACCCGCCCAGACCAGCGACCATGGCGAATCCCGCGTAGACACCGAAAGGCTGTATGAACGCAAGGATAGGACCAACCGGATCGACAAAGTAGCGCAAGTGGCGCATCAGTACTAAGGCAAGGCCAACATGGAACATGTAGCCAAACGCCCAGATCCATAGATTTGATTTAAATAGACTTTCAAAGAAAATGACTTCACGAGCCATGCGCAATACAACCCCCGGCGCCGTTGTTGGGGCGGGTGTCGTTGGAATCTTGAGTGGCGCCGGAGTGCGCGCGAAATCGTAAATCTTGTAGGCAAGTCCACCGACCAGGATCAGCGTGGCCAGATAAAACAGGATGGCAAAGATGACGTTCATGGTGGGCGTTTAGGTTTTAGGTCGAAAACAACGAGGTACGGTAAAGGTGTGCAGCAAGTTCCCCATCGCCAACAGGCGACGGGAACTTACCGGAAAGACAAACGTATCAGACGCAGCCGGTGGGCTTCGGCAGACCGGCGATCTTGCAGGCCTGCTTGGCGGGGCCGTAGGGGAACAGGTCATACAGGTACTGGCTGGTACCCTTGTCTGCACCGAGTTTCTTGCCGATAGCCTTGGTCAGCACGCGAACGGCCGGGGCAATCTGGAACTCGTTGTAGTAGTCGCGCAGGAAGTTGATCACTTCCCAGTGCTGCTCGGTCATATTGACCTGCTCGGTGGTAGCGAGATAAGCACCGACTTCTTCGTTCCAGGTTGAAAGATCAACCAAGTAACCCTCTTCATCGGTTTCGTAGGACTTGCCGTTAACTTCGATTGTGGCCATGCGTGTCTCCTTGGAGAAATAGGCGGGTGATAAATGGATGAATTACAGCCAGCGCTTTACAGCCACGACTGGCAGTTCGGGTGTTCGGCGACGAGGTCGACGAAGCCCGCGTAGTCTACTGCGGTAACACCGTCGATCAAACGATCCGACATTCCGCGCGCGTCGAGATCGGGACCCAGGGCATAAACCTTAAGACTACCCATCGCTTCGCGTAGTTTGGCCTCGGCGGCGTTACCACGCGTCGCAGCATAAACGGCATCCTCGATCAGTAGGACAGCGCCGCTTTGCGTCACACGCAGGCAGGAGTCGAGCGAATTTCGCTCTTGTGGTGACTTGTTAATGATGTGCAACATTTATACGGTCTCCGTTCGACTGATTGTCAGCAGCTGAGGACAACGTCCATCTCTTCCATCAACTTGCCCATGTCAGCGCGGGACATAACCGTGACGTCAACCAGCAGATCGTCTTCGGTCAGGCCACGAGCCTCCATGGATTCCTGTTCGACGTAGAGCTTTTCAATGTCGTAGCCATCCAGGGCGCGATACGTGGGGGAAAAGTTCTTGGTCTCGATTCCCTTGGTTTGCTGACCCTTTTTAAGCTGAAACACGCCGTCATCCATGAACACCAGGCTAACGTCCTGGTCGAAAGCGGCGGTGATCAGCACGGTTTCGAGCGCTTCGAGCGCATAGACGGTGCCGTAGGGCGCCTTACGATTGACGAACATGAACTTCTTGATTGCACCTTCGGACATGTTTTCTCCTTAATCGCCAAAGGTGACGAGACGGTCGGCCTCGATGCCGGCTTCGACCAACTGACCCAAACCGGAGATACGGAACCCGGCGGCGAGATTGTCGTCCTTGATGCCGCGACGCAGCGCCGCAGCAACACAGACCACCAGATCGACCTTATGTTCTTCGGCCAGCTTTCCCCAACGGACGACAATATTGCGGTCATCCTGAGGGGGTTCGGTCAGGGCGGAAGAATTGTTGACACCGTCGTGATAGAAGAACACGCGACGAATCTCGTGTCCTTTCGCGAGCGCGGCCTTGCAAAACAGGTAGGCCGAATCGGATGCCTGATGCTGGTACGGCCCTTCATTGATAAGAATCGCGAACTTCATTGGCGAATTTCCTTTTCTTGATTCCTCTGGATCGACTTAGAAACGAACGTGTGCCGATGCGTTCAGGTTGTAACGGCTACCGCGCCAATCGTCGATCATGTACTTGGTGAAGGGAAGGTCGGCCTTCTCGAAGAAACGCGGCCAGCCAATGCGGTCGATCCAATCAGCCATACGCTCCCACGGACGGGCATCGGCCTTGTACGCCATCAGGATCTTTTTGACGACGGCGTTCACTTCCGGCCAGCGCGGGGCATTGTTCGGCAGGCCAGAGGCGACCAGTTTATGGAACGTTGGCTTGGAGCGGGCATTGGAGTTCTTGCCACCAACCCAGATAGCTAGCTTGGAGTGCTCGGCATCATTGATTTGCATCGGGGGGCACGGTGGGTAGCAGGCGCCGCAGCAAATACATTTCTTTTCATCAACTTCCAGCGACGGCTTGCCATTGACCAGCGCCGGACGGATGGCGGCAACCGGGCAACGGGCAACCACGGTCGGGCGCTCGCAAACGTTGGCCACGAGGTCATGGTTGATCTTCGGCGGTTTGGTGTGCTGGATGATGACAGCGATGTCGGCCTGGCCGCCACAGTTGATCTCGCAGCAGGAGGTCGAGAGACGCACGCGGTTCGGCATCTCTTCGGTCTTGAACTCTTCATAGAGCTCGTCCATCATGGCCTTGACCACGCCGGATGCGTCTGTGCCCGGGATGTCGCAGTGCAGCCAACCCTGGGTGTGGGCAACCATCGAGACCGAGTTGCCGGTTCCGCCGACGGGGAAACCGTTCTTTTCGAGTTCGGCGATCAGCGGCGCAACCTTGGCTTCGTCGGAAACCATGTACTCGATGTTCGAGCGAATGGTGAAACGAACGCGGCCTTCAGCAAACTGGTCGGCGATGTCACACAGCTTGCGAATGGTGAATACATCCATCTGCCGCTGCGTACCGGCACGCACCGACCAAACTTGGTCGCCGGTGTTGGATACGTGGTGCAGAACGCCGGGACGGGGACGATCGTGATATTTCCAGTTGCCATAGTTGGCCACCAGTTTCGGGTGGAGGTACTTCTTGTTGTCGAGAAAATGCTCGACCGGCTTGCGCAATTGCGGTTGATTCATAGTGAGTCTCCGAAAATTGTCGATATATGAATGTGGGATTAGCCTTGCGTCAAAATCACGCGATTATTTCAATCGCGTGATTTTGACGTTCCGCAATGCTTTTTAGGCCGCTGCTTTCTTGGCGTTGATTTTGGCGACTTCCTCGTCCCAGCCGTCGGTACGAACGTAGGGGTTCATCCGTGGGCTATTGACCATGTTGGCATCGATATCCAGGCCGATGCCTTCGAGGAAGTTAACCAGGCCGATACGTTCGATCATTTCACCGGTGCGCTCGTGCTCGAGGGCGTTTTCGGCAAAGAAGTCGATACAGGTCTGGGCCAGTTCAGTCAGCTGATCGTAGTCCTCGTCCTTCTTTAAGGACATGAAGGGAACGACCACAGTACCCATCGTGGCACCGATCTTCAAGTGGCTCTTGCCACCGATCAGGATGGTGGCACCTTTGTCTTTACCCGGGCCCATGGCGCCGGTCATGACGTTGATGCAATGCATGCAGCGCACGCAATCCTTGTTGTCGATCTCAAGGCACTGGGCATCGTTCAGGGCGACGGTGGAAATGTGGGCTTCTTTGCTCACATCCTTGACGTCCTTGATTTGCAGGGCACGGGTCGGGCACATGCCGATCACGTCATTGACCAACTCGTTCATGCCGTGCTTGGCGAACCAGGCTTTGCCCATGGCATCGTCGGTCTTCATGTTGTCACGCCAAGTACCGATCACGGCCATGTCGGCACGCTGGATGGCGTTCATGCAATCGTTGCCGCAACCGGAGAACTTGAACTTGAACTTGTAGGGCAGGGCGGGACGATGGATGTCGTCGAGGAAGGTGTTGATCACTTTCTGGTGCGCCTGAGCTTCGTCGTAGCAGGACTGCTCGCAGCGGGCGGCACCGACGCAGGACATGGAGGTACGCACGGCCGGACCGGCACCGCCCATATCGAAGCCCATCTGGTTGATTTCGTCCCAGGCCTTCTGGACATTTTCAGTGGTGCAGCCCTGGAACATGATGTCGCCGGACTGGCCATGGAAAGCGATCAGGCCGGAACCATGCGTTTCCCAGATGTCGCAGAATTTGCGCAGGGTATCGGTATCGTAGTGCATGCCCGGGGGCGGCATGATGCGGATGGTGTGGAACTCGGCAGCATCCTTGAACACGGGGTTGCCCGAGGCGTCCTTGATTTCGGTGAAACGGGGAATAACGCCGCCGCCGTAGCCGCGTACGCCAACGGTACCGCCTTTCCAATAGCCCTTGCGGGTCTGGTAGGAATGCTCAAGGTGGCCGAGCACATCAACAACGTAATCCTTGTCTTTGGCCAGGCGCTTGAGCCCTGTCACAAAACTGGGCCACGGACCGCTCTCGAGTTGATCAAGATTCGGGGTGGGATGCATGGGCTTGGCCATGGTGTTCTCTCCTCGTTTGGGGGTAAGGTGAAGCGTTGGTTGTTGGGGTACGAATAGTTCGAGTATGGTAGGGAACTTTGCGGTGCACAAGCCATACTTCTGACAGGTAGGTTGACCTACCCACAAGGAGTATATGCTTACAAGCCGTTATGGTGATGGCTCTTTGTGCTTCGCCAATGCCATAGTCCAACCCCTGTAAAAGGACGCTGAACGTGAACATTCTTCGTACATTAGACAAGTTTCGGGTACCTCTTGGCAATCAAGAGATTGAACTCCAGGAAGTCGCTCATGACTCCGGGGGCATGCCGTTGTTGCGCATTCGCATTCGGGAGCGTAGTCGATTTACTGTTTTTGAGGTTGATGCCGTAACAGCCAACCAATGGGCGAAAACTATGCAGGCGTGGGCTGATGCCAATGGCGGCGACACACCACCCTTGATACCGAGCGAAGAATTGACGGGAAATGCGGAATGACCAGTGAAGTGATGGTCGACGTGGTTTTCCCGGTGCGCGGCGAAACGGTTGCCGGTGACCACGCATTGTTGCTGTGGCGAGAAATCGAGCGCTTCCTACCCTGGCTAAGAGATGAGCCCGGCGCGGGTATCTTGCCGCTGGCGGGGACTTCGCCGGGCGATGGCCTGCATTTTGTTGGCGGACGCGCGCGCCTTGTTATTCGCCTGCCGCAGCGCCGTCTCGCCAGCGCCGACTTATTGGCCAACGCGCAACTCGATCTGCAAGGTGCGGTCCACCTTGGCAAGCCGACGGGGCGAAAAATCGAAGGCGCGCGCGTTGTACATTCGCCGTTTGTTGATATGGGAACGAGCGACGAAGGTGAATTTCAGGCAGTTTGTGAGCAGGCTCTTGTCGAGCGCGGCATGCGACCCGAACTGGTATGCGGCCGTTCGCGCTCATTGAACGGTGATGGCGGTACTATTCGTGGCTTCAGCGTGATGCTTTATGGCCTTAACCTGGCACAGACCCTGGCACTTCAGGAACTCGGCCTGGGGCAAAATCATCATCTGGGCTGCGGTATTTTTGTACCGCACAAGAATGTTGCTGCTGTTAGTGGCGACTAACTCATCGTTTTTTGGGAGATTGCAATGACCGAAGCCGCTACCGTAACCCTGGATGTCAGCGGACTGCCTTGCCCGGCACCGCTCCTGGGCGCCAAGAAGATCATCGACGACTTGCAGCCGGGGCAAACCCTGCTGCTGATTTCTGATTGCCCGGGAACTGCCGATGACCTTTTTTCGTGGTCCAAAGTGACCGGCAATCTGGTCCTTGGTAGCGCCAAGCAGAAAGACGGCAAGACCGGATACACCATTCAGCGTGCTGGCGACGCGGCCTCGACACCGGTGCCGCACGTCACCGTTGATATGCGCGGCGTATCGTGCCCGGGGCCGATCTTGCAGGCCAAAAAACTATTCGACGGCATGAAAGCTGGCGAGGTGCTGCAACTGGTCAGTGATTGCCCAGCCGCCGTGGATGATCTGACTTCCTGGGCCAAGGCAGGCTCAGTCGAAATGTTGTTTAGCCACGAAACCGGCCGTGGCGTGCATGAGTTCTATCTGCGACGAATCTGATTTCTGATTTTTTCTTAACCCCCAATAGCGAGGAGATAACACCATGGGCTACACCATTAACGGCGTGGAAAAAGAGACGGACGACGACGGTTACCTGCTGGAAGCCGACTTCAGCGACGAGGCGGTCACTGCCATCGCCGCCGAGCAGGGCATCGCCCTGACCGATGACCATATGGCGATCATCAACTTCCTGCGGACCAAATACCAAGAAGACGGCCACACCCCGAATCTGCGCAATATGATGAAGATGCTGGAAGAAGAGCAAGTTATCGCAGACGTTAGCAGTGCGCGCATGTTCGACCTGTTCCCCGATGGCGGTGCGGCCAAACAGGGCGTCAAGATCGCCGGCCTGACCAAGCCGTTTGGCAAGGGCGGGTACTAAGCCGCATGGCGATCCGCATCCGTACCGGTTTCCATACCGGAGGACGCCCACGCTCGATGGCAGAACTCGCCAGCGTCGTTGCGGCCATGGCCTGGAAACTGGCGGTCGACTCGATCAAACGGATGCGGACGGCCAATTACGAAATCGACATCGGTCAGACGTATTACGATTTCGTCTGCGAATACATGGTGTTCCTGGCGCACTCCGCCGATCGCATTGCCTATCGTGATCTGTCGGAAGAGCAGCGTACCGAGTTCACCACCTCGCTAGCCATCCGAATTGCCGAAATCGTCGAAGAAAATCACCGCATGTTGTTGCGCGCGACCGACGTCGGTGAGTGCAAGCGACACGTGCTCGATCTCTTTAACCGTCGTGGTGAGGACTATGCGGATTGCGGTTTCGACGAAAGCGGGCCCGATTTCGGTTTTCGACGCGTCTTTGCTGCTGGTATGCAGGAAATCCTGCCCGAGCAGGATCGTCTGTGGGCCATCGACCAAGTGATGGACATCGAATCACCGGAGGCGATCAAGGCGCTGCAAAAAACACTGGGTGGTTTGTTTCATCCGGCCACAGAAAAAGTCGGTGCTGGCGAGACGGCGCCAACGGGCAATCGCCATGGGTAACCCCTTTGATCTGAACGATAACGCCGCCTACGCCACATGGCGGCAGCAAAAGCTGGATACCGCACCGCGTCGCCTGGAAGACATCCTCGTCGTGTTGAATGATCCACGCGATCTGACGCCGGCTGAACGCGCGCATCTCGTCGAGCGCTGCGCCGTCGCCAACATGGCGGTGTATGTCAGCCACACCGTGGGCGATCCCGACAAGGCGATTCCGCGCCAACTGGGCACGCAGTTGGGCTTGCATTCGCTCGACAGTAACTATTTATCGGACGACGATGGCATTTCACCGCTGGCCGTGGCGGACGCATCAGATCCGACGCAAAAGCGTGGCGACTTCATCCCCTACACCGACAAGCCGATCCGCTGGCATACCGACGGCTACTACAACCCGCCGGAACGCACTGTGCGCGGCTTGATTCTCCACTGTGTGCACCCAGCCGACAGTGGTGGCGACAATCAGTTGCTCGATCACGATATCGCCTACATCTTGTTGCGTGACGAGAATCCCGATTTCGTGCGCGCCTTGTCGGCACCCGACGTGATGGTAATTCCGGCACGCGTCGAAACCGATGGCGTCGCTCGCCCCGATCAAAGCGGGCCGGTTTTTTCGGTGGATACCGGCGGTCACTTGCACATGCGCTACACTGCACGTACCAAAAGCATTGCCTGGAAACAGGATGCCTCAACGCACGCCGCACTCGCCGCACTGGAGCGCCTGCTGGCCAGCGAAACACCCTGGACCCTGCGCGGTCGTCTGGAACCCGGCATGGGTTTGGTTTGCAACAACGTCTTGCACGACCGCTCCGGATTCAGCAATTCGGAACGGCACCAGCGCCTGCTATATCGAGCGCGCTATTACGAACGGGTTGCTGACGCCTGATTCGGGCGCTGTTTAGCTGCACTTGATTTAGTCACCCGTTTCATCGGGCGATTCAATCGGTCTTTCATAATTTCAATTACGCAGCACGACCCCATAGCTCAAGTGGGATGCCAACTGTCTGCCGCAGGGCCTCGCGGACTTTGGGTGCCGTCAGGGGATTCTTGAAGGTGATAGCGTGAGCAAAGCGTTGACCCGCCAAGCGGTAAAACCAAGTTCGACGTCGTACGATCATGACTGTCTCCTAGTGCTAGCGTTGATTGCGTTGGACTACAAGTTGTCTCTCACACCATTTGATAACGTCGCGGCCGCGCCAAGCCTTAGGCTACGGGGGCAATTCGATCTTACTCTTTGCCTTTGAGTTAATTTTGATTTAACGCGCAAGTCGATATGAACTAATCCTTCAAAGTGCAGGTACAGGCAAATTTTGTTTGCCACCGCCTCAGACCGAACCGATTTACGGAACCCCGGCGCCGATTAGGACGACCAGGGCTCAAACAGGATTTGCGCCAGATGGGCTAGTTGCCGCCGATGACGCCGACTTCGTTTTTCGACGTGCTACGGATGCCGATTGCGATTGCTGCCGTGTTCGATTGTGATGCCTTGATCTTGGTATTTCCGCTGACGTTGGCGTTGCCCTTGATTGAGCCAGCCGTATTCTTGGCCGCATTACCGGCGCCAATAGCAATTGCCGCGACGTTCTTTTGCTTGGCGTCGAGTTCGACATTTCCTTTAACAGTGGATTGCTGGGCAAATGCCGAGGTGCTGAGAAGAAGGGCGAGGGCAGAGATGGTCAGTGCGCGCATGATGGTATCCAATGAGTTGTTGGTGGGTTGGTGGTGGTATGTCGGCGGTTGCACCGGAAATGTCCGGATTCTGGTGAGTGCGAAGCGCACGAGACCATAACGCAAATTGTCAAAGCCGGGTTGACTCGGGGTGACGCCGTGTCGCCGGAGTCCGCGCCGATTCCAGCGGTTGCCAAGTCGTAATGAGGAAATAGAGGGCGCCATGAATAATGGGTGGCCCCTTTTGTCATTTTGTCCTATCTTTTGTCTTATCGAGCAACACGGCAAGAAGGAAGAAGGAAATATGGAAAAGATCTGGCTCAAGGAATACCCGAAAGGGATTCCGGCAGAGATCGATATTCACCAGTATTCGTCACTGCGGGACATCGTCGAAAAGAGCTGTGGCAGGTTCCGCGAGCTCCCTGCCTACAGCAATATGTCGGTATCGATCAGTTACGGCGAGCTGGACCGGTTGAGCCGCGACTTTGCTGCCTACCTGCAGAATGAACTCGGCCTGGGCAAGGGCGAGCGGGTAGCGATCATGCTACCCAATCTGCTGCAATATCCGGTGGCCTTGTTTGGCGCCCTGCGCGCCGGGCTCACCGTGGTGAATGTCAATCCGTTGTACACCGTGCGCGAACTCGAACATCAGCTTCGTGACTCGGAGGCAACAGTAATCGTGGTACTGGAGAACTTTGCCCATATGCTTCAGGCGGCGCTTGGCCAGACGGAGGTGAAGACGGTGATCACGACCCAGATCGGCGACCTGTTTCCTCGTGGCAAGGCCTTGCTGACCAATCTTGTCGTCAAGTACGTGAAGAAGATGGTGCCCGCCTGGAATATCCCCGGCGCTATTGGATTCACGCAGGCTTTGCGGGCAGGCAAGCGGCATCCGCTCGGGGAGGTGCCACTGAGCCACGATGACATTGCCTTCCTGCAATACACCGGCGGTACCACGGGAGTGGCGAAGGGTGCCATCCTGACCCATGGGAATATGGTGGCCAATCTCCAGCAGGTCGCGGCCTGGATTACGCGTGATCTGACCGAAGGCACCGAAATCATCGTCCTGCCGTTGCCGCTGTATCACGTCTATGCGCTGACCACGAACCTGGCGTTCATCAAGATCGGCGCGCACAACATCCTGATCACCAACCCACGCGACATGCCAGGCTTTATCAGAGAGATCAAGGCGATCCGGTTCACCGGCATGATCGGCGTCAATACGCTGTACCACGCCTTGCTCGATGCACCGGGGTTTACTGAGCTCGCCGCAAATACACTGAAGGTGGCTTCGGCCGGCGGCATGGCGGTGCAGCGCGTGGTCGCCGAGAAGTGGAAGCGGGTGATCGGCGTGCCGATCATCGAGGGTTATGGACTTACGGAGACCTCGCCGGTCGCCATTTGCAACCCCCTCAATCTTACCGACTGGACCGGTACCCTTGGCCTGCCGATCCCGTCCACCGAGGTGGCGCTGCTGGATGAGGCCGGCCGGGAGGTGCCGCTCGGCGAAGTGGGCGAGATCTGTATCCGGGGTCCCCAGGTGACCAAAGGCTACTGGAAGCAGGCCGCTGAAACCGCCAAGGCTTTCACGGCTGATGGCTGGTTCCGCACCGGTGACATGGGCTTCATGAACCCGAAGGGCTACGTCAAGCTCACCGACCGCAAGAAGGACATGATCCTGGTGTCTGGATTTAATGTCTATCCCAACGAAGTGGAGGACGTGATCATGATGCACGCAGGGGTTCTGGAGGTCGCGGTGATCGCTGCGCCGAACGAGCGCTCGGGTGAGGTGGTGAAGGCTATTGTGGTGAAGAGGGATCCCGCTCTCACTGCGCAAGAGCTGATCGTTCATTGCCAGAAGCACTTGACCGGCTACAAAGTGCCGAAGATTGTCGATTTCAGGACCGAGCCCTTGCCAAAGACCACTGTCGGCAAGGTTTTGCGGCGCCTGGCCGACCGGCTGCAAGGGAGTCGGGACTGAATGGCGGGGGCGTGGTCCGGTCGGCCACCGGTTTCCTGTCCTCCGTGCGCCTTGCTCTTCGGACTGCTCGCTACACGTTAAAAACACGCCTGGGTTCATAGAAGCGCCGTCTCGCCAGCACCGACTTTTTGCGAAGTTTGAACACGCCTGAAACTCGAAACGGCACGATGTCGGCTTTTGGGCGTGGCTATAATCGAACCATCTTCTAAAACCCATGTGGAATTGATGCCGTGAGCGCCCTCCCGTTAGAACTTGAACGCAAATTGGGCATTGCCGTCGAGCGCATGCCAGCGTTTCCCAAGAGCGTGCAGAAGATTCTTGAGCTGACGCGCAATATCAATTGTTTGCCCAAGGAATTGGTTGCCGTGATCGAGAAAGATCCGGTGATGACGGTGAAGATCCTCAAGGTGATCAACTCCGCCTACTACGGCTTGCCGAACAAGATCAATTCGGTGGCGCAGTCGGTGGTTTATCTGGGCATCAATACCGTCAAGAACCTGGCGCTGGGCTTTGCGGCGGTGGGCATCCTGCCGCGCATGAATTCTGCCGGCTTTGATATTCAGCGCTATCTGCTGCATTCGCTCTTGGTCGCGTCGATCGGTCGCCAGTTGGCGACGCAATACGCCAAGGGTGAGGCCGATCCGGGTGATTGCTACATCGCCGGTTTGCTGCATGATTTCGGCAAGGCGGTTTTTGCACAGTTCATGGCCGCCGAATTCCGCGAGGCCATGCTGCAGACCAGCCTCGAAGGCAAGCCGTTGCACGAGGCCGAGCGCGCCACGATTGGTGCTGATCATGCGCTGGTGGGCGCGATGTTGGCCAAGCGCTGGCAGTTCCCCGATCACATGATCGATTGCATCCGTGATCACCATAACCCGGCGGCAGAGCCGTCGGCATTGATGGATTGTCTGCGCATGGCCAACCAGATCGCGCGCAAACTGGCGATTGGCGATAGCGGCAATCCCTGGCGTGAAGGCGAGGCGGTGGCTGCGCCGCAGCGTTTTGGAGACGATATCAATGTGGTGGTTGCCTCGTTGGGCGACTTGCAGCGCTACATCGACGATGCCCAGATTTTTGCCCAGGTCAGCGGCGATAAATAGGAGGTTCCGCGGATGAAAGTTCGATTCTGGGGAGTACGTGGCTCGATCGCTTCGCCGGGGCCGCACACGATTCGCTATGGCGGCAATACCACCTGTATCGAAGTTCGCGGCGACGATGGCTCGTTGGTGATTCTTGATGCCGGGACCGGTATCTTCCCGTTGGCGCAAGCTTTACTCAAAGAGTTGCCGGTACGCGCCAACATCTTCATTACCCATACGCACTGGGACCACATTCAGGGCCTGCCATTTTTTACTCCGCTGTACATCCCGGGCAACACCGTGCGCATCCACGGCGCCCATGATCTGGTGACCTCGCGCGGCATCGAGCAGGTGATGGATGTGCAGATGCAGTACAGTTTCTTCCCGATCCGCGAGGCCGAGCTACGGGCCAAGATGGAGTACGAAACCCTGAAAATCGGTGATTCTGTGCCGGTCGGTTCGCTGACTGTGACGCCTGTCATGATGAGCCATCCGGTGACGAATTTCGGTTATCGCGTCGAGGGGGATGGCCGCACCATGTTCTTTACCGGCGACCATGAGCCCTGGGTGAATATCTACGCACCGGAAGATGATGAATTCGCTGACTATCAGCAAATGATCGATCAGCAGCAAGCAGAGCTCGATCGTCACTTGCTTGGACTTGATTTTATGATCGCTGATAGCTCCTACACCGCAGCCGAGTACAAAGCCGGCAAGATCGGCTGGGGACACGGTACCTACGAAGGGCATATTGCGTGGGCACGGCGGCTGGGCGTGAAGCGATTTGCCTGCACGCACCACGAACCGACGCGCTCTGACGATCAGCTTGAGACCGTGTTTGCTGCCGCTCTGGCCTCGTCTGGCTATCGTGCTGGCACGGCGGATGAGCCCGAAATCATGTTGGCGCGCGAAGGCGTCGAGATTCAACTCTGAACTTGCGCAGTGGCAATCAACTCGTCTATCCGCGTCAGTTTTTCGCGCGGACGTCCGGCACGGGTGCCGGCAGCAATTTCGGCGGCATTGATTCGCTGCCAGCCGGCGAAATCGACGACTTGAACCTTTCGCTCTGTCAGTAGCGCATCAATCAACAGACGCCCCGGTTTAGCGGGCTCGGTAATCGTTCGGTCGCCACTATTCAAGTCTTCCAGAATCAACTCGGCCACGGCCAGGGCGTCGGCCCGGTTGGCCGGCACCACGCCTTGCGGACCACGTTTGCACCAGCCGACGGTATAAACCCTGGGTGCAACGCGTCCCTGCTCGTGGCCGATGGTGCCACGCACTGCATCGAATGGCAGCCCGGGAATTTCTCGGCTGCGGTAGCCAATTGCCGTGATGACTGTGTTTGCCGGGATCGCCCAGCGCTCTCCCGTCAGCACGATGCGGCCTCGCTCGATATACGTTCTTTCGAGTTCCAACGTTTCAGCGCCACAGCTACCGTGAATGGCGGCAGGAGCCGCAAAAAAGACAAAATGTAGACGAATCGATTTTTCTGCTGTGGGTGTGCGGTTGGCATAATCGCGCAGCAAATCAAGATTCTTTTCGGCGATTTTGCGCTGCTCGTCGGGCATCTCGGTTGGTACCGCTAGCGGTAGTTGTGCTGGGTCTACGATCGGATGCACGCGGGTAAGTTGGCCGAACTCGGCAAGTTCCGCTGTGGTGAAGTTGGCATCGAGTGGACCTCGGCGACCGATCAGCCAGATATCGCGGATCGCCGCCGCAGAAAAAACATCGCGGGCGTGGGCGCAGAGGTCGGACGTGGCCAGTTCGTCGGCTGTTTTCGCCAGTAACCGGGCGAGATCGAGTGCAACGTTGCCATTGCCGATGATGGCAACGGATTCGCCGGAGAGGTGCGGCGACAGATCGCGTCCATCGGGGATACCGTTGTACCAACTCACGAAGGCGCCGGAGCCATAGACATGGTCAAGCGTGTCACCCGGTATGTCCAAGGCGCGGTCGACCAGAGCGCCGCTGGCAAGCACAACGATGTCGTAAGCCTGCTTGATTTCGGCGACGCTGATGTCTTTGCCGATGTCGACATTGCCCAGGAAGCGGACACCGTCTTTGGCCAGGGTGCGCTCAAATTGACGTGCAATATTCTTGGTACCCGGGTGATCCGGGGCCACACCGCCCCGAACCAGGCCGAAGGGTGTCGGCAGGCGATCGAAGATATCGATGCGAGCGCTGGCCAGCTTGCGTCCAAGTGCATCGGCCAGATAACAGCCGGCAGGGCCGGCACCGATAATGGCGATGGAGCATGGTGCCAAAGTCATGGGGCTTCCTTGCGGTTCGGATTGACACTTTTTAAGTGATACACTAATATTTTAATATTAATAGGTATATGTGTCACGTTATCCGGCGCTGACGCGACGTGTATGAGCTGTACCCGACGCTTGGTTCATCGATCCTATTCAACCGCACTCTGCCGCGAATGGAGAAGAGTTTATGTCCACGTTTACCACCTATGACAAGGGCGACGTTCTTCCGGATGACTACAAGAAGGCATTGCTCAACCTGATGTCGTTTCAGGCCGATTCGGAATACGCCGGTGCGCAGCGCGTGGCCGAGAATCACCGTTTTGCCACCCGGCCCGAGGAAGCCTATCGGCTCTCGAAGAAAGTGTTCGAGGAAATGGGGCATGGTTTCTACGTCTGGAACTTGATGCAGGACTTGGGCGTGGACGTGAACGCCCGCCTCTACGAGTTGTCGCACAACCCGGACAATCCCGATCCGAAAAAAGTGAACGTGATCAACGGCTTTCGCAAAGAGAACTGGTCAAAGTTCTTCGAATGCTGGGAAGACGTGGCGCTGTTCTCGACGGTTGTGACTCCCGCTGCGGTCGCCTTTCTCGGGCAATATCAACACTGCTCATACCTGCCTTGGGCGCGCGTCAATGTTCGGGTGCATAAGGAGGAGTACGGTCATCTCGCCTTCGGCGTCTGGGCATCCAAACGCTGCCTTGAATTCGGTGGTGAAAAGGCCCGCGAAGACATGCAAAACCGCATTCCGAAGTTCATGAAAATGGGCCTCGGTTTTTACGGTCGCCCCTCGTCCGGGGACAAGAAGTCGCAGATGTTCGACATCTATTACGAGTACGGCCTGAAGATAAAGAAACCCGAGGAATTGCAGGCCGAATACCTCGAGCTACTCGAGTCGCGTCTGAAGGAAGTTGGTTTGATCATGCCAACCGGTGTCGAGCCAGACTACGAAATGCGGGTTGGCTACGAGGTCGACGAACCGGCGACGGCGCATGCTTGATTCTCCGCAACGCCTGATGGATGGCGAGGTCGCGCTGCTCGAGCGTTTCGGCTATGTGCCATTTGGCGACGCTGACCCGGATTGGTCATCGATGTGGGATTTGCTGAAAGGCGATTACGCCACCTTGAATCGTTCTCGTGTTCCGGATTACGACGAAATGACGCCGTGGCCACAGGAGGGTGCGCGCATTTACATGCGTCGGCGCTTAGTGGCCGATCGTTTGTTCGAAGAATGCCAGATGCTTTACCAGCGTCTGCATACCGAGGGTATCGGTACCGAATTGGTCGAGGCCTACACCTTGGCCCGCGATGCCTACGAGGATGCGGTGGCGGATTTTGGTGCGGCGCGCGCGACGCTGGAAGACGTCTTTACCCAGATAGCAAATTTGCACCCCGCTGCCTGATTCCACGTATCAAGCGGCTACGTAGCGCCTTTCCAACCCAGTATCGCCGAGGCTTTTCCTGCGGCCTGGCGCACCGCGTTGGCGATCGGGCTGTGCCATTCGGACGGAAACAGTCCAGCTGGTCCCAGGGCAGTAATAGCCAACACCATTTGCTGATCGTGTTTGAACACAGGCGCCGAGAACGCATTGACGTTCGGAATGACCGCGCCCAAGGTCCGCGTCAAGCCATGGCGACGGGCTTCTGCGGCGAGAGTATCGAATGCGCGCTGGTGCTGCGGGGGCCGCTTATCCTTGCTCGCGGCCGCGAGTGCCAGTTCATCGGCAATGCGTTGCTTCATGGCCGGCGTATCGAGGAATACCGCAAAACATAGACCGCTGGCGGAGTGCAGCAAGGGCATGACATCACCGGTGCGCAGGTTCACCGATACCGGGCGGCGAGATTCAATCCAGCGGACGAAGGTCGGGCCCATGTTGCCCCACACCGAAAGGGCGACTGTCTCGCCGATTTCATCATTGAGTGCTTCGAGAATGGGGGTGGCAACTCTTACCGCATCGAGTCGGGCGAGGCTGGCGAGGCCGAGATCGAGGGCGAAGCTGCCCAGATCGTAACGCCCGGAATGCACGTCCTGAGTGACCAGATTGACACGCATGAAACTCACCAGATAACGGTGTGCTTTTGCCGCCGGCATACCGGTAAGCCTGGCCATGTCGCGCAGCATCATCGGCGCGCCATGCTCGGCGAGGACGCGCAAAAGGGGCACGCCGACCTCGATCGACTGGATGCCCTGGCGCGAATTGCGGCTGTCGTCGGCAGAGGTGATAGATTTTTCGTCGCGGTCCATGGCCGCAGATTATAGAATCCAGCCATAAATCCAAACTCCGGTGAGCGGGCGCCGTATCGCCAGCACCGACTTTTTGTACCCGACCATGACTCCGATTCTCGCGTTTGACATCGAAACCATCCCTGATATTGCCGGCCTGCGCCGCTTGCATGAACTGCCGGCCGATCTTGTCGATGACGAAGTGGCTGAATTTGCCTTCCAGCGTCAGCGGGCCAAAAATGGCACGGATTTCCTTCCGCATCATTTACAACGGGTCGCGGTAATTTCCTGCGCTTTGCGTAGCGATGAAGGTTTCCGTGTCTGGTCGTTGGCCGAGCCGAAGATTGGCGAAGCGGAAATCGTCCAGCGCTTTTATGACGGCGTCGAGAAATTTACGCCACAGATTGTCTCCTGGAATGGCGGCGGTTTCGATTTGCCGGTGCTGCACTATCGTGGCTTGATGCACCAGGTTGTGGCCCCGCGCTACTGGGATCTGGGCGAGGGCGACTATCGCGATTCGCGCGACTTCAAGTGGAACAATTACATCAGCCGCTATCACAGTCGTCACCTCGACCTGATGGATCTGCTGGCCATGTATCAGCCGCGTGCCAGTGTGCCGCTCGACGAACTGGCCAAACTGTGCGGTTTCCCTGGCAAGCTGGGCATGGATGGTTCGGCCGTCTGGGGTGCCTGGCAGGCAGGTAAGATCGCCGAAATCCGCGATTATTGCGAGACCGATGTGGTGAATACATATCTCGTTTTCCTGCGCTATCAACTGATGCGTGGCGCTCTGTCGGCAGGTGAGTACGCGGCAGAAATCGCGGTGGTGCGGTCCAGTTTGAACCACGTGGGTCTGCCGCATTGGCAGGAGTTTCTGGCCGCGTGGCCCGCCACCGAACACGTCAAAGGAGAGCCCTCATGCTGATCAATGCCCAACAATCCGCCCTGCTGGTGATCGACGTCCAAGAGCGTCTGCTGCCGGCGATCGACGACTGGCAGCGCACGCTCGATGCGGTGATCTGGCTGGTTCAGGTCGCGCGCCGACTGGATGTTCCGGTGTTGGCCAGCGAGCAATATCCGAAAGGTTTGGGGCACACGCACCCCGATGTGTTGGCCGTCCTGCCCCCCGGCGCGATGGGCGAAAAGCTTCATTTCTCGTGTACCCCGGATGCATGCCTGGCGCCACAAGCGGGCAGTGATCGGCAGCAGATCGTGGTCTGCGGAACGGAAGCCCACGTTTGTGTCCTGCAGACCGTTATCGACCTGAAAGCGTCGGGCAAGGATGTCTTCGTGGTCGCCGATGCGGTGGGCTCACGCACGGCCGAAAACAAAGCATTGGCGCTGGAGCGGATGCGTCAGCACGGCATCGAAATCGTTAGCCGTGAGATGGTCGCCTTCGAGTGGTTGCGGGTCGCGGGAACTCCGCTGTTCCGCGAGATCAGTCGCGAATTTCTGCGCTGAAGCACACGGCTGAATCACCGCCTTGGCGATGATTCAGTGCTATCGAGACGGTCAGACTCCCGGATTCAGGAAGCCGTCCAGATACCAGCCGTAGATCAAGGCGGAAGCCTCGGCTTCGGTGACGGTAGGTACGTGGCGTCGGTCGGCAAGTTCCCGCGCGAAAGCGCGCAGCGTCGAGGGCACCTCGATGCGCTCGCCATTCAGATAGAAATGTCCGCCGCAAAACAGCATTTGCGTGCGGGCATCGAGCGAAACGCCTTCTTTTGCAATCAGAGAAGAGAACTTCTTGGCGCTCAGCGGTGTCTCCGGGTGATCAAAGAATACGTGCGGCTTCGGTTCGGTCAACGCACTGCCGAGGAAATGCTGCACATCCTGACGCTTCCATTGAATCTTCTGCAGCATCTCGGCGACGCGATCGATCATCTGGCCGCTGATTTCCGCCGGATGTGTTTGCGGCGTCAGGTCGGGATCACTGTATATCCCGTCGATGCAGAGAGATTCTTGCAGGTAGGTCAAAAACTGGTCAGCCAGTTCCTGGGCTGGCGGCGCACGGAAGCCGATCGACCAGGTCATGCATTCGCCCACGGCGATACCGTCATGCGCCCAGTCTGGCGGCAGATACAGCATGTCGCCCGGTTCGAGAAGCCAGTCGTAGGTCGGCGTGAAGTTCTTCAGGATGCGTACGGGCAAACCGTCAACCAGCGTCTTGTCCTTTTGCCGTCCAATGCGCCAACGGCGGGTTCCGCTGCCTTGCAGGAGGAAGACATCGTAGTTGTCGAAATGCGGCCCGACGCCGCCGCCATCAGTGGCGTAGCTGACCATCAGGTCGTCAAGTCGGGCGTAGGGAATGAAATCGAAGCGCCGAATCAAGTCTTCGCCGAACGGGAAAACCAGATTGACGCTCTGCACCAGCACGCTCCAAGGCGTCTGCCAGGTCTTGGTCTCACGCTTGGGAAACGGCCCGTTACGCAATTGCCACTCGCCCCCCGCCGTCGTGACGAAGCGCGATTCGACGTCTTCGCGACTGCACAAGTCGAGCATATCTTTTTTGGTCAGCGCTTCACCAAAGCCGGGCACGGCACCGCGTACCAGCAGGGGCTTTTTCTGCCAATAGTCGCGGATGAACTCTTCCGGGCTGATCCCGCCAAGTAGTGTGGATGGGGTGCGCAGAGGCGAGCACGCGGTCGATTTGGGGGGGGATTTGGTTTTCATCGGCCGATTATAATCGGCGCCCCATTTGTGCATGCCTTTCGATCCAATGCCTGTCTATGCCTGTCTCAATGTCGCGCGCCACTATCGAATCGCTTGACCACGACGGACGTGGCGTTGCCCATGTTGATGGCAAAGTGATCTTCATCGAGGGCGCGCTGACGGGCGAGATCGTTGAATACGCGAGCTTTCGCACCAAGCCGAAGTACGAATTGGCCTCCGTCTCGCGCGTGGTGAAGGCATCCAGTCAGCGCGTGTCGCCACCGTGTCCCCATTTCGGTGTGTGCGGCGGCTGTTCGATGCAGCACCTGCATCCGGTTTCACAAATCGCCGCCAAGCAGCGCGTGCTGGAAGATGCGCTTTGGCACATCGGTCGTTTACATCCGGAACAACTCTATGCCCCAATTTCCGGCCCCGCTCTCGGCTATCGCTACCGCGCGCGTTTGTCGGTGCGCGTGGCGCCGAACACGGGGGGCGTGCTGATCGGTTTTCACCAAAAGCGCAGCAATTCTGTGACGGCGCTGGAGTCCTGTGCCATTTTGCCGGCTGCTGTCTCGCGACTGTTGCCTGAGCTCAAACGCTTGATTGCGTCCATGTCGACCCCGCACCGCTTGCCGCAGATCGAGATTGCCATCGGCGCGGCTCAAACTGCGCTGGTATTGAGCCATCTCGAACCGCTGACCGAAAACGATCGGCGACACCTGCGCGAGTTCGCTGATTGTCATAGTGTTGTCTGGTACCTGCAGTCGAAGGGACCGGAAAGCGTAGAACTGTTCTATCCGACGGACGCCTCGCCGCTGCACTATCGCCTGGCAGATTTCGCTGTCGATCTGCATTTTCAGCCGACCGACTTTACGCAGGTCAATCATGGTGTGAATCAGATGCTGGTGCGCCGCGCCATGGCTTTGCTACAACCCGAAGCCGGCGAGCGGATCGCCGATTTTTTCTGTGGCCTAGGTAACTTCAGCTTGCCGATCGCACGCAGTGGTGCGGACGTCATCGGCATTGAAGGTAGCGAAACTTTAGTGGCGCGGGCAGGCGCGAATGCAGCGGCCAATGGGCTGGCGGCGCGCTGCCGGTTTTCAGTTGCCAATCTGTTCGAAATGACGCCGGAGCGCTTTGCTCGACTGGGGCGGCTCGACAAGCTGTTGATTGATCCGCCGCGCGACGGTGCTGTCGATCTGGTCAACGCGCTACCGGCAAGCGGTCATCCACAGCGAATTGTCTATATTTCGTGCAACCCGGCAACCCTGGCGCGCGATGCCGCCATTCTTGTCCGTGACAAAGGCTATGCCCTGCGCGGCGCAGGCATCGCCAGCATGTTTCCCCATACCTCACACGTCGAATCGATCGCTTTGTTCGAACATTGATCGGGTTTGTTCCGCGACGCTCAGGCGCCGCAGCTATTCTTGATGACCAAAGACCGGGTCTTGCCTGGGCCGCTATCGGTGGTAGTCGCAGTGCAATCGGCGCCGAAACGATGCTGCACGGTGCTGACCAGTTCCATACGTTCGGTACGCGTCATGCGACCTTGGCGGCGGTTGATGTGTTCCTGTTTGACCGAGAAATTTAGCCCCGGCACCACCCAGCGTCGGGTTTCCAGTTCGATGGATTGATTGCGAATCCAGCCATAGCCTTCGATGCGAAATGCCTGGAATTTTCCCGCCGGAACCTCAACGGTCTCAAAGGCCGTAACGCGGAAATCGATGCTGATGAATTGCTCGCCGAAACGCGGATTCTCCTGTGTCCAGGCGGCTGCCCATTTCACGCCAACCTGCAGTTCGGCGGGATGGATTTGCTGCGGGACATTTGACTTGCCGGTAAATGGCGTTTCCAAGACGTTACTCATCATATCGAATACCCATTTGCCACCGTTTGCCTCAAACCGACCGGTCTCTTCATCGACCAGCGTGACGACCAACATCGTCGTCCGTTCTTGGACACCCGTGAGCATATCGACATGCCGATACTCGCCTGTATCGCCGACCGAAACCCGTTTGCCCAGAGGGAAGCGGCCGGCGGAATTCGGATTGGCCGAAGGCTGAATCAGTAGCGACATGTCGCCACCCGGTTTCAGGATCAGGTCGGGTGGTCGCCTGACTGTGCTGGCAGCCGGTGTCGGGGTGCTCGCTGGTGCTGCGACCGGAATAATTTTTCGGCTTTCGGCCAGCAGGTGGGTCAAGCGATTCTGGGCGATTTCGGCAAAGCGGCCGTTCGGATATTGCTTCAGGTAGCCAACCCAATCGTCCAGTTTTTTGGAGCTCTTGAGTTTCCCCCAGGTCTCCATTTCCGCTTCGATCAGCTTCTCGATCTCGGCTTCGGTAAATTTCTTCTGTTCGCCGGGGAAAATGAAGACGTCGCTCTCCAACGACGTTGTTTCCCACGGAATCTGTTCGCCGTTGGAACTCAGGCGCACGTTCAGTCGCACCCGTTTCAGGGCATCTTCGATTTTGGCGCCACGGTTTGAGAGTTCGCGCACCAGGTTTTCCGTGTACAGCCCATTCTTGCCGCCACCGTCCGAGGCGACGTTGCCTGGCGATGTGGCGTAGGCCAACAAGGAACCGACCGGTGCGTCGAACTGTGAAAGCCCTTTTTGCTGTGGACGATAGCTGCCCTTGAAAGGGTCGTCGCGACAGGCGTCGAGAATGATGATGAAGGTCTTGTCACCCGTCTTGGTCAGTTTGCCGAGCAGGCGGCCGAGGTCGACGCATTGGTTCTTCACGTCGTCCGGCGTTTTCACTGCGATATCGACGGGCAATAAATAGTTACGCCAATCCAGTTGGGCGCCATGTCCGGCGTAGTAAAAGACCGCCAGCTTGGTTTCGGCGCTTTGGGCGCGGGTGGTGAAGTTGTCGATCGCTGCGATCAGATTGTTTCGCGTGGCATTCAGTTGGCTATCGGTGGTGAAGCCGGCGGTGACGAACAGGTCACGCATCGCGCTGGCATCATTCGCCGGATTTTCCAGCGGTGACTGCGGGTAAGCGCTGTTGCCAATGATCAGGGCAATGCGCGACGGGTCCGGCGCGGCCCAGGCCGGATCGATGGCCAGCAGCGGAGGAACGCCAGCAAGAGTCTTGATGAAGCTACGACGGTCGGTCATGGTAAGTCTCCGCGCTCCATCGGAGCGCTATCTGAAATCGTTCCGCCACTGGCGAATCGCGGCAAAGACGTCGGTCGCGGATTGCGGTTGATGGCCTAGCCGGCTGGCGGCTGCTTGAACCACGGCGGGGGCATCCCAGCGCAGGAAAGGATTGGTCGCGAGTTCGAGGCCGATGCTACTCGGAATGGTCGGCTGGTGCTTTGCACGCAAGGCCGCGACCGCATCACAGCGTGTTTGCGTGGCCGCGTTGTCCGGTTCGACGGCGATCGCGAAACGTAGATTGGCTTGGGTGTATTCGTGAGCGCAATAGACAAAAGTCGGTGCTGGCAGGACGGCGATCTTGGCCAACGAGGTGTGCATCTGGGCCGGCGTGCCTTCAAACAGCCGGCCACAACCGGCGCCAAAGAGGGTATCGCCGCAAAACAGGGCACCATCGACGCCGATGGTGGCGCCGAAATAGGCGAGGTGGCCTCGCGTATGGCCGGGAACGGCGAGTACGTCCAGTTCAAGACCCAGCGATTCAAGGCTGATCCGTTCGCCGCCATGAAGGGCATGGTTGACGCCCTCGATGTTTTCAGCCGCCGGGCCAAAAACCATGGGCGGCGCCGCGCCGCAATTGATGCAGTTCTTGATAAGCTCACCGACGCCACCCACATGGTCGCCGTGGTGATGCGTCAGTAGAATGGCGGCCAAGCGATCGCCGGTCGCCGCCAGGTGCGCCAACACCGGAGCCGCATCGCCGGGGTCAACGACGGCCGCATAGCCGTTCGCGCGCAAAACCCAGATATAGTTGTCGTCGAAGGCTGACAGGCCGATTACTTGAACGTTAGATTTTTTCATTCCTCGATTTTCGCCAAACACACCGCAATGTCAATTCAGGGTTTCGAAGAGTGGTTGCACACCCCCGCCGGCAAGTATGTGCTGAATTGGGAACAGCGCGGGCACGATACCTTGGTGGCGGATATTTTCGGTTTCAATGCGGTTCAGCTCTCGCTGCCGCAACATGATTTCTTGCAAGCCAACCGGATGCCGCTGCGCTTTCGTTGCGACGACGGGCGTTACGCGGGGATACCGGAAGTTCGCTCAGATCTGCATCATCTACCCTTTGCCGCCAGCAGCATCGATTTGGTGGTGATGCCGCACACGCTTGAGTTTGACGACAATCCGCACCAACTGCTGCGGGAAGTCGAGCGCGTGCTGGTGCCGGAAGGCCATGTCATCGTCAGCGGCTTTAATCCATTCAGCCTGTGGGGGGCAAAACGCAAGCTTTCGCGCCGCGAGGGTCTGCCGCCCTGGCGTGGAAAATACATCAGCGTGCCACGTCTGAAGGACTGGTTTTCCCTGCTCGGCTTCGAGATGCAGACCGGTTCGTTTGGCTGCTACGCGCCGGCCGTGACGCAAGAAAAATGGCTGCGCCGATTTGAGTTTCTCGATCGCGCTGGCGACCGCTGGTGGCCGATTGCCGGTGCGGTGTATATCGTGCAGGCGGTCAAGCGTCAGCACGGGCTGCGCCTGATCACGCCGAAATGGCACGACCGCAAGGCCCGCGCCAAGGCCATGGCGGCGGTGACGCAGCGCAGCACGGAACGAACTCCTACTCAATGACCAACTATGAACGCAGACTTGGATAACACGATTCTTGATATCTTCACCGACGGCGCCTGCAGCGGTAATCCTGGCCCTGGCGGCTGGGGCGCGCTGCTGCGTATGGGCGAGGTGGAGAAAGAACTCTGTGGCGGCGAGATGGCGACCACCAACAACCGCATGGAAATGATGGCGGTGATCGAGGCGTTGCAGATCCTCAAGCGTCCGGTAAAGGCCCGCGTGCATACCGATTCACAGTATGTACAAAAGGGCATCAGCGAATGGATACATGGCTGGAAGCGGCGCGGCTGGAAGACGGCGGACAAGAAGCCGGTGAAGAACGAGGATTTGTGGCGTCGGCTTGACGAGCTGGTGGCGGGCCATCACATCGAATGGCTGTGGGTCAAAGGTCACGCCGGTCATGTGGAAAATGAGCGTGCCGATGCACTGGCGCGTGCCGGAATTGATGTCGCCAGAAAAGGTGTGCGTTGATGCGACAAATCATGCTGGATACCGAAACCACCGGTCTCGATCATCGCACCGGTGATCGCGTGATCGAAATCGGTTGTGTCGAATTGATCGGCCGCAAACTGACCGGGCAGCGTTTTCACGTCTATCTGAATCCTGGCCGGCCGATCGATCCGGGTGCCGTCGCGATCCACGGTCTGACCGATGAGTTTCTGGCCGATAAACCGGTGTTTGCGGTCGTTGCCCAGGAGTTTTGCGATTTCATTCGCGATGCCGAGTTAGTGATTCATAACGCGGCGTTTGACGTCGGCTTTCTCAATAATGAGTTCAGCCTGATCGGACGTAATCCGATTCAGGAACTCTGCCCCAGCGTGGTCGACACCTTGCGTATGGCGCGCGACCTCCGGCCCGGCCGCAAAAACAATTTGAATGCCTTGTGCGGCGAATTTGGTGTCGATAATTCGGGTCGTCAGTTGCACGGTGCGCTGCTCGATGCCGAACTGCTGGCCGAGGTCTACCTGGCGATGACGCGCGGCCAGAATTCGCTGGAAATGGATTTCGATGCGCCGCCGGTGAGCATGCGTCGCGGCAACGAGGTGCGGCCGCCATTACGCGTCCAGCGCGCCAGTGCGGACGAGCTTGTCGATCATCAACGCGTGCTGACGGAAATCGCCAAGGAAAGCAAAGGCAAGTGCCTTTGGCAGGCACTGGAGGCGGAATCGTCTTCGGAACCGTCCGCCCTACAGTAGCGCCGGCACCAGATCCACCCGCAGGTAATCCGGGCAGGTCCATTCGGCATCCAGGCTACGTTCGTAATGCAGTTCGAGGCGTTCGCTCGCCTCGGAAAAAGCAACAGAATCAACATCGTGTTCGGGTTTGAAAAACCCTGTGGCCGGGTGTTCGACGAGGGGCACCGGCTTGATCCAGAACGAACGCACGCCGCGCGCCGCCAACACGGTTTCGGCAAAGGCCCGTGCCAGCGGCGTACCCAGGCCCTGGCCTTGCGCAGCCGGTGGTGAGGCAATCAACGACAGCAGAGCGATGGCGCCGGCCCGCATGACCGACGGCGGGCAATTGTCGCGATTCATGCGCATGCATTCCGCCCAATCACTGCCCTCGTGGGAGAACGATTCCAGCGCTTCCAGCACGCCCTGCTTGCCGCCTGCGATGGTGATGTCGGCGATCAGCCAGCGCATGATCAACACCGGACCATCGGTTGAGTCGTCTGTTGCGTCGATGCGTGCCTTGATTTCCGTTAGGCCGGGAAGATCGACAAAACCGGGGTCGTCTTCCCAGATGGCGGTGTATTCCTGACCGTTGACGGACAAGGAAACACGCTGGGCGTCTTCGGTAAACTGTCCAATGATCTTCATGCGTTCTCCGTATTCGGATTGGCGACGTCGCGATAACGGCCTGAATTCATTTTCCACTATTTGACACCCGATGTCCTGCTCGGCCGCTCAGGTTTCAGGTGTTATGTTGCGGTGGCTCCGCGCCGGCGCCACCGTGCCGTGGACGCCTCTCAGCTTTTGCCGTGACCGGGGTCGTGACGAGTATGCGGAACCCAGATTAACGCCGCCGTGTCGATTCCCGCCGCCGCCGCTTTTTGCTCGATTTGGGCGCGCACTGCCGGCGCTAATGTTTTGTCGCGCGCCAAAATCCAGGCATAGCTACGGTCGGGGCCGAGTACCAGACTCCAGCGGTAGTCGGGATCGAGCGCGACGATGTGGTAGCCGCCGTAAAACGGACCGAAGAAAGAAACCTTGAGCGAACCGTGGCTCGGGTCGCCAATGAAATGCGCGTTGCCGATGGCTTCGCGCCAACCTCCCTTGGCCGGATCAAAGCCGCGATTGACCACCTCGATACTGCCATCATCTTGCGCCCGATAGGTAGCACTGACATCGCTCATGCCGCGCTCGAAGCGGTGATCGAGGCGCGCAATTTCAAACCACACGCCACCGTAACGGTTGAGATCGAAGCCACGCACCGAGGCAATGCCTTCTGGCGGACCGAGAGCGCAGGCGCTTAACAAGGCGGTGAGCACGATCACTGTGAACAGTCGGAAAGATTGGCTTTTAAGTTTCATTTGTCTTGGACGTTAGCGTGAATGGTGGAAAGGATAACGTAAACTTGGTTTGGCACCATCTGAGCCACCGAACGTAGCTGCGTTGTTGTGTTATTGCGGCTTGTTTTCATCTATCAGTGACGCTGTTCAAAAGTCGGCTGTGGCGAGACGGCGGTACGTTTGATGGTGATTCATTGATAAGGCTTAGTCGATCATGTCCTGGACAATTATCGATAGGCACTTGAAATTGATCCGAATCAGCGACGGGCGACCAGTTCATTGACGGGTACTATCTCACCTCATCACTTAAGAGAATCTATCCCGAATGCGAAGCGAAGCCCAAGAAGAGCCAAAGTTTGCCGTCGTCGCGGCCGTGCAACTGTCGAGCGTCAGCGATGTCGAGTTCGAGGCATCGCTGGCCGAACTGCGTGATCTCGCCAAGACACTCGGCTTTGAGGTTGTCCATACCTTTACCCAGAAGCGGTCGTCGTTTGATTCGGGCGCTTACCTGGGGGTCGGCAAGCGCGAGGAAATCCGCCAGTACGTTGGCGAGGAGTTTGCAATGCCCGGCACACCACGTATAGACGCGGTTCTGGTCGATCACGAGATATCGCCGTCGCAGGCACGCAATCTCGAAAATGAAGTCGGTTGCGAGGTCATGGATCGCACCATGGTTATCCTGGAAATTTTCCACCGCAATGCCTGTTCAAGGGCGGCGCGGGCGCAGGTCGAGATCGCGCGGCTTGGCTACATGGCGCCACGCCTGCGCGAGCTGGCCAAGCTGGCCGGGCCGCAGGGGCGGCAACGCAGCGGCAGTGGTGGGCGTGGGGCGGGTGAGTCGCATACGGAATTGGATCGGCGCAAGATCCGCGATCGCATCGCCGAACTGCAGCAGGACATCGTCGCCATGGACGCCGAGCGCAAGACGCAGCGGGCGCGGCGGCAGGAACGCCAGGGCGGCGCCAATGTCGCGCTGGTCGGCTACACCAACGCCGGCAAATCCACGCTGATGCGCGCATTGACTGGCAGTGACGTGCTGGTCGAGAACAAACTTTTCGCCACGCTCGACACGACCGTTCGTGCGCTGCAACCGGAGAGTGTTCCGCGCGTGCTGATCAGCGACACCGTCGGCTTCATCAAGAATCTGCCGCACGGGCTGGTCGCCTCGTTCAAATCAACGCTCGAAGAAGCGCTGGATGCGTCGTTGCTGCTGCACATTATCGATGCCAGTGATCCCGGATTCGAACGCCAACTCGAGGTTACCAACGAGGTGCTGGGTGAGATTGGCGCCGGCGATGTGCCGCGCATTCGCGTCTTCAACAAGATTGACTATGTTGGCGATGCGGCGGCACAAGCTGCACACGAGGCGAATCTGCGCGCTCAGTACCCCGATTGCATCGTCATGAGCGCGCGCCGTGCAGCGGATGTGGCGATCCTACGCGAAGCCATCGTCGCTTTCTTTCAGCAGGATATGGTGGCCGCCGAACTGTTCCTGCCGTGGTCGGCGCAACAACTGCGCAGCGAAATCTACGCCAGTTGCCAGGTGCTCGGAGAACGCGCCGACGCTGACGGCGCCTTCTTCCAGGTGCGTGGCGAGAGCGCCGCCGTCAAGCGTTTGCAGGAGCAGTTCGCGCCGGTGCGCTGATTGCCGCCTTAGAACGTGTTTTGAAAGTTACTGCGCGGCCGAATAGCGGCGTTGCGCGGTGCTCGGAATCCTCATGTACTCAAGTACATTCCGGTTCCTGTGCTCCGTGCGCCTTGCTCTTCGGCCTGCTCGCTACACTTTCAAAACACGTTCTTAGCGTTTCAGCTTCGCAAAGGCGGCAGCCATGGCGCCAGCGCCGGCCGCAGCAGGCTCGGGGCGACGCTCTGCTCTGCCAGACGAGGTGGGGGCACCGCGTGGCGCCGTCCCGCCAGAACCGACTTTTTGTGCTTGGTCACGCTGTGGCTTGCGTTCGATTTCGTCACTCAGGCGCATGGTCAGCGCGATGCGCTTGCGCGAAATATCGACTTCGAGCACTTTGACTTTCACCACGTCGCCGGCCTTGACCACCGAATGCGGATCCTTGACGAAGGTATTCGACAGCGCAGAAATATGTACCAGGCCATCCTGATGCACGCCGATATCGACGAAGGCGCCGAAGTTGGTCACGTTGGTGATGACACCTTCGAGTTGCATGCCGGGTTGGAGATCGCGCAACTCCTCAATGCCGTCGCGGAATGAGGCGGTCTTGAACTCGGGGCGGGGATCGCGGCCAGGCTTTTCGAGTTCCTTGAGAATGTCCTGCACGGTCGGCAAGCCGAAGCGTTCGTCGGTGTATTTCTCGGCTTTGAGCGCGCGCACGGTGCGGCTGTCGCCGATGATTTCCTTCACGCTTTTCTTGATATCGGCCAGGATGCGCTCGACCACCGGGTAGGCTTCCGGATGTACGGCGGAAGCGTCCAAGGGATTTTCGCTGCCGTTCACACGCAGAAATCCGGCCGCCTGTTCGAAGGTCTTCTCGCCTAGGCGCGGTACTTCCTTGAGCTGGGCGCGCGACGTGAAGGCACCATGGGCGTCGCGGTAGCTGACGATATTCGCGGCCAAGGTGCCGTTGAGGCCGGAGATACGCGTCAGTAGCGCGACCGAGGCGGTATTCACATCGACGCCGACAGAATTCACGCAGTCCTCGACCACGGTATCGAGTTGCCGTGCCAGCTTGCCCTGGTTGAGATCGTGCTGGTACTGGCCGACGCCAATGCTCTTGGGGTCGATCTTGACCAGTTCCGCCAGCGGGTCCTGCAGGCGGCGGGCGATGGATACGGCGCCACGTAGCGAGACATCCAGCTCGGGAAATTCGCGTGCAGCGAGTTCCGAGGCCGAATACACCGAAGCCCCGGCTTCCGAGACCACGATCTTGCTCAGCTTGAGTTCGGGCAGGCGTGCGATCAGGTCGGCGGCGAGCTTGTCGGTTTCGCGGCTGGCGGTACCGTTGCCGATGGCGATCAGCGCGGCGCCGTGGCGCTTGGCCAGCAGCTGCAAGGTGTGCAGGCTGCCTTCCCAGTCGCGGCGTGGCTCGTGCGGATAGATGGTGCTGGTTTCCAGCAGTTTGCCGGTGGCATCGACCACCGCAACCTTGACGCCGGTGCGAATGCCAGGGTCGAGCCCGATCACCGTCTTCGGCCCGGCCGGGGCGGCAAGCAGCAGATCGTGCAGGTTGCGGGCGAAAACGCGGATCGCTTCTTCTTCGGCACGTTCGCGCAAACTTCCCATCAACTCGGTTTCCAAGTGCAGCGAGAGTTTCACCAGCCAGGTCCAGCGTGCGGTTTCGGTCAGCCATTTGTCGGCGGGACGGCCTTGGTCCTTGATGCCGAAATGGTTGGCCACCATCGCCACGCAGGGCGAAGATTCGGGCGGGTCACGTAGTTCCTGCTCGGTTTTCAAGCTGACCCGCAGCATGTCCTCATTGCGGCCACGGAACATGGCCAGCGCGCGGTGTGACGGCACCGCCTTGAGCGGCTCGCGGAAATCGAACCAGTCACGGAACTTGGCGCCAGCCTCTTCCTTGCCGGCAACGACGCTGGAGGCGATGAAGACGTGTTCGTTGAGATAGTTGCGCAGCTTTTCCAGCAAGGCGGCGTTTTCTGCGAAGCGCTCCATCAGGATCTGACGGGCGCCGTCGAGTGCGGCCTTGACGTCGGGCACATGTTTTTCCGGCGGCTCTTGTTCCGGATTGACGAACTTGGCGGCCTCAGTTTCCGGGCTGAGCGTTGGGTCATCATACAGGGCGTCGGCCAGCGGCTCCAGTCCCGCTTCGCGCGCGATCTGCGCCTTGGTGCGACGTTTTTGTTTGTAGGGCAGGTACAGGTCTTCGAGGCGTTGTTTGGTCTCGGCGTTTTCGACGTCGGCACGCAGTTCCGGTGTCAATTTCCCCTGTTCTTCGATCGAGGTCAGGATCGCCGAGCGGCGTTCTTCCAATTCGCGCAGGTAGCCCAGACGCTCCTCCAGATTGCGCAATTGGGTGTCGTCGAGGTTATCGGTGACTTCTTTCCGGTAGCGGGCGATGAAAGGCACCGTGGCGCCTTCGTCCAGCAGTTGCACGGCAGATTTGACCTGGGCGGGGCGAACACCGAGTTCGTTGGCGATGCGTTGTTCAATGGAGGGCAGCATGGGGTGTGGGTCGGGTGAAAACGAAACGGGCGCGCACTATGCCGCAAGGCGCGGGTGATGGCAATCAACAAATCTGTGATCGGCTTGCGGTATTCTGCAGGCATTCCAACCCCAAGGAGCAGACGATCATGGCAATGGACGTAATCGATTATTTCCTGCACGGCGATGATATGCAGTTTGTTGAAATCGAGCTCGACCCCGGCGAGGCGGCAATCGGCGAAGCCGGCAGCATGATGTACATGGAAGATGGCATCGAAATGACCACCGTGTTTGGTGACGGCTCACCGCAGCAGGGCGGTCTGTTCGGCAAGCTCTTGGGTGCGGGCAAGCGCCTGGTGACCGGCGAATCCTTGTTCACCACCATCTATACGCACAAAGGACAAGGCAAGAAGCGGGTGGCGTTTGCCGCGCCGTATACGGGCAAGATCATTCCCTTCGACCTAACCAAGTATGGCGGCACGATGATCTGCCAGAAGGATGCCTTTCTCTGTGCGGCCAAGGGGGTTTCGCTCGGTATTGCCTTCCAGCGCAAGCTGGGTACGGGCTTTTTTGGCGGCGAGGGCTTCATCATGCAGAAGCTGGAAGGTGACGGCATGGCCTTCGCTCATTCCGGCGGTACAGTGATCGAACGCAATCTGGCACCCGGCGAGGTGCTGCGCGTCGATACCGGTTGCGTGGTGGCCTACACGCCGGGCGTTGATTTCGACATCCAGTTCGTTGGCGGTGTCAAAACGGCGCTGTTTGGTGGCGAGGGACTGTTCTTTGCCGTCTTGCGCGGCCCCGGCACGATCTGGTTGCAGTCCTTGCCCTTCGCCCGCCTGGCCTCGCGTATTTTTGCGGCGGCGCCGATGAGCAAGGGCGGTGGCGGGTCCGGCGGCGAGCAGGGTGGTCTGCTCGGCAGTCTGCTGAATGGGGATGACTAGACCGATTGCCGCCCGGGGCTTTGGCCCCGGTTTGCCTGACGTAGGAGCGCCGGTGACCGTCTGGATCACCGGTGATCGGCTGCGCGTTGATGGCTGGCTGGACATGCCAGTGCTGCGCAGGTCCCAGATGCGCGCGCGCCGTCAAGACCAACGGCTGCTGCTGGAGTGGAGTATGCCGGAAGGGCCGTGTGCCTTGAGCATCGAGGAAAAAGTCGGCGCTGACGGGACGGCGGTTTTTCCCTTGTTTCGTGACTGGTTGCCAGTCGCCGACGGGACGCAAGACCGCGTCACGCACGCCTGGCTGTGGGGTAGCCTTGGCGTCATTATTGGTCTGCCACTGGTGATTCTCGCCTTGCTGTTTTCGTTTCGCGGAGAGGTGGTCGATACCATCGTCGCGCGCATTCCGGTGGCCGGCGAGCGCTTGCTGGCCGACGAATTATGGAAGCTGCAGCGAACCCGGTTGCAGTTGATCGAAGCGACCGCTGCCAACCGCTTTCTTGAACACGTTGGCACGCGCCTGGTCCAGACGCAGCCAACGTCCTACGTCTATCGTTTCTATCTGGCCAACGAGCCAACGATCAACGCCTTCGCGTTACCTGCCGGGACCATCGTCGTTCATCGCGGCTTGATCGAAAACGCCCAGAGTGCGGAAGAAGTGGCCGGCGTCATCGCGCACGAAATCGAACATGTGGAGCAGCGGCATTCCTTGCGTGCCATGGTGCAGGCATTAGGTTTTCATGCCGTCTGGCTGGCAATCACCGGGGATCTTGGTGCTGGCATGGCCGGCGAAGGTGTCAAACACCTGGCCGGCTTGCATTTTTCGCGTGAGCAGGAAATTGCTGCAGATGCGGGCGGCCATGCCCGTCTGGTAGCGGCCGGGATTGATCCGCATGGGATGGTGAGTTTTTTCGAAACCCTGGCCAAGCAGCAAATGACCATTCCGGACTGGCTCTCATCCCATCCGGCGAGCATCGAACGTTCGGCCCGCCTTCACGCGCAGGTCGAGAAGGTACCGGCGCCTTTACCTCTGGAATACGATTGGTCAGAGGTCAAGGCGTCCTTGCCGAAATAAAACGAATCAGCCGCGGCGGATCTCAGACCCCTGGAAGCGGATCTGGATACTGAAGACTTTTTTCACGTAGCAGGTGATCTTGCCTGTCTTCAGGTCAAAGCTCTCGGGGACATCGATGCGATGCAGGTCTACGGCGGCATGGAAGCCGCGTTCGCTGAACACGTCGATCAGAATAGCGATAGCCATGGGATCGTCGAGCAAGGGATCTTCGCTATTCACCAGCGCTAGGCCGGAAATCGCGTGCCGCAGAACGATGGGCATGATCTTGAATTCGATAAAGACGACCATCTGCGCGAGCAGTTCGGCGTGCTCGTATTCATAGCTGTCGAGCCGCTTAACCAGTTCCTGGCGGGCGTGAACGATGATGTCATTGGCAACCGGGATTGCGCGCAGGCGGTCGTGGGTGCGGGGATCGAGTTCAAGCGAGCTCTGGTACTGAAGTTCGCGCAGAATATTCTGCTCAACCTCACCGAGCGAACCCTGTGCGTTGACCAGGTGGTAATGGAAGATCTCGCGCAGGGATTGCAGGGCATCCCAGGTCTGCTCCTTGAACACTTGGTAACGGCGCTTGGCAAGATCCAGGTCGTAGTCAGTGGAGCGTTCTTCCATGAGTTCGCCAAGGCCAGTGCGGCGAACATCTTCGTTGTGCTGCTTGATTTCGAGACCACGTTTCATTTGGCGCTCGACGGACGTTTTTTCGTCCACGAACAGCGCCATGATGTGTACCGTGGGCTGGCGGAAGTAGGCACGTAGCGGAGTCGGGTAAAACTCGCGGCGCAGTGCATGCATGCGGTCCACGAGCAGCTTCAGGCATTCGACCTGAACCTGAGTGCGCGGAAAGCCATCCAGGATGACCCCATCACGGAAGGATGGATCAAGCAGGTGCTTGAACAGGATGCCCAGAACTTCGCGATCACCGACCATGTGACCGGCGTCCTTGAGGCGACGCATCTCGGGTGTTTCAAGCAGCGAACTGACAACGACCGGCGGACAGGTCAGGCCGCGCGCCTTGATGATGAAGTTGGTGTTAGTCCCTTTGCCGGAACCGGGCGCACCGCCGAGGAGGATGATTTCCTTGGGGAAGCGGAGTTGATCGCGGCCAAACGAGGATTCGAGATCGCGCCAGATGCTGTTAAAGATGACTTGTGCATCCTTAATCTCCAAGTCCTGATGGCGTGGCTTCGGAGCAGGTGCGGCGGCGAGCAGGTCAGCGGGCAGTTCGGTGGCAGGGGCTTTGGTGGCGGCGTCGGAGTTGGGCAGGGAGGCGGACATAGGAAGTTGACTTAGTCGAGTTGGGACAAAAAGAGAGAGAAATTTAATGCGGCTTATGGGAGTATCAAATACTTTGACCGACGTCGTCAATCGCCAATTGTTGAGTCAGCGGCATCCCTGTTAAGGCTTTATCGCTGAAGCAACTTTTGCATGAACTCCTCGACCTTGCCTGGCCGGATTGGTTTGAGAAAGTAGCCTCGGGCACCTCCGGCGACCGCCGATTCGACGACGGGGCGACTGGCATTGCCGGTGATCATGATGACCTTGGTCTGCGGACTGGCAGCGCGTACATGTGGCAGGGCTTCGAGACCGGTCATATTCGGCATATCGACATCGAGGCAGACCAGGGCCGGGCGGGTTTTCTTGACGATCTCGACGCCATCGCGGCCGTTGGCCGCCAAACCGACGACCTTGATGCCGATTTCTTCCAGGATACCCTTGAGCAGGAGCCGTATCGACCCGCTGTCGTCCACCACCACAGCGGTGCGCGGCACGATTGCGACATTCGCAGCCACGGTCGGCGCGACTTCCGGACTCTCAGTGGGTACGATCGGCACTATCGGTGCCGCAGCTATCACGTCGGCAGCAACCGCCTCAATTGGCGCTACTGCGGTCGGTGTCTGTGCCGCATGGGACGCGATGCGTCGGGTTTCCTGAATGGCCTTGAGTTCGTCGATGATCTGCTGGTGCTCAAATGGCTTGTGGATGAAGCCTGCGGCGCCAAGGTCGGCGGCATGGCCCTTCAATTCGGGGTCATCCGAGCCGGTGATCATGATCACATCCACCATGTTGGCCGCTACATCCATCTGCACCAGGAGTTCCAGCCCGTCCTCGCCGGGCAAATTGAAGTCCAGGCAGACCACATCGGGACGATGATTCTTGACCAGGTCCAACAAGCCGACGCCATCGCCGAGCTCGGCGGCAACCTCGTGGCCTTCGCCTTCGCAGATCGCCCGCAACACGTCGCGCATGGACTTGTTGTCGTCAACGATGATGATCTTCATTGCGCTGTGCTCCTTGCTTGCGTGATCGCTTTCTTTACGGCTTGCCTTGCAGCATACGCGTCACCGCCGCCGAGAGTTCATCCGTCTGTGTTTCGGCGTCGCTGATGAACGCGCCGCCATGATGTTCCAGCAGTGCTTGCAGGGCAGCGCTGTTCGCGCGCAGGACAAATAATCCTGGCAAGCCGCAACTCGCCAGTTGGGTGCGCAGATCCTTGAGCCAGGTTTCGGGGGAATTGCCACTGGGTTGGCTGTCGATGACGAGGGCGATTACATTGCCATGATGATCGAGGTAGTCCAGTGCCGTTGGAGCGTCAGTCACCCGCTCCACGCCGTAGCTCAACGCCGATTCCAGCCGGTCGGCAAGGATCGCATCGCTGGACAACAACAGCAGCTTCATGCGGCGGTCGGCCTGTCCTTCGCCGGCTAAATCAAAGCTCAATGCACCCAGTTCGACACCGTGCTCCTCGGCCAGCTCGATCCAGAATTTCATGCCCAGCACCTGCTGCACTTCGGTCGGCGTGGTCCAGCCGGAGACGATCCAGTCTTTGGCGCTGGCGGCCATCGAGCGACGATGGCCCTGGGCGGCTTCCTTCAGCGTCGCCAGGCTGCGGCCACCGGTCAGCAGCGATTGACGCAGGGCCGACGAATTCTCCAGTCGTTCAATGACCGGCAGACGGCCGCGATAGCCGGTGTATTCGCAGTCCGGGCATCCCACGGGTCGGTAGGCGGGAAGCTCTTTGGTGATGCGCTGGAATTCCTCTTCCATCGGTAACAAAGGCGGCTGGCTCGGCTGGCGGCATGTTTGGCACAGGCGTCGTACCAGTCGCTGCGATACGACGCCGATTAGCGCATCGGCCAGCACGCTGGCTTCCAATCCGAGGTCGAGTAGGCGTGGAATCGTGCCCAAAGCATCGTTGGTATGCAGCGTCGACAGCACGAGGTGCCCGGTCAGTGCCGCTTGCATGGCGATACGGGCGGTTTCGGCGTCGCGAATTTCGCCGACCAGCACGATGTCCGGGTCCTGACGCAGAATCGAACGCAGCGTATCGGCAAACGATAGGCCCTGGCGTTCATTGACCTGCACTTGCGAGATGCCGGGGAGTACATACTCGACCGGGTCTTCGATGGTCATGATGTTGACGTCGACGCTGTTGAGTTCGGCGAGCAGCGCGTACAAGGTCGAGGTCTTGCCGGAGCCGGTCGGACCGGTCAGCAGCACGATGCCGGCACTGTGCGAGGTCAGGCGCCGCAGGGCCTGTTGGTCGGCGGTCGAGAAGCGGCTTTGCTGCAACGAGAAGTTGCGGCTCTGGTCGAGCAGGCGACAGACGATGCGTTCGCCGTCGTAGGCCGGTAACAGGGATAAGCGGACGTCGATTTCACGCCGCCCGTATTTGAAGCGCAGACGGCCGTCCTGCGGTTTGAGCGGGTTGATTTCCAGGCCGGCGTTGTTACGCAGAAAGCGCGACAAGCCTTCGAGCGACGCCATGGGGATCGTTGCCATACGTCGCATCCGCCCGTCGATACGGAAACGGATCGCACCACCGCCGACGAAAGGGTGGATGTGCACGTCGGACGCATTGCGGTCGATGGCGGTACGGAAAATCGCTACCGCGAGCTTTACCGTGGCCTGGTTATCGCCGGCGGTAGGCGGCGCCAGTAGGTCGATCGCGTGCAACTTGCTCCGTGTATCGGTCGTCGCGGCGACGAACAAGCGCAGCAGGCAGGTGTCGATATCATCTGGTGGCAGCACCACCAACTGGATCCTGCGGCCCGAGGCAAAGGCCAGTTGATTGAGTTGGTCCGGTGTCAGGCGCGGGTCGGACACCGCCACGCAGGCGGAATCGTTGTCGTGCCACAGCGGCACCAGATTCATCTGCCGGCACACGCGTTCCGGCAGGCAGCTGCCGTCCATGGGCTGGAAGCGCTTCAAGTTGCCTGGCTCGACGCCGAAGAGTTCGGCCACGCAGGTAGCAAGCGCCTGCGTGCTCATCTGGAAAATGCTGGCGACCTGGGTCCAGGCTTCGCTCGGATCGGGTGCGATATGGGCACCGAGCGGCATGACCACCTCCGGCCGGTGGCGCTGCGCGGCCCTGACCAGCCAGTGCGTTGTTTCGGTCATGCTATGGGTTTCCCTTCATGGCGAGCTTGGGTTTGCTTTCGGTGTCGGTGACGGTCCAGACTTCGCCGCCCTGGCGCAGCAAAATGCGATAGTGGCCGTTGCTCTGTGGAACCCAGATAATCTCGGCGCGGCCGGCGGCGTCGCGTGCTTTCCAGTAGCGCAGCGGCCATTCGACGGCATTCTTTGGGAAGCCCTCCAGTGCGGTGAGCTCCTTGGGCAAGGCACCATTTTGGCCGGAGCGGAATTGTTCCACTGCTCTGGCCAGGCTCTGCAAGGTATCGGCCGGGCCGGGCTGAGGGTTTGTCAACCACCAGAAACCAGCGGCCACCAGCATCAGGATCACGGCCAGGGTGCGCAGAACCTGGCGTAGCCAGGGGCGAGCGGATGCTGTAGGCGTGTTGGCGGGATCGTTTCCTGCGTGGGCTTCCTGCACCACATCGCCGAGTCTCCCCGTCGGGCGTCCGCCGGCAAGGGAGTTGTCCGGAGAGTGTTGGGGCGGCGGATTGATGCCCTGTGTGCTTGCTTCACGGATCAGGTCGTTGAGCCCGGTCCTGTCAGATGGATGGGGCGAGGGTGGGGACGAACCATGAGATCGCTGCGCACCCGCGCCACCGCTCAGCTCGTTCAGTACGCTGCGCAGATCATTGCTTGGGGTTGCGGTGGGTCGCTCGGTGGTCGCCCGACCCGCAGTGGCAGGTGCGCCGGATGTTTCCCGGATGGCATCATTGAGCAAGCTTTTCGAGTCATTGTTGTTTTTATTCATGACCGCGCCTATTCCGCTTTGTACAGCGAGTCTTCCGCCGGACGAAGGTTGTCGTTGCAATTGTCGGCGCTACAGCCGAAGGTGCAGGTGAAGTCGAGTGTTTGTGTGGAATCGAGCCGTTCGCGGCATTTATCGTCATCCGAAGTACCTTGGTACCACTCGCGGTACACCCG
Organism: Propionivibrio dicarboxylicus; assembly: GCA_945902805.1. Lineage (GTDB taxonomy): Bacteria > Pseudomonadota > Gammaproteobacteria > Burkholderiales > Rhodocyclaceae > CAMDMZ01. The sequence continues at coordinate 51,001 of CAMDMZ010000007.1, read as the reverse complement.
CTCGAAATTGCCGCAGCCGCGGTTGACCGTCTTGCTGCCATCCGCATGATTATCGACAAAAGTGACACACCAGTTATTGGGCGCCGCGCACGTGATTTCCTCGTGCACGAGTTCGCAAATATCCTCCATGCCGGGAGTGCAGCTTCGGCATTTGACCGACCCTTGCTTGTCTTCGCCCGGCCGCAGGGCTGGAACTGGCGGTGTTACGGGGACAGTGGGTTTGACGACTGGTGCGACCGCAGCAACCGGTTTGGCATTGGGATCGGGAATGCAACTGAACCAGTTATGTGGATCGCGGACCTTCCCGGCCTCGCATTTCGGGAAGCACGACCAACCCGGTGTATTGTCGGCGCTGTAGGCGATATGCGGATCGGCCGTAGCGCCACAGTCTCGCGCCGGGCCGACGTTGACGCACGCGCCACTGCCGTTCTTGCGCTCGTCAGGCCCACACACCACCGGCTTGCAGTTCGCCGGATTTGCGCTATCGCGAACCTCACCGTGGCCACACGTCGGTGCGCAAGCCGGACCGGTGGGCAGTGTGATCGCGTCCTGCCCGGCGGGGCAAGCGGGTGCCGACGATTTACCGCCCTTCGGCGCTGCCATGGGGCCGCCGGCATCGCGACACGCGGGGGGAAGGTACTTGGAATCGAGAAAGGCTTGCCCCGGTTTTAGATACTTGCCAGCGCTGACGCAATGCCAGTCGCCGTTTTCTCGCCATTCGAGGTCGAATCCGGGTATGAACGAATCGCTAATTCGGGGCAGGTTAAGCCCTGCCGTCATCCGTCCCTTCAATCCCTTGCCTGGCTCGCCGCGAGTCCAATACAGCATTTGAACCGTATCGCCCGTCCCCTTTGCCTCGTAGAGCAAGCCACTGCCTTTGATCAGGCCGTCACTGTCATCGACCATGACCTTGGTGCGCATGCCTTCGGCGAATTCGAAAGCACCGATGACTTCTGCCCGCGTCATGTAGTCGCGATAGAACGGGATCGCGATGGCGGCCAAAATGCCGATGATGGCCACGACCGTGATCAACTCCATCAGGGTGAAGCCGCGGCAAGACGGGGAAGGGTTGCGAGTCATGAATGCCTCCAAGTGAACATGTCTATCGGGTGGAGCATAGACACAAGGGGTAGAAACGACTCAGGTAACGTGTTACATCCCCGCTTTGCGCAGACCGTCCAGACACAGATCAACCATCGCCGGGTTGGGATGAATGATGCCGATGATCGTCTGGGCTTCAGTCTTGAAGGGCGGGCACAAAATGAGCGCACGATCCAATGCCTGGCGCGCCGGGTCGAGTTGCCCTAACTGACCGCAGATCATGGCAATGAAGACATGGTCCCAGAAGAAATTCTGCTGATTGAGCTGGCTGGCGTAGTGCAAGGCTTGCGCGTAATCGCCGCGCTGGTAGCAGTCCATCGCGTAGGGAAACCAGTACCAGTTGGGGTGCAGTGGATTCAAGATGCGGGCGCGGTCGAGCATGGCCAGCCCGCGCGCCCACTCGCCGGCGTAGGCCAGGTGCATGCCCAGGCTGGATATCAAGTCGGTGCGATTCGGTGCCAGCGCCAGTGCGCGTTCGGCCGCTTCACGGAAGGCGGCCATCTCGCGCCGGTAGTAATGCGTGAGGGCCAGGCTGTAGTGGCCGGTCACACAATCCGGCGCCAATTGCAGGGCGCGCCGTGCTGCGGTCAGCGCACGGTCTAGCGCCGGCTCGCCACTGCGCGGATTGAAGCCAAACAGGTGTTCCCCGCAATACACGCCGGCCAGACAGGCCCAGGCCTCGGCATAGTTCGGTGCGATCTGCACCGCCAGTTCGAGTGTGGCGCGCGCGGTGGCATGGGTCTCGGGTGTCAGGTGCTCGATGTATTCGTAGAAGCGCTGCACGGCGGCATAGGCTGAAAAGTCGGTGCTGGCGTGACGGCGCTCAAGGCGCTCGATGACGCCATGGGGACTGCCCAGCAGTGCCACGATATGCTGCGCGATGTCGTCCTGGATCGCCAGGATGTCGGCCGGGTCGCGGCGCCGTTCGTAGCGTTCAGACCACGCCGTTTGGTTAGATCGCACGTCGGTCAGTTTGGCGCCGACGCGCACCGTCTCACCACCGATACGCACATGGCCGCTGAGGACGTAATCGACGCCGAGTTCACGACCGACGCCCACCGGCTCGGCGGCGCGCTGGCGATAGTGGAACATGGTGTCGGGGGCAATCAGCTGGAGCGCGCGTGACTGCACCAGCAGGTGCATGATTTCCTGCGTGATGCCGTCGCAGAGGTAGGTGAGTTGCTCGTCGCCGCTCAGATTCTGGAATGGCAGCACAGCAAGTCGTGGGCCGAAGCTCGCGGATTGCTCGCGGGGCGTGGGCAGTAGTTGGACGCAGTAGCCGCCCAGCGGAATACCGAGTTGCCATTCGTCAGTGCGACCTTCAGCGGCGTAGTAGCGCCGCAACTGCTCGCGCAGGCGGCTGGCTTGCACCCGTACCAGGGCGTTTGACTGCGGATCGTAGTTGGCGCCCTGGCCGAATACCTCGACCGCAATGCTATAGGCCTTGATGCGCTTTTCGCCGCTGGTATCGGTGTTTGCCACCAGATAGACAAGCAGCCGCGCCAGGCCCGGCGCGGCCTTGAATTGCGCCGAATCCAGCACCCGTTGCAGGCACGACGCTAGGCCGGCGGCGGCGGCAGTTGGGATGGGCGGCGGATGACGGCTCAATTGGCTCAATTGGTTCAATGGGGTCTGTTTCTCTTGAACGGCGGAATCATTGAACGCAACATGTTACCTGTGTTGACTCGGTGCGTTAGGAGTATGCTTTGATGGCGACAAACGTATAACCAAATGCATAGACGAATTGGGCGAAATGTGGGTAATTCAACGCTGAAGGGCGTGTCCTTGCGGGTCGCCATTCCCGCACTGTTGCTGGTCGTGGCAGCGTGGTTTGCCTGGTCGGCCTACGTTGACTACCGCAATGCCATCGAGCATGAATATGAGTTGCTCGAAGTGCGTGCCCGCCAGCGCGAGGCCCGCATCGCTGGGTTGCTGCGCAGCGTGAACCTGACGCTGGGCAACCTCATTGACGATCATCGTGAATTGTCGGGTTTGTCGGTTGCCGAGAACAACCGCCTGCTGAAGAACACCATGCGCCAGATGCCTGAATTGCGCAATCTGGTGGTGGTCGATGCCAGCGGACGCATTACGGCGGACGCGCAAGAACTGGCGGTGAGCAAGGACGCCAGCGGACGCGAATACTTCAAACATCACCGGGACAATCCGGGCAGCGACGACTCATTCATTGCGCGACCGTTCAAGACCTTCAGTGGCACGACGGCAACGACCTTGTCACGGGTGATGCGTGACAGGCAGGGACGATTCGCTGGCGTCGTGCTGGCTTCGATCGATGCCACATTTTTTGCCGAAGCGCTGAAAATTCGTGCTTTCCCCGGAACGCAGGCAACGCTGATAAACCGTGACGGCGACATTCTGAGTATCGTTCCCGATGTGGAACTGATTGGCAAGAATCTGCAAGGGGGCATCGCCTTCACTGAGCACATGGCATCGGGGCAAGCGTCGACGCGGCATCTGAATAGGGTCAAGCTCCAGCAGATGAAGCGCCTCACCGTGTTCCAGGACGTGCCCGGTACCTCGTTGGCGGTGATTGTCTCGCGCGATTTCAGTCTTGTGTTGGCCGAGTGGCGTCGCGGAATGATTGCCCATGCAGCCGGATTCGCTGTACTCGCCGTCACCATCGTGGGCTTGGCCCTGCTCGCGCGTCGCCGACAGCGGGCCTTGGAAGATGCGCAGGCCTTTTCGGCGCGGCTGCTGGAAACGGCGAACGTCATGGTGGTTGGTCTGGATGCCGAAGGCCGGGTGACATTGTTCAACGAAACCGCCGAGCGCATTTCGGGCTACACCCGTGCTGAAGTGATGGGCCAGTCCTGGTTTGAGCGCATGGTGCCGGAGGACCGCTTTCCGCATGTCTGGGAGGAATTTCGGCATACCAAGGCCGCAGGCGCTTTCCCCACCAATTTTGAAAACGCGATCCTGACCAAGGCGGGCGACGAACGGGCGATCGCCTGGCAGAACACACGGGTGGGTGACCAAGCGCGGAACATTGTGACCCTGTCGTTCGGTATTGATATCACCGATCGGCGCGATCTTGAGCAGTCCTTGCGTGACAGTCAGGTATTCAGCATCAGCATCATCGATTCGCTGGCCGAACACCTCGCCGTGCTGGATGGCCGGGGCGTGATCGTTGCCGTCAACGAGGCCTGGCGCCGCTTTGCGATTGAAAACGATGCCCTCGAGACGCCAGCGGTGGCCATCGGTGCCGATTATCTCGAGATCTGTGCCCGTGCCAAGGATCTGCCCAATGGCGAAGAGGCCGGCGCGGTGCTTGACGGCATCATCTCCTTGCTGGCCGGAACGGCGACGGAGTTTTCTATCGAATATCCGTGCCATTCGCCCACCCGCCAGCGCTGGTTCAAGTTGCATGGTGTCCCGCTGCAAGGGCACCAGAAGGGCGTGGTACTGATCCATCAGAACGTCACGGCCGAGCATCTCTACGCGCAGCAGTTGCGCGACAGTGAAGCCGAACTGCGGCGCTATCGCGATCAACTGGAGGAAAGGGTGCTCACCCGAACCCGTGCCCTGGCGGCGGCGCGCGATGAAGCGGAAAGCGCGAACCGGGCGAAGAGTGCCTTCCTCGCCAATATGAGCCACGAATTGCGCACGCCGCTGAATCACATCGTCGGTTTTGCCTCGTTGCTTGGTCGCGACGTGACGGGCCAACAGGGGAAGGATCGAATCGGCAAGATTCTCGCGGCGTCGGACCAATTGTTGTCCCTGATCAGCCGCATCCTCGACATGTCAACGCTGGAAAGCCATCAGTTGGTGATCGAAGCCAAGGATTTTCAGGTCGATCAGTTACTTGACCAGGTGCTCAATCAGGCGCAGATGCACAAATTCGCCAAGGAACGAACGTTGCTGCGTGACATGTCACCCGAACTCCCGGATCAATTATGTGGCGACCCGGTACGCCTGGCCGAGGTGCTGGATTGTCTGGTCGACAACGCGATCAAGTTTTCGGCCGATGGCCCCATCTGCATTCGCATGCGTCTGCTGGAACAACGAGAGCGCACCGTGACGGTGCGGTTCGAGGTCGAGGATCATGGCACCGGGGTGGTGCCAGAAGTGCAAGCCGGGTTGTTCCAGCTTTTCAATCAGGGCGATAACTCACGCACGCGCCGCCATGGCGGTACCGGGCTTGGGCTTGCGCTGAGCCGACGCCTGGTGGCGCTGATGGGTGGCGAGATCGGATTCGATACCGTGATCGGGCAGGGCAGCACGTTCTGGTTCAGCATTCCTTTCCAGCGCTGTGAAACCCTGGACCAACAGACGCCGCTGCCGGATGCGACGGACGTCGATACCGTCGATACCGTCGACACCAGTGGCGCCTAGTTCAAGGTGCGCGCTAACTGGATGCGATAGTCGCGAACCAGTGCATTCAAGGTCGCATCGGCGGCCATGAGTTGAAACAGATCGAGCATGCGCCGGCGCGCGGCTTCGTCATTCCATTTGCGATCCTGGCGAATCATCGCCAGCAAGTGGTCCAGCGCTGCGCGGTAATCCTGAGCCAGGGCCAGGGCATCGGCCAGTTGCAGGCGTGCCGCGAGATCATCGGGATGGGCGGCGAGGCGGCGTTCCAGTTCGACCGGGTCGGCGCCACCGCCCGCCGCCATGAGGTTGAGGCGAGCCTGCAGGGCTTGCAGGCGAGTTTTGTCGTCGGCGTGAAACTCGAAATGACCGAGTGCGGCGCGCGCGGCGTCGGCGTTACCAGCATCGATTTCCAGTTCGGCCAGATCGAGGCGGATGACCTCGCTTTTGGCATCGATTTCGGCGGCGTCCGCCAACAGGGCACGAGCCGTGTCGAAATCCTTCTCCAGCCGCGCCTGCTGCGCGGCCAGGCGTAGCGGTTCGGCGGCCGAGGGAATCAGACGGTCGAGGAAGGCGCGTACCTGGGCTTCGGGCAGGGCGCCGGTGAATTCATCAACCAGTTGACCGTTATGGAAGGCCTTGACGTTGGGAATGCCACGCACGCTGTAGCGGGCCGAAAGCTCCTGGTTTTCATCGGAATTGACCTTGGCCAGCAGAAAGCGTCCGCCGTATTCAGTGGCCAGCTTTTCCAGCATGGGCTTGAGGACGCGGCACGGGCCACACCATTCGGCCCAGAAATCCACCAGCACCGGCGCCTGGTGCGAGGCGGCGAGGACCTTCTGTTCAAAATCGGCGGTCGTGACGTCAAAGGCAAAGTCGGACATGCATTTCTCCTGGGTTCATGTTGTTGCTGAAGTGAATGCAGCGAATTATGGTCCGAGCCGGGCCGCTATAATTTGCTCCGCCGATTCGTGCGCTCCTCCCCACTCTTCGATCATGGCTGATTTCCTTGCTCTGCGCGGCATTGCCGCCTTTTCTGCCTCCCGTCTGGCGCGTTTGCAGGCGTCGGTTCTCGAGACCTGCTGTGCCGTCAAACTGTCTGCCGAGCATTGGTATTTTGTCGAGCTCGCCGCACCGCTGACGGCTGACGAGTTGGCGCGACTCAAAAATCTGCTGAGCATTCCGGCGGCTTTGCCGGCTGCGCCGGCGGGCGAGTTGCTGTTGGTCACGCCGCGTCTGGGAACGATTTCGCCGTGGTCATCAAAGGCGACGGATATCGCGCATAACTGCGGTTTCGCAGCGGTCAAGCGCATCGAGCGGGGCACCGCGTTTCATGTCACGGGCAAATTCAAAAAGTCGGTGCTGGCCGGACGGCTCCATGACCGCATGACCGAGTCGGTGCTCGATTCGATCGATGCGGCGCGGGAACTGTTTCATCACTATGCGCCGCAGCCACTCACCACGGTGGATATTCTCGCCGGAGGCAAGCCGAAGTTGGTTGCCGCCAATGCCGAGCTGGGCCTGGCGCTGTCGGACGACGAAATCGATTATCTGGTCGAAAATTTCGGCAAGATTGGGCGCAATCCGACCGATGTCGAATTGATGATGTTCGCCCAGGCCAATTCAGAACATTGTCGGCACAAGATTTTCAATGCCTCATGGACGGTGGATGGCGAGGACCAAGCGCATTCCCTGTTTGGCATGATTCGCGAGACGCACAAAGCGCATCCGGAGGGCACGGTGGTGGCGTATTCCGACAATGCCGCCGTGATCGAAGGTGCGACCATTCGTCGTTTCTACCCACGTGCCGATGGCGGCTACCAGTACAGCGACCAACTGACGCACATCCTGGCCAAGGTCGAGACGCACAACCACCCGACCGCTATTTCACCCTTCCCGGGCGCGGCGACCGGTTCCGGTGGCGAGATTCGCGACGAAGGCGCGACGGGCCGCGGCTCCAAGCCCAAGGCGGGTCTGTCGGGTTTTTCAGTGTCCGACCTGAAGATTCCCGGCTACGCCCAGCCATGGGAATCAGAATATGGCAAGCCGGAGCGCATTGCCTCGGCGCTGGACATCATGATCGACGGCCCGATTGGCGCCGCCGCTTTCAACAACGAGTTCGGTCGCCCCAATCTCACCGGCTACTTCCGTACCTTCGAACAGGAATTCAATGGCGAGATGCGCGGTTATCACAAACCGATCATGATCGCCGGTGGCTTGGGCAACATCGCGGCCGAGGATTCCTTCAAGATCGAATTCAAGCCAGGCACGCTGCTGATCCAGTTGGGCGGTCCTGGCATGCTGATCGGACTCGGTGGTGGCGCCGCGTCGTCCATGGCGACCGGCACCAATACGGCGGACCTCGACTTCGCTTCGGTGCAGCGCGGCAACCCGGAAATTCAGCGTCGGGCGCAGGAGGTGATCGACCGTTGCTGGCAGATGGGTGACGACAACCTCATTCTCGCCATTCATGACGTCGGTGCTGGCGGCATTTCCAATGCGATGCCGGAACTGGCGCACGGTGCTGGCTGCGGCGCGGCCTTCGACCTGCGCACCGTACCGAATGAAGAGCCGGGCATGTCGCCGCGCGAAATCTGGAGCAACGAGGCGCAGGAGCGCTATGTGCTGGCCATCGCGCCGGAACGGCTGGCCGAGTTTCGCGCCCTGTGCGAACGTGAACGTTGCCCGTTTGCGGTGATCGGCATGGCGACCGGCGACGGCCAGTTGAGTGTCAAGGACGATCATTTCGGCAATATGCCGGTCGATATGCCGATGGAAGTGCTGCTCGGCAAGGCGCCGCGCATGCATCGCAACACCCAGCGCAAGACCGTTCATTCTGCCCCGCTCGATCTTGGCGCACTGGATTGCAAGGAGGCCTGCCGGCGCGTGCTGCGCCTGCCGACCGTGGCGTCGAAGAATTTCCTGATCACGATTGGTGATCGTAGTGTGGGTGGCTTTACAGCACGCGACCAGATGGTTGGTCCGTGGCAGGTACCGGTGGCGGATGTCGCCGTGACCACTCTGGGCTACGACACTTACCTGGGAGAAGCCTTCGCCATGGGCGAGCGTACGCCAGTGGCTTTGCTCGATGCCGCCGCCTCGGGGCGCATGGCGGTGGGCGAATCACTGACCAATCTGGCGGCTGCCGATATCGGTGACATCACCAAAATCAAGCTGTCCGCCAACTGGATGGCGGCGGCCGGTCATGGTAGTGAGGACGCGGCTTTATTCGACACGGTAAAGGCGGTTGGCCTCGATTTTTGCCCCAACCTGGGCGTGGCGATTCCGGTCGGCAAGGATTCGCTGTCGATGCGGACGAAGTGGGAAGACGACGGACAGGGAAAACAGGTGACTGCGCCGCTATCGCTGATCGTTACGGCGTTTGCCCAAGTTGCCGATGTGCGCCGTACGCTGACGCCGCAGCTCAAACGCGACGAAGAGGTCGGCGAAACGGAATTGGTGTTGATTGATCTCGGCTTTGGTGCCAATCGTCTGGGCGGCTCGGCCCTGGCTCAAGTGTATGGCGTCAGTGCCGATCTGGCGCCGGATGTCGATGCAGAATCGCTCAAGGCCTTTTTCGGCGCGATCCAGCAACTCAATCGTGATGGAAAAATTCTCGCCTATCACGACCGTTCCGATGGCGGCTTGTGGGCAACGGTGTGCGAGATGAGTTTTGCCTCGCACGTTGGCGTCTCGCTGAATCTCGATGGACTGTGCTACGACCCGCTGATGAATGACGTCGATGGCATGGAGCGCTTCCCGCAGATTACCGGGCGCTTGCGCGATCGCATGGTTTCCGCATTGTTCAATGAGGAACTGGGCGCGGTGCTGCAGATACGTCGTGCGGATCGCGAAACGGTCATGGCGTTTTTGCGCGCTGCCGGTTTGGGCAAGGCGATTCATGTCATCGGCTCGACGAATCCGCAAGACGAGATTCGTGTCTGGCGCAATGCCAAGCTGGCCTTTGGTGCCAAACGTAGCGAGTTGCAGCGGACGTGGAGCGAAGTCAGCTTCCAGGTCGCACGGCTGCGCGATGACCCGATCTGCGTGCAGGAAGAACTCGATGCGCTGCTCGATACGCATAACCCCGGGCTGTCGATGGCGTTGAACTTTGAAATTGCGGCACCGTTTGTCGCGACCGGCGCACGACCGAAGATCGCCATCCTGCGTGAGCAGGGTGTCAATGGTCACGTGGAAATGGCGGCCGCCTTTGATCGGGCAGGGTTCGCCCCGTTCGATGTGCATATGTCCGACCTTCAAAGCGGACGTGTGCACCTGGCCGACTTCAAGGGCTTCGCCGCTTGCGGTGGTTTTTCTTACGGCGACGTGCTGGGCGCTGGGCAGGGCTGGGCCAAGTCGGTGCTGTTCAACCAGCGCTTGCGCGACGAGTTTTCGGCCTTTTTTGCCCGGGAGGATGCCTTCGCTCTGGGCGTTTGCAATGGCTGTCAGATGATGGCGCATCTGGCGCCCATCATCCCCGGAGCGCAGGATTGGCCGACCTTCCAGCGCAACCGCAGCGAGCAGTTCGAGGCCCGTGTAGTGATGGTCGAGATTCCGCCGACGAACTCGATCTTCCTCAGTGGCATGGCGGGTTCGAAACTGCCGGTGGTTGTGTCACATGGTGAAGGTCGCGCCGAGTTTGCGGGAGCAGGCAGGGCCACGGTGGCGATGCGTTATATCGATAATCGCGGCGCCGTGGCAAGTACCTATCCGTTCAATCCCAATGGATCACCCGAGGGGCTCGCCGGGGTGACGACAGCGGATGGTCGCTTCACGATCATGATGCCGCACCCCGAGCGGACCTTCCGCAGCGTGCAAATGTCATGGCAGCCGCCCGGCCTGGGTGACGATGCGCCGTGGCTGACGATGTTTCACAACGCCCGGCGCTGGTTGGGCTGAACCGCAAAAAGTCGGCGCTGGCGATACGGCGCCAGAAATAGAAAACGGGAGCCAAGGCTCCCGTTTTTCGCTACTGTTCAGTGCTCAGTGACTTACTTGACGGTGTACTTGCCGCGCAGATCTTCAATATGGCGCTGTACCATTTGCTGTTGCAGGCCCTGAGCAATCTTGGGCTTGAGTTCGTCCATTGATGGCGGTTTCAGTTCGCGGGTGTCATCCACCTGGATCACGTGCCAGCCAAAATCGCTCTTCACCGGAGTTTCGGTCATCTTGCCTTTTTCCAGCGAGGCCATGGCCTCGGCGAACGGCTTGACATAGGCGGCACGATTCGCCCAACCGAGTTCGCCACCCTTATCTTTGGAGCCGGGATCCTTGGAGCCCTTGGCCAGGTCTTCAAATTTCTCGCCCTTCTTCAACTTTTCGATCAGGGTCTTGGCTTCGGCTTCGGTCTCGACCAGGATGTGACGGGTCTTGAATTCCTTGTCGCCGAGCTGGGCCTTGATGCCGTCGTATTCCTTCTGGATCTGCGCATCGGTGATCGGATGTGCGCGGACATAGTCGCTGAGGTAAGCGCCGACCAGAATGCCTTGGCGTGCGAGGTCCATCTGCGCCTGAATTTCGGTTTTCTTGTCGAAGCCGGTCTTGGCTGCTTCCTGGCTCAACACTTCGCGACGCACCAGCTCTTCACGCACGGCCTGGCGAAGTTGCGGCGAATCGGCTTGCCCCTGAGCGAGTTGAGCCGCCATCAAGGCATCGGCACGGCTTTGCGGAATGGTCTTGCCATTCACGGTGGCGAAGGCTGACTTAGATTCAGACTTGGCGTCAGCCTTGGATTGGGCCAACACCGGGGTAGCGGAAAAGGCGGTCGCGAAAGCGAGGATCAGGGCATGTTGCAGCGAACGTTTCATTGAAGTTCCTGGAAAAGTGGATAGGACAAAAACAACAAAATTAGAGATCTTGCGGACTGCGGGCATCAATGCTCAGGGCATGAATTTCGCGCGTCATCAACGAACCGAGCGCATCATACACCAGCCGATGACGCTGCATGGTGCTCAGGCCGGCAAAGCTGGCGGCGACAATCTTGAGCTGATAGTGACCACCGCCCTGACGGGCACCGGCATGTCCGGCGTGTCTTGCCGAATCGTCGATGATTTCGATATGCAGCGGCGCGAGTTGATTCAGCCGCTCCTGCATTTGCGTAATAACGCTCATCCTTTGGGAAAAACCTGCTTGAAGGGCTTGACGGTAACGCGGGCATACACGCCGGCGGCGACATAGGGATCGGCATCAGCCCAGGCTTGCGCTGCGGTCAGAGACTCAAATTCGCCAACGATCAGACTGCCACTGAATCCAGCAGTGCCGGGGTCCGGGGAGTCGATAGCCGGCAAAGGTCCGCCGAGGATGATGCGGCCGGCATTCTGCAGGGCTTCGAGACGAGCCAGATGTGCGGGGCGGGTGGCGAGTCGATTTTCCAGGCTATTCGGCACATCCTCGCCGACGATCATGTACAGCATCAGGGCTTTTCCTCACTTTGTTCGGGTACATACTTGGCCAGTACCAGACCTTGGCCAACGATAAAGACAATCATCAACCCCATGCCGCCAAAGAGTTTGAAGCTGACCCACGTATCAGTCGGGTAATTGAAGGCGATGTAGAGATTGAGCACGCCCATCACGGCAAAAAAACCAATCCAGGCCCAATTCAAGCGGCCCCAGAGTACATCGGGAACCTGAACCTGTTCCTGCAGCATGCGGCGGATCAAATTGCGGTCAAAGAATTTGGCAGAACCGAACAGGACGACCGAAAACAGCCAGTAAAGGATGGTTGGCTTCCATTTGATAAAGGTTTCGTCGTGCAGCAGGAGGGTGGCGCCGCCAAAAACCACCACCAGTCCAAGGCTGACCCAGAGCATGGTATCCACCTTGCGGTGGCGGAACCAGACCCAGGCGATCTGCACGGCGGTCGCCGCGATTACGACGCCGGTGGCGACATAGATGTCGAACACCTTGAAGGCAATAAAGAAGAGGATGACCGGAAAAAGGTCGAAAAGAAATTTCATGGGACGGGATTGTAGCTACTTCTTCTCAAACTGCAGCGATGCGGAGTTGATGCAGTAGCGCAGACCGGTGGGGGCGGGGCCATCCGGGAAGACGTGCCCGAGATGGGCACCGCAACGGACGCAGGTCACTTCGGTACGGCGCATGTAGTGACTGGTGTCGTCATGCTCGGCTATACCAGAGGTGTCCAGCGGGGCCGTGAAACTTGGCCAACCGCAGCCAGAGTCGAACTTACTGGCTGCCGAAAATAGCGGCTCCCCACAGCAAATACAGCGGTAGGTGCCGTCATCGTGGCAATTCCAGTATTCGCCGGTGAAGGCGCGTTCGGTGCCCTTTTCGCGGGTAACGACATACTGGATTTCGGTCAGTTGTGCACGCCATTCGGCCAGCGTCTTGCTGATCGGTGGCTTGGTGTTCTGGTCTTGGTTAAGCATAGGGTTCACTATAATCGGGCCGATGCGAATTGAGAGTGCAATTACGCTGGAAAAGTTCGGGGGCCGACGATGAAAATTGTCGTCATGGGAGCTGGCGTGGTCGGTGTGACCAGCGCCTGGTACCTCGCCGCCGATGGTCACGAGGTTACGGTTCTCGATCGACAACTGGCCCCGGCGCAGGAAACCAGTTTCGCCAATGGCGGCCAGATATCGGTCAGCCATGCTGAACCCTGGGCCAACCCTGGGGCGCCCCTGAAAATTCTCAAATGGCTGGGGCGCGAAGATTCGCCCTTGCTTTGGCGCCTGCGAGCCGATCTGGCGCAATGGCACTGGGGTTTGGACTTTCTCGCCCAGTGCACACCGGCGCGAACCCGACGCAACATCCAGGCCATTATCCAGCTCGGGCTGTATAGCCGTGCCCAGGTGCAAGAGTTGCGGCGTACTTTGTCGCTCGACTACGATGTCCTGGAACGCGGGATTCTTCACTACTACACTGATCCGGCTGAATACACTTCCGCACTCGGTCAGGCGCGCGTTATGCGCGAATTCGGTTGTGACCGAACAGCAAAGACGGCGAGCGAGTGTTTGTCGATCGAACCGGCGCTACGTAATTCAAAAATCCCCGTGGTTGGTGGAACCTATACGGCCAGTGATGAGTCGGGCGATGCCCGGCGGTTTACGGAAGCCCTGGCGGCGCAGGCCCGGGCGAGAGGAGTCAGGTTCAGGTTCGGGGCCGATATTGCATCGCTTGAACTCGCGGGTGGAGAAGTTGCGGCGGTGCGACTCGCGTCCGGGGAGCGCTTGCAAGCGGATGCCTACATTCTCGCCTTGGGCAGTTACTCGCCCCTGCTATTGCGTCCGCACGGGGTGCGACTGGCGGTGTATCCGGCGAAGGGTTATTCGGCAACGATACCGTTGCGAGAGGACCAAGTTGCGCCGGTGGTGAGCCTGACCGATGATGGGCACAAGCTGGTTTTTTCACGCCTGGGCAATCGGTTGCGAGTGGCGGGAACGGCGGAATTCGCCGGCTACGATACTTCGGTTTCGTTGCAGCGCTGCAACGCCCTGATGCGGCGTGTTGAACAGGTTTTCCCGGATATTGCCGGCGCCACGAATGTCGATTATTGGGCCGGATTGCGTCCGGCGACGCCAGGCAATGTACCGTTCATTGGCAAATCGGGGCTGGGAGGCCTATGGGTCAATACCGGTCACGGTACGCTAGGCTGGACGCTGGCTTGCGGTTCTGGCCATCTGCTCGCCGATTTGCTGGCAGGACGCAAGCCAGCAATCAGCCCTGACTACTACGCTATTCCGTGATGACGATTTAGGCGAGTTGCAAACGGTGCTGGAGGACGCCTTGCAACAAGGTGATTTCTTCGGCAACCAAACGCGGGAAACCTTCTCGCACGCCATCGCGGTTGTCATGCAAGAGATTTTGCAGAAAGTCGCCACATTCCAGGGTTGGCCAGAGCGCGATAAGCTCTTTGGTCAGATGGCGGAAATTGACCAAGGATCGCGTGTCCTTGCCTTCCTCTTCCCATGTGTCAGGCTGAATATTGAGGTGTTTCCGCAAGTTCTCGGCCAACCATTCATATTCTTCACGCTGGCCGGTCTTGCGGTAAATCTCAAAGGCCTTGAACCACGGCGAAATCTGCCGTTTCGGGTCAGCAAGGATGTGCTCGACCAAGGTCCGCGCCGCCTCTTTTCCGAGCCCCATCGATGTCATGATGTCGGCAAGTTCAATTGCGTCACCGTCCTTCGGTTCGGCGTCGGATGCCTGGGAAAACTGGATTGTGGATGCCTTGTACGTTGAAACTGGATCAGCCACCGGAGTGTCTGCTTTAGGGAGGCTGAATTCGAATTCGATCGGGGTCGCGAGCGTCGGATCTGGCGTGGAAACAGGATCAAGTACGGCAGCGAGTACCGGGACGGCAGGCGCTGATGGCGGTTCTGCGATCACGGGCTGAGCCAATGGCAATGGCGGCTCTTTAGGTTTCGTCAAGGAGGGACGATTTTCCTTGACCTGCGGCGGTGAAAAAGTCGGTGCTGGCGGGACGGCGGCAGTCGGTTTGGCGGGGACGGGCTGTGCCGGAGGCGGATCTTTAGGTTCGATTTTGGGCTCGGCTACCGCAGTCGGTACCGACACTGCAGGCGCCGATGGCGTGTCATCCAATGGCGACGGTTCAATTACATCAATTGAGTCAATTGAATCAATCGTTTCAGTTGCCGCACTGGCAAGACCGGGGGCAGCCCCCATCGCCAGTCGCTGCATGGTCAGGCGATGATGCAACAGAATCAATCCGGCTCCGGCCGCGCCAAGACTGAGAATCAGGGCCAGCAGTTCGATAACCCCTAGCGATTTTGGCTCCGGGCGATTCTCAATTTTGACTTCCAGGGCGCGGCGTGCCTCTTCAGCCTGGTGGACGCGGCTTTCAAGCGTCTCGATGTAGTTTTTGACCTCGATGAAGGCACTGTTCAAGGTGTTCAGATTTTCGGTGATCGCCAGTTCGCTGCGGCTCTGGTCTTCCATCATGCGCTCCATGCGCTCAATGGCACCGGCGAGTTCTCGCGGCGAAAGCGGGCGTGCGACCGGACCGGTACCAGAGGCATCACCGCCAATGACCAAACGGTCTTGCCGCTTGCTCGAAATGGGTGTGGGGTCGGATTTCTGTGGCGCGATCTGTGCGGGTGCCGGGGTCGGTACCGCTGGTTTTGGTGCCGCTGCCTTGGATGACGCCTCGGAATCGTCATTCGTCGGCGATTTACCCTCCAATGGTGGCAGGTTAGCCGGAATAACCAACACCGTACCTGCAGGAATAAGCACCGAGCCGACGCGAGTGGCGCCGGAAAATAATCCCGGGTTGGCCGACGCCATGAGTCGGCGGTACTCATCGCGGGTCGCAATATTTGTTGGATAGCGCGCGCGCGCCATCGCGTTCAGGGTGGTATCGTGACTCAGGCGCAGTGTGTTTGCTGCATCCTCAGTGAGAGCATCATTCGGCTCTGCGCTTATGCCGGGAGCTGAAGCGGCTGGAGCCGTCACGCGTGGCGTTCGCGGTGACTTGATCCGGCGACCGTTTTCCCGGGGCGTAACGGGAGCATCCTCGACCACTGCTGGCGCGGCGAAGGGTGCCACGACGGTGGGGGCAACCACGTTGGTGGTCGTGGCTGAGTTTGCCGCTAAAGAACCTGCCGACGGCACATCCGAGAGGACGATGTAGTCTCTCGCGAAGCTGTTGCCACAGCCAATAGTCAGGCGAAACTCGAGGAGTGGTTCAGCGACCGGATCAGGCCCGATGATGCTGACTCGTGGTTTGCTTCCGGCATTCAGTATCGCGCGTGCCCGCCGTGGGAAGAACTGACGGTCCGGCGCATCTGCCGGAGGGCTCAGCTTTATGCAGTCGGGGCCGGGCATCGACTCGCCCGGGGCCAGCAATAACGGTATATCTATGCGTAAAGGCTGACCAATCACGGGGTTTTGAACCGCACTTCCGAGTCCGATAGCGGCGGCATCGGTCACTCCACCCAAGGCTACGAATAGTGCGAACAACAGCCGATATTGGACGCGTGCTCGAGATTTGGCTGTTCCGGGAAATATCATTGTTGCGGCGGATATCAATGCAAATGCCGGGGAACCGGGTTTTCCGGCTCATCCGGCAACTCGGCATGCGTTGGTTCGCCGTCCGGATTCGGGTACAAGGGCGCGCCGCAGTCGTCGCAGTATTCAAGGGGCAAGCGGTGGTCAAGAACACGAATATCCTGCAATCCGGTTTCGCGCAGAATCGCCTCGATCTGTATCAACGCCTCAGCTTTTTCGTCTTCGGTATCCAGCAACGGCCAGACAACACCATGGATCACTTGCGGATTTCCGCGTGCGGTAAAGCCGATACGGTATTCCTCCAGTTGGCTATCGTAGTAGGCACCAATGACCGCCGTAAAGTCGGTCGGAACGCGATTGAGCACCGTTTGCAGAAAGGCCATGGCGGCCTGGATCGAGTAGGGTCGCGAGGCGCGGTCGGCGTCACGGACGCCAGCGTGATAGGCCGAGGGCGGTAGCAGTTCGCTGGCGCAGGCGGGCAGTAACGGTCGTAGCGCTTCGCCGCCCTGGGTTCGCCAATTCAGAAAGGCAGCATCGCGATCGCTGTCATCCTCCTGCCAACGGAACAAGGCGGCGCCACGCGGGGCGGCGACGGCGGCGAGGATGTAACGGGTATCCGAGAGGAAGCTTACTGTTTCAGCCATTTGCGTGGCGTCGACCTTCCAGTCGCGGCCATGAATCGCGGCCTTGGCCAGTTTGTCAGCCAGTTGCGTCGTCTCGACGTAACTTTGTGGCAACTGGTCGGGGCTATACAGGAAATCGGCCAGGCCAAGGCGTGCATCGGCTGCCAGGACGTGGGCTTGCAGGTGCACGCGTAGCGTTTCGAGCGTCGGCTTAGGAATCGGGCCCGATGGAATCTGAAAGCGCGACCAGGCCAGGATTGGAATCGCGATCAGGACGGCGTCGAGACCGTTACTTGTTTCGCTACGTCTTGTTTCAGCCGTGGACTCGACCACATCAATCAATTCGTCGTAGGCGCGGCTACCAATATTGGCATACAGCTGGTCGAGTGCCGTGGTGATCACTGCTTCATCATGATCGTTCAGCAACTTGTCGATCAGGCGCAGCAGGCGCTGTTCCCAGAACGCATCTTCAAGCCGGCAGGTCGACTGGCTTAGTCCGGAGGCCATGCGCATCAAATCAGCCGTGTCTGGAGTCTGCTTGTTACGCCGGGAAAGTCGGGGTCGTTTCATTGGGTTCAGGTTTGATTTAACAGTCATGCCGTGCGTGTGGCGGCATACCCGGTGGCATACCCGGTTGGCACCGGATTCTAGCAGTGTGCCGGGCTCGTTTGCCGGACTGTTAAACTCGTGGAAATTTATGATTGCCGGCAATGGCTGGGTTTGGTTTCTTTTGGAGTGTCTGGTTTGGTTCCGTTGGTGTGGATGAGAGTTTGGTGATGAAGGAAGAAACGGGGCGGGCCGCCGCTTTTGCGCTCGGTGTGCGGGCCTTGCTGCCCATGCATCTGGGTGTCGCACCGTTTGGCGTGATTTATGGTGTCGTTGCCCTGCAAAGTGGTATCCCGCCATTGGCCGCGATTGCAATGTCGTCGATCGTATTCGCCGGCTCGGCGCAGTTTTTGTTGGCGCAACTGGTGGGCGCGGGAGCGCCATTTCTGTTGGCAACGGGAGCCGTCGGGCTCATCAATTTGCGACACGCGTTGTATAGCGCATCGGTGGCGCCAATCCTTGCTCAGCTGCCGTTGCGCTGGAAGCTATTGTTGTCGTACTTACTGACCGACGAAGCCTATGCGGCGGTAATTCCGCACCTGTTAAAAACTCCGCAGTCGCCGCTGGCGCACTGGATTTTGTTCGGCTCGGGTTTCGCGTTGTGGGCCGGTTGGCAGCTTGCCACGATTGCCGGGGTGCTACTTGGCGCGCAATTACCGGAGAATCTTGGCCTCGATTTCGCGTTGCCATTGACCTTTATAGCGATCGTGGTACCGATGCTGACCGATCGGGTGCGTGTTGCGACTGCCCTCGTGGCTGCCCTGGTGGCCGTGCTTCTGTCCGGTTTGCCATGGAAACTTGGCTTGTTTGCCGCCGCACTTTCCGGACTTGCCACGGGTCTGGTACTCAGGAGGGCGAAGCCATGAACGTCTGGTGGTTGATGGTGACCTGCGGAATCGTGACTTTTTTGATTCGCTTTTCATTTATTGGCGCGGAAGGGCGGTGGGCGATGCCATCCTGGTTTCGTAGCGCGCTGCCGTTCGTTCCGATTGCTGCGTTGACGGCCTTGGTGGCGCCCGAACTTCTGCTGGTTTCCGGCAAGTTGGCACTGATTGCCGAGAATTCACGACTCTGGGCGGGCGTGCTGGCGATTGGGGTGGCGGCGATCTGGCGGAATACCTTGCTGACCATCGCCGCTGGATTTGCCGCTTTCGCCGTGTTGCGGGCGATTATTTAAGCCAGAAGCGCGAACACGGTGGGTCGCCGGTCAAGCGCCGGTGCAGTTTGGCTGCGCCAGTCACGAATCCGTAAGGTACGTATTTGCTCGCTTTCGAGGGTCAGGTCGCTGGCGACGCAAAGCAGAGTCGCTGGCTGACCCTGCTCAAGCAGGGCGGCGAAGAGCGCCATATTGCGGTAGGGTGTTTCAATAAATAGCTGGGTTTGCTTGCGCTGGGCTGATTCGCGTTCGAGGTCCCGAATGCGTTTGGCTCGTTCAGGATCGCGCGGCGGCAAATAGCCCTGGAAGGCGAATTGCTGGCCATCCAGTCCGGATGCCATCAAGGTCAATAGCAGCGAGGATGGGCCGACCAGTGGCTTGATGGAAATTCCCAGTTCATGGGCGCGGCGAACCAGTAGCGCACCAGGGTCGGCAACGGCAGGACAGCCTGCCTCGGAGACGATGGCGATATCCAGACCTGCGAGCAGCGGTTGCAGCAGTCGATCAATCGCCGCTGTTGGCAGTTGCTGTGGAATTTCCTCGATGTGAAGTTCCCGCATCGGCACCGGATGTCCCATGGCCTTGATTTCGGCACGAGCAGTTTTTGCGCTCTCAGCGATGAAGTGGGTAATTCGGCAAGCTTGGTCATGTGCGACCTGCGGCAACCAGATCGACCACGCATTTCCGCCCAGGCTGACCGGCAGAAGCCAAAGCTGACCCGACTGCAGATTGGACATCAGGGAAGAGGGACGCCTTCGGCGCGCAGCATTTCACACAAGGCGATCAATGGTAGCCCGACCAAGGCATTCGGGTCATCGCCACGCAAATAGCGTAGCAGGCTGATGCCGAGGCCTTCGGATTTTGCACTTCCGGCGCAATTCAGGGCGTCTTCCTTGTCCAGATAGGCCTCGATCTCATCGTCACGAAGATCGCGAAAGCCAACGAAATTCTCGATTCCACGGACCTGAACGCGACTGGTGACGGTATTCAATAAGCACAGTCCGGTATGGAAAATGACGTCCTTCCCACTCATCGATTTTAGCTGGCGCACGGCATTGTTCCGCGTCCCGGGTTTTCCGAAGCGTTGTTCTCCGGCATAGGCGACCTGATCCGAGCCGATGATCAGCGCCGCAGGGAAGCGTGCGGCGACCGCTTGAGCCTTGGTGACAGCAAGCCTTTCAGCCGTTGCCGCAGGCGCTTCCCCCGGCAGTGGAGACTCGTCGGCATCGGGCGCCACGGTCTCGAACGGGATTTGCAGCCGTGACAACAACTCTCGGCGGAATGGCGATGTGGATGCAAGCACGAGTTGTGTCATGCGTTTGTGACTTGAAAACAATGGGCTGGGCATGATAACATTCAATGTTTATGTCGCACGAACCTGCAATTCAGTCGCTAACGCACGAAACCTCTCTTTTCGGGAAAACGATAGACAGTATCGAATTTGCGCGAAATTGCGGACAACTGACTGGCTATTGCGCTGTTGCTGAGTTGGCACGGTTGCAGGATTTGGTGGGGGTCAACACGGGCGTAGTCGCTGTGACCGTGGTGGGTGAACTGGATGAGCAGAGGCGGCCGTGGCTGCATTTGGCCGTTCGCGGTGAATTGGGTTTGGTGTGTCAGCGGTGTCTCGGTGTCGTGTCTCACACGCTGGAAATTGAAGCGCATTTGCGCTTGATTCGTACCGGCGAGCCGTGGCCCGAAGATGAGGTTGATGAAGGAAGCGAAGGCCAAGCTGACGAGGCCATTGCCGCCGACGAAGGCTTGTTGATTTCGTCGTTGGTGGAAGAAGAGATCATTTTGTCCTTGCCGTACGCGCCAATGCATGAGGCATGCGAGTTGCCCGGCGAGGATGAGTTGAACAGAAAAGCGTCGCCATTCGCGGCGTTGGCGGTTTTGAAGAAGCATTGAACAAGGAGTAGTCAACATGGCAGTACAGCAGAATAAGAAGTCTCCCTCGAAGCGTGGAATGCATCGTTCGCACGATTTTTTGACCAATCCGCCGCTGGCTGTTGAGGCCACCACCGGAGAAGTTCACCTCCGTCACCACATCTCGCCGTCGGGCGTGTATCGTGGCAAGAAGGTTCTGAAAGCCAAGGGCGAGTAAGTTCTTTTGACGAAGATTGGCCGGCTGCGCGTGTCGCACCCGGCCATTTTTGTATCCTGAAACCATAATTCGATGGCGATCACCCTCGCGGTAGATTGTATGGGTGGCGATCACGGTCCTTCCGTGACGGTGCCTGCTGTCTTCGAGTTTTTGCGGCACGATACCGATTGCGCCGCCATTCTGGTTGGCCGCGAGGACGATCTGCGCGTGGCCTATGATCGCGCCAGTGCCGAGTTCGGAACGCGCCTGTTCCTTCAGCATGCTTCGGAAGTGGTCGGCATGGATGAGCCGGTGGCCAGTGCCATGCGTGGCAAAAAAGACTCATCGATGCGCATTGCGGCCGAACTGGTGAAATCCGGCCGGGCCAATGCCGCCATTTCAGCCGGTAACACCGGCGCGCTGATGGCCATTTCGCGCTTCGTGCTGAAGACGCTGGACGGCATTGATCGCCCGGCCATTTGCTCGATTCTGCCCTCGAAGCGCGGCAGCACCTATATGCTTGATCTTGGTGCAAATGTCGATTGCACCGCCGAGCATTTGCTGCAGTTCGGCGTCATGGGCTCCTTACTGGTGTCGGCTCTCGAGCATATCGAGCGGCCGACGGTGGGGCTGCTGAATATTGGCGAAGAGGCCATTAAGGGCAACGACGTGGTCAAGCGTGCCGGTGACTTGTTGCGCGCAAGTGGGCTCAATTTTCAGGGCAATGTCGAAGGCAATGATATTTTCAAGGGTACCGTCGATCTGGTGGTGTGCGATGGCTTCGTCGGCAACGTCACACTGAAAGCATCTGAGGGCTTGGCGCAGATGATTAGTGGTGCCCTGAAAGACGCCTTTACGCGCAATCTGCTGACCAAACTGGCGGCATTTCTCGCCATGCCGGTGCTGAAAGCCTTTAAGGATCGCTTCGATCATCGTCGCTACAATGGGGCAAGTTTGCTCGGACTGCGTGGTATCGTGGTCAAAAGCCATGGTTCTGCGGATGTACTGGCATTCCGATGTGCGTTGGAGCGTGCTGCCGAGGCGGCGCGTCAACGGCTGCCAGAGATGATCGCCGCACGCATGGCCGCCGTCCCGCCAGCACCGACCATTTGCGACTGACTTTCTGTAACACTAGGCTCAAGGATATCGCCCGACATGATCTATTCGCGCATTACCGGAACCGGCAGCTACCTTCCAGGCCCCGCGATTGACAACGCGAGCCTGATCGCTGCGCGTGGCCTGGATTCTTCGGACGAATGGATAGTCGAGCGCACCGGCATTCGTACCCGCCATCTCGTCGGCGAAGGGGTAACTGGCAGCGATCTGGCGGCAGAGGCATGTCGTCGCGCGCTTGCGGCCTCCGGTCGGGCGGCCGATGACGTCGATCTGATCATCGTTGCCACCTCCACGCCGGATTACGTGTTTCCCAGTACGGCGGCCTTGCTGCAAGATAAATTGGGGATTCGCAACGGCGCACCGGCTTTCGATCTTCAGGCGGTTTGCAGCGGCTTCGCCTACGCGCTGGCAGTAGCGGACAAATTTATTCGTTCCGGTTCGCACAAATGTGCACTGGTGGTGGGGTCGGAAGTTTTTTCGCGGATTCTCGATTGGAATGATCGCGGAACTTGTGTCCTGTTTGGCGATGGCGCCGGTGCGGTCGTTCTTGAGGCATCGGAGACTGCTGGAATTCTGGCGACGGCCTTGCATGCCGATGGTCGCCATCAGGGCATCCTTTCTGTTCCTGGCCATGTTTCTGGCGGCGTTGCGATCGGCGATCCGTTCCTGCGCATGGACGGTCCGGCCGTATTCAAATTCGCTGTACGCGTCCTGGCCGATGTTGCTGACGAAGTTTTAGTAGCAGCCGGTATGAAGGCCGCTGATATCGACTGGTTGATTCCCCATCAAGCTAATGTGCGGATCCTGCAATCAACCGCCAAAAAACTCGGACTGCCGATCGAGAAGTGCATTGTGACCGTCGAGCGGCATGGCAACACGTCTGCTGCATCGATTCCGCTGGCGCTTGATGAGGCAGTTCGTGCTGGCAAGATCGTTCCGGGACAGCGACTTTTGCTCGAAGGCGTGGGTGGCGGTTTCACATGGGGCGCGGCCCTTCTGGTTTTCTAAACGGAGAACATATCGTGAGCTTTGCATTGGTATTTCCCGGCCAGGGTTCGCAGTCCCTCGGCATGATGGCAGCCTACGGCGACGCGGCAATCGTGCGCGCGACATTTGATGAGGCCTCGGCGGCGCTCGGGCGCGATCTTTGGCAACTGATCAACGAAGGTCCGGCGGAAGCACTGAATCAAACGGTGAATACGCAGCCCTTGATGCTGACTGCGGGGGTTGCCGTATATCGCCTGTGGCAGTCCCTTGGTGGCGCTGAGCCGAGTGTGATGGCCGGCCACAGTCTGGGGGAGTACGCAGCTTTGGTCGCGGCCGGGGCGTTGACACTGAAGGATGCAGTGCCATTGGTCGAACTTCGCGCCAAGGCCATGCAGGAAGCCGTTCCGACGGGGCAAGGCGCGATGGCCGCCGTGCTCGGACTCGATGCCGAAAGCGTGAAGGCGGCGTGTGCCGAGGTTGCTCAGGGCGAAGTTGTGCAGGCTGTCAATTTCAACGAGCCCAAGCAAACGGTCATTGCTGGCCACAAAGCGGCCGTCGAGCGCGCCGCCGAAGCCGTAAAGGCCAAAGGCGCCAAGCGTGCCTTGATGTTGCCGGTGTCTGCGCCCTTCCATTGCTCATTGATGCAGCCGGCTGCAGAAAAGCTGAAGCTTCGTCTTGCCGATATTCTTGTTGTCTCGCCACGTATTCCAGTCATCAATAACGTTGACGTTGCGCAACTGGTCGACCCGACTGCGATCAAGGATGCCTTGGTCAGACAGGCGGCGGCACCCGTGCGTTGGGTTGAAATCATGCAGGCAATGCAGGCTGCGGGCGTGACTCAGGTGCTTGAGTGCGGTCCGGGCAAGGTGCTGGCGGGACTTGCCAAGCGTTGTGCCGATGGCTTGACCGGTCTGCCCATGGCCGATCGTGCTGGGCTGGAAGCCGCGCTGGCCGCAGTACGAGGGGAATGACATGACGGCACTCAATGGACAGGTCGTGTTGGTCACGGGCGCCTCGCGCGGTATTGGCCGCGCCATTGCGCTAGAGCTTGGGCGCCAGGGTGCGATCGTTGTTGGTACGGCGACGACTGAGAGTGGTGCAGCCGATATCCAGAAAGGGCTCGACGAAGCCGGCATCAAAGGTTGGGGTGCAACCGTCAATGTGACCGACGCGGCGGCCAGTGCCAGCTTGATTGCAGACATCGAAAAGAAGTTTGGTGCCGTTTCTGTGTTGGTGAACAACGCCGGCATTACTCGCGACAACCTCGCCATGCGCTTGAAAGACGACGAGTGGAATTCGGTCATCGATACCAATCTCAACGCGGTGTTTCGCTTGTCCAAACTGGTCATGCGCGGCATGATGAAAGCGCGGAGCGGCCGTATCATCAATATCACTTCGGTTGTCGGCGAGGCCGGGAATCCGGGCCAGGCTAACTACGCGGCGGCCAAGGCGGGCGTGGCTGGCATGAGTCGCGCGCTGGCGCAGGAACTCGGTAGCCGCAATATCACGGTCAATTGTGTCGCGCCCGGTTTTATTGATACCGACATGACCAAGGCTCTACCCGATGCACAGCGCGATGCATTGTTGAGCAAAATTCCGCTCGGGCGACTTGGTCAGGTGGAAGAAATTGCTGCCACCGTGGCGTTTCTGGCGTCGCCCAAGGCGGCTTACATTACGGGCAACACGATCAATGTAAATGGTGGCATGTACATGGCTTGATTTTGTAATAGTGCCAGGCAGTCGTTTTGGTAGAATCTGCGGGTTTTCATCCTTACAAAGCTCAGAGAAGGGGTAGTAACAAATGGATAATGTCGAACAGCGTGTGAAAAAGATCGTCGCCGAGCAATTGGGCGTCAATGAAGCTGACATCAAGAATGAATCGTCGTTCGTCGACGATCTCGGTGCCGATTCGCTTGATACCGTCGAATTGGTCATGGCTCTCGAAGAAGAGTTCGAGTGCGAGATTCCTGACGAAGACGCGGAGAAAATCACCACCGTGCAACAGGCGATGGATTACGTCAACGCCAACGTCAAGAAGTAATTTTTACGAACTGATCGGAGTTCATCGTGACGCGACGGCGTGTGGTTGTAACCGGACTGGGAGTCGTATCCCCGGTTGGGAATACCGTGACTGAGGCTTGGGACAATCTCATCGCTGGAAAGAGCGGTATTTCCCGTATCACGAAATTTGACCCGGCGGCTTTCAAGGCGCAGATTGCGGGCGAAGTCAAAAACTTCGACATAACGACCTACCTGTCGCCGAAAGATGCCCGCCGGATGGATACTTTTATCCATTTCGGTATGGCGGCCGGCATTCAAGCGGTGCGTGACGCCGGGCTTGATTCGCCACAAGCGGACGCGGAACGTATTGGGGTAAATATTGGTTCCGGTATCGGTGGTCTGCCGATGATCGAGGACACGCATAACGACTATCTCGGTGGCGGCCCACGCAAGATTTCTCCTTTTTTTATTCCCGGTACGATCAGCAATATGATCTCGGGCAATCTCTCGATCATGTATGGCCTGAAGGGGCCAAACATCGCCGTCGTGACGGCGTGTACGACCGGCTTGCATGCAATCGGTTTGTCGGCACGCATGATTGAATACGGCGACGCCGATGTCATGGTCTGCGGCGGCGCTGAGTCGACGATTTCCCCCTTGGCAATCGGTGGTTTTGCGTCGGCACAAGCCTTGTCTACCCGGAACGATGATCCGGCCACGGCCTCACGTCCGTGGGACAAAGGTCGTGACGGCTTCGTCATGGGCGAAGGCGCCGGTGTCTTGGTGATTGAAGAATACGAACATGCCAAGGCACGCGGGGCGAAGATTTACGCCGAACTTGCCGGTTTTGGCATGAGCGGTGACGCTTATCACATGACCGCACCTGACACCAACGGGCCGTGTCGTTCGATGGTAAGTGCGCTGAAGAATGCGGGTGTCAATCCCGATCAGGTTCATTACTTGAACGCGCATGGAACCTCGACACCTTTGGGTGACAAGAACGAAACCGAAGCGATCAAACTTGCCTTTGGTGCCGATACGGCCAAGCAACTCGTGGTGAATTCGACCAAGTCGATGACCGGCCATCTGCTTGGCGGTGCCGGTGGTTTGGAGTCCGTGGTCACTGTGCTGGCTGTTCATCACCAGATCAGCCCGCCGACCATCAACATCTTCGACCAGGATCCGGAATGTGATCTCGACTACTGTGCCAACACCGCACGGGAGATGAAGATCGACGTCGCGATGAAGAATAACTTTGGCTTCGGCGGCACAAACGGCACGCTTGTTTTTCGCCGGATCTAACCCAACCGAACCCGACCTGACGTAGCGATGCAATCGGTAGCGCCGGTATTCGTGGCGCTTCAAAGCTCGCGGCAATTGCCCGTACTGCTTGCATTCGCGCACGTTCTCTCCGCGATAGCGGTTCTGTTGTCTTCAATTCCGGGCTGGCTCGCAGGCATTCTCCTGCTCGTGATTGGCGCATCGTATGCACATTCACGGAATCTTCCGCGACCGGAAGCCTTGTTGCTAATGGGCGACGGGCGATTCGAAAAAGTCGGTACTGGCGGTACGGCGCTTAACCTTCACTCCAGCAGTGCGCTACTGGGTTCCCTTGTGGTCATGCGTTACCGCGACGATGGCGCCATGCATTCACTGGTGTTGTTGTCAGACTGTTTCGTTCAGGCAGATGACTGGCGCCGTTTCAGGCGCTGGCTCATTTGGAATGCGAGCGCGAGCATTCGGGACCAACGAGATTAACGCTCTGGCGTCAGCACGGTATCCAGTGCGCGGGGCAGCGTTTCCGGAAAGTCACGGCTGAAATGCAGACCGCGGCTTTCGTGTCGCCGTTGAGCGCTAGTCACGATCAGTTGCGCCGTGAGGACAAGATTTCGTAGCTCGATCAAGTCGTTGCTGACGCGGAAATTCACGTAAAAATCATAGATCTCCTTGTTGAGCAAGTCGATCCGGTGCAGCGCCCGTTCGAGGCGTTTGTTGGTGCGCACGATGCCCACGTAATCCCACATGCAACGTCGCAATTCCGCCCAGTTGTGGGAGATCACCACCTCTTCGTCGGCGTCGCGAACGCGGCTTTCATCCCACAGGGGCAAGCGTGGAGAAGGTTCCGGGGCTCCGGCGAGAATATCCTTGGCCGCAGAATCCGCGAATACCAGACACTCGAGCAGCGAATTTGAGGCCAGCCGGTTGGCGCCATGCAGGCCGCTGAAGCTGGTTTCACCAATCGCGTAGAGGCCGCGCAGATCGGTACGCGAAGATTGGTCAATGACCACGCCACCACAGGTGTAATGCGCGGCGGGAACGACCGGAATCGGCTCGTGCGTGATATCAATGCCGAGTTCGAGGCATCGGGCGTGGATATTGGGGAAGTGCTCCAAAAGAAACTCAGCCGGCTTGTGCGTCATGTCTAGGAAAACGCAATCCAGACCGTGCTTCTTCATCTCGAAGTCGATGGCACGCGCGACGATATCGCGCGGCGCCAATTCCTCGCGCGGATCGTGTTGCGGCATGAAACGGGTGCCGTCAGGCAGGCGCAGTAGTCCACCTTCGCCGCGCAGGGCTTCCGAAATGAGGAAGGATTTGGCGTGCGGGTGGTACAGGCAGGTGGGATGGAACTGGACGAACTCCATATTCGCCACACGGCAGCCGGCACGCCAGGCCATGGCAATGCCATCTCCGGTCGCGGTATCGGGGTTCGTTGTGTAGAGATAGACTTTGCCCGCACCGCCGGTGGCCAGCGCGGTATGCGAGGCGGCGATGGTCAATACGCGATCACGCTGCGTATCAAGAACATAGGCACCAAGACAGCGGTTGCGCGGTAGTCCAAGTTTCGTTGCCGTAATCAGATCGATGGCGATATGGTGTTCGAGCACCGTGATGTTCGGATGCTTCAACACCTGCGCTGTGAGGGTTTCCTGCACGGCAGCGCCGGTGGCATCGGCGACGTGAATGACGCGTCGCTGACCATGCCCGCCCTCACGTGTCAGGTGGTAGCCGAGGGCAGAATCATCGCGTGTAAAGGGGACGCCGCGTTCCACCAGCCAATCGATTGCGGCTCGACCATGCTCGACGACAAAACGGGTGGCTTGCGGATCACACAATCCGCCACCGGCCTTGAAGGTGTCGTCGATATGTGCTTCAACCGAGTCAGATGGATCAAGTACAGCGGCAATGCCTCCCTGCGCCCAGGCCGAGGCGGAGTCGGTCATCTGCTTTTTCGAGATCAGGGCAACACGTCGCTGGTCGGCCAGTTTCAAGGCCAGCGCCTGGCCCGCCAGGCCGCTGCCAATAATGAGGACGTCAAAGGAAAGAGCGGCTGGATCAGTCATGGTAAGGAATATAGCATGCTGTTTTGCCCCTGCTACGGATGGAACTATTCAGCTTTCAGGGGGTCAGCCACTACATCGACACTATTTGCCCAGCAGCGATGAATCTCACGCAATCTCCGACCCCCGATATGGCGCGGCCCTTTACGCGGCCTTGTTATACTCGGCGCGTCAGTGGCGGTGTGGCTGGCGCATACCAACAACAGGCGGGGCCCCATGGGAGAACGCGAGGCAGACCGCATTCTGGTCGAACGCGTACAAAACGGCGACAAGCAGGCATTTGGTTTGCTGGTCGCGAAATACCAGCGCAAACTGGCGCGGTTGCTTTCGCGCATGATTCGCGATCCATTCGAGGTCGAGGATATTGCGCAGGAGACTTTTATCCGCGCCTATCGGGCCTTGCCCGGTTTTCGCAACGACAGCGCGTTCTATACCTGGCTTTACCGTATCGGTGTCAATACGGCCAAGAACTGGCTGATTTCCCATGGCCGCAAGGCGCCGACCTCGACACCACTCGACAGCGAAGAAGCCGAGGGAATCGACGAGGCGGAGCTGTTGCGCGACACCGATACACCCGAACGTTTATTGATGAGCAAGCAGATCGCCGGTACGGTCAATGCGGCGGTGGATGCCTTGCCGGAAGATTTGCGCACGGCGGTTACTTTGCGCGAGATCGAGGGACTTTCCTACGAGGAAATCGCGCAGGTGATGGATTGCCCGATCGGCACCGTTCGCTCGCGGATATTTCGTGCGCGCGAGGCGATTGCCGTAAAACTGAAGCCCTTGCTCGACGTGGCGCCGGATCGGCGCTGGTAATTGATGTCCATGAATAGCACGCTGGTGGAATCCACGATGAAAACACGACTTTCTGCGCTGATGGATGGCGAACTTGATGAACATGAATGCGAAGATATTTTTCGTGCGCTGCGCCGCGACAATTCCGACAATTCCTTGCGCCGGGACTGGCAACATTTTCATTTGATTGGCGATGTGCTGCGTGGTGAGCGTGGTCTGGAAACCGATATCACCGCACGCGTCATGCAACGCTTGGCGCAAGAACCGACCACACTGGCGCCGACGGCGCGGCGCCCCAGTGATCGTTTGCGACCGCTGATGGTGCTGGCGGCATCGGCAGCGGGCGTGGCCGTGGTGGCCTGGGTAGGGTTTGGCAATCCTGATTTGCCAACGGCAACCGATTTCGCACGAATTCCCGGTTCTGGTCGGGCTGGAATTCCTGAATTGGCCTTGGTATCGCCCTCTGCACGGGAACCCTCGCGGGAGGTGACGAAATCCATGCCGTCCGAACGACTTCAAGAGTATCTGGTGGCGCATGAGGCCTATGCGCCGACGGCGGCCGTGGTCAGTCGTACGCGGCATGTGCGTACCGTATCGATGGAGCGTCGCGTACCTTGATTTCGGGCCAGCCTGCTAGTCATTTCTTGTGCGGCCTGGCATTTGTCCTGGTCGCCGCCGTCTCGCCAGCACCGACTTTTGCCGCTGCTGACGAGAGCGCAATCTTGTTGCGCAAAGTTGTTTCTGCCGGAAATCAACTGACCTATAGCGGCGTTTTTGTCTATCGAAATGGCAAACGCGAGGAAACCTCGCGCATCGCCCACTCGGCGGAAGGTGGCCGGCAACGTGAGCGGATTGAGGTGCTGGACGGAAGTCCGCGCGAGGTGGTGCGTGACGGGGCCGAATTGAAATGCTACCTGCCCGACGAAAAACTGCTGATCGTTGAGAGCAATTCATCGCGGCGCGGCTTCCCGGCTGTTTTTTCCTTAGCGGCTGGGGATCTTTCCGAAAACTATCTGGTGCGCAAGACGCAGACCGGTCGCGTCGCGGGGATCGAAGGGCGCGCCGTGTTGCTTGAGCCGCGTGACGCTTATCGCTACGCCCATGAACTCTGGATTGATCCGGTGAGTGGCTTGTTGCTGAAGGCCAATTTATTGGGCGAGCGCGGCGAGACGCTTGAGTCGTTTGCCTTTACTCAAGTCAACATCGGGGGGGCTCTTGATCGAGATGCGCTCGTCCCCAAATTCGATGCCGGGAAGCTCAAAGTGAAGCGTGTGACGTCAAACGAGGTTCGTCCAGAAGACATGCCATGGGTGTTTCGCAACAACTTGCCGGGGTTTCGCAAGCAGAGTGTGATGCGGCGCCCATCCTTGAACACCGGCTCTGCCACCAATACCGACAGTATGCATGTGGTGTTTTCGGACGGTCTGGCGGCGATTTCAATTTTTCTCGAGCCAGGAACCGGAGGCGTTGCGGATGAACTGGTTCAACTCGGTGCGGTGCATGTGTATCGACGGCGGATCAATGATTTCCAGGCCGTCGTCGTCGGTGAGGTGCCGGCAGCGGCAGTGCGTCGCTTGGGCGACGGAATCGAACGGCGGGCGCGATGATCAGTAGCGAAGGTGTGGTGGTCGCGCTCGATGCCGGCGGTCAGGACGTATGGGTCGAGATTCCGGAACGGGCCTCGGCTTGTGGCCAATGTAGTTCGGCCGGGGGGTGCCATTCTGGCCTGATTGGACTCGGCAATGGTGCTCGTCGTTATCGGGTGACCAACCGGATCGGAGCCAGACTGGGCGACCGGGTCAGTTTGACCGTGGCCGAGGGAACGGTATTGCGCGCTTCCTGGTTTTCGTACTTGATGCCGGCGCTGTTGGTAATTGCCGCTGCGGCGGTTGGGCAAAACGTAGGAAACGATCCCGGAGCGGTTGCCGGAACGCTGCTCGGACTGGGGGGTGGATTGTTTTTTTTGCGCTGGAACGAAACTCGCCTGCGTCGTTCTGGTTCGGTGCTTAGTCTTGAGCGGTCGCAGGTGGCCGCATGTCATATTTCGGAGTCGCTATGAACAAGATCCTGATAGCTGTTTTATTTACCGTGTTTTCCGCCCTGCAAGCCGTGGCGCAAACCCGCGAATTACCTGATTTCACCGAGTTGGCGGAAAAGCAGGGCGCTTCCGTGGTCAATATTAGTACCACGCAGGTGGTCAAAGGAAACCGATCGGGTAGTCCGGCTTTTCCTTTTGATGAAGATGATCCGGCATTTGAGTTTTTCCGTCGTTTCCTGCCGCCGGGGTCGGGGCTGGGCCAGGCGCCGAATCAGCCGCCGCGCGAATACAAGAATCGTTCGCTGGGTTCGGGCTTCATTGTCAGCGCTGACGGTTTTGTTCTGACCAACGCCCACGTCGTGGAATCGGCCGACGAAGTATTGGTCAAGCTAACCGATAGGCGCGAATTCAAAGCCAAGGTTATCGGTGCGGACAAACGCACCGATGTCGCGCTGATCAAGATTGAGGCCAAGGATCTGCCCGCCGTGCGTTTCGGTGATCCGACAAAATTGCGGGTTGGCGAGTGGGTTGCCGCGATTGGTTCCCCCTTTGGCCTCGAATCTAGCGTCACCGCTGGCATTGTCAGTGCCAAAGGTCGTTCATTGAATCATGAGAACTATGTTCCCTTTATCCAGACCGACGTCGCCATCAACCCCGGCAACTCGGGAGGGCCGCTGTTCAATATGAGGGGCGAAGTGGTCGGCATCAACTCGCAGATTTACTCGCGCTCCGGTGGATACATGGGGCTTTCGTTCGCCATCCCGATTGATGTGGCTCTGGATATCAAGTCGCAGCTGCAATCCAATGGCAAGATCAGTCGCGGTCGCCTTGGCGTTGGCATTCAGGAAGTTAGCAAGGAGTTGGCAGAAAGTTTTGGTTTGAGTAAGCCCCAGGGCGCCTTGGTGGCGTCAGTCGAGAAGGGGGCTGCGGCCGACAAGGCCGGTATTGAAGCCGGCGACATCATTCTGCGCTTTGATGGCAAAGTCGTCGCACAATCGAGTGACTTGCCGCGTATGGTGGGTAGCACCCGACCCGGCAGCAAGGTGACTGTAAATATATGGCGCAAAGGCGAAGGCCGTGATTTGACGGTGGCGGTGGGAGAAATGCCCGACGAAGCCGGCGCTCAGTCGAGCCGACGTGGCAGCAAGGCACCTGAAGCCGCAGAACCCAATCGCCTGGGCTTGGTCTTGGGCGTAC
Source organism: Propionivibrio dicarboxylicus (assembly GCA_945902805.1). Taxonomy (GTDB): domain Bacteria; phylum Pseudomonadota; class Gammaproteobacteria; order Burkholderiales; family Rhodocyclaceae; genus CAMDMZ01. The sequence continues at coordinate 18,643 of CAMDMZ010000007.1, read as the reverse complement.
CGACAGCCGAGCAGCGGAAAGCGTTGGGCATAAACCATGGTCTGATCGTCGAAGACGTGCGCAATGGTGGCGTGCGTACTGAATTGCGTCAGGGCGACATCATCCTCGGCGTTATCAGTAGAGGCGGTGGGCAAGTCGAAATCAAGTCGGTCGCTCAGTTGAACGAAATCCTGAACAAGTTTGACAAGAGCGCCACGGTGACCTTGCTGGTGCGTCGCGGTGAATCCCAGACCTTTATCACCATCAAGGGGCTGGGCGACAAGTAAAACAAGTAAGCCGCTCAAGTGTGTGGGTAAGGCTTTTCCCCAGCCAAAATGGCGAATGGAAGGCGGTTCTCGGCCGGCGGCATGGGGCAGACGGCAAAGGGCGTGAAGGCGCAGGGCGGGTTGATCAGGCGGTTGAAGTCGAGCTGAAGAACTCCGTCCTGCGGTGCTGGAATATGCAGAAAACGTCCGCCGCCGTAGCTTTCCTTACCACTGGTGGCATCCGCGATCACAAAGTGCAGCGGATTCGCCGCCGGATTTTGTGGTCGTAGATGGTACTCGCCGCCTTGATGGCTGAACTGCGCAGTGGCGCCATCCCAGAGTGCTGTGATCTGGAGATTCGGATCAAATGGAAACAGATCGATGCCGCGAAAGGTGGTTCGCGTGAGTGCGTGTTCGTCGCGCACGCGTAGCGCAAGCGCGCCATCGCGTTCGATCACGAGAAAGCTGAGCGGCCCATGCCGGATCAGCGTGGGGGCACCGCTACGGTCGGTTTGGAGCACGCTTTGACGAGCTTCGTGGTCGATCCAGTGCGCCGTCGTGCCGTCAATTTCAAGGCGCCCCCAGTGCGCGGGGTGGCTGCTTGGTTCGCCTTGTTCGTCTTTCAGGCGAATAGTACAGGTGGGATCGGTACCGACCGTGTGCGTGCCATTGTCGAGCCAGACGAGGCCAATCAGGGTAAGCCAGCCATCGGCTGCTTGCAGTGTAGCAAGCCGTTGGCGATGCCATTCACGCTGGCTGTCGCGCAAGCTATCGATGGTCGATGAGTTAGCGGTCATCGTTGACGGCTCAAGCGTTGCGCATGTGTTGCGCGAGGTCGGTCAGGGCCTTGTCCAGGGCGGTGCGCAGGCGCTCGTCAGGCAATTCCTCGGCCATGGCCTGGCGCATGCACAGCATCCACTGCCCGGCTTCATCATTGCCAATGGTGAAGGGTAGATGCCGCGCACGCAGGCGCGGATGACCAAAGGTTTCGGCAAATAGTGGCGGTCCGCCCAGCCAGCCGGAGAGGAACATGAACAGCTTTTCCTCGGAACCAGATAAATCGGCGGGATGCAGTTTGCGGATGCTGTAGGCTTCCGGCAGCGTATCCATCAGCGCATAGAAGCGCTGCACCAGACGCCGCAGACCGGCCTCGCCGCCAATCAGTTGATACGGTGTGGTTTCAGTGTTTGTCATAAGCCGGCAGGTTAACACGGGCGAGCAAACCCCGCTGTGCGCCGGGCACCAAGTGCAGCTCGCCACCGTGGCTGCGGACAATACGCTCGACGATCGCCAGGCCGAGACCGGCACCGACGACATTACTGCGCGCGGTATCGAGCCGGGTAAAGGGGCGCTTGACGCGCTCGACGTCGGCTGCGGGAATGCCCGGCCCTTGATCCTGGGTCTCGATGATGACCGACTTGCCTTCGTGACGGCAGCTCAGTAGCGGCGGTTCTCCCGGCGCGTAGCGCAGGGCGTTGTCGATCAGGTTGGTCAGCGCACGACGCAGGGCCTGCGGCCGGGCGCGGACAAAAGTCGGTGCTGGCGATACGGCGGGTTGCAGTGTCACCGGCAAATTGCGGCGCCGGTATTGCTCGGTCAACTCAAGCAGCAGGGTCTGCACATCCAGCGGTTCGAGAGTTTCTGTCACGCTGCCGTCGCCATTGCCGGTGCGCGCAAAGTCGAGGAATTGCGAAATGGTTTTGTCCATTTCTTCGACATCGGCACTCATGCCGTCGCGCATCGCCGGGTCGGCGGTCATTTCGATACCCATACGCAGGCGCGTTAGTGGCGTGCGCAGGTCGTGGGAGATTCCAGCCAGAATCAGGGCGCGGTCCTGGTCGAGTCGCGCCAGGTCGGCGCTCATGTGGTTGAAGGCTTGCGCTACCGCAACGACTTCCTCGGGGCCATGTTCGGCCAGCGGCGGCGGCGTCTCGCCAGCACCGACTTTCTGCGCCGCACGCTTGATCGCTTTTAGTGGCTGCGTGATGCGAAACACGATCAGCCAGGCACCTGCCAGGGAGAGTAACAACACTGCGGCGCCCCAACCGATCCAGTTGATCGGGAAGCGACGTTCGATGCGCTCGCGGGGCAGGGCGACCCAGAATTCACCATCGCCTTCACTCTCACCGGCGCCAGCGTTTGGGGTTTCATCGTCGATGCGGAAGCTGACGAATAAGGCGTTCTCACCATTGCGTTGCAGCGTCATGCGCGTCTTCGTGCCGAGTTGCTCGCGCAGGTGTTCATGCACTAGGGCCAGCAAAGGATTGGCGTCCAGCGGCTCGATGACCTCATCGGCTTCAGCCGGGTAGATGTGGATGCCTTCGCGGTCGGAGAGTTCCCGCAGCAGCCCGAGGCGAGCATCGGCACGGGCCGAGAGCAGCGAAACGCGGGTCAGGTTGGCGACGCTAGCCAGTGTCTGGGCCAGCTGTCGGGCACGCGGTTCGCGCTCATAGGTGCTGAAAATCAGGAACCACGCCGCCACCGAAAGCAGCATCAGGGTCGCGACCAGGAGAAAGGTGCGCCAAAGCAGGGTTCGCGGCCATAGCCGGGTGCGCCATGTGGCGCTTAGGTCGCTCACCGTTCAGCGGTGTTCTTGCTCCCGTCGGGAACAAAAACGTAGCCGAAGCCCCAGATGGTTTGCAGGTAACGCGGCTTGGCTGGGTCATCCTCGACCAGTTTGCGCAGGCGCGACATCTGGACGTCGATGGCGCGATCAAAGACTTCGTATTCGCGGCCGCGCGCCAGTTCGGTCAGCTTGTCCCGGCTCATGGGTTGGCGCGGGTGTTCCAGCAGCACTTTGAGCAGTGAGAATTCGCCAGTGGTGAGCAAGGTGGTTTCGCTATCCCGCGTCAGTTCGCGGGTAGCGAGATTCACCAGGACGCGACCGAAGGCGATCGGTTCGTCGCTTGCGCTGGGCGTGCCCGGTGGTGGCGGGGCGACCTGGCGCCGCAGCACGGCGTGAATACGTGCTACCAGTTCACGCGGATTGAAGGGTTTGGGCAGGTAATCATCGGCACCGAGTTCAAGGCCGATGATGCGGTCGACCTCATCGCCTTTGGCGGTCAGCATGATGATGGGGATCGGATTGCCCTGACCGCGCAAACGACGACAAATGGCCAGGCCGTCCTCGCCGGGTAGCATCAGATCGAGCACCAACAGGTCGTACAGTTCGCGTGATAGGGCGCGATCCATGGCTTCGGCGTCGGGTGCGGCCTTGACGGTGAAGCCCTGCTCATTCAAATAGCGCTCAAGCAACTGGCGCAAACGCAGATCGTCATCGACGACCAGAATCTTGTGACGGGTATCGGCTTTGGTCTCGGTTTTTATCTCGGTCATGAGGGCGAATGCTAACGAGATTGGCTGTCGGTGGCCAGCGGCCTTTACAAACGATTACAAAGCCTGGCGGGTGTCCATGACCCTCGCGACTAGAATTCGCGGATGGAATTCAATTGCGCTTTTGACGATGCTCTTTCGCGGCTAACACAGCGTGGGAAGGGTGGTTCTTTAGCGCTGGCCGTGGTCAGTGCCGTCTGCACATTGGGTTTGGCGACGAGCGGGATCGCCTTTGCCAGCCCGACGGAAGGTGACATTCTGCAAGGCCAGTTTTTGCCGCGACAGGAATTCCAGCCGGCGCCACCGCCACCGCCGATGCAACGCGGACGGCGGCTGAATTGGGTGACGAATTCCGACTCGGGTATGCCATCCGAGCCACCGCGTATGTCACGCGAGGAGCGACGGGAGCTACGGCGTGAGATCCATGATGCCGGTCGCGAGTTGTATCAGCGTCCGCGCCACGGTCGCGGGCCGTAAGCTTGCTGCTTGGTGTGAGTTCAGGCGCGTTTGTTGCGCATGATCTGACCTTTTTCCCGGTCCCAATCGCGCTGCTTTTCGGTGTCACGCTTGTCGTGCTGCTTCTTGCCCTTGGCCAGACCAATCGATAACTTGACTCGTCCGCGCGTGAAATGCAGGTCCAACGGCACCAGGGCGTAGCCGGCCCGTTCGACCTTGCCGATCAACTTGCTGATTTCATTCTTGTGCATCAGCAATTTGCGTGTCCGTACCGGATCGGGGTGTACATGACTTGAGGTGGAGATCAGTGGCGTCATGTGGGCGCCGATCAGGAAGAGTTCGCCACCCTTGATCAGGACATAACCTTCGCGAATCTGGGCGCGTCCGGCACGGATGGATTTCACCTCCCAGCCTTCCAGCATGAGTCCCGCCTCGAAGCGGTCTTCAATGAAGTAGTCGTGAAAGGCCTTTTTGTTGTCGGTGATGCTCATGGCGTGGGTAGGAGGGACAGAAGGAAAGCGGCCGCAGGACGGCGCGTGTGGCAGCGGTTAGAATCACGCAGTTTAGTCGAAGCCCGCCCCGATTCTTCATTCATCGCCCATCCGAAACCCGTCGAAGTCACCCGAAATTCATGCCGCTGGTTGAAAAATCTGTCCTCATCGAACGCACACCCGCCCAGATGTTTGATCTGGTCGATCGGGTTGAGGACTATCCACAGTTTCTCAATTGGTGCGGTGGAACCGAGTTGCTGCAGCGGGACGAGTCGATTACCTCGGCCACGATCCGAATTGCTTACCGTGGCATCAAATCGCAGTTTTCGACGGTCAATCAAAAGGAAATCCCGTATCTGATGTTGATTCACCTGCGGGAAGGACCGTTCACTACCCTTGAGGGGCGTTGGCGCTTCACTGCGCTCGGCGATACCGCCTGCAAGGTTGAGTTTCATCTGCATTACGAATTTTCTAGTCGCATGCTGGCCAAGGTTCTGGGGCCGGTGTTCAATTACATTGCGGATTCCTTCGTCGAATCCTTCGTCAAGCGCGCGAGGCAGATTTATGGCGGATAGTTTGCAGATTGAGGTCATCTACGCATTGGCCGAGCGGCAGGAAATCGCGCGGCTGAAACTGGCCGAAGGAACAACCGTCCAGCAGGCCATCGAAGCATCGGGTTTGCTGCAGAAGTTTCCCGAAATCGACCTGACGAAGAACAAGCTCGGCATCTACGCCAAGCTGGCCAAGCCTGATACCGTGCTGCGCGATCGAGACCGCGTCGAGATCTATCGCCCCTTGATTGCCGATCCGAAAGAAGTGCGCAAACAGCGCGCCGCCGAAGGTAAGGTCATGAAAAAGGGTGGTGGCGACGGCGAGTAAGCCGTCAGCAAAAAGTCGGTGCTGGCGGGACGGCGGCGACCGCAGCGATTAGTGTTTGCGATTAGTGTTTGTGCTCGGCATGCTCATCCATGACCACAGCCAGCGGCGTAAAGCGCGCCTGCTCGGCGGCCTTGCCGGCGACAGTGACCGAGACGACGGCTTTCATGTCCGCAGTCGAGGCGTATTTGCCGACGCCCTTTAGCCGATTGTCACCATCTGGCGCCAGACTTACGGTTGATTTTGCCTTGCCGGCGAGGATGGTTACCGTCCCGCCCGCACCGACTGTAGGCACCTTAGCCCCGGCGTGGTCGGTGACATAAACGGTGACCGGGTTGTCCTTGGCTTCCTTGCTGTCTTTGGCGACAACCAGTTCGAAGTGATAGGCACCGGCCATGCGCAACTGGCCGCCGTTGGGCGCTTTCTGGGTGTCCAGGTACTCGTCGCTATGGGCAAAAGCAGCGCTGCCCGTGAATAGGGCGGCAAGCAGTGTGGCGACAGGAATCATTGCTTTCAGGGATTTCATGTTGAACTCTCCGTGGTTAAGTGAAACTGGGTCAGAAACTTTCTTGTGACTTGTCCGCCAGCAAGCGGTTCAGGGCGGGCTTTCCCCACAGCCAGAACATCAGCGGTGTGAGCAGGGAATCCAGTAGTGTCGAACTCACCAGGCCGCCGAAGATCACGACGGCCACCGGATGCAGCACTTCCTTGCCCGGGGCGTCAGCGGCGAGCATCAGTGGCAGCAGGGCGAAGGCGGCCACCAGCGCGGTCATTAGTACCGGTGTCAGACGCTCCAGCGAACCGCGCACAATCATTTGGTGGCCGAAGGTTTCACCTTCGAAGGCACAAAGATTGATGTAGTGACTGATCTTGAGAATGCCGTTGCGGGTGGCGATACCGGTCAGCGTGATGAAGCCCACCAATGCGGCAACCGATAAGGGCTGGCCCGAAATCCACAACGCGATCACGCTGCCGACCAGCGCTAGCGGGATGTTGCCCATGATGATCAGCGTCAGGGTCGTCGAGCGATAGCGACTGTAGAGCACCATGAAGATCACGGTCAGCGATATGACAGCGAGCAAGGCGATCAGGCGCGCCGCTTGTTCCTGCGCCTGGAACTGGCCTTCCAGTGCCAAAAAGTAGCCTTCCGGCATTGGCCGGGCGGCCAGTTCGGTGCGAATGTCGGCGATGACTTTCGACATATCGCGGCCATTGGCGCTGTTATCTGCATTGGCCGAGAGCACGATGCGCCGGCGTGAATTCTCGCGACTGATCTGATTGGGACCGTCGGATTCTTCCACGCTGGCAATTTTCGACAAGGGCACCGCGCCGGCCGGCGTCTCGATCAACAAATCGGCCAGCGCCTGCGGCCCGCGCGCGGTTTCAGGCAGGCGCACGAGCAAATCGAAACGCCGGTTGCCTTCGACAATCTGCGTGATGCGCTCACCCTCGATCATTTGCTCCAGACCACGCAGCATGGCGCCGGGGGCGACACCATAGAGCGCTGCCCTCTCGTAATCGAGATGGATTTTTACTTGCGGGATCAGCACCTGCTTTTCGATCTGCAGATCGGTGATGCCGGGAATCTTCGCCAGTCGGCCACGTAGATCAGCGGCGAGGCCGCGCAGCGTGTCGAGATCGTCGCCATAGACTTTCAGCGCGATCTGGGCACGCACGCCGGAGAGCAGGTGATCGAGCCGGTGCGAGATCGGCTGGCCGACGCTGGTAACCGCCGGTAACGTGGCCAGTCGCTGGCGGATATCGGCAATGATCTGGTCGCGGTTGCGGCTGGACGCCTTGAGATCAACTTCCATCTCGGTGTAGTGCACGCCTTCGGCATGCTCGTCAAGCTCCGCGCGGCCAGTGCGGCGGCCCATTTGCGTGACCTCTGGCACCTGCGCCACGAGCTGCTCCGCCAGCGTGCCGATGCGATTGGATTCGGTTAGGGAGGTGCCAGGATTGAGCAGCACGTTCACAGTCAGCGTACCTTCGTTGAAGGACGGCAGGAAGGCACGCGGGAAGAAGGGCACCGTCGCCGCCACGATCACCACCAACGCCAAGGCGCCGGCCAGCAGGCTGCGCGCATGACCGAAGGACCAGTGCAGCAGCTTCGCGTCCCAGTGCTTGAGCCAGAGCACGAGCGGACTATCGCCGGCATGCAGTCGCTTCATCTGCGGCAAGAGGTAAAAGCACAGCACGGGGGTCAGGGTGACCGCGACCAGCATGCTGGCCAGAATCGACACGACGTAGGCAATACCCAGTGGCGTAAACAGTCGACCTTCGATGCCGGGCAGCACAAACAGCGGCACGAACACCAGTACGACAACAAAAGTGGCATAAACCACGCCGGTTCGTACCTCTCTCGACGCGCTGGCGATGACATCGAGTGGCGGTCGCGGATTGGCGCTCTGGGTGTTTTCCTTCAGCCGGCGCAAGACATTTTCGACGTCGACCACGGCATCATCCACCAGTTCACCGATGGCAATCGCCAGCCCGCCTAGGGTCATGGTGTTGATCGACAGCCCGATGTAGTGGAACACCAGCGCGGTCACCATCAGCGATAAGGGAATCGCGATCAAAGAGATCGCCGTGGTGCGTACGTTGAGCAGGAACAGGAAGAGGATCACCGCGACCAGGATCGCGCCGTCGCGCAGTGCATCTTTGACGTTGCCGACCGAATGCTCGATGAAGTCGGCTTGCTTGAAGAGGAAAGACGGTTTGTCCATGCCCGTGGGCAGGCTTCTGTCCAGTTCGGCGATGGCTTTTTCGACCTCGCGGGTGAGTGTGACGCTGTCGGCGCTGGGTTGTTTCTGCACCGACAAAATTACCGCCGGTTTGCCCTTGTAGCTGCCGTCACCGCGCTTGATGGCCGGCGCCAGCTTTACGTCGGCGAGTTGCCTGAGCAGAATCGGCTGGCCGTTCTTGACCGCCACCACCAGATTCTGCAGATCCTCGATGCGCGAACTGCGGCCGATCTGGCGAATCAGGTATTCGCGGCCCTGGGCTTCGAGAAAGCCGCCGCTGGTATTGGCGCCGAAATCCTTCAACGCGGCGTCGAGTTTCTCCCGCTCGATGCCCAGTGCCTGCAACTGCGCGGGTTTCAGCTCGACGCGATACTGGCGCACTTCACCACCGATGGGAATCACCTGGGCGACGCCGGGAATGGTCAGCAGTCGTGGCCGCATCACCCAGTCGGCGTATTCGCGGACCGCCATCGGGCTGACCTGGGCCGGATCGGCAGGAATGGCGATCAACAGGATCTCACCCATGATCGAGGAAATCGGTCCGAGTTGCGGCACGATGCCGGGCGGTAGCTGTTCGCGTACCAGATTCAACCGTTCGGCAATCTGCTGCCGGTTGCGGTAGATGTCCGTACCCCACTCGAATTCGACATAAATGATTGACAGACCGATGCCCGATACCGAGCGCACGCGCGTTACGCCCGGCATGCCGTTCATGCCCGATTCGAGCGGAAAGCTCACCAGCTGCTCGACCTCTTCGGGAGCCATGCCGCCGGCCTCGGTCATCAATGTCACGGTCGGTTTGTTGAGGTCGGGAAAGACATCGACCGGCATCTGGCGCAGCGTGATGGCGCCGTAGATGATCAGCAGCAGCGAGACACCGAGGACGATCAGCCGCTGCTTGAGCGCGGTGTGGATGATGAAATCGAACATGCTTTAGCGGACCTGGGACAACAGGCCGGCACCCACAATCACCACGCGGTCTCTCTCATGCAGGCCGTCGATGATGGCGACGTTGGTGGCATCGAGGGCCTGGATACGCACCTTGCGGGCGACGAAGCGCTCCGCCTCGGTATGCACCCACACCGCCGTCTCGCCAGCACCGACTTTTGTCAGCGCCGAGCGCGGCATCGCCGCGCCCTTGATCTCGTGTGCCGTGCGCACCATTACCTTGACGGGCTGGCCGACGGCCACCATCGAGTTGGCGGAAACGATGCGGAACAAGAGCGGCAGCGCTTGTTCGCGCAACTGACGGCCACCGCCGACATAGTCGAGTTTCAGCGCGGTTTGCTCCGCCAGCGCACTGGCCGAGATCAGGCTCGCGCCGATCCCCGCATCGTAGGCCAGCGCTTCGACCGCAAGACGCTCGGGATCGACGATCTCGAACAGGACTTCCCTGGCATCGACGATCTGACCGGCCACCAGGTGGTGCGAGGCGCTGATCACGCCAGCTCCTGGCGCTAGCAGCCGCTCGGCACTATCGATGCTGGCGGAGACAAAGGCGCGGCGCTTTTGCAGCGCGTCACGTTCGATGCGTGCTGAATCGATTTCCTTTTGCGGCACGGCGCCTTCAAGTTGTTCGACACGCTTCACGCGGCCATCGGCGATCGCCAGTTGGGCTTCCAGTTCGGCCAATTGAGCCCTTTGGTTGCCGAGTTCGATGGCGCTGGCCACCGGGCGCAGCCAGGCCAGCAGCTCGCCCTTGACGACCTTGCGTCCCGCCGTCGGCATGCCCTTGGGGCCGGGCATTACGCTGCCAGCAACGGAGGCCTGGACACGACCGCCGCTGTTCGGGTCGGCAATCACCTTGCCATTGAGTTCGACCGTCGCCGCGAGATCGCCAATGCGTACCGGCTGGGTGCGAACGCCGAGTTGACGCTGCACCGACTTGGGTACGAACAGGCTGCCATCGGCCAGGCGCTGCAATGCGGCCGGCGTGCCCGGCGTGCTCGATGTACCTGATGCGGCGCTGGTCGGCGCAGTGCCAGCAGGCTTCTTGGCGTCCAGGCTGTGATCTTCGTCGCCGTGGGCCAGCGCGCTGTTCGCGACGAAAGCCAGGGCTGTCGCGGCGACAAGCAAGCACACGTTGATGGCGTACATCACTGAAATTCCCCTTCGCTCCATTTTCAGATTCCTTTGGCTTTTTTACCGTTGCGCCGGACGACCAGCAAGGCGCCGCTAACAAGCAGCAGGGCGGCAAGGCTCCAGACAAGCCGCTCGCCCCAGTTGTGCACACGCTCATCGGCGACCACCGGGAGTGACGTGTCCAGCGTCGCGGTAAGCAAGTCAGCGGTGTCGCCGGCTTCGATGCTGATCGTCAAGGCATGCTTGGCCGGCGGCATGGCTGCCGCAATGTCCATCACATAGGTGCCGGGCGCAGCCTCGACGGCAAGTCCGTTCAATCCCGCACCCTCAATCTCTACCTTGGCTTTCACCACTGGCTCGTTGCTGGCGAAGCGATCGACATACATCACCAGCTGCTTGCCTTCGAGAGCGGCTACCACTTCGAACTCCTCGGTGGCGGCCAGTGCACGCGGCGCCACTCCATTGCTGACGGGTGGCGGTGGCGCGCCATGATCCTCCCCGCCGTGACCGAAGGCCGAAAGCGCCACGGAAAACAAAGCGACTGCAACAATCTGTCTCACGGCAATACTCCCAGGGCTTGCTGCAAACGCGATATCGCCGCAGCGCGGGCCACGCGCTGGCGGTCGTAAAAGGATTCGGCGTCGAAGGCGGTGGCGCGGATGCGCAGCAGCGCCGACAGATCGGATTCGCCCAGCGCGAACGCTTTTTCCGCCAGGCGCAGGTTGTCGGCGGCGAGCACACGGCGCTCTTCGGCCATGGCAAGTTGTCGCCCGGCCGCAGCCAGCGTGCGTTGGGCGCGCTCCGTCTCCAGCTCGACGCGGGTCCGTGCACGGAGCATTTCGGCGTCGGCCTGGCTGGCCTCGGCCTGTGCCGCAGCGGTGTCGCGGCGGACCAGCGCGCCCGAGGACAACGGAATCTTCAAACGTACGCCGATGCTGTTGGCGTAAGGTTCGGTGAAGTCGCCGCGCTCGCGCACTACGCGCAATGCCAGTTCCGGAGCGGCACGCCGGGATTCTGCGGCGACCGTTGTCCGCGCCCGCGCACTGCGGGCGGCAGCGGCGGCGGCGACTAGCAGCGGATGCGTGGCGGCGGCGTCCGCGCTGCGCTGCGCCGTTTGCGCTAGCGCTTCCTCGCCGGTGTCGACCGGCGCATTGCCGCCGGTCAGCGTGCGCAGGACTTGTTCCGCCTGCAGCAGATTCGCCTCGGCCTCGATCAGTTCCGCCTCGCCGGCGAGCACTTCCGACTGCGCCAGATTGCCGTCGATGCGCGACACATCGCCCGCGCGGTAGCGCCGCCGCACGTCGGACTCCAAGGCGCGCGCAGTCTCCGCACGGCGGGCCGCCAGCGCCCGCGCGTTGCGCGCCGCAGCCAGCGTCCACCACGCCTCGCGCAGTTCGCCGGCCAGTTCCCAGCGCACTGCCGCGCGCTTCGCCGCCACTTCATCGATCTGGCTCGAGGCCGCATCTTCGCGCGCTGCCTTTTGTCCCGCCAGCCACAAGGGCGTTGCCAGTTCGACTTCGTATTCCTGCTCCCCCCGATCACGATTCCAGCGGTCGTTGCGACTACCGATGGAAATGGTACCCGGTTCCGGCGTCAGCCCGCCGGCGATGTCCCGCGCGGCCTGCGCCTCGGCGTCGCGCGCATCGAGCGCGGCGGCCTGCGGATGCAACCGCCAGGCTTGCTCCAGGGCGGATGTCAGGCCGCCCGCCGCCAACGCCGACTGACCGAGCAGTAAGGTCACGGCACAGACCAGTGCGGTGCCAACAAATCGGAGATTCCCTGCCACCATGCCCACGCTACCCGTTGTTTGATGTATCACGCATTCTGCAAAAGCCAAACCCACGGCAAGATGACGTGCGGATTACATTTTTGTAATCAAGGCAGGCAGGGGCGGCATGGTGAAGTGGCGGCCAAAAAGTCGGTGCTGGCGAGACGGCGTGCCGCTTGATCGACCGCAATGCAGCTTTGCGGTCGGTGTAATATGCCGATCGGCAGTTGTCGGCCAAACGGGGGCAGATGAAGATCGCCCTCCGATGGTGGCCATTGATGCCACCAAACCACCATCGCTGGCGTAGGACTCTGAATGCCCGACAAGGAAGCCACAGCCCGCATCAAGATCAATAAGCTGCTCGAAGCGGCTGGCTGGCGTTTCTTTGCGGATGGCACTGCGCCCGCCAACATTCGCCTTGAACCCAGCGTCACGATCAAGTCGACCGACCTGGACGCGCTTGGCGCCAACTTCGAGAAGATCACAAAAGGCTTCGTTGACTTTCTCTTGCTCGATGCCAAGGGCTTTCCGCTGCTTGTTCTCGAAGCCAAAGCCGAAGACAAGAATCCGCTCATCGGCAAAGAGCAGGCGCGCAAATACGCCAAGTCGCAGAACTGCCGCTTCGTCATTCTTTCCAATGGCAACCTGCACTACTTCTGGGACCTCGAACGCGGCAGCCCCTACGTCATCACCTCGTTTCCGACACCGGACTCGGTCACCGGTTACCAGAAGGTCACGCCCAATTCGCAGCGATTGATCGAAGAGCCGGTCGGCGCGGACTACATCGTTCGCACCCAGCGCCCGAACTACGCATCCGCAGCCGCCTGGCAAAACGAAGCCGAGCGTCCCGGCTACATCCAGGCCAACAAACTGCGCTTTCTCCGGCCGTATCAGTCAAGGCCATTCACAGCCTTCAGGCCGCAGTCGGCGATGGCAAAGACCGTTTCCTGTTCGAGATGGCCACCGGCACCGGCAAGACCCTGACCGCCGCCGCCGTGATCAAGCTGTTTCTGCGTTCGGGCAACGTGCGCCGCGTGCTGTTCCTCGTCGATCGTCTTGAGCTGGAGGACCAGGCCAAGAAGTCCTTCGCGGCCGTGCTGTCCGCCGACTATCAAACGGTGATCTACAAGGAGAACCGGGACGACTGGCGACGCGCCGAGATTGTCGTCACCACCGTGCAGTCCCTGCTGTTCAACAACAAGTACCAGAAGCTGTTCTCGCCGACCGACTTTGATCTCGTCATCTCCGACGAAGCGCACCGCTCGATCGGCGGCAACGCCCGCGCCGTGTTCGACTACTTCATCGGCTACAAGCTCGGCCTCACCGCCACGCCGCGCGACTACCTGCGCCGCTTCGACAGCGCCAAGCCGGGCACGCGCGACCCGCGCGAGGCGGAACGTCGCCTGCTGCTCGACACCTACCGTACCTTCGGCTGCGAGAACAGCCAGCCGACCTTCCGCTATGGACTGCTTGATGGCGTGAAGGAAGGTTTCTTGATCAACCCGACCGTGGTGGACGCCCGCACCGAGGTCACCACTACGCTGCTTTCCGAAGCGGGCTTCGTGGTCTCCTTCACCGATGACACCGGCGAGGACCAGCAGCAGGCCTTCAAGCAGCGTGAGTTCGAGAAGCGCTTCTTCGCCGACACCACCAACCAGCTCCTGTGCAAGACGTTTCTGGAAAACGCCCTGCGTGACCCGGTCAGCGGCGAAATCGGCAAGGCTATCGTCTTTGCTGTCAGCCAGAACCACGCCGCCAAGCTGGCTCAGATACTCAATCAAATGGCCGATCGCATGTTCCCGGCCAGGTACCAGTCGGACTTCGCCGTGCAGGTCACCTCCCAGATACTCGACGCCCAGCAGTTCACCATCAACTTCGCCAACAACAACCTGCTCGGCTCCGGCAACTTCATCCCCGCCTACAAGACCAGCAAGGCGCGCGTCTGCGTCACCGTCGGCATGATGACCACCGGCTACGACTGCACCGACATCCTCAACATCGGTCTGTTCCGCCCGATCTTCTCGCCCACCGACTTCATCCAGATCAAGGGACGCGGCACCCGCAAGCACGACTTCCGCGAGCTGCTGTTCGACGACACCCTCAAGGAAGGCGTGCAACAGCCCGTCAAAACCGCCTTCAAGCTGTTCGACTTCTTCGCCAACTGCGAATACTTCGAGGAAGAGTTCAACTACGACGAAGTGCTGAAGCTGCCGCCGCCCAAGGGCCGGGGCCGCGAGGATATGGACGCGGGCGGCGAAGGCCCCGTGGTCGTGAGTGGCACCTATGAGCACCTCGGTGCTGACATCCCGGCTTCGATGCGTGTCGAGCAGATTACCGCCGAGGGCATGAAGATCGACCGCATGTTCTTCGAAAAGTTTGAAGATGTGATCCGCGCCGACGACACCGTCGCCGCCGCCGTCGAAGCCGGGCAGTGGGACCGCGTCATCGACTACGTGAACCGCGAAGTCTTCGACAAGCCCGAGGAGTACTACACCCTCGACAAGCTGCGCAAAGCCGCCGCCGTGGACCGCCGCCTGACCCTGCGCGAAATCCTGGAGAAGGTCTTCGGCCTCATTCCGCGCTTCAAGTCCAAGGATGAGTTGCTGGAGGAAGAGTTTTCCAAGTTTGTCGCCGACCGCGTGCCCGAGCCACCCTCGGCCATCCCGGCCATCAAGACCTACTTCAAGGCCTACGTCACCAGCAACCGGGTGCGCGACATCATCGACAGCCGGCAGTTCACCGATCTGGCCACCAATCCGTACTTCACCACCCATGATTTCAGAGCCGTGCCCCAGCAGTACCGCACGCTCGTCCCCGAATACGTCAAGGATTATGTCTCCTTGAACCAGTTCTCCGCATAGGAACAAGCATGAGCAAACCAACAAAATTGACCATCGATGTTCTGGGAACATCCATCTCCGTTCTTTCCGGGAAGAACGACGACTATATTTCCCTGACCGACATGCTGAAGGCAAAAGATGGCGATTTCCTCATTGGGGACTGGTTGAGGAACCGCAACACCGTGGAATTTCTGGGGATTTGGGAACGCGTCCATAACCCCGATTTTAATTATGGCGAATTCGACATAATTAAAAGTCAGGCCGGCCTGAACAGCTACAGAATCAGCGTCAAGGACTGGGTTGCAAAGACCAATGCGCTCGGCCTGCTGGCTAGCGCTGGAAGATACGGCGGCACCTACGCACACAAGGACATCGCCTTTGAATTCGGCATGTGGATCAGCGCCGAATTCAAGATTTACCTCATCAAGGAATTCCAGCGTCTCAAAGACGAAGAAAGCGACCGCCTCAAACTCGGGTGGAATCTCCAGCGTACCCTGTCCAAGATCAATTACCGCATCCACACAGATGCCATCCGCGAGACGCTCATCCCGCAAGCCATCACCAAGTCGCAGGCATCGCTGGTCTATGCCAACGAAGCCGACTTGCTCAATGTCGCCCTCTTTGGCCAGACCGCCAAGCAATGGCGCGACGCCAACCCCGATGCCGAGGGCAACATCCGCGACCACGCGCCGCTGGAGCAACTGGTCGTCCTGACGAATCTGGAGAGCCTCAACGCCGTCCTCATCCGCCAGGGCCTGACGCAGGCGGATCGCCTGCTGAAACTTAACGAAATCGCCATCTCCCAGATGCGCACCCTCCTGGCCGACAACACCATGAAACGCTTGAAGTAATGCTCGACACCGATACCAAACGCCGCATCGACACCGCCCGCGACATCCTCGTCGGCAAAGTCCCCGACCCCAAATCCCAGGTCGAACAGATCACCATCGCCCTCATCTACAAGTTCATGGACGACATGGACGCCGAGAGCGAGGAACTCGGCGGCAAGCGCAAGTTTTTCACCGGCGACTACGCCCGCTACGGCTGGGCCAAGCTGATGGCGCCCTCGCTCGGCGGCCACGAGATGCTCGGCCTCTACGGCGAAGGCATTGCCAAGATGCCCGAAAACCCCGGCATCCCGCCGCTCTTCCGCGACATCTTCAAGAACGCCTACCTGCCTTACCGCGACCCCGAAACGCTCAAGGCCTTCCTCAAGATCATCGATGAGTTCAGCTACGACCACAGCGAGCGCCTCGGCGACGCTTTCGAGTATCTGCTCAGCATCCTCGGCAGCCAGGGCGATGCCGGCCAGTTCCGCACCCCGCGCCACATCATCGACTTCATGGTCGAAGTCCTCGCGCCGCAGAAGAGCGAGACCATCCTCGACCCCGCCTGAGGCACCGCCGGCTTCCTCATCTCCGCCTACAAGCACATCCTGCGCAGCAACACCGACGTCAAAGGCCACAGCACCCTCACCCCCGACGAAAAAGGCCGCCTCGCCAAGAACTTCAAGGGCTACGACATCTCGCCCGACATGGTGCGGCTCTCGCTGGTGAATCTCTACCTGCACGGCTTTACCGATCCGCACATCTTCGAGTACGACACCCTCACCTCCGAGGAACGCTGGAACGAATTCGCCGACGTCATCCTCGCCAATCCGCCCTTCATGTCGCCCAAGGGTGGAATAAAACCCCATAAGCGCTTCTCCATCCAGGCCAAGCGCAGCGAAGTCCTGTTCGTGGACTACATGGCCGAGCACCTCACCCCCACCGGCCGCGCCGCCATCATCGTCCCAGAAGGCATCATTTTCCAGAGCGGAACAGCTTACCGTCAGCTTCGAGAGACACTCATCAACGAGCATCTCATCGGGGTGATCTCACTGCCCTCGGGCGTATTCATGCCCTACACCGGCGTGAAGACCTCGATCCTTGTACTCGACCGCACGACAGTGAAAAGGATGTCGAGCGTCCTGTTTTCCGAGATCAAGCACATCGGTGTCAGCCTCGGGGTGAAGCGAACAGTGAGTGAGCACAACGACCTGCCTACCGTCCTACGCGACTACCGTGCCTTCTACGAAGGCGGTGAACTGTCACGCTGTTCATGGCTGGCTTCTCGCGAGGAGATTCTCTCAAACGACTGCAATCTCACCGGTAGTCGCTATCGGCCCGCAGTCGTGAACGGCGACACGAGATTGGTGAAGGTCGCAGATGTCTGCAGCATTACAAAGGGAACTTCATCCAGCACGACAACGCCTCCTGGACCCTATCCGCTGATTCTTACTGCCGCGGATTCCAAGACTTCCGCAGCATTTCAGTTCGATGGCCCGGCCGTTTGTGTCCCGTTGATTTCCTCTCTTGGACACGGTAAAGCCGCACTGCACCGCATCCACCTCGCCAACGGGAAGTTTGCTTTGGCCAACTTGCTGGTCGCGCTACGCCCTAACGACGAATCTGAGCTCGACGCGCGGTTCCTTTTCCATGCCCTCGATATGAAACGAGCGGACATTGCTGCCCTCATGCGTGGCGCAGCGAATGTGAGCATGAAGCCCGACGATATTGCACAGTTTGAAATCCCCCTGCCACCGCTGGAGGTGCAGAAGGAGATCGTGGCGGAGATCGAGGGCTACCAGAAAGTCATCAACGGCGCCCGCGCCGTTCTCGACCACTACCGCCCCCACATCCCTATCCACCCCGATTGGCCGATGGTGGCGCTCGCCGACGTTTGCGAAACCATTACTGACGGCGATCACCAACCACCGCCAAAGGCATCGGAAGGGGTGCCTTTCGTTACGATCACGAACATCAATGACGAGCATAAACTGGACTTCACGAAAACCTTCTTCGTTTCAGAATCCTATTACTCGAATTTGAATGCCGCTCGAAAGCCACGAGGCGGTGATGTCCTTTACACAGTCACGGGATCGTATGGCATCCCAGTACTCGTGCCTGAGAACATCAGGTTTTGTTTCCAGCGGCACATTGCGCTCATACGAACAGGGTCGCAGCTTCTCAATCGGTTTCTACTCTTCCTGCTGGCATCGCCGTTCATGCTTAAGCAAGGCCATGAAGCCGCTACAGGCGTCGCACAAAAGACTGTGTCACTGAGTTCGTTGCGTGGATTCCAAATCCCCCTTCCACCCCTCGCCACCCAGCAAGCCATCGTGGCCGAGATCGAAGCCGAGCAATCGCTTGTGGCTGCCAACCGCGAACTGATCACCCGCTTCGAGCAAAAAATCCAGGCCACCCTCACCCGCATCTGGGGCGAGGACGAGTCGGTCCCGGCGGCGGGCTGACCTAAGGCGATTTTCGGCGAAAAATGTACCTAGCTGGCTGGTCTTTTTATCCATCTGCTGGGTTACAAAAATGCTTGCATAGCTCGCTATACGTCCGTTTTTGCACCTTGCATACGAATATAAACCCTGCGCCATCGGGGTACATTTATTCTTGGAAATCGCCTAAGCCGTGCTTTCGCAATGCCTTTCGCGCCGTCCCGTCAGCACCGACTTTTTAGGGCTGCCTTGTATCCCGCCGGGTGCAGGTGCCAAACGGCATCCGCACTCGGCAAGCTGACACGCCGATTACATTTTTGTAATCTCTCGTGGTCTTCCATGCCGCAGGCGCAAAATTGCGGCATCGCAACTAGCGGGAATGGGCAATGAACCTAAAAACCGCATTAGACCGGATGCAAAGTAGCCAGGAATCAGGCAGGCTGTGAGGTTGAATGGTCTGAAGGGAGACACCCGATGGGTGAGTCGAAATTGAGGCGAGCGAAACGGGATGAAATGCTGATGTCGTGCGCTGGCGTGGAG
>CAMDMZ010000006.1 GCA_945902805.1 Propionivibrio dicarboxylicus | reverse complement strand
GTACTGCTCCATGAACTGTGTCATCGACAATCCCTTCTGAAACTGCACCTTGTTGATTCCCATCGCGCATCTCCTTCGTTCAAGATGCGCCTATTTTTCACCCCGGCAGGCTCACTAGATGCGCCTGCTGAACATTGTGGCTAATCAGGTGAGAACATGAGCCACGAGATCCGCACGCCGATGAACGGCATCATCGGCATGACGGAACTGCTGCGCAAGACGCCCCTCAATCCCGAACAGACCAAGTTCGTCGATGCGCTGTACCGTTCCGGCGGCATCCTGTTGACACTGATCAACGATATTCTCGATTTGTCGAAGATCGAGGCCAGCAAGACTATCCTTGAAAACGCCCCGTTCAGCCTGCGCGAGGCGATCAAGTCTTCCTCGCTGCTGTTTTCGGGCAAGGTCAGTCAACGAGGGCTGGGCTTCCTGGTCCGCATCGAGGATGACGTGCCCACCGGACTGATCGGCGACGCCACGCGCTACACCCAGGTGCTGAACAACCTGATCGGCAACGCCATCAAGTTTACCGAGCGGGGTAAGATTTCCGTCAGCATCTCGGTGGTCGAGCGTGACGGCGATACCGTCGTGCTGCGCAGCGAGGTGGTCGATACCGGCATCGGCATTGCCACCGCAGCGCAGTCCGACATCTTCGACCGCTTCTCTCAAGCGGATACCAGTACGACACGCCGCTACGGCGGTTCCGGCCTTGGCCTTGCCATCGCCAAGCAGCTGGCCGAGATGATGGGCGGTGAAATCGGTGTGCGCAGCCAACCGGGCGAAGGCGCCACCTTCTGGTTCACCTGCCGCTTTGCGCGATATAACGGTGCACTGCCGGACAGCGTCCAACCGCAGGAGATCACTCCCTTCGTGCTGACCGGCCAGCAACAGATCCGGGTATTGATGGCGGAAGACAATTCCATCAACCAGGATGTCGGCACGGCGATGCTGGAAAGCATCGGCTGCACCGTAACTCTGGCAAATGACGGTCACGAAGCCATCGCCAAATTGGCCGCAGGCGCGTTCGATCTGGTATTCATGGATTGCCAGATGCCGGAGATGGATGGCTTCGAAGCTACCCGCTGCATTCGTGCCGAAGAGCAGCGCACCGGAAACGAGACGCCCGCCCGCATCATCGCTCTGACCGCCAACGCACTGGCCGGCGATCGGGAAAAATGCATCGAGGCGGGCATGGACGACTACCTGCCAAAACCCTTTACCCTGGAACAATTGCATACCATGCTGTCGCGTTGGCTGCCAGTGCAGCCCGCAGCGGACGCGGCGACTTGTGATCCGCTGCCTGAGCAACAGGATGTTCAACCGGACGGGGGCGAATCCGCCATCAGCGTCCTTGACCCGACCTATATCGACGACATCCGCAAGCTGCAGCAGCCAGGCTTGCCAAGCATCTTGGCGCGAGTCATCCGCAAATATCTGGATACCTTTCCCGGCACTCTCTCCAAATTGGAACAAGCCATCGCCAACGACGATGCCGACACGTTGCGGCTGATCGCGCACAGCATGAAGAACAACAGCGCCACCCTCGGCGCCACCGAGCTGGCCGATCTTTTCCAGCAGATCGAGATGATCGGCCGCGATAGCGGCACCGCCGGAGCAGCTGAATTGCTGAGCTTGGTAGAGACGGCCTACCCATTGGTTGAACGGGCGTTGCTCGTGATCGAGACCGTAGAGAACACGTCGTGAGCGCGAACGCGTGATCATGATTTGTGCCGAGGCAGCGGGGCAGAGTTGATTCACCATGTTGCCGTGGCGCAAAGAGAGTCTCGAGTATTTCGAACGGGTTTTGACACAGATGCGCCGTCCCGCCACAACCGACTTTTCGCACTCGAATCGGGTGATATTTCCGACGTCTCCGGATACCCGCTAAAATGGATTTCCGATTTTCATAAATCGAATGACCATAAGTCGGCCATTACTCGGCCATTGGTCAGGTTTGTGCTTGCCGCCGGCAAAGCCATGACGGAGGGTGTATGCAGCGCTATCTGATTGTCGAGTATCAAGATGCTGACCCCGCGACACGCGAGGTCTACGAAGATTTCATGCGTACCACCGGGGCGACCACCGTGCCGTTGTGGCTGAGGACCCTGGGCCACAGTGCGGCCTTGGCGCGTGCATACTGGGAGCGTGCCAAGGGCACCTTGTTCTTCGGTCACCTGCCGTTGCCGCTCAAGGAGATGATTGTTTTCGTCGTCTCGGCCAAAAACGGCGCGCGCTATTGTTCGGCCTGTCATGCTCAGGCCGTGCTCAGTCTGGACAAGACACTGGAGTTTTCTGATCTGCAAGATTTCCTGAAATCGGATGCTGGCCAAGCGCTGCCGCCCTATTACCGGAGTGTTGTCGATTTTGCGACCAAGATCGTGGCTGACGCGAACGCCGTTGACGATGAAGACTTCGACCGTTTGATGGACGATGGATTCAGCCGCGAGGAGATCTGCGAGATCATCGCCGTGATCGACATGGCGACCATGTTCAATGTCTATACGAGCTCGCTGCGGATTGATCTGGACCCTGAATACCAAGCCATTCTTTGAGCTCTCTGACACGCTACCTTACGGCCAAACCATATGATTGACGCTACGCTTTGGCGCGACATCAAGGTTCACCAACTGGTGCGCTACGAAGCACTGGTGAATTTGCTCGACGATATCCAGTTGCTCGACGATATCGAGCAAATATCGAAACGGATTGCGTCGCAATGGAAGTATTTTGCCAATGCGACCAATTGGCGTTTGGTGCTTCCGGCAAACTCGGAATTCCTGGTCATTGATGGTTCTCGCGGCACGGCACAGGTCACTCGTGTGGCAAGTCTGGGTGCGTGGGATGCACACCATTGGCAGCAAAAGTTGCCACAACGCCGCCTGTTGCCGTTGACGGATCAGGATGGCTTGCGACCGCCGGATCACCTTCTGTTTCCAAGCAGCAAAGAGATCATCGTGTTGCCATTTGCGCGCGACGGCAAATGCTTTGGAATGCTTAGCATAGCGGCGCATCAACTGCCCTTCAATGACCTGGATATGAAGTTCATCCAGCTTATGGGGCGACAGTTCGCGACCCGTGTGGTCGATATCCTGCTGCGGCAGCAAGCGACCCAGATCCTGATCGAGCGTGCCACGCGCGATGCGCTGACAGGTTTGCTCAATCGCGGAACCATCCTGGAGCGCCTGTCCAGCCAACTGGCTCTGGCGCGACGAACGCAGCAAGCACTTAGCGTCATCCTGCTCGATATCGACCATTTCAAGATGGTGAACGATACCTATGGCCACGCCGCCGGTGATGATGTCTTGCGCGAAATCGCCCGCCGTTTGTTAAGTGATGCGCGCGACGGTGATCATGTTGGCCGTTACGGCGGCGAGGAATTCCTCGTCGTCCTGTATCCCTGTAACCAGGCCGAAGCCGTGCGGGCGGCCGAGCGCTTCCGGCAGGGTGTTGCGGCGACGCTGATGACTATCGAAGCCGCTCCGGCGCCCGGTCTGCCGATAACCATCAGCCTGGGCGCGGCGAGTGCGGAAGACTGCCCGCAGATCGGTGCGGCGGACCTGATCCAACGTGCCGATCGCGCGCTTTATACATCCAAGGCCACTGGCCGCAATTGCGTCACGGCGTTTGTCGCTTCGAATTGATCCAAGCCGCAATGTACCGAGGATTGGATCGACTGTGACGCGCGCAAACGACGACCTGTTCGCCAGCGTGCCGCTGCATGCCCCGCTGGCAGAACAGCTGCGGCCACAGCGTCTGGATGACGTGATCGGCCAGCGCCATTTGCTCGGCCCGGGTAAGCCGCTGCGCCTAGCTTTCGAGTCGGGTACGCCGCATTCGATGATCCTTTGGGGCCCGCCAGGAGTCGGCAAGACTACCCTGGCGCGTTTGATGGCGGCCGGCTTCGATGCCGAGTTCATTGCTTTGTCGGCAGTCTTCGCTGGGGTCAAGGACATCCGCGCGGCGATGGAGCAGGCCGAGATGACCCTGGCTCAATCCGGCCGTCGCACGCTGCTGTTTGTGGACGAAGTGCATCGCTTCAACAAGGCGCAGCAAGACGCTTTCCTGCCCTACGTCGAGCGCGGCACGGTGACCTTCATCGGCGCGACCACCGAGAATCCCTCGTTCGAGGTCAATTCCGCTTTGCTCTCGCGTGCCGCCGTGTATGTGCTAAAGAGCCTTGCCACCGATGAACTGGGCGAGTTGTTCGACCGTGCCACCAGTAGCGCGCTAGCCGGACTGGAATTCGAACCTGATGCCCGGGCTCGCCTGATCGGCTATGCCGATGGCGATGCACGACGATTGCTGAATGTGTTGGAAACCATCCGCACGGCGGCATTGACAGCGTTCGCCGGCCAGGAGCGCCGTCTCGTCAGCGCCGACTTTTTGACCACCGCCTTGGCGTCTGATCTGCGGCGGTTCGATAAGGGCGGCGATGCCTTTTATGACCAGATTTCGGCCCTGCATAAATCGGTGCGTGGCTCGAATCCGGATGCCGCGCTGTACTGGCTGGTGCGCATGCTCGATGGCGGTGCCGACCCGCTTTATCTCGGACGGCGCATCGTGCGCATGGCGATCGAGGATGTCGGTTTGGCCGATCCGCGTGCGCACGACATCGCGTTGAATGCCTGCGTCACTTATGAGCGCCTCGGCAGCCCGGAAGGCGAACTGGCGCTGGCGAACGCCGTCATGTATCTCGCTATCGCCGCCAAGTCGAACGCGGCCTACACCGCCTATAATGCGGCCCGCGCCTTTGTCGCCAAAGACGCGTCGCGGTCGGTGCCCGAACATCTGCGTAACGCACCGACCAAGCTGATGAAGGAACTCGGCTATGGCGCCGAGTACCGTTACGCTCACGACGAAGCGGAAGGCTACGCGGCCGGAGAACGTTATTTTCCCGATGGCATGCCGAATGTGGAGTGGTATCGGCCGGTGCCGCGCGGACTGGAACAGAAAATCGCCGACAAGCTGGCGCACCTGCGGGAACTTGATGGGGCGGCCAAACAGGCAAAGAAAGACTAATAGGACATCTCATGCTCGATATTCAACTGCTACGGAACAATCTTCCTCTCGTCGCCGAACGCCTTGCCACGCGTGGCGTGACGCTCGATACGGGTGCTTTTGAAGCGCTGGAAGCCGAGCGCAAGCGCCTGCAAACGCAGACGCAGGATCTGCAAGCCAAGCGCAATTCCCTCTCCAAGCAAGTCGGCATGCTCAAAGGTAAAGGCGAAGACGCTAGCGCCGTGCTCGCCGAAGTTGCGGGTCTCGGCGATGCCCTGAAGGCCTCAGAGATCGAGTTGGCAGAGCTGATGCCACGTTTCGATGCGTTTCTTGCCGTCATTCCGAATATGCCGCATGAGAGCGTGCCGGTGGGTATAGATGAAGCCGGTAATGTCGAGGTTTCGCGCTGGGGTACGCCGCGCCAGTTTGATTTTGAGGTCAAGGATCACGTCGATCTGGGCGCGCCGCTGGGTCTGGATTTCGAGACTGCGACCAAGATTGCCGGTTCGCGTTTCGCGCTACTCAAGGGCCCGGTGGCGCGTCTGCATCGCGCACTCGCCCAGTTCATGTTGGACGTTCACGGTAGCGAGCACGGCTATACCGAGGTCTATGCGCCGTACCTGGTCAACCCGGACAGCATGTTTGGCACCGGCCAACTGCCGAAGTTCGAGGAAGACCTGTTTCGCGTCCAGCGCTCGGATGGCACCACGCTTTACCTGATCCCGACCGCCGAGGTGCCGGTGACCAACATCGTGCGTGGCGAGATTCTTGATCTGGCCTCATTGCCACTCAAGTTCGTCTGCCATACCCCGTGTTTCCGTTCCGAGGCGGGCAGCTACGGACGCGATACGCGCGGCATGATTCGCCAGCATCAGTTTGACAAGGTCGAATTGGTGCAGATCGTTCATCCGTCGCAATCCTGGCAGGCGCTGGAAGACCTGACCGGGCACGCGGAAACCATCCTGAAAAAGCTCGAACTGCCTTACCGCAAGATGGCCTTGTGCAGCGGCGACATGGGCTTTTCGGCGGCCAAGACCTACGATCTTGAGGTCTGGCTGCCGGCGCAAAATACTTACCGTGAAATCTCGTCATGCTCTAACTTCGAGTCGTTCCAGGCCCGCCGCATGCAGGCCCGGTTCCGCAACGAAAAGAACAAACCGGAATTGGCGCATACGCTGAATGGCTCGGGCCTGGCGGTCGGCCGCACCTTGGTCGCGATCCTGGAAAATCACCAGAATGCCGACGGTAGCATTAGCGTCCCGGCAGCGTTGCGCCCCTACCTTGGCGGGTTGGAAAAGCTCAGCGCTGCATAAGAGTTTTCGTGGTCTTCGTGGTTCTTGGGTAGGGCGTCGTGTGCGGCGCCTCGAAGCGAGCGAGGATGTCGAAATAGGTGCGAATGTTTTCCACCATGATCACCGCTTCCCCACCGCGCGCGCGGCCACTTTTCAGGCGCGCATAGACAGCCGGGCGCGACAACAAAGGCAACACCTGTTTCATTTCGTACCAACTGGCCGGGTCGCGCTTCATGCCCTTAGCCACCGCGATGCCGCCACGCAGATGCCCCATACCAAGGTTGTAGCCGGCAAGACCCAGCCATAGTCGGTCAGGGTAGGGCGTGTTGTCAGGCAATTGCTCGATCAAATCGGCTAGATAGCGTGAGCCGGCGTGTATGCTTTCGGCCGGATCTAGCCGGTTTTTCACGCCCAGGCGGTCAGCCGTGTCCTCGGTCAGCATCATCATGCCACGCACATTGGTGTACGACGTGGCGATGGGGTCCCACTTGGATTCCTGATAGGCGAGGGCGGCAATCAGGCGCCAGTCGATGCCGGTCAGTTCCTCGGCAAGCTTGAAGTGGGGCCGGAATAGAGTGAGCCGGGTGCGGATGTCGTCGATAAACTTGGTTGCACTGAGGGCGTCGATGCGTTTGGTATGGCCAAAGTAGCGATCATGGAGGCGGGCGAGCGTGCCATCGCGGGTAGCCTCGGCAATAAACGCATCGGCTTTTTCTCGCAGATCGGCCGCCTGCGGTCCACCGAAAGCCCAGGCAAAACTGAGTTCGTCCTTTAAGCGAATCACGGCACGCAGATCCGGGAAATAGTTGCTGGCGAGATCAAGATGAATCTCGGGCACCGCCGCCAACGCGTTACGATCTGCCGCCAAACCTTCGAGCAATTCCATCTCGTTCAGACCGGGCACTTCGATGATTTGTGGCGGTGTTGGCAATCCGCGCAGAACGTCGCCGAGCGGGGCGCCGGCCGGTACGTGCACCGAATACTTGGGCAAGTCCTCCGCGGTGCTCGGCCCCAGTTCATCCGCCAGACCGACGATGACCTGACCAATTTTTCGAATCGGTTGCGACCATTCGAGATCAGCGTTCCCCAAGGGCATGGCGACCGCCATGTGGATCTGATTTTGTTTCGCCAATGCGGCCAGTTCAAGTGTGTCGTTGGCGATCACAAAACGAAGTTTCAGACCGAGTTTGTTGGCAAACGCACGCACCAGATCATGCTCGAAGCCAGATTCGTCGCTGTTGTCACGCTGATAAAAACCAGGCGCTTCACGAATCCCGACCACCAGTTCGCCGCTTTCCTCCGGTGACGCAAGACGCCCACATCCCGACAAGAGCAAGCACCACGCCAGCAGGGCTCCAATTGCTGCCAATAGACGGACTGCCAAAGCCATCGATGCGGTGATCTCCACACTTGCTAAAAGTCGCCAATCGGGCCATCAGACCGCCCGTGCTGCAGGTATAATGCCGGCCGACGGAGGGGTGGCAGAGTGGTCGAATGTACCTGACTCGAAATCAGGCGATGTCGTAAGGCATCCGTGGGTTCGAATCCCACCCCCTCCGCCAATATTAGCCGCAAATCTTGTGCGCTTGTCATCAGAATCCCGTCGGGCCCACGGCCACACGGGATTTTTATTTGGATTCCATGCCGACTTTTGAAATCATCAGCATCATTGTCCTTGGTGTGCTGGCTTGGTTGTGGTTTGACAGCACCCAGACACGAGCGATAGCTGTTCGTAGCGCGAAAGCGGCGTGTGCGGCTGACGGGTTGCAACTGCTTGACGATACGGTATCGATCGCCAGCCTGACGCTCGCTCGGAATGAGGGTGGGCAGTTGTTGCTGCGCCGTACGTATACGTTTGATTACAGTGATACCGGCGACAATCGCCGTCGCGGCAGTGTGGTCCTGCTGGCGCAGGAGGTGCTGCTGGTGAATGTCGGGGTCAGGCTCGCGGGTCCCGGCCAGACGCTGCATTGAGTGGCGTTGCCGGAGTTGGGACGCTTGCTCGGCGGTAAGTGAATTCAGCAGGGTCAACCGCCGTCGCGCCAGCACCGACTTTTTCCGGTCCGGTCCGGTGTGGCACTCTACGGTGACGTCGAGTTGTTCTGACCGATCACCGCATAGAGTGGGTCGGAAAACGGGGTCTGGCGTGCATATTTGTCGTCAGCGGGGCGTGGATAACCGCGTCGCGAAGTGGTTTGCAGGTCGCTGAAGCCGGCTTCTTGCAGATGGCGCATGATCCAGGCGACGCGGACAAAGGGCGGCATCTTAGGCCACGGGATGACGGCCTTGGGTGGGAACCAGCGCTCGGAGAAACTCACCACCAGATTGCCGCCGGGTTTGAGGCAGCGGCGTACTTCACGCAGTACCGCCACCGGTTGAGCCAGGTATTCGATCGATAGCGCGCAGAGTACAACGTCGAATTGCGCGTCCATGAAGGGCAGCGTCGGTGCGGCGTTGAGATCATGTACCAGGCGCCGCGTGAGGTGCGGATTGGCGTCCAGTTCGGCCGAATTCATGCCCAGTCCGATGACCTGCTGCAATGCTGGCGACACCGGCAGGTGCGAGTCATGACTGGCCATCAAGTCGAGCACGCAGTCGCTTGCGGAGATGAACCCGGTATGAAACGTTTGCCAGCGCAGCAGGGCGTCGCGATCCAGGTGATCGACGATGCGCGCTGTGGCGTAGAACGCAGGATCGTCGGCGTGCGGGCGGGCGTAGGGCTCGCGCAATGCGGCGAGTTTCTCGGTTTGCGCTGCCATTTCCAGCCCACGCGTCAGGGCCATGAAAATCGGCTGATAGCCGGCAGCAAAAGTCGGTTGTGGCGGGACGGCGGCGGTGTGAGTCAATTCAATCTGCGCCGGGCGCAGGTTGAACTCGATCACCGCGCTGGCCGCACCGTCGCGCAGCGCTTGCGGCAGGTCGGTCTGCTGCACATCCACAGCGGCAAAAAAATGCCCGTCGTGGTGACGGGCATGTTCGGATTGCCAATGGAGCGTCAGCTCCAGATCCACGGTGTTACTTTCCGCAAATCTTTTCCAGTGCTTCGGCACGAATCAACTGGCCATCCAGGCCGGCTTCCTTGATGCTGCCGCCGTAAGCGACTGTCATCAACTGCGAGTAGTAGAGCACTGGCATATTGAACTTGGTGCCGTACTTCTTGTTGATCTCGGACTGATAAACCTCGGTATTGGCCTGGCACAGCGGGCAGGGCGTGACCAGCATCTGGGCGCCACTGTCGTATGCCGACTCAATGATGTCCTTGATCTGCTTCTGTGACTTTTCCGGTTCGGAGAAGGCTAGGGCACCACCGCAGCAGGTGACCTTTTGGTCGTAGCTAGTCATGGCTTCGCCGCCCAGGGTCTCGACCATTTGGTCCAGATACTTCGGGTTTTCGAAAGATTCACCGGCGATGCCGAACGGACGATTGGTCTGGCAACCAATGTAGCCGGCAAACTTAAGACCTTCCAGTGGCTTTACCACCGGCTTCTTGATGCCGTCATAGCCGATGTCTTCGATCAGGACTTCAACCATGTGACGAATGTTCACGTCGCCCTTGTAGTTGAGACCGGCGGCGGCGAGTGCCTCGTTGGTCTCTTTCATCAACTGCGATGTGTGATCGAGACGCTCCTTGGTTTCGCGCGAACCCAGCCAGCAGGCGGCGCAGGTGGCGACGATATCCTGACCCGGCAGATGCGTTTCGGCCAATGCAAAGTTGCGGGCGTTGATCGCCAAGCGCGGTAGTTCACCGCCTTCAGCGTAGCCAACGGACGCACCACAGCAGTTCCAATCCGGAATTTCAGTCAGCTTGACGTCGAGTTTCTCGCACATCGAGTTGACCGAAGTCAGGTAGTTAGAGGCCGAGGCCTTGAGCTGCGAGGAGCAGCCGGGGTAAAACGCGTATTCCTTTTTTGCCATGTTTTCTCTCCGTGGCCCGTAGTCTTAGGCAGTAAAGCCTTTTTTCTTCGCCTCGATTTCCTGCGCCTTTGCGACCATGGCATGGAAGCCCTTGAGATCCTTGACGGCGTGGCCGCCAAAAATCTCCATCGGATTCAGGCGCTTGGCCTTGACCATGCCGAGGCCGACCGCTTGCATCGCCAGACCCGTCTTGATGCCAGCCGCAATTCCGTCCTTGAAGTAGTGCCCGATGGTGAGCGTGAGCTCATTGACGCGACCCTTCTTGACCAAGTTGTTCCAGAACAGCGTGCCAAACTCGCGTGTTGGCTGCCCCTTA
Organism: Propionivibrio dicarboxylicus; assembly: GCA_945902805.1. Classification (GTDB taxonomy): domain Bacteria; phylum Pseudomonadota; class Gammaproteobacteria; order Burkholderiales; family Rhodocyclaceae; genus CAMDMZ01. Next base: position 137,780 of record CAMDMZ010000006.1, on the reverse strand, counting down.
GGCGCGAGGCCGAGGCGGTGCGCGTAATTGGCCAGGCCATGCATGATGTGCGTAATGGGCAACTGACGAGGACAGCGCACAATGCAGTTGTAGCACGAGGTGCACATCCACATTGAATCGGAGCTCAGGACTTCTTCGCGCTTGCCGGCGCGAATCATCATGAAGATCTTTTGCGGCGAATGTTCCCAGTGCGGGCCGAGCGGGCAGGAGCCAGCACAAACGCCGCATTGCATGCACATCTTGACCATATCGCCTTCTTCAACGTTCGCCTCAACTTCCTTGAGGAAGTTGTTGCGGTAGCGTTCGACGGCGTTTTGATTTGCAGTAGTCATTTATCGCATCTCCTTGGCGGCTTAGCCGAAGCCCTTCATGGGCGAGGGACCGAGCTTCTCGAGTTCGGCGACATAGTCGTTGATCATCTTCACGACGCGGGCGTTGTCGGTGATCGCTACTTCGGTTGTCTGCACGCGTTCGGGTTCGAGACCCAACTGCTTCAGTGTGTCACCGATCTTGCTCATGCGATAGTGTGCGAGTTCCGAACCTTTGACGAAGTGACATTGATATTCGTCACCCTTCTTGCAGCCCATCATCATCACGCCATCGTAGCCCGAGTTCATCGCATCGGTGATCCAGATGGTATTCACGGAGCCGAGGCAGCGTACCGGGATGACACGCACGAAAGCCGAGTACGTCATTCGCGCCAGGCCTGCCATATCGAGCGCCGGGTAGGCGTCGTTTTCACAGGCCAGCACCAGGATGCGTGGCTTCTCTTCATCCTCTTCGGGAACCGAGACCGCCTTAACTTGACTGCCGACGGTGTCCACCGAGTAGTTCTCGAAGGAGATTACGCGTACCGGACAGGCGCCCATACAGGTGCCGCAACGACGGCAGCGCTCTTCGTTGAATTTCGGGAAGCGACGCTCGTCTTCATCGATAGCGCCAAACGGACATTCCACCGTGCAGCGTTTGCACTGCGTACAACCTTCGAGACGGGCGGTCGGGAAGGACAGATCGCCTGAACGCGGATGGGCGGCACGGCCAACAGCGGCGTTTTCGACCGCTTGAATCGCCTTTAGGGCAGCGCCGGTGGCATCGTCCGTAGATTGCAGGATGTCCATCGGACGACGTACCGGGCCGGCGGCGTAGATGCCGGTGCGGCGCGTTTCGTACGGGAAGCAGATGAAGTGCGAGTCGGCAAAACCATGCTTGAACTGCGGCACGTCCGGACCCTGGCGGTAGTTCAACTTCAGTACCGAGGTGGTCCTCATCGCATCGCGCTGCACTTTGGCCTCTTCGTTACCACCTTCAGCCGCAGTAACAATTGGGTTCCAGGCTTCGAGATCGACGCCGGCATTCGGCACTTGGCCGGTGGCGAGCACGACGAGGTCGGCGCTGATGTTGTTTTCTTCGTCCAGGATCAGATCCTTGAACGTCACATTGCAACTATCGCCGCCGGTGACTTTCGAGGCCTTGCTCTTGCTGAAGATCACGCCCTTCTGTTGCGCGCTACGGTAGAAATCTTCGCCCATGCCCGGCACACGCAGATCCTGATACATGATCACCGTGTCGATGTCGGGGTTCTGATCCTTGAAGTAGGTCGCCTGTTTGATGCTGGTGCCGCAGCAATGGCCGGAGCAGTAGGACAAGTGCGTACCCGTGTCGTCGCGCTGACCGGCACACTGTACAAACACTACCGACTTCACTTCCTTGCCGTCGGCACGCTTGATGGCGCCACCGTTGGCTTTTTTCGCAAGCGCTTCGAGACCAGCTTGATCCACCACGTTGGCTTGACCGCCGCCGAGTTCGGGCAGCTTGGCCATGTCGTAGGTGCTGAAACCCGTTGCCTGGACAATCGCCCCGACGGTCTCTTCGACAACTGCGCCCGATTCCTGCGCGACCTGAATGATGAAACGACCGGGGGCCCCGGAGGTGTCGCCGATAGTCGAGTTCAAATGCACCTTGATCGCCGGGGTCGCGGCAATCCGGGCGACCATCGCGGCCACGCCGGTATCCTGTGCTTCGGCGTATGGTGCCTTGAACGGCTGGCGCTTCCACAGATTGGCGGCCATGCCGCCCAGCGCGCCGGATTTTTCGACCAATACCACTTCGTAACCGGTGTCAGCGATTTCGAGCGCAGCTGTCATGCCCGACATGCCGCCACCAACAACGAGGATGCGCTTCGACGAGCTTTCCTTGACGTTGCCGGCCGGTTGTTTCATTTTCTTGACTTCGGCACAGCCCATGCGGACATAGTCGGCGGCCATTTCCTGGCGCACTTCGTCGTGCTCCTTGCCAGCAGCCACGACCCACAGTACGCCTTCGCGCAGGTTGGCACGCGACATGGCGACGCCGTCGAACTGGAAGGCTTCGGTCTTGGCGCGACGCGAACAGGCGGCGATGCAGATATGCGTCACTTCCTCATTGGCAATGTCATCCTTGATCATCTGCACGCCTTCGGCGTTGCACAGGAAGTGATGGCTCTTGACCACGGCCATCTTGCCTTCCTTCTTGGCAATGGCCTCAAGCTGGGGCACTTTCATGGCATCACCGATGCCACAACCGGAACAAATATATGCTGCGAATTTATCGGCCATGATTACGCGGCCTCCGTTGATGCGTTTTTACGAACGACCTGAATCGCGTGCAGGGACGCTGCGGTCGCGCTTTGTACCGCGCGATTGACGTCGAGCGGGCTGGCAGCCGCGCCGGCACCGAACATACCCTGATCCTTGGAACCTTCGATGAAGTTTGAGGAATCGAGGATCACGTCATCCGGCAGCTTGACGCCGGTGATTTCGGGTTCCATGCCCACGGCGAGTACGACCAGGTCGTGCTCGATGGCGTAACGGTGGTAGCCCTCGGTATTCACACCATGCAGGATCGGGTTGCCATTTGCCTTGTTTTCGGCAATACGGGCGACCTTGCTCTTGACGAAGCTGACGGTCGCATCCTTCTGCACCATCTGGTAGAAATCTTCGAAACGATCGATGGCGCGGATATCGATGTAATAGACCGTCGATTTGCCTTCGGCGCCGAACGCTTCACGCACATATTGCGTTTGCTTGAGTGAGGCCATGCAGCAGATGCGCGAGCAGTGACGCAGGTGATTCTCGTCACGCGAACCGGCGCACTGGATGAAGGCGACATTCTTAGCCTCCTTGCCATCGCCCGGACGCAGAATCTTGCCGCCGGTGGGGCCTTGCGGATCGGCCAGGCGCTCGAATTCGAGGCTGGTGATCACGTTCTTGAAGCGGCCATAACCATAGGGCTGGATCTTCGCTGCATCGTACGGACGCCAACCAGTGGCCCAGACCACGGCGCCGGCGCTGATCGTCACCGTTTCTTCTTTCATCTCCAGATCGACCGCACCCACCGGGCAGGCCGCCTTGGCCTTTTCGCCTTCGGGCGTACCGACGATGGAAGGATCAATCACATAGCGCTGCGGATAGGCCATGTTGTGCGGCAGGTAGGCTGCCTTCAACTTGTCCAGTCCGTAGTTCCACGGATTCGGCACTTCGGCTGTCACGGCCTCGCCGCATTTGCCGCAGGCGGTGCAATTCTCATTGACGAAACGCGGTGCCACTTTCAGCGTCACCGTGTAATTGCCACGGCTGCCGGAAACGGCGCTGACTTCCGTCATCGTCATGATGCGCACATTGCGGTTCTGCTTGAGACGCCGCAAATTAATTTCCAACCCGCAGGTCGGATGGCACATTTTGGGGAAATAGCGGTATAGCCGCGCAGTGCGGCCGCCTAAGACGGGGGTCTTTTCGACCAGGATCACCTGTTTGCCGCATTCTGCGGCCTCAAGTGCCGCGGTCATGCCGCTGATGCCGCCGCCTACAACCAGTATCGTCTGGCCAGTCGCGATTGAAGCCGTCACATCAAGCCTCCGGGTAAGTGTGAGCGGCGGATTCTAACGGCGAGCGGCCTGGAACTTTCTGAGCTAGATCAAACGTTCTGGGCAAAAATTTCAATGATGGGATAGATCAAACTGTTTAGCGCTGATGCAAATGACGGTTCCAGAGCAGCAAACCAAACAGCACCATGGCCCCGGCTTGGTGCATCGCGGCGAGGTCGACCGGCACTCGTGCCAATAGCGTGGCGATACCCAGCGAGACCTGAGCGGCAAGCCAGATCACGAGCACACTGGCTGCGAGCCGTGCCAAAGGTTGTTCGCGCGCTACCCGCCAGGCAAACCACGGAATCAGGGCCATCAAGAGCCAGGCGATGAGGCGATGATCGAATTGCACCGTCGCCATGTTGCTGAAAAAATTTTGCCACCAGGGTTCGAGCATGAACAATTCCGGCGGCGCGAAATGACCATTCATTAGTGGGAACGTGTTGTAGGCGAGGCCGGCACGAATGCCAGCGACCAGCGCGCCGGAAAGCACCATCACGAAGACCAGTCCGGTGAGGATGACGCCAAGCTGATAAGTGAAACCGCCGTCCCGCCAGCGCCGACTTTTTCGCGGCTGCAGAATGTCCAGCGCAGTCCACAGCATCAGGCCGAAAACCAGGAAGGCCAAGCCGAGATGGGCGGCCAGCCGGTATTGCGAGACTCGCGGATCATCGACTAGCCCGCTCTTGACCATGTACCAGCCCATCGCGCCTTGCAGACCGCCGAGGACGAAGAAGCCAAACACCTTGAGCGCCAGCCGACCGCGCAGCGAGCCTTTGAGCAGAAACCAAACGTAGGGGAAGAAAAACACTACGCCGATCAGGCGCCCGGACAGCCGATGTGCCCATTCCCACCAAAAAATGAACTTGAAGCCATCCAGCGTCATGTCATGGTTGCGCTGGATGAATTCCGGTGTTTGCTGATAGCGGGAAAACACCTCAGCCCAGTCGGTGTGTGAAAGCGGCGGCAGCGCGCCAACGAGCGGCTTCCACTCGACAATCGAAAGCCCGGAATGCGTCAGGCGTGTCACGCCACCAACCACCAGGGTGACGAAAACCATGGCGCAACAGACGAAGAGCCACCCGGCGACGGCCGAATTTCGGCCCGAACTCCAGCCCATCGGGCTACGCACCCGCGACCCAGTGCCCCGACTTGCCGCCGATTTTTTCCAGGAGTTGTACGACTTCGATCACCATGCCGCGATCCACCGCTTTGCACATATCGTAAATCGTCAGCAGGCCGATCATCGCTGCGGTCAGGGCTTCCATTTCGACGCCCGTGCGGCCCACGGTTTCGGTGGTGACTTCAATACTGACGGTGGCCGCCGCTTCATCGAGTGTGAATTCGACGCCGACGCGAGTGAGTGCAATCGGGTGGCACAGCGGGATCAGGTCGGGCGTGCGCTTGCTGGCCTGGATCGCTGCAATGCGGGCAATCCCGAGCACGTCGCCCTTTTTGGCGTTGCCATCGCGGATCAGGGCGAATGTCGTTGGCGCCATGCGAATTCGGCCGCCGGCGCGGGCGACGCGGGTCGTCTCGGCTTTGGCGCCGACATCGACCATGTGCGCCGCGCCGGCCGCATTGAAGTGGGTGAGTTCTGACATCGCATGGGCCCGGAAAAGTGCGCAGAATAACATTGGGAAACACTTTCCCGACTAGCTCAAATTGATGCCCCGTTATCATGCCCGAATGCGCCGCTCCCTCTTCTCATCACTGCTCGCCATCGCCTTGGTGCTACCCACGCCGCACGCCGCGTTTGCTGACGGTTTGCCAGATTTGGGCGAGGCGGCGCAGGGCGATTTTTCGCCGCTGGTCGAGCAGAAGATCGGCAATCAGATCATTAACGAGATCCGCAACCGTGAACCGAGCTATCTCGACGATCCGGAGGTCAATGGCTATTTGAACCGGATTGGCGGCAAGTTGGCGGCGCAAAGCGAGAACGGCGGGCAAAGCTTCGAGTTCTTTGCCTTGCGCGATCCGACCCTGAACGCGTTTGCGATGCCCGGCGGTTACATCGGTGTGCATTCCGCGCTGATTCTCTCGGCGCAGAACGAATCCGAGCTGGCATCGGTCTTGGCCCACGAAATATCGCATGTGACGCAACGCCATCTGGCGCGGCTGATGAACAAGTCGTCGCAAGGGCAAGCCGCTGCGCTGCTGGCGATGGCGGTGGCCATTCTCGCCGCGCGCAGCAACCCCGATGTCGCCATGGGCGCTGCGATGGCCGGCCAGGCGGCGGGCATTCAGAATCAGTTGAACTACTCGCGCGATTTCGAGCGCGAGGCCGATCGTCTGGGTATCCAGTTGCTGGAGCGCTCTGGCTACGACATTCGCGGCATGAGCAGTTTCTTTGAACGCTTGCAGAAATTTGGTCGCGTCTACGACAACAACGCGCCGGGCTATCTGCGCACCCACCCGCTGACAAATGATCGGATCGCGGACATTGAACACCGCATTCACGAGCGGCCGTACAAACAGGTGCCGGATTCGATCGACTTTCTGCTGGTGCGGGCTAAATTGCGCTCCCAACTCGACACGCCGCAAGAGGCGATCACCGAGTTCAAGACCCAGCTCAATCAGATCAAAACGAAAAAGTTTGGCAACGAAGCCGTTGTTCGCTACGGCCTGGCGCAAGCCAAATTGCGCGGCGGCGACGTTGCGGGTGCTGAAATGGAGTTGGCCGAGGTGCGACGTTTGAAACTGGTGTCGCCGATGGTTGAAACCCTGGCGGCTGAATTGCGCGTGAAACGGGGCGATCATGCCGGCGCGATCCGCTTGCTAACGGCGGCTCGCAGTCAGTATTCGCAAGAGCGGGCGTTGACCTATGCGCTGGTGACTGCGTTGCAGGATGCGGGGCAGGGCGCGGAAGCGCTGCGTGTGGCGACCGATGATTTGACTAGCTACCCATCGGATGCGCGCATGCATGCATTGCAAGCCAAAAGCTACGCCCAAGTAGGGCAGCGCGCCGAACAGCATCGGGCGCAGGCTGAAGCTTATGTGTTGCAGGGGCAATTAGCGGCGGCGGTGATTCAGCTTGAATGGGCGCAAAAATCCAACGACGGCAGTTTCTACGCCCAGTCCCAGATTGATGCTCGGCTGCGCGAACTGAAAAAGCAACACGCCGAAGAGCTCAAGCAGAAAAAGACCGCGTCGCCACAAAAAGTCGGTGCTGGCGCGACGGCGGATTTCAGTCTATTTTTGCCGTAAAAAGGTCGGTTTTGGCGACTTGAATGGTCCGCTTTTGATCTGGATCAAATGTTTGTAAAACTAAATTTGGCGGGCTTATTCACTAATCCAAAAAATCGTTAATCCGCCTCCTTGCGTGGTGTTAGTCTGCCCGTCTTCTAAAAGGCACGGCAATCGGGAGGGGATGGAATGAGTTTGGTCAATCCGCATGGCGGCGGCAATTTGCGCCCGCTACTGCTAGAAGGCGATGCAGCTAAAGTTGAACTGGCCCGCGCATCGGCGTTACCAAAAGTTGTTGTCAGTTCGCGTGAAGCGGGCGACATCATCATGCTCGGCATTGGCGGTTTTACCCCGCTCGATGGCTTCATGACCCATTCCGACTGGCAAGGCGTCTGCGACGGCATGAAGATGGCCAGCGGCCTGTTCTGGCCGATTCCGGTGACGCTATCGACCAATGACGAAACCATTGCCGTGGGCAATGAAATCGCTTTGGTCAGCAACGAAAGTGACGAAATCCTCGCCACCATGAAGGTCAGCGAGAAATACGTCATCGACAAAGCTCACGAGTGCATGCAGGTCTACAAAACCACCGACACCGAGCATCCCGGCGTCAAGATGGTCATGGACCAGGGCAAATACAATCTTGCCGGCGCGATCAAGGTGCTCTCCACTGGCGGTTTCACGGAAAAGTACGGCGAACAGTTCATGACGCCGGCCGAAACCCGTGCCAAGTTCCAGGCCATGGGCTGGACGCGTATTGCTGCTTTCCAAACCCGCAACCCGATGCATCGTTCGCACGAATACCTGGCCAAGATCGCCATCGAGACCATGGACGGCGTGCTGATCCACTCGCTGCTGGGCAATCTCAAGCCGGGTGACATTCCGGCCGAAGTGCGTTCCGAAGCGATTGAAGTCCTGACCAAGAACTACTTCGCACCGAACACCACCATCCAGGCTGGTTACCCGCTGGATATGCGCTACGCCGGTCCGCGCGAGGCGCTGCTGCACGCCCTGTTCCGCCAGAACTACGGCTGCTCGCACCTGATCGTCGGTCGCGACCACGCCGGCGTCGGCGACTACTACGGTCCGTTCGACGCGCAGAAGATCTTCGATGACATTCCCAAGGGTTCGCTCGAAACCGTCAATATGAATATCGACTGGACCTTCTGGTGCAACAAGTGCGGAGGCATGGCATCGCAGCGTACCTGCCCGCACAGCAAGGATGATCGCATCCTGCTGTCCGGCACCAAAGTTCGTTCGATGCTGTCCGAAGGTCAGACCTTGCCGGTCGAATTCAGCCGTCCTGAAGTGGCTGCCGTTCTGCAAAAATACTACCAGGGCTTGAGTGCGGAACAGAACGTCAAGGTAGAACTGAAAGGCCATTCGGCGGCCTGACCGATAAGCCATCGATTTTGTTACCCGCGCGGGTGCGGTTGCAATTCTCGCCCGAATCGTTTTTAGCAGTTTTTGTTTGAAGTTCAATTGAGCAACCAAGGAGTGATTCAATGCCAACTTTTGTGCGTACCGAGAAGTGCGATGGCTGCAAGGGTCAGGACAAGACCGCTTGTATGTACATTTGCCCGCATGACCTGATGAAGCTGGACAAGGACGGTTCAGAAACCGGCCATGCCATGAAGGCCTACAACCAGGAACCCGAGCAGTGCTGGGAGTGCTATTCCTGCGTCAAGATTTGCCCGCAAGGCGCCATTGAATGCCGTCACTACGCTGACATCGTCCCCTTGGGCGGTTCGGTGCAGCCGATGCGCGGTTCTGATTCCATCATGTGGACCATCAAGTTCCGCAATGGCACGTTGAAGCGTTTCAAGTTCCCGATCCGCACCACGGCAGAAGGATCGATCGACTGCTACGGCGGCAAACCCATGCCTAAGCTGGCTGAATTGACTTTGGACGGTGTGTTCACCAAAGAAGTCATGGGTGGTTTCCGCGCCGGCAATCCTGCCGAACTGATCCGCAAGTAATCAACGAATCGAGGAATAAAAAATGGCTGGTACTTTTGGAAATCCGGAAATCGTTCAGGAAGAAGTGGACGTTCTGTTGATCGGTGGTGGTATGGCCTGTTGCGGCACCGCGTATGAAATCATGCGCTGGGCCGAGGCTCTCAAGGCCGAGACGGGCAAGGAACTGAAGATCAAGTTGGTTGACAAGGCGGCGATGGACCGTTCGGGCGCTGTCGCCCAGGGCCTCTCCGCAATCAACACCTACATTGGCAACAAGCAAGACCCCGCTGACTACGCCCGCATGGTCTCCAACGACCTGATGGGTATCACCCGCGATGACTTGGCCTACGACCTCGGTCGTAACGTTGATGACTCCGTGCATCTGTTCGAAGAGTGGGGCCTGCCGATTTGGAAGACCGACGCCGAAGGCGTTCGTCACGACGGCGCAGAGTCCATTCGCGAAGGTTTGCCTCTGTTGAAGGACGGCGGCGAGCCGGTTCGTTCGGGCAAGTGGCAGATCATGATCAACGGCGAATCCTACAAGTGGATCGTTGCTGAAGCCGCAAAGAAGGCCCTCGGCTTGGCTCGTATCGAAGAGCGTGTGTTCATCGTCAAGCTGGTCAATGACAAGAACGACCCCTCCAGGATCGCCGGTGCTGTTGGTTTCTCGACCCGCGAAAATCGTATCTATGTTTACAAGGCCAAGGCTGTGATGCTGGCCGCCGGTGGTTGTGTGAACCTGTTCCGTCCGCGTTCAGTGGGCGAGGGCACAGGCCGCGCTTGGTACCCGGTGTGGAACGCTGGTTCGACCTACGCCATGGCTGCCGAAGCCGGTTGCGAGCTGACCATGATGGAAAACCGTTTCGTGCCCGCTCGCTTCAAAGACGGTTACGGCCCGGTCGGTGCCTGGTTCCTGTTGTTCAAAGCCAAGGCCATCAACGCCTATGGCGAAGAGTACATGACCCGCAACAAGGAAATGCTGAACGACTACCCGCCGTATGGTCAGGCTGCCGTTCCCGCATCTTGCCTGCGCAACCACCTGATGCTGAAGGAAATGAAGGAAGGCCGTGGTCCGATTTACATGGACACCGTGACCGCCCTGGCTGCCTTGGCCGAGACGCTGACACCGAAAGAAGTCAAGCACCTCGAAGCCGAAGCCTGGGAAGACTTCCTTGACATGTGCGTCGGCCAGTGCGGTATCTGGGTTGGCGAAGACGTGGATCCGCGCGAGAAGAACTCCGAGCTGATGCCGACCGAGCCGTACCTGCTGGGTTCGCACTCCGGTTGCTGCGGTATCTGGGTTTCGGGTCCGACCGACGTTGGCGCACCGAACAAGGAAGAGTACGACGGTATTCCCGCTCACCTGCCGTCAGGCTGGAACTGGGGCTATCGCTCGATGACCACGGTCAAGGGCTTGTTCACCGCCGGCGACGGCGTGGGCGCGTCTGGTCACAAGTTCTCCTCCGGTTCGCACACCGAGGGTCGTTTGGCTGCCAAGTCGATGGTCAAGTATTGCATGGACAACGCCGACTTCAAACCGGAACTCGATACCTCCGTTGAGCAGCTGGCCGAAGAGATCTACAAGCCGGTGCGTACTTTCCTTGAGCACAAGGACTACACCACTGCCATCGACGTCAACCCCAACTACATCACGCCCAAGATGCTGCAGTTCCGTCTGCAGAAAATCATGGACGAGTATGTTGCCGGCGTGGCCACGTACTACACGACCAATGCGAAGATGCTTGAGGTCGCCGAGTACAAGCTGGGTCTGCTGAAGGAAGACGCTACCAAGATGCGCGCCAAGGATTTGCATGAGCTGCTGCGTGCATGGGAAAACTACCATCGCATCCTGACTGCCGAAGCACACATGAAGCACATCCAGTTCCGTCAGGAAAGCCGTTACCCTGGCTTCTACTATCGTATGGACAAGAACTTTGTCGACGAAGAGAACTGGCACTGCTTCGTGAACTCGGTCTACGACAAGAACTCCAAGCAGTGGACGGTGTTCAAGCGCAAGCACGTGGATCTGGTCGACAAGTCCAAGCTGTTCAAGCCCGCCGCGCACTAAGCGTCTAGGCTGATGTAGCATTCGCGGGCGCTCCTTCGGAGCGCCCGTTGTTTTTCCGGGACCCCAAATGACAAGCCAAACCTCTGATACCCCATTCAATACCAGCCCCGTGCTGCCGGAGACTTTCGGCGCCGACAAGGAAATTCAGTTCGAGTGCAAGAAAGGTATTTCGTGCTGGAACGCGTGCTGCTCCAACATCGACATATCGCTCACGCCCTACGACATCCTGCGTTTGGCGCGGCGGATGGAGATCAGCACCACCGAATTTCTGCGTGACTACACCGTTCCCTATGAGATGGAAAAGGATGGCATCGCCGGCGTCAAGTTTCGTCCGGTCGAGGACGGCACCGCCTGCCGCTTCATGCGTCCCGAAGGTTGCGATGTGTATTCCGATCGCCCGACCGCTTGCCGCTACTACCCAGTCGCCTTGCTGTCAATGCGCAAGCAGGACGAGTACGTTGATCGCGATTCCTGGGCGTTGGTCAAGGAAGATCATTGCAAGGGCCACGCCGAACCGCGCCGTCTCACCATCGCCGACTATCGCAAGGACCAGGGCGTCGATCAGTACGACGAGTTGGGTCGTGGCTGGCGTCAACTGGTGCTGAAGAAGAAATCCTCTGGCCCCTCGATTGGTCGCCCTTCATTGCGCAGTCGTCAGCTGTTCTTCATGGCTAGCTACGATCTCGATCGCTTCCGTGCTTTTGTCGCCAGCGAGCAGTTCCGCAATCTGTTTGCTCTGCCCGAGCCGGAGTTGCTGGAAATTCTGCCTGACGATGACAAGTTGATGCAGTTCTCGTTCCGCTTTCTGCGCCAGGTGATGTTTGGCGAAGATACGATTCCGTTCAACGAAACAGTGGCTGCGGCACGGCGCGAAAAGGTCAAGGAACAAATCCGCAAGGCCGAGAATGAGGCTGCCGCCAAAATGGCCAAAGACGACGAGGATCCTTACGCCGGAATGGATGACTGAGCAAACGCCATGACCACTCCCCATGCCCTGAGTCCGCAGCTCGCACATATCGACGACGAGCCCTATTACCATGCCTGTGGCGACGAGATTGCGCTGTTTGAAGCGGCCGCGCGACGAAAGCTGCCGGTATTGCTGAAAGGTCCGACCGGCTGCGGTAAGACGCGTTTCGTCGAGCACATGGCGTGGAAGCTCAAGCGCCCGCTGATCACGGTTTCCTGTCACGATGACCTGACCACCGCCGATCTGGTCGGGCGTTACCTGATTGTCGGCGAAGATACCGTCTGGCTCGATGGTCCGCTCACTGCTGCAGTGCGCGCTGGTGCGATTTGTTATCTCGATGAAATCGTTGAGGCACGCAAAGACACCACGGTGGTGATTCACCCACTGACCGATACGCGACGCCTGTTGCCGATCGAGAAGCGTGGTGAACTGGTCAAGGCGCCCGATGACTTCATGCTGGTCATTTCCTACAACCCCGGCTACCAGAGCGTGATGAAGGAGTTGAAGCAAAGCACGCGGCAACGCTTCATCGCCCTCGACTTTGATTATCCAGACGCCGAAACGGAAGCCCGGATTGTCGTCAATGAAGGTCGCACGACGCCGGAGATGGCCAAAAAGCTCGTCAAGCTGGGTGAATTGACACGCAATCTCAAGGGCGCCGGCCTGGATGAGGGCGCCAGTACACGCCTGCTGGTACATGCGGCCCAACTCATCGGCGATGGCCTCGATCCCGCGATCGCCTGCACCGCCGCGATTGCGCGAGCCCTGACTGACGAGCCGGATATGACCGGATCATTGGATGACCTGATTCGCGCGGTCTTCTAGTCACAGCTTTTTCGCCACCACTAAACGCGCAAAATCAGCAATCATTGCATAACTGATGTAGTATTCCGCTCAGAAACCGAATCGCGCTCTATCTAAGAGCGCTTTTTTCCAGGTTCATAACGAAAAATTAGTAATTGCGGAATAAATTGCACCAAACTAATGGGTGCCGAGAGTGGAAGGATTATGACCAAGTTCGCACCAAGTGCCGAAGCCTTGACGACTCGTGAAGCGGCCGATCGCCTCGGTGTCTCAATGCGAACGGTCCAGCTCTGGGTCGAGCGCAACGTGCTTCCGGCATGGAAGACGCCGGGTGGCCACCGCCGGATTCCGGCCGATGCCGTCGAGCAAGTGGCCGCCAGTCAGCGCGCCGCCTATGGTCGCCCGTTGCGTATGCAGCCGGGCGGGATTGAGGTCTTGCTGGTCGAAGATGATGCTTTCCAGCGTGAGTTGGTCGGCGGCATGTTGCAGGCCAGTTTGCCAAATCTTCGCCTGCGTGTTGCCGGCGATGGCTATGAAGGGCTTATCCGCGCCGGGCAGCAAACGCCGGACGTTTTGCTGGTCGATATCGCCATGCCGGGCATGGATGGCCTGCGCATGCTGCGTAGCCTGATGGCCAACGAGGATTTCGCGGCGATGCGCATTGTCGTCTTTTCGAGTCTCGATCCCGAGGAAATTGCCGAACGCGGTGGCTTGCCGAACGGCGTCGCTTTCCTCCAAAAGCCGGTGTTGCCGGCTGACCTCATCGCCGCCGTGTTTGGCGAATTGCCCACAGCACCTGTCGACCAAAATGCCGCTGCGGCGGTCCCCACCACTCCCGAGTCGCTCATCACCCCTCAATCATGACCGAACCCACCACCCCTGCCGCTTCGCTATTACTGGTCGATGACGACCCCTTGTCGCTTGAGTTGTTGCAAGGCTATCTGGAGCCTGTTGGCTACAGCCTGACGATTGCGCATGACGGCGAAGAAGCGTGGCGCCTGCTGTGCGATCCGCAGCAGCGGTTTGATCTGGTGATCTCTGATCGCTCCATGCCACGCATGAATGGCATGGAACTCCTGCACCGGATCAAGGGCGATCCACGCCTGGCCGAACTGCCGGTGATCTTCGAGACGGCGCTCACGCAACAGTCCGAAATCGCCGAAGGGATTGCTGCCGGGGTGCATTATTACCTCACCAAGCCGTTCAATTTTCGTCTGCTGCAAGCCGTGGTCAAGGCCGCGCTGGATGATTTTGCGGAGCGGCAGGCGCTCACCGCCGCCACGCGACGGGCCGCCGGCGCGATCAGCCTGCTCACCGCCGGACGCTTTCACTTGCGCACGCCGGCTGAGGCGCGCGAACTATCGTCGCTGCTGGCTGCGGGCGCACCGAATCCGGATGGCGTCGCGCTGGGTCTTTCCGAGTTGTTGTTGAATGCCGTCGAACATGGCAACCTGGCTATTACCTACCGCGAAAAGAGCGAACTGCTGATCGCTGGCGCGCTCCATGATGAAATCGAGCGGCGCCTCGGCATCTCGCCCTGGTCAGAACGAACCGTGGCCGTTGAGCTCGAACGCGGCGCCGGTGCGCTGCGGATTCGCATCGCCGATGAAGGCGAAGGCTTTACCCCGGCGAAATACCTGGAACTTGATCCGGAACGCGCGCTCGATCCCAATGGTCGCGGCATTGCCCTGGCGCGCCAGATCAGCTTCGCCAGCCTGAACTACGAGGGTTGCGGCAATGTGGTTGTGGCCACTGTCGATCTGTAAAAAGTCGGTGCTGGCGAGACGGCGGCACACCCACGACCCGCGTCGATGAACCGGCCATGACAGCACAACGCGCACTCCTGATCGCCATATGGGGTTTTGGCCTGGCGGTCTCCGTTTCCCTGGTTCATGCCCTGATCCAGCATCATGGTGAACTGGTCAGTCATGCGGTGCGCGATACCGGCGGCGGCGCGGCGCTGCTTGCTCGCTACACCGATCATGTACTGGACGACATCAATGACGACCTCAAGAATCTGGCCGTCGCGCTACGCCAGCATACGACGCCAGCGGCACAACAAACCTATCTGCAGCACTCGCAAACACGCCAGGCCGGTTGTCTGCCTATCGTTCGTGTCATCGATACCCACGGTCATGTGGTGGCCAGTTCCCTGGCCGCCGGCAGTGCGCTCGGTGGTGCCAACTTGCCACTGAATTTCGCCGGGCAGTCCTGGTTTGCCAGCCTTAGCCAAGGCGAGCGCACCCATCTGGTCGCGCCGGAACCGGTGTTTGATCCGGCGCTCGGGCGTTGGAGTTTGTTGTCGTTACAGACTATTGCCGGGGCGGATGGCCCCTTTGCCGGCGTCGTCGCTGGTGTGATTGATCCTGAACAGTGCTTCGGTAGTTTTCTCGACACCTTGGTGAGCGCTGTCGGTGATTCCGCTGCGCTGCTGTCTTCAGGCAAACACGTCCTGATACGTTCGCCACGCGCCGCCTTGGTCAAGGGTGAGTTGCCTGTTGTCCCGTTCGCTGGCTCCTTGCCCGCAGCCGGGGTCAAGACCTCGGCGCTGAACTCAGCATCCTTTGCCGGGGGCGCACGCCAGATTGCAATGATCGGCCTGTCGAATGGTGGACTGGTAGCAAGCTCTGGCCGTAGCGAGGAGAGTTATCTCAAGAGCTGGTACCAACGTGCCCGTAATGTGGCCTTTGCGGTGACCGGCATTCTCGGTGGCAACGTGATCATCACCTGGCTCTACTTGCGGGCGCGGCGACGTGATGCACGCACCGAGGCGGTGCTGGAACAGGCAGCGGTCGCGCTGTATCGCTATTCCAGCACCCGTGGCGGCCTCGACTTTAGCGAGGGCGTGCATAACCTGCTCGGGGCTTCGCCCGCCGACCTGCGGCGCGATCCGTGGCGCTGGCAACGTGCGATCCGGTTTGATGACGTCGCCCACGTCAAATCGACCCTGGCCAATCTGGCACCGGGTGAACTATTCAACATCGACTACCGTTTGCAGCATGCCGATGGTCGCTGGCGCTGGATTCACGATCGGGCGGTCAGCATCACACACAACGGTTCTGAAGTGATCATCGAAGGCATTGCCACCGACATCACAGCCAGCAAAGAAGCCGAGTTTGAGCGCGAACGTCTGCAAGAAGAACTCAACAGTGCGCGCCTGGCCAAGGTGCGTGCCGAAGTCGCCATGGCGGAAGATCACTCGCGGCAATTGATCAACTCCATCGCCGAAGCCGTGATCGGGATCGACAACCACGCCTGCGTCACCTCGTTTAACCCGGCGGCCGAGCGGATGTTCGGCTTTAGCGAAAGCGCCGCAAAGGGCAAATCGCTCCACGACCTGATCCATCACACCCGCGCCGATGGCAGCGTTTGCCGGGTCGAAGACTGTCCGACGGTCAAGCGTTTTGTGGCAAGCCGGACGGAGGTTTTTGGTACCGACATTTTCTGGACCAGTGATCGGCGCAGCATTCGCGGCGAGTATTCCTTCTTGCCGCTTTTACGCGACGGCCACGTAGACGGCGCCGTCATGGTGATTCGTGATGTCACCGAACGCGAACTCATTGCCCAGCGCCTGCGGATGCTCTCGCGTGCTGTTGAAGAGAGCCCCGCCGCCGTATCCATGACCGACATCCACGGCGTGATCGATTACGTCAATGCGCGATTTCTCGCGATGACCGGCTACTCCGAAGCCGAGGCTCTGGGCCAAACCCACAAGTTGATTGCCTCCGGAGATACCGCACCCGAGGTGGTCGAAGCCATGTGGGCCGCGCTCACCGCCGGTAACGAATGGTCGGGCGATCTGCTCAATCGGCGGCGCGATGGCAGTAAATATTGGTCGCACAACCTGATCACCCCGTTACGCAATAGTGACGGCAATGTTAGCCATTACCTGGCCATCAGCGAGGACATCAGCGCCCAGCGCGAACTTGAACAGCGCGCGCTCGCCGCCCATGCCGCCACTGAACAGGCGCTACGCGACCTGGCCGAACAGGAGCGCCGGGTGCGCATGCTCACCGACAATGTGCCGGCCTTGATCAATTACTTCGACACCGACTACAAGATCGTCTATTGCAATGAGCCCTATGCCCGGCAGTTTGGTTTCGAGCGCGACCAGGCGCTAGGCCGGCCATTGCGGGAACTCCTGGGCGACCGCATTTATGACGAGATTGCGCCGTTCCGAGAAGGTGCCATGGCCGGTAACGAGGTCTTCTACGAAGCCGAGCGCGATGGCCAAACCTTTGCCGTGACGATGCGTCCGGCGCGTGATGAGCACGGCGCCGTCCGCGGTGTCTACGCCCTGATGCTGGACGTCACCGAAGACAAGCGGATCGCTGGCGAACTCAAAGAAGCCTTGCGCGGGGCTGAGGCGGCGAACGTCACCAAGGGTCAATTCCTCGCCAATATCAGTCATGAAATCCGCACCCCGATGAATGCCATCATCGGACTTTCCGAATTACTGCTGCGGACTCGTCTCGACGACCGGCAGCGCGATTACCTGCAAAAGGAACATCGCTCGGCCTTGCTCTTGCTCGGCTTGTTGAATGATGTGCTGGATTTCTCGAAGATTGAATCCGGTCAGCTCCGGCTCGATCCGCATCCGTTCCGGCTGGATGACATGCTGGAGCAGATCGCTGATCTGTACGGCGACTCGGCGAATGAAAAAGGCGTGGAATTCGTCATCGATATCGCACCGGACCTTCCCGGTGTGGTGATCGGCGATTCCTTGCGCGTGACGCAGGTGCTCAGCAATTTGTGTTCGAACGCGGTCAAATTTACTGCCGAGGGCCAGATCACCCTTGCCATGGCGATTGAACAGCCGAGTTCTGGCGGCGTGCGCCTGAAGGTGACGGTGAGCGATACCGGTATCGGCATGTCGCCCGAGCAGGCCGCGCATGTGTTTGATGCGTTTGCGCAGGCCGATGCCTCGACTACCCGCCGTTACGGCGGCACCGGGCTCGGCTTGACGATTTGCCGCAATCTGGGGGAACTTATGGGCGGCGAGTTGTATGCGGAAAGCGAATCCGGACGCGGGAGTCAGTTTCACTTCACGGTACCGCTCGCGCTGCCGGTCCCGCCCGAGGAACTCTCGCGTCCCTTGGTCGGTACCGAGCTCCTCGTCGTTGTTGCACAGGCGGCGCAACGCGCGGCCATTGTTCGTTTGTTGCGGGGACTGGGCGCCACGGTCGAGGACGCGGCATCGGCCGCAGAGGCGCTCGTGCTCGGCCGGCAACGGGTTGCCGCGCAGGCAACGCCGTTTGTGATCCTGAGCGACGAAGCGGGTGTTGCCGACCCAGAATTTGCCACCTGGCTGCAGGAAAAATCGCCGCCGCTGATTCTGGCGTGGCGCCAGCACCTGGTGCAGCCTGTGGCGTGGCCTCGGGCGCAGTTGATTGGTCGCCCCGTCACGCGACGGGCTCTGTTGCAGGCGATCGAGGCTGGCAAGGGCAACGCGGAAAGCAGCCACGCTGTGCCACCGGCGCAACATCCCGATATCGCCGGCGCACGGATTCTGGTGGTTGACGACTACGCCCTGAATATCGAAATCGTCACCGCTTACCTGCATGAGGCCGGTTGCGCGGTGACCGTGGCGCACGACGGCCGCGAGGCCTTGGACTGTCTTTTTGCCGATGAGTTTGATGCCGTGTTGATGGATTGCCAGATGCCGGTGATGGACGGCTACGATGCTACGCGGGCGATACGCCAGGAACCGCGCTGGCGACAGTTGCCGGTGATCGCAATGACCGCCAATGTGATGCAGGGCGACCGCGAGAAATGCTTTGTGGCCGGCATGGATGACTTTGTGCCGAAGCCGGTCATCGTCGACCAGTTGTTCGCCGTCCTCGGTAAGCAGTTGCAGGGCAAGGTGCGCGCGGTTCGCGTCGAATCCAGCGCGGCGGTGGTGACCGCTGCGGTGGCGGCGGGCGCGCCGCCGGCAGCGCCACCGGTAGCGCCATTCGTAGCCGCCAGTGCGTCAACGGCGGCGGTTGATCTCACAAAGCTGGTCAATGTGGATGTCGACGCCGCCTTGCAATCGACCATGGGGCTGCCCGGATTCCTGGCGCGCGTTTTGCGCATCTTTCTCACCACGCAGAAAGATTTTGACGTCAAGTTTGCTCAAGCGTTGGCCGATCGAGCTGACCCGGAAGCCGCTGGTCGCGCCGCCCATACGCTGAAGGGCGCGGCGGCCAGTATTGGCGCCCGGGCACTGCGTGAAGCCGCACTGGTGCTGGAGCAAGCCTGCAAACATGCGACTCCCGCCACTGAGGTGCAGGCCGCGCTCACGGAGGTCATGAAAGAATTGTTGCCGGTGATTGGTGGCGTTGAGGCTGCGCTGGGGAGTGCCGAAAAAGTCGGCTCTGATGGGACGGCGGCCGTCGAGAAATAGGCGTTGATGTCGAATCGCAAACTTTTTGCCGATGAACTTGAGACCCAGCTCGACGAGCTGCTGTTCGCCTCGCCATCACATCGCTCGATCAGCCGCTTGGCCGAAATCATCGAGCCCTTGCCGCGCCTGCAGCAGGACCAGGTGCTGCACTGGGCCGGCGTCGCCGCACAAACCTATGCCGAAATCGGTTACCTGATCTGCACCCTGTCACCCAAAGCCTTTGCCATTCTCGACGATGCCGGATTCGAAGCCTGGGTGCTGGCCGGGTTGGATACCTACGACAAGCTGGGCGCGCGCGAGGCGATGGAGCAACTGCGTGATCTGGAAGGGCTCAAGGCGGCACGCGAAGGTCGCAGCGGAGTACGTTTTACCGAGGTCGATTTGCGTTTGTCGCGCTTTGTGCAGGGCTTGTCGGGGCGACCGCTGGGCTTGCGCCAGAGCGAGACGGGTGAGGCCGGCTGGACGGATACCGAAACCATTTTTCTGCCGCCGCGCCTGGCACGCCTGACGGCGGCCGAGGATAACCGGCGCCTGTACAAGGCGATGGCAACGCTACTTTGGGCGCAGACGCGATACGGCACTTTCAATGTTGACCTCGATGCGGCATTGGCCGGGCAGGTGGACCGCGAAGCCGCGTTGGCCTGGCTGACACTGTTCGAGGCGATTCGCCTGGAAGCCTGCATCGAGCGCGAACTGCCGGGCCTGGCGCGTGAGATCAGCAACTTGCGCGGACCCTGGCCGGTCGAGCTGGAGGCGGCGGTCGCGGTGCTTTCGCGGACCGACGCCAGCGTCATGGACAGCCTGCGCCTGCTCGCCGAGTTGGGCAGCGCCGTCCCGCCAGCACCGACTTTTTCTCATCTCGGCATTCTCGATCCCGCAGCGGCCTGGCATGCACGCGGCGAACGTATCGGCCGCGAAAAGGAGATCGTGCGCAAGGCCTTGAATGCGCTGCGCGGCGCCGGAGGCATCGGGCAACAGGATCCGGATGCGCCACTGACGGTCGACGACGGCCCGCAAAGCATGGAAATCGAGGGCGACATGGTGGCGATGTTGCCGCCTGACGCGCGTGCGGCGGCGCAATCGCTGATCCAGGATCTGGGCGAAATTCCGCCAGAATTGCTGACGCCCGCCGGAGAAGGCAGCTGGACGCCGGTGCCGGATGACGTTGAAGTCAGCGGTGTCGAGTTCAAAAGCACGCGTGACCCGGATGAACGCTACGACGAGTGGGATTACCACCGACTGGCCTATCGGCGCAACTGGTGCCACCTGTACGAGAGCGCAGGCGAGACGGGGGATGCCGAGTATGTCGGCGACGTGCGCACCCGGCATGCGCCGCTGATTCGACAGATCAGGCGTCGCTTCGAAATATTGCGCGGCGAGGATCGCATTCATAAGCGTCAGCCAGAAGGTGAGGAGATCGATGTCGATGCGCTAGTCGAAGCCCTGGCCGACCGCCGTGGCGGCGCGGAGCCTTCTGCGCGTCTGTTCTGCCGCCGTCTGCGCACCGATCGTTCGCTGGCGGTGATGTTCATGGTCGATATGAGCGGATCGACCAAAGGCTGGATCAACGACGCCGAACGCGAAGCCCTGATCATGCTGTGCGAAGCGCTGGAAACCCTGGGCGATGATTACGCCATCTACGGCTTCTCGGGCTGGACGCGCACGCGCTGCGACATTTATCGCATCAAGCGTTTTGGCGAAAGCTATTCGGACGAGGTGCGCGCTCGCATCGCCGGCATCGAGGCCAAGGATTACACGCGCATGGGCGTCGCCGTGCGCCATTTGACCGAACTCCTGGTTGCCGAACCGGCGCGACACAAACTGCTGATCACCTTGTCCGATGGTCGCCCCGATGACTTCGGCGACGAGTATCGCGGCACCTACGGCATCGAAGACACGCGACGTGCCTTGCAAGAAGCGCGGCAGAAAGGCATTCGCAGCTATTGCGTGACCATCGACCGCCACGGCGCCGACTATTTGTCGCGCTTGTACGGCCCGGCGCGCTATACGGTGCTCGATGATGTGAAGAAACTGCCGCTGCGGATTGCGGAGATTTATCGCAAGCTGACGACGTAGGGGTCGGTTCATGGTAAAAAGTCCCCGGCGCTGAATTGACAGTTGCCGTGGGGATTCGGCAGCCTCCCCGTCCAAGATGTCCATCGATTCAATCCGGACATCCAAGGTCTGCTCGGATTCGGTTTTTTTCCGAGGGATTTTGTATGGACACAACTAAGACACCTTCTACCGCCGCACCCACCGCCGCTCCGCCAGCACCGACTTTTGGCGAAGCCGCCC
Organism: Propionivibrio dicarboxylicus; assembly: GCA_945902805.1. GTDB lineage: Bacteria > Pseudomonadota > Gammaproteobacteria > Burkholderiales > Rhodocyclaceae > CAMDMZ01. The sequence goes on along the minus strand of CAMDMZ010000006.1, from coordinate 116,216 downwards.
GCTACTGGTTCAAGCTCGGCTTCATCAGTTTCGGCGGCCCGGCTGGGCAGATTTCGATGATGCACCAGGAACTGGTTGAGCGGCGGCGCTGGATTTCCGAGCACCGTTACCTGCACGCGCTCAACTATTGCATGTTGCTGCCGGGGCCGGAGGCAATTCAACTGGCGATCTACATCAGCTGGCTGATGCATGGCATCAAGGGCGCCGTCACCGCTGGCGTGATGTTCTTCATGCCAGCCTTCATTCTGCTGTCGCTGTTGGCTGGCGTGTATCTGAATTACAGCGAGGTGCCGGCCGTCAAGGGCATCTTCTATGGGATCAAGCCGGCCGTGGTTGCCGTCGTCTTGTTCGCGGCCTGGCGGATCGGCTCGCGGGCACTGAAAAATGGTGTGCTGATGGCGATCGCAGCGCTAGCGTTTGTCGGGGTTTTCGTCTTCAAGATCGATTTTCCGTGGATTGTTCTCGCGGCGGCAATTCTCGGTGCGATTGGCGGCAAGCTGATGCCGGACAAGTTCAAAGCCGGCGGCGGCCACGGAGCCGGCGGCAGTGGTTATGGTCCGGCCGTCATCGACGACAACACGCCACCACCGGCGCACGCAGCTTTCTCGATGAGCAAGCTGGTAATGACGACAGCCGCCTTTGTAGGCATCTGGATTGTGGCGATGATGGCCTTGCGCGGGGCGCCGGTGCTCTCCGACATGGGCGAGTTCTTTACCGGTGCCGCTTTCCTCACCATCGGCGGTGCTTACGCCGTGTTGCCCTACGTTTACCAGGGTGCCGTCGAACATTTCGGCTGGCTGACCGGGCCGCAGATGATGGATGGTCTGGCACTGGGGGAAACGACGCCGGGACCGTTGATCATGATCGTGACCTGGGTCGGCTATCTCGGCGGCGTGGCCAAGGCGGTGTTTGGCAATCAGATCGCCGCCGGTCTGGCCGGTGCGGCGGCGGCGACTTTCTTCACCTTCCTGCCCAGCTTCCTGTTCATCATCGCCGGCGGACCGATGGTGGAAGCGACGCGCGGCGAACTGAAATTCACCGCACCGCTGACCGCCATCACGGCCGCCGTGGTCGGTGTGATCATCAATCTCGCCACTTTCTTTGCCTGGCACACCTTCTGGCCCAAGGCGACCGATGCCGTACCGTTTGCCGCGCCGCTGGAAATCGCCCCGGTGTTGATCGCGGCAGGCGCCTTCATCGCGCTGTGGAAATACAAGGCGGACATCATGAAAGTGATCGGCATCTGTGCGGTGATTGGTTTGACTTTGTCGCTGTTGCGCTGAGGAAAATCTCATGAAATGGATAACCCGCGAACGCCCGAAAATCGACCGTATCGCCTGCCCGTGGTTGGTGGCGCGTTTCATCGACGAGACGCCAGAATTTCTCTACGTGCCCGGCGGTGAGGTGATGAAAGTTGCCACTGAAACCGGCGCGATTCCCTACGATGTGCCGAACGTCGAACTCGGTCACCATGGCAGCCAATGCAGTTTCGATGCCTTCATCGCCAAGTACCAGTTGCGTGATGCGGCGCTGGACAAGCTGGCGCGCATCGTGCGCGGCGCCGATTGCGATGCGCTGGACCTGGCACCGCAAGCGGCCGGGCTGCTCGCCATTTCCAAAGGCCTGTCGCTCAACTTCGACGACGACCATGAAATGCTCAAGCACGGCATGGTGATCTACGACGCGCTGTATGCGTGGTGCGGCGATACGCCCTTGAAGCAGGCCGCCCGTTTTCTGGGCTTGAAGTGATCCTGCCGGCAGGCGTCGCTCCCGAGGCACGTTTGCTCTTGCTCGGGCGCGCGCTGCGTGCCTTTGCTGACGGTTACGTGGCGATCCTTCTGCCGGCCTATTTGCTGGCGCTGGATCTCGGGCAGCGCGAGGTGGGACTGATCGCCAGCGCCACCTTGTTTGGTTCCGCCTTGCTCACGCTGGCGCTCGGTGCCTGGGGCCACCGTTGGTCGCAGCGCCGCCTGCTGCTGGCGGCGACCTGGCTGATGGCGGGGACGGGGGTTGTCTTTGCCGGCCTGTCGAGTTTCTGGCCCTTGCTGATGATCGCTGTTATCGGCACCTTGAATCCCAGTTCCGGCGATGTCAGTATCTTCTTGCCGCTGGAACATGCCCGGCTGGCCGGGGCGGCTAATGGCGATCAACGCACGGTACTGTTTTCACGCTACACCTTCACCGGCGCGCTGTTTGCCGCCTTTGGCGCCTTGGCGACGGCACTGCCAGACTGGATGATGGCCAGTGGTGTCGAGCGCCTGATGGCCTTGCGCATCATGTTCGCCGCTTATGGACTGATTGGCTTGCTGCTCTGGTTTATTTATCGGCGTTTGCCGCACAGCGAGGATCATGGCGTGACGATCCAACCGGTGCCGCTGGGGCCGTCACGGGCAGTGGTGATCAAACTGGCCGCGCTGTTTTCACTGGACGCCTTTGCCGGCGGGCTTGTGCTGAATACCTTGCTGGCGCTTTGGCTGTTCCAGCGTTTTGGTCTGTCACTCGCTGCGGCTGGCGCCTTCTTTTTCTGGGCCGGATTGTTCACGGCGGCCTCGCAGCTGGCAGCGCCCTGGGTGGCGAAACGCATCGGGCTGATCAATACCATGGTGTTCACGCACATTCCCGCCAATCTGTTCCTGATTTTGGCGGCGATGGCGCCCAATCTGTGGGCGGCCATCGTCTTGCTGTGCTTGCGGGCGCTGTTGTCGCAGATGGATGTACCAACGCGCAGTGCGTTTGTGATGGCCGTGGTGACACCCGCCGAGCGTGCGGCGGCCGCCAGCTTCACCACAGTGCCGCGCACGTTGGCAGCCGCCGCCAGCCCGGCACTGGGCGGGTGGATGTTTGCCGAAGGCTGGTTGATGCTGCCGCTGATCGCCTGCGGCGTTCTCAAGATCATTTACGATATTGCCATCTGGCGGGCGTTTCGTCGCGTCATTCCGACGGGCTAATTGTCTTCGGCGCTACGTCGCTGACTGAAACAGGCAAACAGGCAAGGGATTTGTGCGCTGTGGTGAATCCGGGAGTATTCTTGAAATCGCTGTAAAAACCTGTGCTGGAACGTCGGATGCAAGGGAGGAATCATGAAAGATCATGCCGTCGATCACTCACGTCGAACTCTGAATCTATCGATGTTGGCCGCTGCTGCTCTTGGCGCTTTGCCGAATTGGACACGCGCTGCTGGTAGTGTTTACAGGATTGCCTACCATGAGGATTTCGCCCCCTTTTCGCAGCGTCGCGACGGCAAGATGGCGGGGATTCTGGTTGGCATCATGGAAGAATTGCTGGTCAAACGGATGGGGCTCGCCATCGAACATGAAGGCTTTCCCTGGGCGCGGGCGCAGCAACGGGTCAAGGAAGGCCAATCGGATGCCTTTGTGACGGTCCCCACCGATGAGCGCAAGGCCTACACGATACCCACGCAGGAATGGGTGACGCAGGGGCGATTAACGATGTTTGTTCGTGCCGATGAGCCACGACGGGCACAGATGGAAAAAATCAAGGCCATCGCCGAGCTCAAGGGCTTCAATGTCGGCACCTATCTGGGCAATAGCTGGGTCAAGTCAAAATTCACCGACGTCGAGGTGAACTACGTCACGAATCGCGAATCCGCCCTCAAGATGCTGCAGGCGGGGCGGCTTCAAATCGTGGTCGATGCATCCAATGCAACCCGGGCGGCGGTGCGCCTTGCTGGCATGGAAAAGGAACTTGTCGAGTTGCCGCCGGTGCTGGACGTCAGTGAAGCCCACCTTTGCATCGGCAAACAGTCGCCGATGCTGGCCTATGCCAAGGATATCGATGCCGCCCTGCGCAAGATGAAAGCCGATGGTTCATTGCAGAAGTTGAGCGAACTGCCTTGATTTGGAGCGGCGACAAGTCCGGAGCCGCAACGGTTTTCACTGACGAGACATGAAGACCCTCAGCCGCAAACTGGCCTTGATGACCTTGTCGTTTGCGGTCATCGTTTCGTTCGTGATGACGGCCATCGAGTTGTGGCGAAGTCGCGACACGGAACTGAAGGATATCGATACCGAGTTTGCCCAGATCGAAGCCGGGAGCGTTCCCTCGGCAAGTGAATTGCTGTGGCAATTCAACCAGGATGGCTTGCAGCTCATGGCGGAGGGCCTGGCCAAACACTCGAATGTTTCGCGGGTCAGCATTCGCAGCATGGAGAAAACACTGGTCGAGCTGGGGAAAGCCCTGCCGGGCGTGAAATCGCATGAATTTCCCCTGCGTCGCACGGTCGCCGCAGCACCCGGCAAGCCGGCGACGGATGAGCCGTTGGGCACCCTGGTGGTCGATATCGACTGGGCGAGCATCGAACAGCGACTGATTGCCGGTTCGTTATCAACGCTGTTGTCGAACGCTTTGCTGATTCTTCTGGTGGCGGGTTTTGTCCTGCTTCTGCTGGAACGGCAGGTGATGCAATACATCCGTCAGGCCGCCACACACCTCGATGAACGCTCGTCCGACAACCTGGCGGAGCATCTGGTGCTCACTCGCCGGGCGGGCACGGCGGATGACGAACTGCAACTGCTGATCAATGGGATTAGTCGCATGCAGGACAATCTGCATCACGCGATTGGCCAGTTACGTGAATCGGAAGGCAAGCTCTTGACGATACTCGACAACGTCGATGCCTTCATTTATGTAAAAGATCGCGACGGACGCTACCTGTTTGCCAATCGTCCGGTGCGCGAGTTGTGGCACGTCGAGATGGCCGATATTGTCGGTTGCGGCGATGACAAGTTTTTCGATGGACCGACAGCCGAAAATATCCGGCGCAATGATCGGCGCGTGCTCGATGGTGGCGAAATTCTGCGAGCGGAAGAAAACAACACGTTGCCAGCCACGGGCGAGTCTGTGACAGTCCTGTCAACCAAACTGCCACTGCGGTTGGAAGACGGCAGCATCTACGCCTTGTGTGGCATCTCGCACGACATTACCGAGCGCAAGCGGTTCGAGAATCAACTGGCCAGTCACCGTGATCTGCTTGAAGCGCAGGTCAAGGCACGAACTGTGGAATTGCAGGTGGCCAAGGAAGCAGCCGAGACCGCCAGCGTTGCCAAGAGCGCGTTCCTGGCCAATATGAGCCACGAAATCCGTACTCCGCTGAATGCCATCACCGGCATGGTGTATCTGATCCGCAAGGCCGGGCTGACCAGCGAGCAAGCGGAACGCCTCAACAAGCTGGAAAACGCCGGTGAGCATTTGCTCGAAGTGATCAACGCCATTCTTGATCTGTCCAAGATCGAGGCCGGGAAGTTTATCCTTGAAGAAAAGCCGGTCAATTTGAAGGCCATCTTTGAAAACGTGGTGTCCATGGTCCATGAACGTGCCGAAGCCAGCAATCTGGCGCTGTTCAGCGAGCTGCAGCCCTTGCCGCATTGTTTGCTCGGCGATCCGACGCGGCTGCAACAGGCGCTGCTAAACTATGTCACCAACGCCATCAAGTTCACCCCGAGCGGGCAGATTCACCTTCGCGCCTTGTTCATCGAGGCCAATAACGAGACCACGCTGCTGCGTTTCGAGGTGGTGGATACGGGGATCGGTATCGCGGAGGATGTTCTGGCGCGGCTTTTTACCGCGTTTGAGCAGGCCGACAATTCGACCACCCGGCAATATGGTGGCACCGGCCTCGGGCTGGCGATTACGCGCAAGATCGCCATGCTGATGGGGGGTGACGCCGGGGCGGAAAGCGTTCCCGGCCGTGGCAGCACGTTCTGGTTTACCGCGAGGTTCAAGAACGGTGAACCGCTGGGCCTGTCGTCTGCCACGGCGGATCCCGAATTGGCGGCCTTGGCGCTCAGGCAGCGCCATGCCGGGCGCCGTATCCTGGTCGCCGAAGATGAGCCGGTGAATCGCGAGATCACCCTGATGATGCTCGAAGATGTTGGCATGATTGTCGAGGTGGCCGAGGATGGGGAACGCGCCGTGAGCATGATGCAGAACGGCCGCTACGACGCGATTCTGATGGACATGCAGATGCCGCGCATGGATGGTCTGGACGCTACCCGGCTGATCCGCCAAATGCCCGGTGGCGACGCGATTCCGATCCTGGCGATGACGGCCAATGCGTATGCCGAAGACCGAATCAGGTGTATGGACGCCGGCATGAACGATTTCATCTCGAAACCGGCCAAGCCCGACGATGTCTACTTCATCCTGCGCAAGTGGCTCGATCAGTCGCCGCTGGCAACTACTACTGCCGCTACCGCCGTCCCGCCAGCACCGACTTTTCGGCCTTGAGTGCTGATGGCTGAAGATTCACGTCCCCCCTGCAATTCCGCCACATGAACAAAGACTTTCTCGTATCGCCGCTGTCCGTTCTGCTGTTCGTGATCTTCGCCCTGCTTGCGCCATTGACCGCGATGGCCGATGCAAGCGCCAGCGCGGAGGCACTCAAGCAAAAGGACTATGCCCGCGCCCGCCAGGAATGCCAGGCCGAAGCTCAGGCGGGCGACAAGGATTGTCAAAGCACGCTCGGCTATCTGTATCGGAACGGTTTGGGTGTGACCAAAGATCATGCCGAGGCCGTGCGGTGGTTGCGCAAAGCGGTTGAACAAGGACAGACGGCCGCCGAGGAAATGCTCGGTGATAGCTATCGGCAGGGCCTGGACGTGGGCAAAGACTATGCCGAGGCACTCAAGCTATTCAATTCGTCCGCCAGTAAAGGCAGCGCCTGGGCCAACAACAACCTTGGCAATCTCTATCGCTATGGTCAGGGCGTCGGCCGGGACGCCAAAGAGGCCATTCGGTACTATAAACTGTCGGCGGAGAAGGGAAACCCTGCCGGCCAGACCAATCTCGCCGACATGTATCGCCTCGGTGAAGGCACCGAGCGCAATCCGGATCAAGCGTTCCAGTTGGCACTGAAGGCATCCAAGCAGAACTGGCCGGCCGGGCACAACATGCTTGGCCTGCTGTTCCGGGACGGGATGGGCGTACGCCAAGACACGCAGCAGGCGATTGAACTCTTCAAGCTGGCGATCGAGGGCAAGACGGTGCCGATCGCTTACGCCAATTTGGCCGGCATCTACTACAACGGGATCGGCGTCCCTGTCAGTCTCGACGAGGCTGCAAAGTGGGCACAAGGCGGTGTGCAGTTGAATGAGCCGAATGCCCTGACCACGATGTCCGCCGTTTACCGGCGTGGCACGAAACAGAATCCCGCCAACAAGGAACGGGCGTTCGAGCTCGCCAGCAAAGCCGCAGCGATGAGCCATCCGGCCGCGCTGAATCAGCTTGGCTTTTACTATCGGGATGGCATCGGTACAGAGCTTGATTACCGGAAGGCCACCGATCTTCTGCAGCAGGCCATGGCGCTGGGCAGCGCGGATGCCATCGTCAATCTCGCCTTCATGTACGAGAAAGGCCTTGGCGTGACCAAAGACGAAACCCGAGCGAAGCTGGAATACGAACGGGCATTGTTGAGTCCGGCTCTCACGCGCGGTACCCGATCCCTTGCCGAGGCGTCGCTCGCCAGTCTCAAGCCGCTGGCGGCACCGGTGCCGGCAACGCGAGCCAAGTCTGACGCCAGCGGTCCAGGGGCCGATGATGACCGCGAGGTGTCACGGAAGGAGCTACTCGAGCGGCTGGAAAAGATGCAGCAGCAACTCACCTCGCTGCAGGCCGCCAGCAATACGTCCACACTGACCACTGCCGTGGCGGCCAAGCAGATCGTGTTTGCCAACCGCAAAGCATTGGTGATCGGCAACGATCTCTATTCCGACGTGCCAAAACTGAACAATGCCGGAGCCGATGCCGACGCCATGGCCAAGGCGCTGGAGACGGTCGGCTACAAGGTCACCAAACATCTGAATCTCAACGAAAAGAAGTTCAAGCAGGCATTGCGCGAGTTTCGCATGCAACTGCAAGGCGGCGACGAAGTGCTGTTTTTCTATGCCGGCCATGGCATCCAGCTCGGCAATTCAAACTATCTCCTGCCCATTGACATCAAGGGCGACCATGAGGATCAGGTCAAGGACGAGGCGATCCTGATGCAAAAGGTGCTCGATGACCTCGAAGACAAAAAGGCCAAGTTCGCCCTCGCGGTGATTGATGCTTGTCGTGACAACCCGTTCAAGGGCAAGGGCCGCGCTATTGGTGGCCGTGGTTTGGCACCGACCACTGCAGCGACCGGGCAGATGATCATGTTCTCGGCCGGATCGGGTCAACAGGCTCTGGACAAGCTGGGTGACACGGATCGCGACAAGAATGGTTTATTCACCCGCGTCTTCGTCAAGGAGATGCTGACACCAGGCGTTTCAGTGGATCGCGTTTTGCGCAATGTGCGCAACGAAGTCGTGCGCCAAGCTAAGTCAGTCGGCCACGAGCAAACCCCGGCACTCTACGATCAGGCGATCGGCGAGTTTTATTTCCGTCAGTAGGACGGTCGTTCGCTATTGAGCGCTGCTGCGCTCAAGTTTTTCCGCGTCGATCCGATAACCGGTTACAGAGGAGCCGTCAAACCATGGATACCGCCAGTATTGCCGCCGTTGCCACCGATATGTCACAAGCCCGGACCGAGGGCGCCGTGCAACTCGCGGTCTTGAAGAAAGCCATGGACATTCAGGCCCAGGGCGCGATGCAGTTGATTCAGGCGGCAGCGCAAGTGATTCCGAACAATCCTCCGCATCTGGGTAATCAGGTCGACGTCTTCGCCTGAGTTCTTTGAGCCGTCTCGGGTAAAGTGCGGCAGGACATTTCGTCCTGTCGGGAATTTTCCATGAACAACGTGATTCTGCACGCCTTCAATTGGCGTTTCAGCGAAATTGCCGACGCCGCGCCGGAGATTGCGCGCCTTGGCTATGGCGCCGTACTCTTTCCGCCACCGCTCTTTAGCGACGAATGCGGCACGGAATGGTGGCAACGCTATCAGCCGCGCGATTACCGCGTCATTCGCTCGGCGCTCGGCAACAAGGCCCAACTGCAGGCGGCGATTGCTGCCCTGCAACAGGAGGGGGTGCGCTGTTACGCCGACGTGGTCTTCAATCACATGGCAAATGAATTTGGGGTGCGCGATGATGCACTCGATTTTCCGGGACGTGCGCTGCAAGCACGTTATGCGCATGAAGCCGACGAATTCGAGCAGGATCGACTCTACGGTGATCTACGCGAACCGCTATTTGACGAGCGGTCGTTCCACCCCCGGGCGGGGATCGACGACTGGTTTGATGCCGACGAAGTGGCGGATGGCTGGCTCGGCGGGCTGCCGGATCTGAGCTTGACGGTGTGGGTAATCAAGCAGCAACTGGCCTGTCTGCAGAGTCTGAACGGCCTCGGCTTTGACGGTTATCGGGTGGATGCGATCAAGCACATGGCGGAGCAGCATATCAATCTGGTCTTTCGTCATCCCATACTGGCCGGGAAATTTGTATTTGGCGAAATCCTGACTTTCAACGACCGGGAGAACCAGACCTACCTGTGGCCGGCGATCGACGAATCCTCCATGTCGTTCTACGATTTTCCGCTGCAGCAAACCCTGCACGATGCCTTGTCCGTAACCGGTTCGTTACAGTCCCTGGCTAATCCAACGAGTCATCGTGGTGCTTTGCCATGGCACCGTGCCGTCACTTTTTCAGTAACCCACGATGTGCCCAACAACGAGAGCTTTCGCGGCATGATGTTTGCGCCGCACGACGAATACCTGGCCAATGTTTATGTGCTGGGGCGCGATGGCGGGGTGCCGATGATCTATTCCGATCACGGGGAAAGCACTCTCAGCCATCCCGACGATGCGTATCGGTGGCAGGATTTATGGCGGCGCGCGGATCTGGCCGCCATGCTGGCCTTCCACAACGCGCTGCACGGTGCCGCCGAGCGACTGCTTTACGTCAATGCGGTGGTCCTGGTACTGGCGCGTGGGGCGCGCGGTATGGTTGCGATCAACAAGAGTGCTGATTGGCAGACGGCGCCGCTGGCTGCCCACGGGTTGCAGCTTGGCACCTATGTTTGCCAGTTGCATGGACATCATCTGACGATCACCGGCGAAGCACAGCAATTGCAAATTCCGCCACGACAAGCGCAGATGTGGCTTTTCGCCTCATCCTGAAACGCTTGTAGCAGACGGGCGCCAATATAATCGCGGCCTTTCTCAGGCAGCGCAACGCATCAGCCCCCGTGACTCTCACTCTCGACGATTTTGATTACCAGCTGCCAGCGCACTGCATCGCCCAGGCGCCTCTGGCTGAGCGTAGCGCCAGCCGGCTGTTGCATGTGGCCGGTGGGCAGTTGACAGACCGCCACTTCGTCGATCTGCCGGATTTGCTCAGTCCCGGCGATCTGCTGGTGATGAACGACACGCGGGTGATGCATGCCCGTTTGCTGGGACGCAAGGACAGCGGCGGGCAGATCGAGGTACTCGTTGAGCGGGTGATCGGCGAATGCGAGGTGCTGGCGCAGGTGCGTGCCAGCAAATCACCCAAGCCCGGCAGCCGGCTATGGCTGGAAGACGCGGCCGAGGTCGAGGTACTTGGCCGCGAAGGCGAGTTCTATCGCCTGCGCTTTGCTGATGCGGCGCTGCCCTTGATCGAGGCGCATGGTCGTCTGCCCTTGCCGCCTTACATCGAACGGGCGGCGGGCGGAGCGGATGAAGCCCGCTACCAGACCATCTTTGCGCGTGAGCAGGGATCGGTCGCCGCACCGACGGCGGGCCTGCATTTCGATGAGGCGCTGTTGGCGCGACTGATTGCCATGGGGGTCAATACGGCAACAGTGACCTTGCATGTGGGCGCCGGCACCTTTCAGCCGGTGCGGGTGCATGACCTCAGCCAACATCAGATGCATCGCGAACACTATGTCATTCCAGCGGCCACGGTCGCCGCGATTGCCGCCACCAAAGCGCGGGGCGGGCGCGTGGTGGCCGTTGGCACCACGGCGCTGCGGGCACTCGAGTCGGCGGCGGCCGAAGATGGCAGCCTAAAAGTCGGTGCTGGCGAGACGGCGCTGTTCATCACACCGGGCTACCGTTTCCGGGTGGTCGATCGCTTGGTGACCAATTTTCACTTGCCGAAGTCGACATTGTTGATGCTGGTCTCGGCCTTTGCCGGGCTTGAGCCGATTCGCCAGGCCTATCGCCATGCGATCGACACCGGCTACCGTTTTTTCAGCTACGGCGACGCCATGTTGTTGTTTCCAGAGACCAATGAGGGACGCTCATGAGGTTTGATCTACTCGCCACCGATGGCGCCGCGCGGCGCGGTACGCTGCATCTGGCACATGGCGCGGTGCAAACGCCGGTCTTCATGCCAGTGGGCACGTACGGCACGGTGAAAGCCATGGCGCCCGATGAACTGGTCGGCATGGGTGCGCAAATCGTGCTCGGCAACACCTTTCATCTTTGGCTGCGTCCGGGCACGGAGATCATCGACGCGCATGGCGGCTTGCATCGTTTTATGGGCTGGGACAAGCCGATCCTGACCGACTCCGGCGGTTTTCAGGTCTTCAGTCTGGGCGATCTGCGCAAGATCAGCGAAGAAGGCGTCAAGTTCGCCTCGCCGATCAATGGGGACAAGTTGTTCCTGACCCCTGAAGGGTCAATGAAGATCCAGCATGTGCTGAATTCGGACATTGTGATGATTTTCGATGAATGCACGCCCTATCCGGCCGAACTGAAACAGGCGGGCGATTCAATGCGCCTTTCCTTGCGCTGGGCGCAGCGCTCGCGCGATCAGCATGATCAACTTGAAAATCCGAACGCCCTCTTCGGTATCGTCCAGGGTGGCATGCATGAAGCCTTGCGCGACGAATCGCTGGCTGCCTTGAACGTGATTGGTTTCGATGGCTTCGCCATTGGCGGTTTGTCGGTCGGTGAGCCAAAAGAGGAGTTTGCACGCATCCTGGCCCACACGGCGCCACGCTTGCCACAGGACAAGCCACGCTATCTGATGGGCGTGGGGACGCCGGAGGATCTGGTCTATGGCGTGGGGCAGGGGATTGACATGTTCGATTGCGTGATGCCGACCCGCAATGCCCGCAACGGCTGGCTGTTTACCCGTTGGGGCGATCTCAAGATCAAAAACGCTAGCCATAAGAACGACACGCGGCCGCTGGACGAGACCTGCGGTTGTTACACCTGCCGCCATTTCACACGAGCCTATCTGCACCACCTGCACCGCATCGGCGAGATTCTCGGCGCCCGGCTGAATACGATCCATAACCTTTTCTACTACCAAACGTTGATGGCCGAAATGCGCAACGCGATCGAAACCGGGCGTTTTGCCAGCTTCGTTACCGATTTTCACGCTGCGCGTGCCAAAGGTGCAGGTGGCGGCCAGGGCGAACGGGGCGAACGGGTATAATCCGGCCCCTTTGTGGCTTCTGAACGGGAGTTCTTGTGTTGATTTCTACTGCTTACGCGCAAGCGGCTGGTGCCGCGAATGATCCTACTGGCGGCTTGATGGGCATGTTGCCGATCATCGCAATGTTTGGCGTGCTCTGGTTCTTCATGATCCGGCCACAGATGAAGAAGGCCAAGGAGCACCAGAAAATGGTGGTGGAACTGGCCAAAGGCGACGAAGTGACGACCCAGGGCGGCATCGTTGGCCGGATCACCAAGATCGGCGAGAACTATCTGACGCTCGAGGTTGCCACCGGCAAAGATGGCGCCATCGAGGTCGTGATCCAGAAGACCGCTGTCGGCGCTTTGTTGCCCAAGGGCACGCTAAAGACGCTGTAAGCCTGCGCTGCTCGTCGCCTCAGCCGAGGTGACAAGCCAATTTTCCCGATCCACCGTCGTCTTTCTTTTTTGACTGGTTGGCAATGAACCGTTATCCCCTCTGGAAAAATGTCTTGGTCGTGATCACCCTGATTCTGGGGTTTCTTTACGCGTTGCCTAACTTGTTTGGCGAAGCTCCGGCCGTACAGGTCGCCAGCGTCAAGGCCACGCTCAAGATTGATACGACGGCGCTGGCACGCGTCGAAACGGTCCTGAAAGATGCGGCGATCGTCCCGCAAGGCGTCTTCCTCGATAGCAATAGCGTGCGCATCCGCCTGGCCGACACCGATTCCCAGTTGAAGGCCAAAGATGTCATCGAGAAGGCGTTCAACCCGGATCCGAGTTCTGCCGGCTACAGCGTGGCGCTGAACCTGATTTCCAATTCGCCAAACTGGCTGACCGGTATCCATGCCCTGCCCATGTATCTGGGCCTGGATTTGCGCGGTGGCGTGCATTTCCTGCTGCAGGTGGATATGAAAGGGGCCGTGACCAAGCGCTTGGATTCGATCAGTGCCGATTTGCGTAGTTATTTGCGCGAGAAGAGCATTCGCCATGGTGGCATCGGTCGTGAAGGCCAGCGTTTGGCGATCCGTTTCCGTGATGCCGAAACGCGCGACAAAGCGCGTGGCCTGCTGCTCGACAATCAACCCGACCTCGAGTTTGTCGAATCTCAGGATGGCGCTGATTTCAAGCTGATGGGCACACTCAAGCCCAGCGCCGAAAAGCGCATCCAGGAATTTGCCATCAAGCAGAATGTGACGACGCTGCATAACCGCATCAACGAGCTCGGCGTAGCCGAGCCGGTGATTCAGCAGCAAGGGGTTGATCGTATCGTCGTGCAATTGCCCGGCGTGCAGGATACGGCCAAGGCCAAGGACATCCTGGGACGCACGGCGACACTCGAAATTCGCATGGTCGATGATGAGGCGAGTGCCAGTCCGTCGGTGATGGAACTCGCTGCGCAGGGCCAGCCGCCTGCCGGTACCGAATATTACGTCGAGCGTGGTGGGCGCGGTTTGTTGGTCAAGAAGCAGGTCGTGCTGACCGGCGAACGGTTGACTGATGCCCAGCCTGGCTTCGATAACCAGACCAGCGAAGCGGCCGTTCATTTGTCGCTCGATTCTGCCGGCGCTCGCATCTTCAAGGAAATCACGCGTGAAAATGTCGGCAAGCGGATGGCCATCTTGCTGATCGAAAAGGGTAAAGGCGAGGTGGTTACCGCGCCGGTGATTCGGACCGAGATTGGTGGCGGCCGGGTGCAGATTTCGGGCCGTATGTCCTCCGTTGAAGCCAACGATACGGCGCTGCTGTTGCGTGCCGGCTCACTCGCGGCGCCAATGGACATTATCGAGGAACGCACCATCGGCCCCAGCCTGGGCGCGGACAACATCGCCAAGGGCTTCAATTCGACGCTGTGGGGTTTCATCGCCATCTCGATCTTCATGAGTTCCTACTATCTGCTGTTCGGTTTGGTTTCCGTACTGGCGCTGTCGGCCAATTTGCTATTCTTGGTGGCCTTGCTGTCATTGCTGCAGGCGACGCTGACCTTGCCTGGTATTGCGGCGATCGCGCTGACATTGGGTATGGCGATTGACGCCAACGTATTGATCAACGAGCGGGTGCGCGAAGAGTTGCGCGGTGGCAATTCGCCGCAGGCGGCGATTACGGCCGGCTACGAGCGGGCCTGGGCGACGATTCTTGATTCCAACGTCACTACCTTGATCGCCGGTGTTGCGTTGCTGTTGTTTGGTTCGGGGCCGGTACGTGGTTTCGCCGTGGTGCATTGCCTCGGCATTTTGACCTCGATCTACAGTTCGGTCGTGGTGTCGCGGGCGCTGATCAACTGGATTTACGGTAGCCGGCGGCATCTGGCGTCGGTATCGATCGGTCAAGTCTGGAAGCCGACGGCTAAAGCTTAAGGGGTATACATCATGGAATTTTTCCGCATCCGTAAAGACATCCCCTTCATGCGCCATGCGCTGGTATTCAACATCATTTCGTTGATCACCTTTCTGCTGGCCGTGTTTTTTCTCACGACCCGGGGTCTGCATTTTTCGATTGAGTTCACCGGCGGCACCGTGCTGGAGGTGAGCTATGCGCAGGCGCCGGATTTGCAGGAGTTGCGCAAGCAGTTGGAGAGCGATGGGTTCACCGACCCGCAGGTGCAGAACTTCGGCTCGTCGCGCGATGTCATGATCCGTATGCCCCTAGCGAAGGACGGCGAAGCCTCGAAGGTGGGTGAGCGAGTGATGGCCTCATTGGCAAAAGTCGGTGCTGGCGCGACGGCGCCTGAGCTTAAACGCATCGAGTTTGTCGGCCCGCAAGTCGGCCGCGAGTTGGCCGACGATGGTGCCTTGGCTTTGTTGCTGGTGATTATCGGCATCATGATTTACCTGGCCTTCCGTTTCGAGTGGCGCTTTGCCTTGTCGGCCATCATCGCCAATATGCACGACGTCATCATCATTCTTGGCTTTTTTGCTTTCTTCCAATGGGAATTTTCGCTCCCTGTGCTGGCCGCCGTGCTGGCGGTACTGGGGTACTCGGTGAATGAATCGGTCGTGGTCTTCGACCGGGTGCGCGAGACCTTTAAGACCAAGCGCGGCCTGACCACGCCACAGGTGCTCAATCACGCGATTACCAGCACTATTTCACGCACCATGATTACCCATGGCTCAACGCAGATGGTGGTCACCACCATGCTGATTTTCGGTGGTGCGACGCTGCATTACTTCGCACTGGCCCTGACCATCGGTATCTTGTTCGGTATTTACTCGTCGGTGCTGGTCGCGAGCCCCTTGGTGATGTGGCTGGGCGTGTCGCGCGAGCAGTTCATCAAGGCCAAGGTCGAGAAGCAGGAAGCCGTCGTTTGATGCAACGCATTACCATTTGGGATTTGCCGACAAGGGTGTTTCACTGGGTACTGGTGATTTGCGTCGCCGGTGCCTTTGTCAGTGTCAATATCGGTGGCAACGCGATGGTCTGGCACGGCCGGTTTGGCCTTACGGTTCTCGGTTTGCTCGTGTTTCGTGTGATCTGGGGCTTTGTGGGGTCCACCTACGCTCGCTTCAGCCAGTTCGTGCGTGGTCCCGGGGCAATCAAGGCTTATTTGCGGGGCGAATGGCAAGGTGAGGGGCACAATCCGCTGGGTGCCCTATCGGTGCTTGGTTTGCTTGGCACCCTGGCGCTGTTGGTAAGCACCGGTTTGTTCGCCAATGACGATATCGCTTTCGAAGGCCCACTCTACAGCCTTGTTGGCAAGGATTTGTCTGACAAGCTGGTTGGCATTCATCGTCTCATCGAGCCCTTGATCATCCTGCTCGTGGTTGCGCACGTAGGGGCCATTGGCTTCTATGCCCGCATCAAGAAGCAGAATCTGATCAAGCCGATGATCACCGGCTGGAAAGTCGGTTCTGGCGAGACGGCGCGAGGTGGTGGTCTGATTGCTTTCATCGTCGCGGCGCTGCTGGCCGTGGGCGTTGTATATGGGGCAAGCGGCATCTGGTTGCCGCCACCAGCACCGCCGCCGGCGGCAGGATCGGTTCCCAGTTGGTAAGTGCAAAAAGGCCACCCGCAGGTGGCCTTTTTCTTTCGTGCGGTAACGGGTGATGCGACTTATTCCTTGACGCGGAATTTGTCGTGGCAACCGCTACAGGATTCGCCGAGCTTGCCGAACTGGGCTTTGACTGCCGCTGCGTCGCCGGACGCCGCAACTTTGGCCATTTCGTTGGCTTCCTTGTTGAAGGCCATGGCGACTTTGCCTACGCCTTCCTTGTCGGTGAACAATTCCGCCTTGGCGCGGGTATCTTTCCAGCCCTTGCCCTTGTCGGTGCCGGGTTGATAAAGAGCCCCCATGCCCGAATTGGCAAGCGCCTGAATTACATTGGCTGCCTGGATGACCTGATCCTTGTTGTAAGTACCTTCAAGGTTGGCTTTGATGCGCCCCATGCTCCATGCCTTGACGTGGTAGGCCGACTGGCGCCAACGGATGTTGTCTTCCGGCTTGCCGATAGCCTGGGCGGATGCCGAGAGGGATATGCCGAGTGTTGTAGTGGCGACGATGGCGGTAATGATGCTCTTGAGTTTCATGTGAACTCCTTTTCTCTGTTGAATGGGCAAGTTTGCAAGTCGAGGCCTTGTTGCTTGTGGGTGGTTTCCGTGTGGCGATTCCCGACTTGCGTGACAGTCTATTCCAGATCAGTGGCGAATTTGTGGCGCACACGGTACATGCCACTGCCCTCGGTGACCAAGGTCACTAAGCGGTCGATATTCGGGTGTTTGCCCGGATTCTGGCGCGCATCGTCGGCGTGCTCCTCGAAAATCTCCAGGCCCTTTTTCGCCGCCTCGACGGTAATTGCGCCGTAGATTTGCCCGAGGTGGTTATAGACCGCCAGGGAGCCCGTTTGTCCAGCTTTGTTTTCAATGATCGCGGCGACGCTGCCATCGGCCGCGAGCAGTTCGATCGCCGCTAGATGGGAAATCTTGGGCAGTTGCTTGAGGTTGTTTGCAAACGCCATGTCAAATTCTCTTGGCCAGTTCGGCCGCCTTGCCGATGTAGGAGGCTGGTGTCATTGACATGAGTCGATCGCGGTCGGCGGCAGGAATTGGCAATTGGGCGATGAAGGCGCGCAGCGCATCCTTTTCGATACCCTTGCCACGGGTCAGTTCCTTGAGCTGTTCGTAGGGATTGGGTACCGCGAAGCGGCGCATGACGGTTTGTACCGGTTCGGCCAAGACTTCCCAGGCGCCGCCGAGATCTTCAGCCAGACGCTCCGGGTTGGCTTCCAGCTTGTTCAAGCCGCGCATGCTCGAATCGTAGGCCAGCAGGGTGTAGCCAAGCGCCACTCCCATATTGCGCAAGACCGTGGAGTCGGTCAGGTCGCGCTGCAGGCGTGAGATGGGGAGCTTTTCGGCCAAATGACGCAGAACGGCATTGGCAAGACCGAGGTTACCTTCGGAGTTCTCGAAGTCGATCGGATTGACCTTGTGCGGCATGGTCGACGAGCCGATCTCACCAGCTTTGGTCTTCTGCTTGAAATAGCCCAGCGAAATGTACTGCCAGATGTCCCGGTCAGCATCGATCAGAATGGTGTTGGTGCGGGCAACGGCGTCGAAGAGTTCGGCCATCGCGTCATGCGGTTCGATTTGGATGGTATAGGGATTGAATTCAAGACCGAGCGACTCGATGAAGGCTTGATTGAATCCTTCCCAGTCCAGTTCGGGATAGGCGGAAAGGTGTGCGTTGTAATTGCCTACCGCACCATTGAATTTGGCTGTCAGCGAAACGGCGGCGATGCTTTTGCGGGTGCGGATCAGGCGAGCGGCGATGTTGGCCATCTCTTTGCCCAACGTGGTCGGTGTAGCCGGCTGGCCGTGGGTACGGGCCAGCATGGGCAGGTCGGCCAGTTGATGCGCGAGTTCGCGAAAGCGCGAAATAAGCCCGTCCAGCGCGGGAATCAGGACCGAACTGGTGGCGTCCCGTAGCATCAAGGCATGCGAGACATTGTTGATGTCTTCGGATGTACAGCCAAAGTGAATGAATTCACTTACCCGCATGACTTCCGGATTGTCGGCGAAGCGCTCCTTCAGCCAGTATTCCATGGCTTTGACGTCATGATTGGTGCGCGCTTCGATGGTCTTGACGGCATTGGCATCTGCTTCTGAAAACGTAGCGGCAGCCTGATCCAGTTGTGCAAGGGTTGTCGCTGAAAAGGCCGGGCATTCCGGGATTGCCGGTTCTGCAGCCAGGGCTTTTAGCCAGGCGATTTCCACCCGCACCCGGCTCTTGATCAGGCCAAATTCGGAAAAGTGTGTGCGGAGTGAATCAACTTTGGCGGCATAACGGCCGTCAAGCGGCGAAAGTGCGGTAAGGCTGGTAAGAAGAGCCATGGTCTCGGGTGTCAGGAAGTGAGGAATAGAGCGGAAAGCGTCATTGGCGCCGGGAAGATGCGCGTCGACAGCGGCTTGAGCCGAATTTTATCAGCCGAGCTAATCGCGTTCGCTGGGAGGAATTATTTCAGTGGGAGGCTCTGGCGTGAGGGGGAATTGCGGAAGGAAATCATTTCGCATCCGTGCGGTCAGGGCACCGATCAGTTGGTCGGAGACCCCGTCCATTACGCGCAAGACCTCCTCCGGCAGTTTTTCGTCGAGCCACTGCTCCAGAGCATGCTGAAAGTCCAGTTGCTGTGCCGCGAGCATCTCCTGCACTTCGGCTTCCGTCAGACCCGGCGGGGTCGGGTCTTCGTCGCTTTGTCGCAGTGCTTCGTCCGCAATGACCTCTGTGAGAACCGGAAAGTCATCCTCTTGATCTGCAGAGTTTTCGTCCGGTACGGTGACAACCGCGTTTCCGGCAATGAAAACGCGGTGGCGACGCATCAAGGCATCTGCCTGTGCCAGTACCCGATGGGTTTGATTCTGAGGCTCATTCATGCCGGAATTCCATTCGAAATATCGATGCTCTGCAGATCGTATCCGCGCTCACGATAAAACCGGAAGCGCTCCCTTCCTGGCAGACGGTCGTTGTTATCCATGCTGATGATTTCGATTAGCTCTTCAAAGCGACTGAACCCGGGCGGAACACCGTTAGCGAGGTTGACCAGACATCGATCCAAAGTGAATCGACCAGGAGTCGCGCCAGAGATCGCATCGATATCGGTCGCCAACACAATCGGGGTTTCTGATTGCAGTGGATCGCCGACATGGCAATGCGGAATGAAACCGGTGGCCGCATGTGTCCATAACAGCCGGTCAAGTTGCCCTAGCAGTTCCTGATCGGGCAGGTAAACGAGAGCCGACAAGCCATTCTGGCAGCGCTGTGCGAGCCAAGCGGCCGCCGCCTGATGGCGGTCACGGGCGCTGTGCAAAAAATGGATACGTGTCACGCTGACTGGCGGGTGCCACGTGCCGCTTTGGTTTTGCCGGCGCGCTCGATCAGGAAGTGCGATAGCAAGGCGACCGGGCGTCCGGTGGCGCCTTTTTCCTTGCCTGATTTCCACGCCGTACCCGCGATATCAAGGTGTGCCCAGTGATATTTCTTGGTAAAGCGTGACAGGAAGCAGGCAGCGGTGATCGAGCCTGCGGGCGGACCACCGATGTTGGCCATGTCGGCAAAGTTACTCTTGAGTTGCTCCTGATAGTCTTCAAACAGGGGCATCTGCCAGGCACGGTCATAAGAACTCTGACCCGCTGCCAGCAATTCACCGGCGAGGTCGTCGTCGTTGGCGAAAAGGCCAGTGGTCACATGTCCGAGCGAGACCACACAGGCACCGGTCAACGTGGCCACATCGACCACGCAAGCCGGGTCAAAACGCTCTGAATAGGTGAGGGCGTCACAGAGAATCAGGCGACCTTCGGCATCGGTATTGAGGATCTCAATGGTTTGCCCTGACATGGAAGTAACGATGTCACCCGGTTTCGAAGCGCTGCCACCAGGCATATTCTCTGAGCTAGGAATCACGGCGATCAGGTTGATCGGCAGCTTGAGTTCGGCGGCCATCTTCATGGTGCCTAACACACTCGCGGCGCCGCACATGTCGTACTTCATTTCATCCATACCGGCGCCCGGTTTGAGTGAAATACCGCCGCTGTCAAAGGTAATGCCTTTGCCAACCAGGACGACCGGTTTCGCACCCGCTTTGCCTTTTTGGTGGCGCAAGACGATGAACTTGGGTGCTTGGTGAGAGCCCTTGGCGACTGAAAGCAGACTATGCATGCCCAAGGCTTCCATATCGGCTGTTTCCAGTATCTCGATTCCCAGCTTGTGTTCTTCAGCCAGAAGGCGTGCTTGATCGGCAAGATAGCTTGGGGTACAGATATTTCCCGGAAGGTTGCCCAAGTCCTTCGCCAGGTCTATTCCGTCAGCCATGGCGAGACCTTGCGCCAAGGCGAGTTCGGCCGTGGCCAGCTCGGTTCGGCGTACGACGGAGAAAGTTATCAGTTTCAGCGAACTGACCGTGTTCTCAGGTTTGGATTTCAAACGATCGAAGCGATAAAGTGTTTCTCTCGCCATCAGCGTGGCTTGCTCCACGCACCACGCGGTATCGCGCTTCTTGACATCGAGTTCGGTGAGATAGAGTGTGCCATCAAGGCTGCCGGTATCATTCAGCATTCTCACGGCGGCAACAATAGCGCGCCGATACTCGCTGTCGCGAAATTCCTTTTCTTTGCCCAGGCCTACCAACAAGACGCGAGCAGCCTCGACACCCGGCACAGCATGTAACAACAGCGTCGCGCCAAGCTTTCCGTCCATATCACCGTGATCCAGAATCCTGGTCAGAAAACCTTTCGCGGCGGCATCTATTTTCCGGGCGGAAGCGGAAAGTTTGCGCGATTCAAAGACACCAACGACAACGCAAGCGCTACGCTGTTTTTCCGGGGCTCCGCTCTTTATGCTAAATTCCAAGACCTTCTCCTGATGTGTTTGACGAAGATGAGTTCAATCGATAGTCGCGTGTTACTTCTCATCTCGATTATCTTCGCATCTTTTCCACAAAGTCAAAGCGTCATTTCCTTCCTATGATTCATCGGCGAGCTGCTTATCGCGAGTTTGCCGGCACTGCGGTCGGTGTCTTTGTGACGCTTTTCGCCGTTTTGCTGACCACCCAATTGATCCGTTTGCTGGATCAAGCGGCTGGTGGCAAGATCACACCGGAATCGGTAATCGCTTTACTTGGTTTCGGCGCCCTTGGTTATCTGCCGGTTCTTCTATCCCTGACTGTCTTCATTTCTGTACTGCTGACTTTTTCTCGCTGGTACCGAGATTCCGAAATGGTGATCTGGCTCTCATCCGGAATGCCATTGAGTGCATGGATCCGGCCAGTGCTTCAGTTTTCTCTGCCGGTGATTGCGGTGATTACGCTGTTATCGTTGTTTTTGGCGCCCTGGGCGCACAAACAAAGCGAGACTTTTCGACAGCGTCTTGATCAGCGGGATGACATCTCGCGGCTTTCGCCCGGCTCGTTCAATGAATCGAGTTCAGCCGATCGTGTGTTCTTTGTTGAAGGTGTGGCGGGTAACGAAGGCCAGGTCCGCAACGTTTTTGTCAGTTCGATGCAGAATGGCCGCATGGGTGTCGTTGCCACCGCGCAGGGAAAAACGGAGATCGCACCCAATGGCGATCGATTCATTGTTCTCGAACATGGCCGCCGCTACGAGGGTACGCCCGGGACTGCGGAATATCGGGTCATGGAGTTCGATCGATACGCGATTCGTATCGAAGCCAAGGACGTGACGCTTGCCGCCCATTCACCCCGGGTTCTGTCAGTCCCCGAACTGATTCGCGACCCACGGCCCGCCTACTTGGCCGAACTGCTTTGGCGTATCGGTACTCCGGTGACGGCCTTGATTCTTAGCTTGTTGGCGATTCCACTGGCGTTTGTCAATCCACGTGCCGGACGCGCCAATAATTTGATTTTTGCGCTGCTGACCTACATGATCTACAACAATCTGCTGAGTGTCAGCCAGGCGTGGGTTGCACAGGGACGGATCAGCTTCGGGATTGGCGTTTGGGTCGTCCATCTGATGATGTTCGTGTTACTCGTCGTCATGTTCGTACGACGCCAGAATCCATTATTTTTGGGGCGCATGCGGTGGCGCTAAAAGTCTATGAGCGTCATCTGGCACGCGAGATCTATTCCGCGACCACTTTGGTGACGTTGGCCTTTCTTGCTCTTTTTGCATTTTTTGACATGATCCACGAGCTCGGCGAAGTTGGCCGGGGGACTTACCAACTCCAACATGCGATGGCCTACGTGGCATTGACGTTACCGGGACGAAGCTATGAGATCCTGCCTATCAGTGTTTTGATTGGTACCCTCTACGCTCTAACTCTTTTGGCACGTCAATCGGAAATCACTGTGTTACGTGCTTCCGGCTTATCGACCACTAACCTGCTCGGCGGATTGATGAAGATTGGGCTGGTGTTCGTGCTTTTGACTGGGCTGATCGGGGAGTTTTTGGCGCCGCCAGCGGAGCGTTTAGCACAACAGGTGCGCCTTCAAGCCAAAGGGTCTATGGTCGCCAAGGAGTTCCGATCAGGACTGTGGGTCAAGGATGAACTGTCGTTCGTCAATGTACGAGATGTCTTGCCGGATACCAGCCTAAGAGGTGTGCGTATTTATGAATTCGACAGTAGCTACATTCTGAAGTCGATTACTGATGCGGTCAGCGGTCATTTCGATGTCACCGAGCAGTATTGGCACCTCAATGAGGTGTCTAGGACACTCTTCGGTGCGGACGGTGCCCGTGTTGAGCGAACAGCTCAACTAAACTGGAAATCGGGTTTGTCGCCTGATTTGGTATCCGTATTGATGGTCACACCAGACCGCATGCCCTTGCGCACTCTGTATCAATACGTCAATTACCTGGGGGACAACCGCCAAAAGACCGAGCGCTATGAAATCGCGCTTTGGAAGAAACTCGTGTATCCGTTGGCGGCACTGGTGATGATGATTCTCGCCTTGCCCTTTGCCTATATTCAGGATCGTTTTGGCGCGATCAGCGTACGTGTCTTTGCCGGGATCATGCTTGGTATTGGATTCCACATGCTGAACGGACTATTTTCCAGTCTTGGCGTTATCAATAGTTGGACTCCGTTTACCTCGGCGATTACGCCCAGCGTATTGTTTTTGCTGGCTGCGGGTACCCTGCTTTGGTGGGTCGAGCGTCGCTGAATCAAGGTTTCATGATGACTCGCGTACCGGCCAGGCGGTCATGCAAAAACTGACGATCGCGATCAAAAAACGACCAGATCAGGCCGGCGCCGTAGAACATGATGCTAGGCCAGGCCAATACATAACGTAGGACCAAGGTGGGTAATGTAGGTGTGGCACCGGAAGGCGAGCTGATCTGTAACTTCCAGGTTTGCATGGCAAGCGTTTGGCCACCGTGACTCCAATACCAAATGAAGTAGGCGCCGAGGACGAGGAAAAAGTGAGCAAAGAGGACGTAGCCCGGCAGCACGATTTCGAAACCTAGCCCCAAGGCGACGTGTGGAATCATGAATGCGACTGATAGCACGCCAAGAACTAGCAGACTTTCATACGTCATGGCGGCTAGTCTGCGGCGTAGACCGGGCAGGCGGTGGCCTGCCGCATCAAGCTTGTTTTGAATCATTCGAGGTCAGCGACCGCCGCTTACGCCACTTAACGAGCGATCGTTGGCGCTGGCTTGGCAGTGCTGGAATTACGCGTTGCTTCCGAACGAAGTCGAGCCTTCTCGCTCTCGGGAAGCTCTTGGTAAATCTGCCATTGTTGTTTGATGGTCTCTTTCATATTGCTCCGGACTTCCTGCGGCGCACGTTGGATCGAGGCGAAGCCATCGCGAGCGATTCGTCGCTCCATTGGGCTGAGACGTGCCCATTCCTTCATTCTTTCCTGGGTCCGGACTTTCTCGTCGGGTGTCATTGAACTGTAGCGTTGTGCAATACCCAACCATTTCATCTGGCGTTGAATTTCCATGGCGTCCCAATCGCGCGACAACGGCGCCAGAATGATTTTTTGCTCAGCAGAAAGCTCTGCCCACGATGTCGTTGGAAACGTGATCAGGGCATGAGCCGGTAAGCTTACGGCAAGTAACAGCGCTATTCCGGCGCAGAATTTGGAGAGGCTCGCTCGAGCCATAAACGGAATCCCTGGTCAATGTAAGCATTCGGCGGTAGTTCATCTGAGAGTAGGGCGCTATCGATTTCTCCCAGACTGGCGGCCTCGTCGTGCAGATGCCAAAAGTAAGTGCCTGCCAAACCTGCGCAGAGTCCAGCGGTCATCATTGCAAGCTTTATTCTGGGTAAAACAGCAGCAAGGACTGATGAGCCTACGAGAGGGAAAACGCTGCGCTTATCCGAATGTCGCGCCAGCGCCGTCCGTCGCGCCTGAAACAGGCGCTCAGTAAGCTGAGGGCGAAATTGCTCTGTGCCCGCGTCAAGCTTTTGCCGCAAGCGGAGTGCAAACTCTTCTTCGTCAAAATGACTCATAGCTCAATTCCCTTCGCCTTTAACGCCGTCGCCAAGGCATGAGTTGCACGGGAACAATGAGTTTTCACGCTCCCACTTGAGCACCCCATGATTGCTGCGGTTTCGGCGATGTCCAATTCTTCCCAGTAACGCAGGACAAAGGCCTCGCGTTGACGCGGCGGTAGCTGTTCAATTTCTTTTTCAATGATTCCAAGGGTTTGCGACTGAAGAAGGTGATCGTGTGGAGTGGCGAACCGGTTGTCTTCTGGATTGGTGGGCAAGGTTTCCAGTGGGTCCGAGTCGTCTTCATCAGAGCTAAAGGACGACAGCAACGTGGTCCAGGTTGATCGAACCTTCGATCGACGGTAATAGTCACGTATCGCGTTCTGCAGAATGCGCTGGAACAGCATTGGAAGTTCGTCGGGCGGCCGTCCGCCATAGCTTTCGGCCAGACGCAACATCGCATCCTGGACGATATCCAGGGCTGTTTCTTCGTTCCGTACGGCGAACTGGGCTTGTTTGAATGCCCGTCGTTCGACGCCGGCGAGAAAATCCGATAGTTCGTTGCGAGTTGCCAGAAAAACTGCTCCGCTGGGGATGCTTTTGCTAAAAAAACACTATCCTACACCGACAATTCTTGACCATTCGCCGATGAGCCAGTAAGGTAGCGGGTTTCGTCCAGAAAATGATGAAACGGATACTAAGATGCAACTGACTGGCGCAGAAATTGTAATCAGATGCCTCCAGGAGGAAAAGGTCGAATACGTGTTCGGCTACCCCGGCGGTTCGGTGCTTTACATCTACGATGAGTTGTTTAAACAGGACAAATTCAAGCATGTCCTGGTACGTCACGAGCAGGCTGCCGTGCATGCCGCTGACGCTTACTCGCGCTCATCCAACAAAATCGGCGTCTGCTTGGTGACTTCCGGTCCTGGCGTGACTAACGCGGTGACCGGAATCGCCACGGCTTATATGGATTCGGTGCCGATGGTCGTGATCAGCGGTCAGGTTCCGACCGCCTACATCGGCCAGGACGCCTTCCAGGAGTGTGACACGGTTGGCATTACCCGTCCCTGCGTCAAGCACAATTTCCTGGTCAAGGACGTCAAAGACCTTGCAATTACGCTTAAGAAAGCGTTCTACCTCGCCAAGACCGGTCGTCCGGGCCCGGTGTTGGTTGATGTGCCGAAAGACATCACCATTCAAAAGTGCGAGTTTCACTATCCCAAGACCATTTCAATGCGGTCTTATAACCCGGTAGTGAAGGGGCACACGGGACAGATCAAGAAGGCGGTGCAACTGCTGCTGGGAGCCAAGCGCCCGGTGATTTACGCTGGCGGCGGAGTGATCCTGTCCGATGCTTCCGAACGGTTGGCGAAGTTGGCGCACTCTTTGGGTTTTCCCGTGACCAATACGCTGATGGGTCTGGGCGGCTATCCTTCAACTGACGGGCAGTTCCTCGGTATGCTCGGCATGCACGGGACGGTCGAGGCTAACATGGCCATGCAGAACTGTGACGTTTTGCTTGCGATCGGCGCTCGCTTTGACGATCGTGTGATCGGCAACCCGGCACACTTTGGCGAAGTCGCCCGCAAGATTATCCATATCGATATTGATCCGTCCTCGATCTCGAAGCGGGTCAAGGTCGATGTGCCGATTGTCGGCAATCTGCCGGACGTGCTCGACGAAATACTTCATCAACTTGAGGCGGCCGACGGCAAGCCCGACGCCAAGGCGTTGGCGACTTGGTGGAAGCAGATTGAGGAGTGGCGCGCCAAGAAGTCACTTAACTACAAGCAGGGCAAGGACATCATCATGCCTCAGTTTGTGGTCGAGACGCTGTATGAAGTGACCGGTGGTGACGCCTATGTGACGTCCGACGTCGGTCAGCACCAAATGTGGGCGGCACAGTATTACAAATTCGACAAGCCACGCCGTTGGATCAATTCCGGTGGTTTGGGCACCATGGGTGTCGGCCTGCCGTACGCGATGGGCGTGAAATTCGCCAATCCGAAAGCCACAGTGGCCTGTATCACCGGTGAGGGCTCGATCCAGATGAATATTCAGGAACTATCGACCTGTAAGCAGTTTCATTTGCCAGTCAAGATTCTGTGCCTCAACAATGGCTATCTCGGCATGGTGCGACAGTGGCAGGAGATGTTCCACGGCAACCGTTATGCGGAGTCGTATGTCGATGCTTTGCCCGATTTTGTCAAACTGGCGGAGGCTTATGGCCACGTTGGCATTCGCGTGACCAAGCCGGCGGATGTCGAGCCGGCGATTCGCGAAGCCTTTGTCAAGCACAAGAACGACCTCGTCTTCCTTGATTTCCTGACCGACAAAACTGCCAACGTGTTCCCGATGGTGGCGGCGGGTAAAGGATTGTCTGAAATGATCCTGGCGGAGGACCTCTGATCATGCGTCACATTATTTCCATCCTCATTGAAAATGAATCCGGTGCACTCTCGCGGGTGTCCGGCTTGTTCTCGGCACGGGGTTACAACATCGAATCATTGACGGTTGCGCCGACGGAAGATCCGTCTTTGTCGCGCATGACCATCGTCAGCATTGGCTCCAATGACATCATCGAACAGATCACCAAGCAGCTCAACAAGCTGATTGAAGTGGTTAAGGTGGTCGATTTGTCAGAGGCAGCGCATATCGAGCGCGAGCTGATGCTGGTGAAATTACGTGCCACCGGCAAGGACCGCGAAGAGATCAAGCGCATCTCCGATATCTTCCGTGGCCGAATTATTGATGTCACCGAATCGACTTACGTCATCGAGCTAACCGGGAATGGCGCCAAGCTTGATGCCTTCCTCTCTGCCATTGAAAGTTCGTTGATTCTGGAAACCGTGCGCACGGGTGTTTCCGGTATCGGCCGCGGCGATCGTATTCTCAAAGTCTGATTTACATAAACTGCAACCAAACTGCAAGGAACTCGAATGAAAGTTTATTACGACAAGGATGCCGACCTCTCCCTGATCAAGGGCAAAAAAGTGACCATCGTCGGCTACGGCTCACAGGGCCATGCCCATGCCCAGAACCTCAAGGATTCGGGTGTCAAGGTGACCGTTGGCCTGCGCAAAGGCGGCGCTTCGTGGGACAAGGCGAAGAAAGCTGGTCTCAAGGTTGAAGAAATCGCCAAGGCCGTCAAGGAAGCGGATGTCGTTATGATGTTGTTGCCGGACGAAAACATTCCGGCTGTCTACTACGGTGAAGTTGAGCCCAATATGAAAAAGGGTGCTGCACTCGCATTTGCCCACGGCTTCAACGTCCATTACAACCAGGTTGTACCGCGCAACGACGTCGATGTCATCATGATTGCGCCAAAGGGCCCGGGCCACACGGTTCGTTCCGAATACCTGCGTGGCGGTGGTGTGCCGTCGCTGATCGCGATTTTCCAGGACAAGTCGGGCAAGGCCAAGGATATTGCGCTTTCCTACGCGGCGGCCAACGGTGGTACCAAGGGCGGCGTCATTGAAACCAATTTCCGTGAGGAAACCGAGACCGATCTGTTCGGCGAGCAAGCGGTATTGTGCGGCGGCTTGGTTGAACTGATCAAGGCTGGTTACGAAACACTGACTGATGCTGGCTACGCCCCGGAAATGGCCTATTTCGAGTGCTTGCACGAAGTGAAGCTGATTGTCGATCTGATCTTCGAAGGCGGCATCGCCAACATGAACTACTCGATCTCCAACAACGCTGAATACGGCGAGTACGTGACCGGGCCTCGCGTCATTGCCGGCGAGGCACGCGCGGCAATGAAAGAGGCGCTGAAGAACATCCAGACCGGTGAGTACGCCAAGCAGTTCATTCTTGAAGGTCGCACGAACTATCCGTCGATGACGGCTCGTCGTCGTCTGACGGCAGCGCATCCGATCGAGATCGTTGGTGAGCAGTTGCGCTCGATGATGCCGTGGATCAAGAAGAACCAACTGGTCGATCAAACCAAAAACTGATTTCGTTCGACCGTCAACAAGGGCACGGTGACGCCGTGCCCTTTTTCGTCAACAGGAAAAAGTCGGTGCTGGCAGGACGGCGCTAGAATAGACGCATGGCTCTTCCAAATCCCCGCAAAGCATTCATCAATCCCGACGGGCGGCACCGTGGCATTTATCTGCTGCCGAACATGCTGACGACGGCCGCACTCTTCGCCGGGTTTTACGCCATCGTACAGGCGATGAACGGTCGCTTCGAGAGTTCAGCCGTGGCGATCTTTATTGCGATGGTTCTGGACGGGCTCGATGGACGGGTCGCACGCATGACGCGAACCCAAAGCGCATTCGGTGCTGAATACGATTCACTTTCCGATATGGTCTCGTTTGGCGCCGCACCGGCTCTGGTGATTTACGAGTGGGCTTTGCGTGATCTTGGCAAGCTGGGCTGGATTGCGGCCTTCATCTATTGCGCGGGTGCGGCTTTGCGCCTCGCACGTTTCAATACCAATAAGGATATCGTCGACAAGCGATATTTTCAGGGCATGCCCAGCCCGGCGGCGGCGGCCTTGATCGCCGGCCTGGTCTGGGTATTTCTCGAACTCGGATTTAGCGGGCAGGAAATCCGCTGGCCGGCGTGTGTCCTGACCATTTTTGCCGGCGTTACGATGGTCAGCAATATTCCCTACTACTCAGGCAAGGATATCAATCTGCGTCGTAGCGTCCCCTTTATGGTGATTGCGGCCATGGCTCTCGGCTTTGCGCTGATCTCCTTTTATCCGCCCGGTGTTTTGTTTGCCTTGTTCCTTGTTTATGCTGCGTCCGGCTACGTGTTGGCGCTGACGCGCTGGAATGCCTCGCGACGGAATGCAAGAAAAACTATTGCAGGCGCCGATTAAAGTCGATATAGTCAAGCCATGGACTACCTAGTCTTCTCTGTTGTGTTTCTTGCACTAGCCGGCGCACTCTCAGTGCGTCAGCCGCTTCGCGCCAAGCTGTTGCCACTGCTGCGCGGCGCGCGCTAAAAATTCCCCACCCCACAATCCGGTTGTTGAAGTGTCTGATTCCCGACAGGGGATCGGCTTGTTGAATATTGCTTTCTCCAAGGAGAGATTCATGTCTCAAGAACAGTTGATCATTTTTGATACCACCATGCGCGATGGCGAGCAGAGTCCCGGCGCATCGATGAGCAAGGAAGAAAAAGTTCGCATTGCACGACAACTTGAAAAGTTGCGTGTAGATGTGATCGAAGCCGGATTTCCGGCCGCATCGCCGGGCGATTTCGAGGCCGTAAGGGCCGTTGCGGAAGCCGTCAAGGATTCCACTGTGTGCGGCTTGGCGCGAACGGGTGAGGCTGATATTCGCCGCGCTGGCGAAGCGATCAAGCCGGCGAAATCGGGCCGTATTCATACCTTCATTGCGACCAGCCCGATTCATATGCAAATGAAGTTGCGTATGGACCCGGAACAGGTCCTTGAGCATGCGGTGCGCGCCGTGAAACTGGCTCGTGAATACACCGACGATGTCGAGTTTTCGGCCGAGGACGCGGTGCGTTCGGAGATGGATTTCTTATGTCGTGTGTTTGAAGCCGTGATCAAGGCCGGTGCAAAGACCATTAACGTGCCGGATACGGTCGGCTATAGCATCCCATCAAATTGGGGTGAGCGCATTGGCACCTTGATCCAGCGCGTGCCGAATGCTGACAAGGTGATCTGGTCCACGCATTGCCACAACGATCTTGGCCTAGCGGTGGCGAATTCGCTGGCAGCTGTTCAAAACGGTGTGCGCCAAGTTGAATGCACGGTCAATGGGCTTGGCGAGCGCGCGGGGAATGCGGCGATGGAGGAGGTCGTCATGGCGATCCGGACTCGGAGCGACATTTTCAACCTTACAACGCGTATCGATACGACACAGATTGTGCCGACGTCGAAACTGGTTTCGCAGATCACCGGTTATCCGATACAGCCGAACAAGGCGATCGTTGGTGCCAATGCGTTTGCGCATGAATCCGGGATTCATCAGGATGGCGTGTTGAAGCATCGCGAAACCTATGAAATCATGCGTGCGGAAGATGTCGGTTGGGCTACCAACCGGATTACTCTGGGCAAGCTTTCGGGACGGTCTGCTTTCAAGGCACGTTTGAAAGAGTTGGGCATAGAGGTCGATAGCGAGCAGGCGTTAAATGCCGCGTTTTCCCGATTCAAGGAACTTGCCGACAAAAAGCGGGATATCTATGACGAAGATATCCAGTTGTTGATGAGTGACGATGCCGTAACACCCGAAGTGGAACACTATAAGCTGGTCTCTTCAATGTTCCACTCCGAGACCGGCGAGGCCCCGGTGGCACGTCTTACGCTATTGGCCGGAGGGTCAGAGCAGAAAGCGGAATCGACTGGCAGTGGCCCGGTTGACGCGACTTTTCGGGCGATCGAAAGTGTCGCCGCCAGCGGCACTGAGCTGCTGTTGTATTCGGTCAATGCCATCACGACGGGTACCGATGCCCAAGGCGAAGTGACTGTCCGCCTGGCTAAGACCGGTCGTATCGTCAACGGGCAAGGAGCCGACACCGATATCGTGGTTGCATCGGCAAAAGCTTACCTAAATGCTCTCAACAAGCTGCATTCCGGGGAAGAGAAGCTCAATCCACAGCTTTGATCGTTGTCGTCTTTTTCGAGGCTCCGGTGACATGCGCATAGCCGATACATCCGGCGAACAGCGTCACTGCGAGCCCGGCTTCAATCAGGCCAAAATAGCGACTGAAGCCTGGATCGGAGGTGCCGCGCACCACACCTTCGGTGAAATAGGCGAGGGCAAGGAATGATGTCCATTGGTGCGTGTAGCGTTTGCCCCGTAACAGGCCGAAAAGCGGCACGAGCAAGGGCAGGGCTTTCAGAACCAGCATCGATCCGCCTGGGCGCAATGGCGCCAGCCACAGTTCCCAGGCGATGCATAAGCCAATCAGTGCGATCAGGCTTGCTGAGGCGAGCCGGTTGTATGTCTGAATCACTTTCGCGCCAGTTTCAGGGCGACTTGCGCCAAGCGGACACCGAGCGCGGTGGCGAGTTGGCGCTCGGCTTCCGAGAGCTCCGTGTTTCCCGTCGTACCGCTGACATGGCTGGCTCCGTAGGGTGTTCCACCGGATGTGGTCGTCGATAACGCAGTTTCAGAGTACGGAATGCCGACCCATAGCATGCCGTGGTGAATCAACGGGAGCATCATCGACAACAAGGTCGTCTCCTGTCCGCCATGCATGCTGCTCGATGAGGTAAAGCCTGCAGCCGGTTTACCGCTCAGCGCACCACTGAGCCACTGTGGGCTAGTGGAGTCGATAAAATACTTGAGTGGCGCCGCCATGTTGCCAAAACGCACGGGGCTGCCGAGCGCCATGCCGATACATTCTTCGAGGTCGCTCGGTTCTACGTAAGGGGCGCCGGCGTCGGGAATCGTGGATGCCGTGGCTTCGCAGATTGTCGAGACTTTGGGAACGGTACGAACGCGGGCTGAGATGCCCGGAACTTGCTCGATACCGCGTGCGATCCAGCGTGCCAACTCGCGCACCGAGCCATGATGGCTATAGTAGAGAACCAGAATTTCCGCAGTAGAGGACATAGTTTCCATGCAGCACACAAGGTAGCCGGTCGATTATATGAGGGTTCCAGCACCGATAGTTTTGGTAGCCAGTGCCGCACGACGTTTCCATAAGGAGCGTTGTGCGCAAACGGCTGCCGCGTTGTCGTTTGCCACGCTATTGGCTCTGGTTCCGATGATTGCCGTGGCCTTTGCACTGATTTCACAGATCCCGTTCGCCATCGGCCTGGCAGAAGCATTGGAGAGCTTTTTTCTTGCCAATCTGTTGCCGGAAAAGTCAGGTTCCGTGATTGCCAAGTACATGGGTCAATTTGTGCACCGGGTCGATAGGGTGACGTTCATTGGTGGGGCGGTATTGACGATCACTGCCTTGATGCAGATGTTCACGATTGAACACGCTTTCGATTCCATATGGGGCGTCAAGCTACGCCGGCCACTCTGGCGGCGGATCGTGTTTCATTTGCTGGCAATGTTGCTGGGGCCACTTCTTTTTGGTGGCAGCCTGGTGCTGATTACCTATGTGGTGAGTAGTTCCCTGGGCTTGATCAATGAGCCGGTCTGGGTGGCTGTGTTGGTCGGCAAGGGACTCTCTTTTGCTCTCATGGTTTCGATCTTTGGTCTCATCTACTGGGGTGTGCCGAACAAGGCCGTGTTGCCTTGGCATGCTATTTTTGGCGGATTCGTTGCGGCATCGGCCTTTGCTGGCCTGCAAAAGCTGTTCGCCTTGTATGTTTCGAAGATTTCGACCTACGCCGTGCTTTATGGTGGTTTTGCGGCGATCCCCGTATTTTTGATTTGGATTTATGCCTCATGGAGCGTGATCCTGATCGGTGCTCTGCTGGTCGCCGAATTGCCGCGCGCGACTAAGTCATGAAGCGCCTTGCTTAATAAGAGAAAAATCCCTAAAATCCTGCCCTTTTGCAGATCCCCGAGAAGAAAACTATGGTTGTCATCCGTCTTGCACGCAGCGGCGCCAAGAAGCGCCCGTTTTTCAACATGGTTGTGACCGATTCCCGCAATCGTCGCGATGGTCGTTTTGTGGAGCGCATTGGTTTCTACAATCCAAAAGCTGCCGAGACCGAGCAGGGGCTGGTGATCGATATCGCCCGTCTGGCTTATTGGCAAGGGCATGGCGCTCAGTTGTCGCCGACCGCCGCTCGTTTGGTCAAGCAAGCGGCCGCCAAGAAGGCTGCCTGATAGGCATGGTGGTTCTGGGGCGCATCGTGGCCCCGTTTGGTGTGCAGGGATGGGTGCGTGTTCATCCATTTGCCGATGATCCGATTGAGTGGGCGGCTGTTCCGCAATGGTGGCTCGTTGCTGATGCGGATGCCAAGGACGACGACTGGCGTCCCATTCGTCTCAAGCAGGCGCGTATTCATGGCGATTGTTTGATTGCGAAGCTGGATGGGGCCGATGATCGGAGCGGTGCCGAAGCGCTCAATGGTTTGTATGTCGGCGTACCGCGCGAGTCGATGCCAACACCCGCGATGGATGAGTACTACTGGTCCGACCTGATTGGTTTGGACGTGACGAATTTGCAGGGTGTATCGTTGGGACGCGTGTCCGGATTGATTGAGACCGGTGCGAACGATGTATTGAAGGTGCAAGAAGGGGACAAGGAACGGTTGTTGCCTTTTGTTGCTGCAGTGGTCAAGGAAGTCAATGTCGGAGTCGGCAAGATTAGCGTCGATTGGGATGCTGACTGGTGATGTTGCGGTTCGATGTCATCACGCTGTTTCCGGAAATGTTTAGCGCGATTACAGCCTCTGGCATTTCTCGGCGTGCGCTGGAGCGGTCACTGTGGCAACTGGAGTTCTGGAACCCGCGTGAGAGGGCGGAAGGTGCGCATCGGACGGTGGACGATCGGACATACGGTGGCGGACCAGGGATGGTCATGATGGCGCCGCCGCTGGAGCAAGCGATTGCTGCGGCCAAGGCGGCTGAAAAAGTCGGTGCTGGCGGGGCGGCACCAGTGATTTATTTGTCGCCTCAAGGTCGCCCGTTGAGTCAGGCGCGAGTGGTGGAATTGGCCCGGAGTCCGGGTGCGATTTTGCTTTGCGGCCGTTATGAAGGCATTGATGAGCGCGTGATTTCGCGTTGTGTCGATGAGGAGATTTCTCTCGGAGATTTTGTTCTCTCGGGAGGTGAGTTGGCCGCCATGGCGTTGATGGACGCGTGTGTGCGGCAACTGCCGGGCGCATTGAACGATGATGCGTCGGCAGCTGAGGAGTCGTTTGTGGATGGGTTGCTGGACTGCCCGCACTACACGCGACCGGAAGTGTACGATGGAATACGGGTACCGGATGTGTTGCTTTCCGGTAACCACGCAGCGATTCGACGCTGGCGTCTGAAACAGGCGCTAGGGCGAACGTGGCAACGGCGTCCGGAATTGCTTGCAGACCGGACCCTGAGTCGCGAAGAGGCGGAACTGCTGGCGGAATTTCGGCAGGACGTCAATTAGAAGCGGCGTGCATCAGGCAGTTTCAGCCTGCTCTGCGCGTCAGGCCAAAGGCCATTGATTATTGGAGTTTGTGAATGAATCTGATCGAGCAGTTGGAAAAAGAAGAAATTGAACGTCTGGGCAAAACGATTCCTGATTTTGCTCCCGGCGATACCGTGATCGTCAGCGTGAATGTGGTTGAGGGCGAGCGCAAGCGGGTACAGGCCTTTGAAGGTGTGGTGATTGCCAAGCGCAATCGTGGCCTCAACTCCAACTTCATCGTCCGCAAGATTTCGTCAGGCGAAGGAGTTGAGCGTACCTTCCAGACCTATTCACCGTTGATCGCCGGTATTGAGCTGAAGCGTCGTGGCGATGTCCGTCGCGCCAAGTTGTACTACCTCCGCGATCGTTCGGGCAAGTCGGCTCGAATCAAGGAAAGGCTGACACGCAAGGCCTAAGTGGCCTGAAATGTCGCATCCCCGCTGTTTCAGCGGGCAACAAAAAAGGCCGCATGATTGCGGCCTTTTTGCTGTCCATTCAAGATTCGCGTTAATACTGTTTCTTGTTGAACTCGATCAGTGCATACGCGGAGTGGTTGTGGATCGACTCGAAGTTCTCGCTCTCAACCACATAGGCATCAATACGTGCGTCGGCATTGAGCGCACCCGCCACGTCGCGGACGAGATCCTCGACGAACTTGGGATTGTCATAGGCCCGCTCCGTGACATATTTTTCATCGGGCCGCTTGAGCAGGCCATACAGTTCGCAGGATGCCTGTTGCTCGGCCAGCGCGACGATTTCTTCGATCCAGATGAACTGATTCGTGGTCGCCGTGATGGTGACGTGTGAGCGCTGGTTATGGGCACCACGTTCAGAAATCTTCTTCGAACAGGGACACAAACTGGTGACGGGAACCACCACCTTAGTGGTCTGTCGGTAACCGCCACCATCGAGGATTTCACCGATAAAAGTGACTTCGTAGTCCATCAGGCTACGCACGCCGGAAACCGGAGCCGTCTTGTTGATGAAGTAAGGGAAACTCATCTCGACATGGCCGGTCTGGGCTTCCAGACGGGCGACCATTTCCCGAAGCATCGACTCAAAACTTTCTACCGAGATCTCGCGGTCGTGTGCGTTCAAAATCTCGACGAAACGCGACATATGGGTGCCCTTGAAGTTATGGGGCAAGCCAACATACATGTTGAAGTTAGCGATCGTATGTTGAATCCCGTCGCCCTTGTCCAGGACGCGAATTGGATGCCGTATGGACTTGATGCCAACCTTGTTGATTGGCAACTGTCTCGAATCAGCACTATTTTGAACGTCTGGTATGGCTTGGGTCGTTGGGTTAGTCATGGGGTCTCTGCAATTCATTTTCTGTCTCTGTAGGAAAGCGCGTTAGCTGGGGCTTTCGTCTGGCGATAAAGATGTGTGCAAGTTTGCGTGGTGAGCAGGCATTCAGACTATAACATACCCGACGAAAGTACTTGGTTATTGCCTGCTCGCGCTGCCCTGATGCTTGATGCGATGCCTTCGGCGTCGAGCCCAAGTTCTTGTAGGAGAGCAACCGAATCACCATGATCAACAAATGAATCGGGAAGTCCGAGACGTAACACCCGCACAAACAGTCCAGCCTCGTCCAGGGCTCGCGCCACCTCTGACCCTGCACCGCCAATCACGGTGTTTTCCTCAACCGTGACCAGTAGATCGTGGCGCGCTGCCAGATTTGCAAGAAGCCCGCGATCAAGGGGCTTAACAAAGCGCATATTGACCACCGTGGCATCAAGTCTCTCCCCAGCAACGAGGCAGGTCGTCAGCATCGATCCGAACGCCAGGATCGCCACGTGCTTTCCTTCTCGTCGTATTTCAGCTTTGCCGATTTCAATGGCATTCAGCACGGCCTCGGGCACAATTCCGGTACCACTGCCGCGTGGATAACGCACGGCAGCGGGACCTGCAAACTGGTAAGCGGTGGTGAGCATGCGGCGGCATTCACTTTCGTCGCTCGGGGTCATCACCACCATATTGGGGATGCAGGTAAGGTAGGACAAGTCGAACGCGCCGTTATGTGTTGCTCCATCGGCGCCAACCAATCCGCCACGGTCGATCGCCAGTGTGACATCCAGATTCTGCAAGGCGATATCGTGGATCAATTGGTCATAGGCGCGCTGCAGAAATGTGGAATAGATTGCGACTACCGGCTTGAGGCCCTCGCAGGCGAGGCCAGCGGCAAACGTTAGTGCATGCTGTTCGGCAATACCCACGTCGAAATAGCGCGCAGGATACGCCTCGGCGAAGCGAACCAAACCCGATCCCTCGCGCATCGCGGGGGTGATACCCATCAGTCGCGAGTCGGTTGCTGCCATGTCGCACAACCAGTCACCAAAAACTTGCGTGTAAGTGAGTTTGCTTGCACCCTTTCCCTGCTGGATGCCATTGCTGGCATCGAACCTGGCGACGCCGTGATACAGGATTGGATCTGCTTCGGCCAGTTTGTAGCCTTGCCCTTTGCGTGTGATGACATGAAGAAACTGCGGGCCATCGAGTTTTCGCAAGTTTTGCAGCGTCGGCAGTAACGCATCGAGGTCGTGACCGTCGATGGGGCCGATGTAGTTAAAACCCAACTCTTCGAACAGCGTGCCCGGAGAAATAAATCCTTTGACGTGTTCTTCAACGCGGTTAGCGAACTCCAGCATGCTGGGCATGGATGCCAGCACCTTCTCTCCGGCGCGGCGCGCGGCGTTGAACGTTCGACCGGAAAGAAGCCGGGCCAAGTGCTTGTTTAAAGCACCCACTGGTGGCGAAATCGACATGTCGTTGTCGTTCAGGATTACCAGCAGGTTGGCGTCCATGTCGCCGGCGTTGTTCAGGGCCTCAAAAGCCTGCCCGGCAGACATGGCACCATCGCCAATAATGGCCACGACTCGACGATCATCGGCTTTGGCCTTGGCAGCCACCGCCATGCCGAGTGCGGCGGAGATGGACGTCGACGAATGGCCAACGCCAAACGTGTCATACGGGCTTTCCACGCGGCGGGGAAACCCGGATACGCCATCCTTCATGCGCAACCGCGCCATGCCCTCCTTGCGTCCCGTCAGAATCTTGTGGGCATAGGTTTGGTGGCCAACATCCCAGACCAGTCGGTCATCTGGGGTATTGAAGACATAGTGCAATGCGACGGTAAGCTCAACCGTTCCGAGATTGGACGACAGGTGGCCGCCGGTGCGTGATACCGAGTCAACAAGAAAGTTGCGCAACTCCTCGACGATGGAAGACAATTGGTCGCGGTTCAGGCATCTGAGATCAGCGGGACCACTGATCGAATCAAGCAAACGGAGAGTCATCAGAAAGTGCGATCGACAATGAAGTCGGTTAGTTCAGTGAGGCGATTGGCCGATGCACCAAAGGGCACCAGGGCAAGGTGAGCTTCAGTTCGTAGTTGTTCTGCGAGTTCCTTGGCGGCGCCGATGCCGAGCAGCGTGACATACGTGGGCTTGTTGCTAGCGGCATCTTTACCGGCCGTCTTGCCGAGAGTCGCGGTATCCGTCGAGGCATCGAGGATGTCGTCAACTACCTGAAACAGCAAACCGACGCGGTGGGCATGGCGGGAAAGCAGCGCAAGTTGCTCAGCGTTGGCACTGCCAACGTGGGCGCCGAGCAGCACAGCAGCTCGGATAAGGGCGCCCGTTTTATGGATATGCATGAATTCGAGCTCGGGGACGTCAAGCTGACGCCCGACTGATTGTAGGTCAAACGCTTGCCCACCTGCCATGCCGCGCGAGCCGGATGCCTCACCGAGAAGACGCACCATTTCCAGCTGCCTTATTGGCGGAAGTGTTACTTGTGGCGTTGCAATGAGCTCGAAAGCCAGCGCTTGTAGGGCGTCGCCAACCAGCAGGGCAGTGGCCTCATCGAATTCCACATGACACGTTGGTTTGCCGCGCCGAAGTACGTCGTTGTCCATTGCTGGCAGGTCGTCGTGCACCAGCGAATAGGCGTGAATAAGCTCCACCGCAGCGGCAGGTGCATCCAATATCTCGGGGGCTGTGCCAAATAGTGCACCGGTGGCGTGACAGAGTAGCGGCCGAACACGCTTGCCGCCTTCGAGAACTGAATAACGCATCGCTTCGTGAAGTCGGGACGGGGCTTTTTCAGTGCTTGGCAGAATATGGCTGAGCATCGCTTCGGTTCGATCCTGAACCGCAGACATCCAAGTCGGGAAGTCCATCATTCGCTAACACCCTCATCGTATGTAGCCGTGCTTGTAGTGGCGACCTTGCCAAGCTCGCGCAGGCTTCCCTGTTCAAGAACCTTGATTTGAGTCTCGGCGGTGCTCAGGGTCCGTTGACAGTGTTGCAAAAGGGTAACCCCGCGTTGATAGGCTGAGATCGCCTCGTTTAGAGGCATTTGGCCTGACTCCATGGTCGCGACAATGCGTTCTATTTCTGTGAGCGCAGTCTCGAAGTCGGGAAGTAGAGGTGGGTGCTTCGGCATGAAATGTCTGCCCATCGCGGCAAAATTGCGGAGGTGGGCAGTGTGAACAAACAATGAAAATAGCGCAAGCAGCGGGGCTTGGTCAAATTGGATACAATTGCGAATGCCGGCATTGCGCCGGCTTTTTTGTCCGCTGCCGGAATCTCGGCTTTCCGGTTTCCGGGTTGGCACTCTTGGGGGTTGGAAATCATGTCCGACGTTGCACCGCGCAACCAGCTTTCACCAGCGGTTTCGCAACTGCCTGTGAAATGGTATTTTGATGAGAAGATCTTCGAATTGGAGAAGAAACTCATCTTTGATGCCGGGGCAGGCTATGTCGGGCACGAACTCATGGTTCCCGAAACCTACGACTATCGGACTATGGAGTGGCTTGACCATGGGCGCATGCTGGTTCGACAGCCAGATGCCATCTACGATATGTCCAACGTTTGCCGTCATCGACAGGCGATCATGTTGCAAGGAAGTGGCCAGGCGCGCAATATTGTCTGCCCTATCCACCGTTGGACCTACGACACTGCGGGTGCCCTCATCGGCGCGCCGCATTTTCCGGCCAATCCATGTCTCAATCTGCACAAACGTAAGCTCGACGCTTGGCAGGGACTGTTATTCAAGGGACCGCGGTCTGCAAATGCCGATCTGGCCGGAATGCGTGTTGCAGGCGAACTCGATTTTTCTGGCTACAAACTTGATCATGTCGAACTGCACCAGTGCAACTACAACTGGAAGACCTTTATCGAGGTTTATCTTGAGGATTACCACGTTGCGCCCTACCACCCGGGTCTTGGCAGCTTCGTAACTTGTGATGATCTGACTTGGCAGTTTGGCGACTGGTATTCCGTGCAACGTGTGGGCATCACGTCGCTGGCCAAACCGGGGTCAAGCACCTATCAACGCTGGCATCAGGCGGTGCTCGACTACTACAACGGTGAACTACCGAAGCATGGTGCTATCTGGTTGACTTACTACCCGAATGTGATGGTCGAGTGGTATCCGCACGTATTGGTCGTATCGTCGCTGATACCACAAGACGTCGATCAAACCTTGAATGTCGTCGAGTTTTATTATCCAGAAGACATCGCCCTATTTGAGCCAGACTTCATCAAGGCCGAACAGGCGGCCTATATGGAAACGGCGATCGAGGATGATGACATTGGTGAACGCATGGACCGGGGTCGTCGCGCGCTACTCAAACAAGGGCGCAGTGAAGTTGGTCCCTATCAGTCGCCGATGGAAGATGGTATGCAGCATTTCCATGAGTTCTATCGAAGAATGCTGGGATCATCGATTGCGGAAATTACCGCAGGCGTTTGACTTGACGCGGATACGGGCGCGTGACAAGTAGGCCTTTGGGTAATTTTTCGATGTCGATTCGGGCGCTGCGACTAGTCGGATAATCCCCAAATATCACGCCAACCCGAGGTTGATTGTTTCTGATTGACTCGTAGACGCGAAGGTGTTTGACGTCGATACCGCTTTTGATTGCCGTGGTAAGAAACGCCTCGACCATTTCGGCGTTCTCTTTGTCGGTTGAGAAGAGCTGAATGAACCATCTTGAGTCATCAGACTCGCTAAGCCAGTGCAAACTAGAGTCAATGTAGGCGTGGGTGAGCTTCCCTAACGTGGGTTGTGGTGTGGATTCTGCTACGGCGGGCGTTTCTGCGGGTTGCGGCGCGTACGGCAGCGAGGGCGTAGCAGGGTTCACTGTGGGCGTAGAGCTAACCGTGTTTATGGGCAACGATTCTGAGGGATTTTTAGACGCTGCCTGCGACAGCGTTACGTCTGATTTAGTGGCGACACTGGAGCTATTCTTGTCCTGGCTAGTGTTCTTGCCATCGGAAATGCCGAACAGGTAGGCGGTGACGATGCTGATGATTACCGCCACTCCAGCAAGGCTCCACGCAAGCACGCTGGAGGTTCTTGAAGGCTTCGTTGGCGCCGACAGATTGCTGAAGTCGCAATCCTTTATTGCGACACTCATTTGCTCGTTGCTCACCTGATGGCTGCCGGTAGCAAATGCAGCCATCAAGGCTTTGTCAGCAAGGATGTTTATTCGTCGGGTCAAGCCTAAAGAGGTTGACGCAATAGCCCTGATCGCTTCGGGCATGAAGACATTGGGGCCTTTGTATCCCGCTGCGCGCATGCGGAAATCAATATAGCTGGCAACGTCATCACGAATCAATGGCTCAAGCATGAAATTGTGCGTGATTCGTTCTTTGAGCTGCCGCATGTCAGGGCGGGACAAAACGTCGTTGAGTTCTGGCTGCCCAAACAGGACGAGTTGCAAAAGCTTGTTTCGATTTGACTCCAGGTTTGAAAGTAAACGAATCTCTTCCAGAGTCTCGACTGGCATCGCGTGCGCTTCATCGATCAACACGACAATCTGCCGACCTTCGCTATAGGACTTGATCAGGCGCTCCTGCAGCATTCGCAAAACGAGTGCCGCACGTGCGTTTTCAGGGATTTCCAGTTGAAGTTCATCGGCGATCGCGTAAAGAATATCCTCTCGCGAAAGTGATGGGTTGGCCAGATAGATGATGGTTACGGTAGCGGGGAGACGTTCCATCAGCACGCGGCATAGCATGGTCTTGCCACTACCGACCTCGCCGCTGACTTTGACAATCCCTTCGTCATGGGTTATCGCGTAAATCAGCGCATCCAAAGTTGCACCACGATTTCCACCAGAAAAGAAAAAATCTGTGTGCGGAGTAATGCGGAAAGGGGGTTCGGTCAGTCCGAAGTGCTCAAGGTACATGGATTTTCGATGAGTTGAGGTCGATGCGGGAGAGGTTCAGGATGGTTTTCGGTTGCGTGCGACTACATCCATCCGATTGTATAGGGTTGTCCGGTTTAACCCGAGTAGTCGGGCCGCCTGAGCCAGATTACCCTCTGCCAGTTGCTGCGCGGCCTGGATGAAGGCCGCTTCAATTTCGCGAAGATGTACTTCAAGGACAAATTCCGGATGTGAGCGCAATTCACGCAGGGCGATGTCAATCAAAGGTTCCGCTGCTATCCGCTGTTTGCGTTCTGGAAGCGATGAAGCCGGACCTGCAACAAAGGCAGCACTGGTGAGATCAAGATCAAACTCTGTTTCGAGCTCATCGATCGCTACCGTTCGGTCCGGATGCTTGGCGCAAAGTCGAATGGCGATATTTCTGAGCTCTCGAACGTTGCCTGGGAAGCTATAGCAAAGCAATCGGGCAGCGGCCTCTGCGGTCAAGCGAGGGATCCCGGTCGATGTTTGCCGTGAGTAAGTTTCCAGAAAGTGATTCAGCAGCAAAACCGAATCATCACCTCGTTCGCGCAACGGAGGAACCGAAATCGAAAACACGGACAGACGGTGGAACAGATCGGCACGGAATCGTCCGGCTTTGACTTCACTACGCAGGTCCCGGTTAGTTGCAGCAATGATTCTGGCCGATGATTTGCGTACGGCCGTTTCGCCAACACGTTGAAACTCTCCGTTTTCAAGAACACGGAGCAGTTTTGGTTGCAGATCAAGTGGCAGTTCACCGATTTCGTCAAGAAACAAACTACCTTCCGACGCTTCTTCAAAATACCCTGCATGTGCGGTCGTTGCCCCAGTGAAGGCCCCTTTACTGTGCCCAAACAGCGTTGCTTCGACCAGATTCGGGGCAATGGCGGCGCAGTTTAGCGGCAGATAGGGGGCGTTGTGTCGCTTGGAGGATCGGTGCAGTCCGGCGGCCACCAACTCCTTTCCGGTCCCCGACTCGCCTTCGATCAGTACTGGAAATGGAGAATCGGCGAATTGCCGTAGTTGCAGCTTGAGTCGCTGCATGGGAAGGCTAGTTCCAATCTGGCCATCGTCAGGGAGCGGAGCAACGTCCTTGAAGGAGACGACGCGGGTGATTAGTTGCCGAAGGTAATCAGGATTGGCTGGCTTTGCGGCAAACTCTGTGGCACCAAGCGCACGAGCATGCCGGGCATTCGCTTCATCGCTTTGTCCGGACAGGACGATGATCCGAGTGTTGGGCGAATGGGCAAGGATGTCCGAGATGAGCGCGAATCCCTCATTCGGCATGTGTGGCGATGGTGGTAATCCGAGATCGATCAGCGCAGCAACCGGGGTCGGTGAGATTAGCATCGCATCGACGGCATCGGACCGGTTTGTGGCGGTGCGTACATCAAAGTCGCGCCCAAGCAAGTACGAAAGTGAATCGATAATTAACGGGTCGTCATCGACGATTAGCAGCGGTGGCCGCATGAAACTCCTTCTTTACAGTCGCG
The DNA here is from genome assembly GCA_945902805.1 of Propionivibrio dicarboxylicus. GTDB lineage: Bacteria > Pseudomonadota > Gammaproteobacteria > Burkholderiales > Rhodocyclaceae > CAMDMZ01. Next base: position 72,852 of record CAMDMZ010000006.1, on the reverse strand, counting down.
AACATTTGTTTAAGCGAGTGCATGGTCGCACATGTCGCCGGGATCAAGATAGGGCACTCTGCTAGAATTCCCCCGTTTTTCATTGTGCAAGACCCTACCTTGAATCAATCCCCCCTTGTTCAGATCTCAGATCTGAGCTTTTCCTACGATAGCCGGCCGATACTGACGGGAATCAATTTGTCGATTCCGCGCGGTAAGGTGGTGGCTATCATGGGCAGCTCGGGGTGTGGCAAAACGACCACATTGCGCCTTATCGGCGGTCAGCTGCGGCCAAGCTCAGGTGAGGTGCGGGTGGATGGAAAAGTAGTGCATGCGCTGAATGGTGCTGATCTATATGCCATGCGTCGACGCATGGGCATGCTTTTTCAGTTTGGTGCTTTGTTCACCGATATGTCGGTTTACGACAATGTCGCTTTTCAGATGCGTGAGCACACGGATTTGCCCGAAGAGTTGATCCACGATCTGGTATTGATGAAACTCCATGCCGTGGGTTTACGCGGCGCGCATCACCTGATGCCTTCCGAACTTTCGGGCGGCATGGCGCGGCGGGTTGCCTTGGCACGGGCGATCGCCCTTGATCCGATGCTGATCATGTACGACGAACCCTTTGCCGGCCTCGACCCAATTTCTCTTTCGATTGTTGGCGAGTTGATTCGCAAATTGAACGACGCCTTGGGGGCTAGTTCAATTGTCGTGACTCACGATGTGCAGGAATCCTTGAAGATTGTCGATTACGTCTATTTTGTCTCCGAAGGGAAGATTGTTGCGGAGGGCACAGCGGAGGAGATGAAGCGTTCCACCGCCCCGTATGTGCACCAGTTTGTCTGCGGCGAGGCCGATGGTCCCGTACCGTTTCATTATTCAGCCAAGACTTCCTATCGAGCCGAGTTGATGGAACGCGATGTGCGTCGGGGTGAACGCTGATGCTGGAAATCATCCGCCGTCTAGGTCGCCAAATTACGAACCGGCTCTGGCGTTTGGGCTTCGCCAGTCGCTTTTTCCTGGCGATCATCCTGCATTCGGGGACATCGCTACGGCGGCTAAACCTCACACTTCGCGAGATTTATTTCACGGGTGTATTGTCACTGATCATCATTTTGGTGTCTGGTTTGTTTGTTGGCATGGTTTTGGGTCTACAGGGTTACGACACCTTGCAACGCTACGGTTCATCGGAGGCATTGGGCGTTTTGGTGGCTCTTTCTTTGGTGCGCGAACTCGGTCCCGTGGTGGCTGCATTATTGTTTGCAAGTCGTGCCGGGTCGGCGATTACTGCGGAAATCGGCTTGATGAAGGCAACTGAGCAACTATCTGCCATGGAAATGATGGCCGTGGATCCGATAGCTCGCGTCGTGGCGCCACGTTTCTGGGGTGGCGTGATTTCCATGCCCTTTCTGGCCGCCTTGTTTTCTGCGATGGGCGTCTTCGGCGGATATCTGGTTGGAGTCCAGCTGATTGGTGTCGATGAAGGATCCTTTTGGGCGCAGATGCAGGCTTCAGTTGATGTTCGAGAAGATGTTCTCAATGGTGTCATCAAGAGTTTTGTCTTCGGCGTTATTGTCAGTTGGGTGGCGGTTTTCGAAGGTTACGACGCCGAGCCGACGGCCGAGGGGGTGTCCGGAGCGACAACACGCACAGTGGTGACCTCATCGTTGGCAATTCTTGCGGCCGATTTCGTTTTGACGGCTTTAATGTTTCGGGGTACTTGATATGAGTCGAACTACGATAGACCTTTGGGTTGGATTTTTTGTCGCCATTGGCATCGCGGCGCTATTGTTTCTGGCGCTGAAGGTAGGCAATCTCAGTTCCACCAGTTCCGGTGAAACGTATGCTTTGCAGGCTAGGTTTGATAACATCGGCGGCTTGAAAGTTCGCGCTGCCGTCAAGAGTGCCGGTGTTGTCGTTGGCCGCGTGTCGGAGATCAACTTTGATCCCGAAGCCTATATGGCAGTTGTCTCGATGAAAGTGGACGGGCGCTACAAGTTTCCCAAGGATACCTTCGCGACGATCAACACCTCAGGCTTGCTTGGTGAACAGTACATCGGTTTTGAAGTCGGTGGTGACGCGGAAATGCTGAAAGCTGGCGAAGTTATCAAGAAGACACAATCCGCAGTCGTTCTCGAAAAGCTCATCAGCCAGTTTATGTTCAGCAAAGCGGCTGAGAGCGATGGCCCCAAGTAGGCATCAAAACTTGACTGCATCATTGGTCAAAGCGAACCTACGTATCGATCAACTGGAAATTATGCATGACTGCTCTTGCAACTAAAGTTCGACTCCTCATTCTGGTGGCCTTATCTGCCATCACCTTGTCCGGGTGTGCGACATCGGGGAATCCAAAGGATCCGATCGAGGGTTTCAATCGGGCGATGTTTGCATTTAACGAAGGTCTTGATACCCTCGTTATCAAGCCGGTGGCGACTGGCTACGATGCCGCGTTGCCCGCGCCGATCCAGTTGGGGGTGTCTAACTTCTTCGGCAATATTTCTGATTTGTTTGTTGGTGTCAATAATTTGCTGCAAGGCAAAGTGAGTGATGGCTTGGGTGACTTCGGCCGCGTTGCCATCAACTCAACGATAGGTTTGCTCGGTGTATTCGACTTGGCAAGTGAGATGGGTATTGAGAAGCATAACGAGGACTTCGGCCAGACGTTCGGGCGTTGGGGAGTGGGCGACGGGGCGTATGTCGTGCTGCCTGTTTTCGGACCTCGTACCGTTCGCGATACCTTTGGTTTGGTGCTTGACGTCAAGACAGATCCTGTGGGCAACATGGACCATGTGCCGACACGTAACGCCGCTTCCGCTTTACGCTTGATAAACGATCGCGCCAATGCCTTATCGGCCGATCGAGTGATTGACGAGGCGGCGCTCGATAAGTATTCCTACATCCGTGGTGCCTACCTTCAACGGCGTCGTAACCTGATTTACGATGGTCAGGCTCCGCGTGATTTTGACGAGGACTAATTCGCTCACCCGTTTGCAATAGTGTCGTACCGTGAAATCATGGTGACCTCAGTTTCCTGTCCCGATTGTTTGTTACTTATTTGAGAGCAGATTGATGAAGTTCATAGTTGGCCTGATAACGTTTTTTGTCCTCAGCGTGGCCGCGCTGGCGCAGGAAGTTGCTCCTGACGCGTTGATCCGTTCGGTAACGGATGAAGTGCTGGAGATTGTGCGCACGGACAAGGATTTGAAGAGTGGCAATACACGCAAGGCCCTTGAGCTGGTCGATACCCGGGTCTTGCCACATTTCAACTTCACCCGCATGACGCAACTCGCGCTCGGTCGTGAGTGGCGCAAAGCGTCGCCGGCGCAGCAAAAACTATTGACCGATGAGTTTCGCGAGTTGTTGGTGCGAACTTATTCAAAGGCACTGACCGAGTACAAGAATCAGACAATCGCCTACAAGCCGTTTTCGCTCAAGTCGGGCGAAGTCGACGTCAAGGTTAGAACCGAGATTCGTCAGCCCAGTGGCGGCAAACCGATTGAGCTCGATTACTACCTGGAAAAAAAAGGTAATGACTGGAAAGTGTACGACATTGAGGTGGGCGGGATCAGTCTGGTCATGAACTATCGGGATACCTTTGCCAGCGAAGTGAGCAGTGGTGGCATCGATGGGCTGGTTAAGACATTGCAGGCCAAGAACCGCGCGGGCGATACGGCCGCGACGAAGAAATGATCGCTCGCGACGGCGATCGTGCTTTAGTCTCGGGTCGCATCACCATGGCCGAGGCGGCTAGTTTGCTTGAGGAAGGGCGGGCTTTGGCGGTTGATGGACCACTGATATTTGATTTATCCGGTGTGACGGATACCGATTCATCGGCGTTAGCCGTGCTCTTCGGTTGGCTGCGCGAAGCCAATCAAAGCAACAGAAGGCTTGATTTTTCAAATGCGCCGGCGGGTTTATTGAGCCTTGCTGAGGTCTATGGCGTAGACGACCTTCTGTCCCAGCACTGAGCGCCGGACTGCAATGCAAAGTCCCGAGTCCGCCCTGGCGGCGATTAGAGTTGAGGGCGTCTCCAAGCGATACGGTCAGATCCAAGCCCTGAATGGTGTTGACCTCGAAGTTCAGCGTGGCGAGTTCTTTGGCCTGCTCGGGCCCAATGGCGCCGGCAAGACGACCCTGATTTCCTCACTCGCGGGTTTGACGCGACCAGATTCGGGTCGCATTTCGATCATGGGGCGTGACGTGCAAGGTGACTATCGCGCGGCTCGGCGGCAACTTGGCGTGGTGCCCCAGGAGTTGGTTTTTGATCCCTTTTTCAGCGTGCGCGAAACGCTCAAGATACAGTCGGGTTACTTCGGTATCGTCGATAACGACGACTGGATCGATGAGATTCTGGCGAATCTCGATCTCACCAGCAAGGCGAACGCCAATATGCGTACCCTTTCGGGGGGCATGAAGCGTCGTGTTTTGGTGGCTCAGGCCTTGGTGCACCGGCCACCGGTCATCGTGCTCGATGAGCCTACGGCCGGCGTGGATGTCGAACTGCGGCAAACCCTGTGGCGTTTCATCAAACGTTTGAACCAGGAAGGCCATACCATTATCCTGACCACTCACTATTTGGAAGAAGCCGAAAGTCTCTGTCACCGGATAGCGATGCTGAAGGCCGGGAAAGTAATCGCCCTCGATACGACTGAGAATTTGCTTGACCAGTTTTCAGCGCATACCTTGCGCGTCAAACTAAGCTCCGACGCCGCGTCGGAATCCCATGCAGAAAAGGAGATCGCCGGTGGTTGGCAGACGTTCCCGTTTGCCGAGTTCGCCGAAGTGGAGACTCTCCTTGCGCGCCTGCGGCAATCTGGTCAGCGGATCGATGAAATCGAAATCGGCAAGACCGATCTCGAAGACGTATTCGTCAAGTTGATGCAAGGGCAGGGGCACTAATCTTGGCCATGCTCACCATGGGCGGTTTCTACACCTTGCTCTACAAGGAAGTATTGCGCTTCTGGCGGGTCGGCTTCCAAACCGTTGCCGCGCCGATTTTGACCGCCTTGCTTTATCTACTGATTTTTTCTCATGTCCTGGAAGCGCACGTCAAGGTCAATGGGATTGGCTACACATCATTTCTGATTCCTGGTCTGGTGATGATGTCGGTGCTGCAAAATGCCTTTGCCAATTCATCGTCTTCGCTGATCCAGTCGAAGGTGACCGGCAGCATCATTTTTGTCTTGTTGCCACCGATTTCGTACCTCGAACTGTATGCCGCCTATGTGCTGGCAGCGGTGGTGCGTGGTCTCGTAGTGGGTACCGGCGTGTTGCTGGCGACGCTGGGATTCGGCTCGCTTGATTTCGTCGCACCGCTCTGGATTATGATTTTTGCCATTCTGGGCGGTGGAATTCTGGGCAGTCTGGGCGTGATCGCCGGCATCTGGGCCGATAAGTTTGACCAGTTGGCCGCGTTTCAAAACTTTTTGATCATGCCCCTGACTTTCCTGTCGGGAGTGTTCTATTCGATACACTCGTTGCCGCCGTTCTGGCAGCACATCTCGCATTGGAATCCCGTGTTCTATATGATCGACGGTTTCCGGTACGGCTTTTTCGGCGTTTCCGACGTTTCGCCTTGGCATAGCCTGGGCGTTGTCGGCGCCTGTTTTCTGCTTCTGACAGGCTTGACGCTGCAACTCTTGCGTAGTGGCTACAAACTCAGGGCATAGGAGAAGATTCATGCTTGCACCCCAACAAATTGAAACCTGGATTCGCACCGATCTGCCCTGCCAACATTTGACGGTGGATGGCGACGGACAACATTTCTCGGCGATGATAGTCAGTGCTGAATTCGCCGGCCTCAATCGCGTCAAACGCCAGCAGCGCGTCAACGCGATCCTGAAGCCGCACTTTGATACGGGCGTGTTGCACGCCTTGTCGATGCAGACCCTGACGCCCGAGGAATGGCAGGCCAATGGATAAGTTACTGATTACCGGCGGTAAGGCGCTGTCCGGAGAAATCGCCATCTCCGGCGCAAAAAACGCCGCTCTGCCGTTGCTATGTGCCGCGCTGCTCACGCGCGAACCGGTGACTTTCACCAATGTGCCGGATCTGAATGACATCGGCACGATGCTGAAGCTGCTAGCACAGATGGGCGTCAAGGTCAGTCGTGAAAAAGTCGGCGCTGGCGGGACGGCGGTTACCTTGGATGCCGCGAGTCTGGACAATCCCGTAGCGCCGTATGAGCTGGTCAAAACCATGCGTGCCTCGATACTGGTCCTCGGCCCCTTGGTGGCGCGGACCGGCCAAGCGCGCGTGAGCTTGCCCGGTGGTTGTGCCATCGGCGCCCGCCCGGTTGACCAACACATCAAGGGACTGACGGCGATGGGAGCTGAGGTGGCCGTCGAGCATGGCTATGTCCAGGCACGCGTGACCCGTCTCAAAGGCGCACGGCTGTTCACCGATATGGTGACGGTGACCGGCACCGAGAACCTGATGATGGCGGCCTGCCTCGCTGACGGTGAAACCGTGATCGAGAATGCTGCACGCGAGCCGGAGGTGGTCGATCTCGCCAATTGCCTGGTCGCCATGGGCGCACGAATTTCCGGCGCCGGGTCGGATGTGATTCGTATCCAAGGTGTTGAGCGTCTCCATGGCGCCACGCACCGCATCATGCCCGACCGGATCGAGACGGGCACGTATCTGTGCGCCGCCGCCGCGACTGGTGGCGATGTGCGGCTCACCGGGACTTCCTCGGCGTATCTGGATGCAGTGATCGACAAGCTGATGGATAGTGGTTGCGAGATCACCACCGAGCGTGAGGCTATTCGCTTGCGCGCGCCGCAGCGACTCACCGCAGTCAGTATCCGCACGGCGCCCTATCCGGCCTTTCCCACCGACATGCAGGCGCAGTTCATGGCCATCAATTGTGTGGCAAACGGTACCGCCGTGATGCGCGAAACCATTTTCGAAAACCGCTTCATGCATGCCGTCGAATTGATCCGCCTCGGCGCCGATATCAAGATCGACGGCAATACCGCCTTCGTTACCGGGCGACCGAAACTCGATGGCGCCACGGTGATGGCCACCGATTTGCGCGCGTCTGCCAGCCTAGTGATCGCCGGCTTGGTGGCGCAAGGCGAAACGCTGATCGAACGCATCTACCATCTGGATCGCGGCTACGAGGGACTCGAACGCAAGCTTGCCGCGCTGGGCGCCAAAGTCGAACGGGTAAAATAATTTCATGAACGGAATCAACCAGATCACCATTGCGCTTTCCAAAGGCCGAATTTTCGAAGAAACCCTGCCTTTGCTTGCCGCAGCTGACATCGTGCCGGCCGAAGATCCCGAGAAGTCACGCAAGCTCATCATCGGCACCAATCGTCCGAACGTTCGTGTGGTGATTGTGCGCGCATCGGATGTGCCGACGTATGTTCAGTACGGCGCCGCCGACGTCGGCATTGCCGGCAAGGATGTGCTGATCGAGCATGGTGGCATGGGGCTGTATCAACCGCTCGATCTCAAAATCGCGAAATGCCGCATGAGTGTGGCGGTACCGGCCGGATTCGACTATGCGGCGGCGGTACGGCGTGGGGCCCGTTTGCGCATCGCCACCAAATACATCACCATGGCACGCGAGCATTTCGCCGCCAAAGGCGTCCATGTCGACCTGATCAAGCTCTACGGCTCGATGGAGTTGGCACCGCTGGCTGGCCTGGCTGAGGCGATTGTCGATCTGGTCTCGTCCGGTGCCACGCTGAAGGCCAATAACCTTATCGAGGTCGAGCACATCATGGATATTTCTTCGCGTCTGGTGGTAAATCAGGCTGCCCTGAAGATGAAACGCGAATTGCTGCAACCCGTGATCGATGCCATTGCCGGAGCGATCCAATGATGCGTCGTCTCAGCACCCGTGAGCCGGAGTTTCTGGCGACCCTGGATGCGCTGCTGCATTTCGACAACTCGACCGATGCCGCGATTGAAAACACGGTGGCCGAGATTCTTGCCAACGTGCGCACCCTCGGTGATGCGGCGGTCATCGACTACACCTCGCGTTTCGATAAGCTCGACGTCAAATCGATGGCCGAGTTGGAACTGCCACCCGCCGAGTTGCAGGTCGCGCTCGATGGTTTACCTGCGGCACAACGACAGGCACTGGAAGCCGCTGCTGCACGGGTAAAGAGCTACCACGAGCGACAGCGCCTCGAGTCATGGAGTTTTACCGAAGCCGACGGCACGCGTCTGGGGCAGAAGGTGACGCCGTTGGATCGGGTTGGCCTCTATGTGCCGGGAGGCAAGGCCGCCTATCCCAGCTCAGTACTGATGAATGCGCTACCGGCCAAGGTGGCTGGGGTAAAAGAACTCATCATGGTGGTGCCGACGCCGCGTGGTGAGAAGAATGCGCTGGTGCTGGCGGCTGCCTGCCTTGCTGGCGTGGACCGGGTATTCACCATCGGCGGTGCGCAGGCCGTTGCCGCTTTGGCCTATGGCACGCAGACCATTCCGCAAGTGGACAAGATTGTCGGGCCGGGCAATGCGTACGTCGCTAGCGCCAAGCGCCGTGTATTCGGTACCGTCGGCATCGACATGGTGGCAGGTCCGTCGGAGGTCTTGGTGATTGCCGATGCCTCGGCCAATCCAGATTGGGTTGCGATCGACCTGTTTGCCCAGGCCGAGCACGATGAGTTGGCGCAATCGATCCTGCTCTCTCCTGATGCCGACTTCATCGATCGCGTCGCCGCCAGTATTAACAAACTGCTCCCGACGCAACCTCGCCGCGAGGTCATCGCTGCTTCGCTCATGGGGCGTGGCGCCCTGATTCAGGTCGCCGATCTTGACGAAGCCTGCATGATCGCCAACCGCATCGCCCCGGAGCACTTGGAATTGTCTGTCGCCGATCCGACGCCGCTGGTGGAAAAGATCCGCCATGCCGGGGCCATTTTCATCGGCTACTTCGCTTCCGAGTCACTGGGCGATTATTGCGCTGGTCCCAATCATGTGTTGCCGACCTCGCGCAGTGCGCGTTTTTCATCGCCGCTGGGCGTGTATGACTTCCAGAAACGGACCAGCCTGATCGAGGTTTCGGCCGCCGGCGCACAGACGCTCGGCCCCATTGCGGCGACGCTGGCCCACGGCGAAGGCCTCACGGCCCACGCCAATGCGGCAGAATTCAGGCTGAAATAATCTCACGCAGGGCGGCGATCAGTGCAGCGCACTGCTCGTCGGTCCCGACGGTAATCCGCAGGTGCTGATCGATGCGTGGCAGCTTGAAATGGCGCACGATGATGCCTTGCCGCCGTAGCGCCAGCACCGACTTTTCGGCGTCATGTTGAGGATGGCGGGCCAAGACGAAATTGGCCGCCGACGGAATCACCTCGAAACCCAGTTCGCGCAATTGCTCGACCAGGCGCTCGCGGGTCGCGATGACTGCGGCGCAGGTTTGTTCAAAGTGCGCTTCGTCTTCCATCGCGGCAACTGCTCCGGCGATCGCCAGACGATCGAGCGGGTAAGAGTTGAAACTATTCTTCACCCGCTCCAGTCCGTCGATCAATTCGGCTGAACCGACCGCAAAGCCAACGCGCAATCCCGCCAGCGAGCGCGATTTCGACAACGTATGCACCACCAGCAGGTTCGGATAACGGGCAATCAGCGGAATCGCCGACTCGCCGCCAAAGTCGATATAGGCCTCGTCGATAACTACCACTGTGTCAGGGTTGGCAGCCACGATTTGCTCGACTTCGCTGCGCGTCAGCGCCTTGCCCGTCGGGGCATTCGGATTCGGGAAAATGATGCCACCGCAGGCATTCGCATTCGTTCGGACATAGTCGGCGACACGAATCGAAAAATCATCGGCCAGAGGGACTGTTTCGTAGGCAATCTCATACAGCCCGCAATACACCGGGTAAAAGCTATAGGTAATGTCGGGGAAGAGAATCGGCTGCGGATGCTTGAGCAGACCAAGGAATGCATGCGCCAACACTTCGTCGGAGCCGTTGCCAACGAACACTTGCCGGCGTTCCAATTCGTGCCGCGTGGCAATCGCATCCTTGAGCCGATCCGCATTCGGGTCCGGGTAAAGCCGGAGCGACTCGTCGGTCGCCGCATGGATCGCATCGATCGCCATTGGACTCGGTCCGTAGGGGTTCTCGTTGGTGTTCAGTTTGATCAGATTGGCGAGCTTGGGTTGCTCGCCCGGTACGTAGGGCGTGAGGCCCTGGGTGACATTGCTCCAGAAACGGCTCATGGCAGGGATTTTGGCGTAACGAGGGTTGAACAGAAGGAGGGCTTTAATAGGCAGCCGGAATGCGCGCCGATGGTATCATGCAGGTCTGTTTTTTCTGAGAGTTCACTGCGTTATGAGTGCCACGCGGCAGGCCGACGTTACACGCAACACGCTCGAAACCCGGATTCGGGTTGCGCTCGATCTCAATGGCAGCGGTAAGTCCGAGCTGGCCACCGGGATCGGCTTCTTCGATCACATGCTGGATCAGATCGCCCGCCATGGCTTGATCGATCTTGGCATCACCGCCGAGGGCGATCTCCATATCGACGCGCATCACACCGTAGAGGATGTTGGCATCACGGTTGGTCAGGCGCTGGCCAAGGCCTGGGGCGACAAGAAAGGCCTGCGCCGCTATGGCCACGCCTACGTGCCTCTGGATGAGGCCTTATCCCGTGTTGTCATCGATCTTTCCGGCAGACCGGGACTGGTCTTCAATGTGCCGTTTACGCGCGGTACTATCGGCGAATTCGATGTCGAACTGGTGCGTGAATTCTTTCAAGGCCTGGTCAATCACGCGGCGATCACCGTGCATATCGACTGCCTGCGCGGCGAAAATTCCCATCATCAGGCCGAAACAGTGTTCAAGGCTTTCGCCCGGGCTTTGCGCATGGCGATTGAGCCGGATGCGCGGGCTGCGGGTTCTGTTCCATCGACCAAGGGCGCACTCTGAGTCCTGAGCCATGAATTCAGTTGTTGTTGTCGATTACGGTATGGGTAACCTGCGCTCGGTGGCGAAAGCCATCGAACACGTGGCACCACATGCGCGCGTTATTGTCAGTTCCGATGCACGTGAGGTTGCGGCGGCAGAACGCGTGGTCGTCCCAGGACAGGGTGCTATGCCGGATTGCATGGCGCAACTAACCGAACGTGGTTTGCGTGATGCTGTGATTGCCGCTGCGGGAAGCAAACCCTTTCTCGGAATCTGCGTTGGTCTGCAGATGCTGTTCGGGCATGCCGAAGAAGGTAATGTGACTGGTCTTGAAATTCTTGACGGGCGCGTACCGCGTTTTCCACACGATGCCATGGTCGCCGCCGACGGCGGTCGACTCAAGGTGCCGCACATGGGCTGGAACGAGGTGCAACAGGCGGAATCGCATGCACTCTGGGAAGGAATTCCCAGCGGTGAGCGTTTCTATTTCGTGCATAGTTATTATGTCGAACCGGCGAGCCCCGAGATCATTGCTGGCTCAAGCTTCTACGGCATTCCGTTTACCAGTGCGGTCGCGCGCGAAAACATTTTTGCAGTGCAGTTCCATCCGGAAAAAAGTGCTCAGGCCGGCCTTGCCTTGCTCGGCAATTTCATGCGCTGGCACCCTTGATTTCCCCTTTCGATATAACCTCCTAACGAGCCATACGTTCTCACATGCTTTTGATACCTGCCATCGATCTTAAAGACGGTCACTGCGTGCGCCTTAAACAGGGGGCAATGGAAGATGCCACCGTATTTTCTGAAGACCCCGCCGCCATGGCGCGCCATTGGATCAATCAGGGCGCGCGACGCCTGCATCTGGTTGATCTCAACGGCGCCTTTGCCGGCAAGCCCAAAAACGAAGCAGCGATCAAGGCTATTCTGAACGAGGTGGGTGAAGAGATTCCGGTTCAGTTGGGGGGCGGAATTCGCGACCTTGATACCATCGAACGCTGCTTGGACGATGGTTTGAGCTACGTCATCATCGGTACCGCAGCGGTTAAAAATCCGGGCTTTCTGCATGATGCGTGTGGCGCGTTCCCCGGACATATCATCGTTGGCCTCGACGCCAAGGACGGCAAGGTGGCTGTGGATGGCTGGTCCAAGCTCACAGGGCATGACGTCATCGATCTGGCGAAGAAGTTCGAGGACTACGGCGTAGAAGGCGTGATCTATACCGATATCGGCCGTGATGGCATGCTCTCCGGCGTCAATGTCGAGGCGACCGTCAAGCTCGCGCAGGCTCTGCGTATTCCCGTGATTGCCAGCGGCGGGATTGCCAGCATGACGGACGTCAAAGCACTCTGCGCGGTGCAGGATGAGGGCATTTCGGGTGCGATTACCGGTCGCGCTATCTACGAGGGCACTCTCGACTTTCGTCAGGCTCAGGCCGAAGCGGACAGGCTGTCCGGTCGCTGATACGCGATCGATTTGCCATCTCATTCAGCGCCGGACTCTTCCATGCTCGCCAAACGCATCATTCCCTGCCTCGACGTCAATGCCGGGCGCGTCGTTAAGGGCGTCAATTTTGTCGAGCTGCGCGATGCCGGTGATCCGGTTGAAATTGCGCGCCGCTATGACGAGCAGGGTGCCGACGAGATTACTTTTCTCGATATCACGGCCAGTTCCGATGAACGTGACATCATCCTGCATATCGTCGAAGCCTGCGCGGATACTGTTTTTATTCCGCTCACTGTCGGTGGCGGCGTGCGTAAAGTTGAAGATGTGCGGCGTCTGCTGAATGCCGGTGCGGACAAAGTCAGCATGAATACTGCCGCCGTGAATAACCCTCAATTGGTGGCCGATGCTTCCGCCAAAGTCGGTTCACAATGCATCGTGGTGGCCATCGATGCCAAGCAGACCTCGCCCGGAAAATGGGAAGTGTTTACCCATGGCGGGCGCAAGAACGTGGGTCTGGACGCCATTGAATGGGCCAAGCAGGTGGAGTTGCTGGGTGCGGGTGAAATCCTGCTGACCAGCATGGATCGCGATGGCACCAAATCCGGTTTCGATCTTGGGCTTACTCGTGCGATTTCGGATGCGGTGAATATTCCGGTCATTGCCAGTGGTGGCGTGGGTACGCTGCAGCATTTGGCTGACGGGGTGACGCAAGGGAGGGCGGACGCTGTGCTGGCGGCCAGTATTTTTCACTATGGCGAATACACTGTAAAGCAAGCCAAAGAGTTCATGCGCAGCCAAGGGATCGAGGTCCGGCTGTGACAGTTCCTGCAACCGCCTGGTTGAACGCGATTAAGTGGGATGAGCAGGGCTTGGTTCCGGCGATTGCGCAGGATATGGTGACGAGCGAAGTGCTGATGTTCGCCTGGATGAATCGCGAGGCGCTGGCCAAGACGGCCGAGCTAGGCGAGGCGGTGTATTTTTCCCGTTCGCGGCGCAGACTCTGGCACAAAGGCGAGGAATCCGGGCACACCCAGATCGTCAAAGAAATTCGCACCGATTGCGACAGCGATGTGGTTCTGCTCAAGATTGACCAGACTGGCGGCATCGCTTGCCATACCGGCCGTCGCAGTTGTTTTTTCAACCGTCTCGATAGCGCTCAATGGAGCGACGTCGAGCCGGTACTCAAGGATCCAAAGGAGATTTACAAATGATTGATCTCGAAGTTATTCATCGTGTGCAGGAAACCCTGATCGAACGCAAGGGCGCTGCCCCTGATTCATCGTATGTAGCTGGCCTGTATGCCAAAGGTACTGATGCGATTTGCAAAAAGGTGGCTGAGGAGGCCGCCGAGACCATCATGGCGGCGAAGGATGGCGACCGTTTGCATCTGGTGCGCGAGACCTGCGACCTGTGGTTTCACAGCATGATTCTCTTGACCCACTTCGGTATTGGCGTCGACGACATCATGGTCGAGTTCCGCCGCCGCGAGGGCATTTCGGGAATCGACGAAAAGAAAAGCCGGAGTGAGTGAAGTGACTGACTGCATCTTCTGTCGCATCGCGCGTGGCGAGATTCCGTCGAAGAAGGTCTACGAGGACGAAGAAATATTCGCCTTTCACGATATCAACCCGATCACGCCGGTGCATTTCATGATTGTGCCGAAGCAGCACATCGCTTCGCTGGCCCAGGCCGACCTGTCGCATCAGATGGTGCTTGGTCGGATCCTTGCCAAAGCCGGCGAACTGGCGCGTAGTCAGGGCTTGAATGAAGGCTTCCGCACCATCATCAACACCGGGCGAATCGGTCAGCAGGAGGTGTATCATCTTCACGTCCATATCCTTGGCGGCCCAGAGCCGCTGGGTTCCATGGTCAAGCGACAACATACTTGAGTCCGAGCATACGGCCGAACATACCGCCGAACGAGTCCGATAGGACCGAACCACAGGAGAGCAGGCAATGGGAAGTTTCAGCATTTGGCACTGGTTGATCGTACTGGTGATCGTCATGCTGGTGTTCGGCACCAAGAAATTGCGCAACGTCGGACAGGATCTGGGCGGCGCGGTAAAGGGTTTCAAGGATGGCATGAAGGAAGCCAATGCCGACAAGCCCGCCGAACCAGCCCCGCAACAGGTGAGCGGACAGACAATCGATGTCGAGTCCCGGCGCGAACACACGCGGACCTGATTTCTGCGGTGGGCTTCGCCCGCCGCGACCAACCCCGGTAAGCAAGCATGTTTGACGTCAGTCTTTCCGAACTGATGGTGATCGCTGTTGTAGCGTTGGTCGTCATTGGTCCCGAGCGTTTGCCCAAGGTCGCACGTACGGCCGGACATCTGCTGGGACGCCTGCAGCGCTACGTCAGCACCGTCAAGGCCGACATCAATCGTGAAATGCAGATCGAGGAACTCAAAAAATTGCAGGAGTCCGTTACCGAGCAGGTCTGGGACATGCAGTCTTCGGTCACGCATGAGTTCCGCGAGATCGAGAACTCAATCGGCAAGACCATTGAATCGCCGCTGGCCATGGTCGAGGGGGCGGGATTGTCCAATGCCGGGACTGACCCCGTTCCGACAAGGCCGGATGTTGCGCCGATGGCAGCGGTGACGGAAGGCGATGCGGCCGGTGTGAAGTCCCATGTCTGATGTCAATCATCAGGAAGAGTCGTTTTTCTCGCATTTGATCGAGTTGCGCGACCGGCTTATCCGAGCCCTGACGGCGATAGGCGTGGTGTTTATTCCTCTCGCGTTCTATGCGCGGGAACTCTATGCGGTCCTTGCCGCGCCACTCTTAGCAACCTTGCCGGCTGGTGGCCAGATGATCGCCACAGATGTCGTGGGCGTATTCCTGGTGCCGATGAAGGTTGCCTTGATGGTGGCCTTCTTGATCGCCTTGCCCTATGTCCTGTATCAGGTGTGGGCCTTTGTCGCTCCTGGCCTCTATGTCCACGAAAAGAAGGTGGCGATTCCCATGGTGGCGGCCTCGGTGGTGCTGTTTTTCATCGGCATGGCTTTCGCCTATTTCGCATTCTTTCCGATGGTTTTCGGCTTTATGGCCCAGTTTGCGCCCGAGGGCGTGGCATGGATGACGGACATCGAGAAATACCTGTCTTTTGTCCTGACCATGTTTCTCGCCTTCGGCATCACGTTCGAAGTTCCGATCATTGTTATTGTGCTGGTGAAGCTCGGTCTGGTCAGCGTTGAGAAATTGCGCGAATGGCGTTCCTACGTCATCGTCGGCGCGTTTGTTGTGGCGGCTGTATTTACACCACCGGATGTCATCTCTCAGTTCATGATGGCGATTCCCTTATGGTTGCTCTATGAGCTTGGAATTGTCCTCGCTGCCTGGACGGCCAAACCTGTGACGGCTGGCGCCAGCGATTACCAACCGCCAAGCGACGCGGAAATGGAGCAGGAACTGGATCGCGCCGAAGCACAGTCGTCGAGCGAACCAAAGCCCTGATTCCGTGGCAAAGGCGTTGTCTGCGCGCTTGAATAATTTGACTGACGATAGTGAGGTTCGGCGCCTCGCCGCCGCCTCCCTAGTCAATCTGTTCGATAGTCTTTACGAAGGTGCGGTCACTATCGATTGTGCCGGCCGGATCACTTGGATGAACGACAAATACAAGGCCTTGATCGGCTGGAACGGCGTCGAGTCGATCGAAGGCCGCTTGATCGACCAAGTGCTGCCCAACAGCCGCTTGCGCGCGGTGGCGGAGACGGGACAGGCGGAACTACTGGATGTCTTCGTCGTCGGTAGCCGCCAGGTTGTGGTGTCGCGGATACCCTTGCGAAATGAGGAAAACGAACTGATCGGCGCGCTCGGTGTGATTCTTTATGATCGCCTGCAAGCATTGCGGCCCATCGTCTCGAAATTTCAACAGATGCAGTCTGAACTGGCCAGTGCGCGCCAGCAGCTCGCCGAAACCCGGCGTCCCAAGTATCACCTGAGCGATTTTGTCGGCGACAGCGAACCAGCGCGACGGGTACGCGACGATGCGCAGCGTGCGGCACCACGCGACGGTGCGGTGTTGCTATTGGGCGAAACAGGTACCGGCAAGGAACTTTTGGCACATGCCATTCATGCCGCCAGTCTGCGCGCAACCGGCCCACTGGTTTCGCTCAATGCGGCCGCGATTCCTGAATCCTTGCTGGAGGCAGAGTTATTTGGTGTTGAACCCGGTGCCTATACCGGGGCGGCGAATAAAGCGCGACCAGGGAAATTTCAACTTGCCAATGGGGGTACGTTGTTTCTCGACGAGGTCGGCGACATGCCGCTGGCGCTGCAACCAAAATTGCTCCGTGTGCTGCAAGAGGGCGAGGTCGAGCCGATTGGCGGTACGCGCGTGCTGCCGCTGGATGTACGGGTAATCGCGGCCACCAGTTGTGATTTGAAGGCGATGGTCGATGCCGGTCAGTTTCGGGCTGATCTGTTTTATCGGCTAAATGTGCTGCCGATTCGGCTGCCGCCGCTACGTGAGCGGCTGGAAGACCTGCCCGCCTTGTGTGCGGTACTGCTGGCAAAAGTGGTCGAGGGCCGTGGTGCCTCGGCGCTGACGGTGTCGGCCGAGGCCTTGCGTCGTCTGGCGGGACATCGATGGCCGGGCAACGTGCGGGAATTGCACAACGTGCTCGAACAAGCCGCCGCGCGTACTGAGAGTCATCACATTGATGTTGAGCACTTGATCGGTTTACCGAACACTGATGGCCAAAAAGTCGGTGCTGGCGGGACGGTGCGTACCTTGCGTGGAGCGGTCGCCGCTGCCGAGAAGCTGGAAATTCAGCGTGCGCTGACGACCACCGGTGGCGTCAAGTTGCAAGCCGCAAAGCTGCTAGGTATCAGCCGAGCCCAACTCTACGAAAAGCTCGCCCTCTACGGTCTGCTGTCCGCCAAGACAGACAGTTAGGCGACTGTCCGGTTTTCCGGATTACTGGTAAAACCATAGTGTTTACAATGCGATGCTGAGTATTAAAAACTGCACTGTCAGCTTGGCCGGACAGTCGATTCGCCAAGTTTCCTCGATCAAAATTTGAGAAGTACCGTGCCGTCGGGGTTTTCGGCAGGTGGTACGCCATGTGCTTATCTGCAAGGGCGCCCTGTGCATGGGGCCCCTATTTTGAGGAGACCGACAATGAAACTACTGAAGCCGACCCTGGCTGCCGCACTTGTCAGCGCCACTCTGCTGGCTGCCCCGAGCTGGGCGCAAGAACTGAAGATCGCCCTGATCGCTGGCAAGACCGGCGCGCTTGAGGCTTATGCCAAGGAAACCGAAACCGGTTTCATGATGGGCCTGGAGTACCTGACCGGTGGCAAGATGGAAATCAATGGCCGCAAGATCAAGCTTATCGTCAAAGATGATCAGGGTAAGCCCGATCTAGCCAAGGCTGCTTTATCGGAAGCTTATGGTGACGACAAGGTCGATATCGCTGTTGGCACCACGTCCTCGGGTGCTGCGCTGGCGATGTTGCCGGTGGCCGAGGAATACAAGAAAGTGTTGATCGTCGAGCCAGCAGTCGCCGACGCGATCACCGGCGACAAGTGGAACCGATACATCTTCCGTACCGGCCGCAATTCGACTCAAGATGGTCTCGCTGCCGCCGCATCTCTAATGGGCGACGTCAATGTTGCCTTCCTGGCTCAGGACTACGCATTTGGGCGCGATGGCATCAAGGCCTTCAAGGAGTCGCTGACGGCCGTCAAGAGCAAGGCCAAAGTAGTGCACGAGGAATATGCGCCGCAGACAGCGACCGACTTTACCGCCTCGGCACAGCGCATTTTCGATGCGCTCAAGGATAAGCCCGGCCGCAAAATTTTGTCGATCTACTGGGCTGGCCCGAATCCGCTGACCAAGATCGCTGACATGAAACCTGAACGGTATGGGATTGAGCTGAGCGCCGGGGGCAATATCCTGCCGGTGATGAAAGGCTGGAAGAACCTCGTCGGTATGGAAGGCAGTATCTATTACTACTATGCCTTCCCGAAAAACAAGATGAATGACTGGCTGGTATCAGAGAATCAGAAACGTCTCAAACAGCCGCCAGACTTCTTTACTGCCGGTGGTTTCGCTGCTGCTAGCGCGGTCTATACCGCGCTGACCAAGGCTGGCTCAACCGATACCGAAAAGCTGATCGCGACCATGGAAGGCATGGATTTCGATACGCCCAAAGGCAAGATGACATTCCGTAAGGATGATCACCAGGCCATGCAATCGATGTTCCATTTCCGCATCAAGAAGGCACAGGCCGGCGAGTGGGATCTGCTGGATTTGGTCCGCGAAATTCCGGCGGCCGAGCTGCCAGTTCCGATTCGCAACAAGCGCTGAGTTACATCCAACTTCTATTGGCATCCTGATCCCGCGCCGGAGGACTCCGGCGCGGCTTGGTGAGCGCATATCCATGAGCAACGAAGCTAGGTCGGGCGAAGTCCCGGTACTGTCGACGCACGGATTAACGATCCGTTTTGGCGGCCATGTCGCTGTCAATAACGTGAGTTGCGAGTTCCGGCCGGGGACATTGACGGCGATTGTCGGGCCTAACGGCGCCGGCAAAACGACCTATTTCAATCTGATGTCTGGCCAGTTGCCGCCAAGTTCGGGCACGGTGCGCCTTTATGGCGAAGACATCACCCATTTGGGCGCTCCACAGCGAACCAAACGCGGCATTGGGCGCGCCTTCCAGCTGACTAACCTGTTTCCCAATCTGACGGTCTTAGAGAATGTGCGCCTGACCGTGCAAAGCCGTGCCGGAATGGGCCTCAACATGGTGTCGATGTGGGCCAGCCATATCGAACTGATTGAAAAGGCCGAGCACTTTCTGCATTTGGTCGCGCTGACCGAGCGCCGCCATGAAAACGCGGCGGCCTTGTCGCACGGTGACAAGCGCAAGCTTGAGATTGCCATCTTGCTGGCGCTGGAACCAGATATCTTCATGTTCGATGAACCCACCGCCGGCATGAGCGTCGATGAGGTTCCTGTCGTGCTCGATCTGATCCAGCACATCAAGGCGATGGGCGACAAGACCATTCTATTGGTTGAGCACAAAATGGACGTGGTGCGCTCCTTGGCCGACCGCATCGTGGTCTTGCACAACGGCTACTTAGTGGCCGATGGCGATCCGACTGAGGTGATGAATTCGCCGATCGTGCAGGAAGCCTATCTGGGCGCGGGAGTGGCCGACCATGTCTGAGACCTTGCTACAACTCACGGGTGTACATACGCACATCGGTGAATATCATATTTTGCAGGGCGTTGATCTGACCGTGCCCAAGGATGGCATTACCGTCCTGCTGGGGCGAAACGGCGCCGGCAAGACGACAACGTTGCGCACCATCATGGGCTTGTGGCATGCCTCGCGCGGCAGCGTCAGCTTTAACGGCAGTGACATCACGCAAGCGCCAACGCCTGATATTTCCTGCGCGGGCATCGCCTATGTACCCGAAAGCATGGGCATTTTTTCCGACCTGACGGTGCGCGAAAACCTTTACCTTGCCGCCCGCCAGGGCGAGATTGACGAAAAGCGGTTGGAGTGGATCTTCGGCTTCTTTGCGGCGCTAAAGAAATTCTGGAACCAGCCGGCCGGTACCCTGTCCGGCGGGCAGAAGCAGATGGTCGCCATCGCCCGCGCCATCGTCGAGCCGCGCAAGTTGATTCTGATCGACGAGCCGACCAAGGGCCTGGCGCCGGCCATCATCCAGGGCATGATCGCCGCTTTCCGCGAACTGAAAGCCACCGAGACCATCCTCCTGGTGGAGCAAAACTTCAATTTTGTCTGTTCGCTCGGCGATACGGTGGCCGTCATGGATGGCGGCCGCATCGTGCATTCTGGAATGATGTCGGAGCTGGCAGAGAATCGCGATCGGCAGCATAAGTTGCTCGGCTTATCGCTCGATTCGCATCAGTAGTAAGGAGCCGATCACCATGACAACAACCCAAATGACGCTCGCTGATGCCGAACTCCCGAAAGTGCGGGTGGACATCCTGCCGCTGCTGATCGTCCCGGTTTTGGCCCTACTCATGTTACCGCTGGTGGGCAGTTTTCCGACCTGGGTGACACTCACCGTTGCCGGGCTGGCGATGGGAATGATGGTCTTCATGATGGCCAGCGGCCTGACACTGATTTTCGGCCTGATGGACGTGCTGAATTTTGGCCATGGTGCCTTTGTTTCGGTGGGTGCCTTTACCGGTACGTTGGTCCTGCTGCCAATGAAGAACTGGGTTGAGGCCGATTCGGTGCTGATGAATCTTTCCGTCGTTGGCCTGGCCATCGTGCTGGCAATGGTGGTGACCGGCCTCCTCGGCTGGGCCTTTGAACGCATCATCATTCGCCCGGTCTATGGTTTGCACCTCAAGCAGATCCTGATTACCATGGGCGGCATGATCGTCGCCGAGCAACTGATCCACGTCATCTGGGGCGCCGAGCAGATTCCGTTACCTTTGCCGGAAACGTTCCGTGGCGCCTTCATCATCGGCGACGCCGCGTTGGAAAAATATCGATTGATCGCCGTCTGCGTCGGCCTGACGGTGTTCATCACCATGTTCCTGGTGCTTAACCGGACCAAGGTTGGTCTGCTGATTCGTGCCGGGGTTGAAAACGGCGAAATGGTGGAAGCCCTGGGCTACCGCATTCGTCGACTCTTTGTTGGCGTCTTCATGGCCGGATCAGCGCTGGCGGGCCTCGGCGGCGTGATGTGGGGACTGTACAAGGAAACACTCACGGCGGCTATCGGCGGCGAAATGACGGTGCTGGTCTTTATCGTCATCATCATCGGAGGCTTGGGATCCGTGGGTGGCTGTTTCATCGGTGCCATGCTGGTTGCGCTGGTCGCCAATTACGCCGGTTTTCTCGCGCCCAAGCTGGCACTGGTGTCCGACATCCTGCTGATGGTGACCATCCTGCTGTGGCGTCCGCAGGGCTTGTATCCCGTGGCCAAGCGCTAGGAGACCGATCATGCTGAGGACCTTGCTCTCCGGCGATTTACCGCGTAGCCGCATGCTGAGTGCCACCTTGCTGGTCGTCTTCATCGGGCTGGCACTGGCCCCGTTCGTAGTGTCCGGTGCGCGCTCGCTGAATGTAGCGGCGACCATTTGCGTCTTTGTTGTCCTCGTCGCCTCCTACGATCTCCTGCTCGGCTACACCGGCGTCGTTTCGTTTGCCCACACCATGTTTTATGGCATCGGTGCCTATGGGGTGGGCCTGGCGTTGACTGGCATGGGGCCAAGCTGGACGGCAATAGCGGTGGGTACCGTTGGCGCCTTGCTTGTTTCGCTGGTGCTGGCGCTGGTGATCGGTCTGTTTTCGCTGCGTGTGCGGGCGATTTTCTACGCCATGATCACCTTGGCGGTGGCTTCGGCCTTTGCTGTGCTGGCCTCGCAATTATCCGATTTCACTGGCGGCGAGGATGGCCTGACCTTCAAGGTGCCGGAACTGCTGCAACCCAGCTTTCATCTCCTCGAAGCGACCATCATGGGCCGCGCCATCGATGGCAAGTTGATCACTTATTACCTGTTGTTCTTCTCGGCGCTGGGTTTGTTCCTGTTCATGTTGCGCATCGTCAATTCTCCGTTCGGACGCGTCCTGCAGGCGATTCGGGAGAATGATTTTCGTGCCGAAGCGCTCGGTTATCGCACCGTGATCTACCGCACGCTGGCCAACTGCCTGAGCGCCTTGATTGCCACGCTGGCCGGTGTATTGATGGCCCTCTGGTTGCGCTACGTCGGGCCGAAAACCATGTTGTCATTCGAAATCATGACCGACATCCTGCTCATCGTGGTGATCGGTGGCATGGGTACGATCTATGGCGCGCTGATCGGTTCGGCACTGTTCATCCTCGCCCAGAATTACCTGCAGGTGCTGATGGGGCAGACATCGGCGGCTCTATCCGGCGTGCCCTTCCTGGCCAATCTCTTCCATCCCGATCGTTGGTTGTTGTGGCTCGGTGTCCTTTTTGTCCTGTCGGTCTATTTCTTCCCGACCGGGATTGTCGGCAAGTTGCGCGCCGGGACACTGGCAAAGGTAGATCGAAGACCCTGACACCGGCGGGCATTGTTCGCGCGAGGACTACACACATGAGCTTCAGTTACCAGCATAAGTTAATCAGTATCGAAGCGGCACTGGCCAAGATCAAGACCGATGACTGCGTCATCTCTGCGCTGGGTGCGGCCGAACCGAATGGGTTATTGGAGCAGTTGCACACCATTGCGCCACGGGTAAGCAACGTCTCGGTGTCGACCGTACTGCCGATGCGCCCCTTCAAATGGTTCATGGAACCGGCGATGAAGGGACATTTCGAGCACCACGCCTGGTTCTATTCGGCTGGCATCCGCAAGGCCGCCATCGACGCGCATACCTGCACTTACGTGCCCAACCATCTGCATGCGGCCGGACTGGATCGCATCATCTATCGCAAGCCGAATGTCTTCCTCGGCAGTTGTACGCCGCCGGATCGCTTTGGCTATGTCTCGCTGTCGCTTTCCGTGACCTACGAGCGTGAGTTGATGGAAGCCGCCGACGTCGTGATCCTCGAGATCAATGACCAGATGCCCTACACCTGGGGCGACACCATTGTGCACCTGGATGAGATTGACTTCGTGGTCGAGAATTCACGCAAACTTTTCGAGTTGCCGATCCCCGAAACCGAAGAGCGCGATCGCCTGATCGGCGGCTACATCGCCGAGCACATCGAGGACGGATCGACAATTCAGCTCGGCATCGGCGGCATCCCGAATGCGGTGACAGCCGAGTTGATGCACAAGAAGAACCTCGCCATCCATACCGAAATGCTGACCGATGGCATGGTCGATATGTACGAAGCCGGGGTCATCGGGCGTGGCGCGCACAGCTTCGGCAAGAAGCTCTTGACCGGCAAGATGGTCGCGACCTTTGCGCTTGGCAGTCAGAAACTCTACGATTTTCTTGACCGCAATCCAGCGCTGGCCTTGATGCGCGGTTCCTGGGTCAATGATCCCTACGTCATTGCCCACAACAAGAAGCAGATTTCCATCAACACCACTTTGGAAGTTGATCTGACCGGGCAAGTCTGCTCCGAATCGATTGGTCATCGCCAGTTCTCCGGGACCGGCGGTCAATCCGATACCGCGATCGGTGCCCAGATGTCGGAAGGTGGAAAGTCGTTCATTGCCCTATATTCGACGGTTGACGTGAAGCAGGCAGATGGCACACGCAAAACCATCTCGAAGATCGCACCGATGCTAACGCCCGGCGCTGCGGTGACGCTGCATCGTGCGAATGTCGATTTCGTCGTGACCGAGTTTGGTGCCGTGCGTCTGCGCGGCGCGCCGGTGAATGAACGCGCGCGGCGTTTGATTTCGATCGCCCATCCGGATTTCCGCGCCGAGTTGCAGGACAAGGCAGAGGAACTCGGCTTCATCTAGGAGTTTGTCGTGAAACTGGTTCGAGTTGAGTCGCTTGAAGGCGGGATTAGCCGGCTGGTTCTTGCCCGCAGCGAAATGCACAACGCCCTGGTTCCTGAGTTGCTGGCCGAACTACTCGAGGCACTGCACCAGATTGCCGCCGATAGCTCGATCCGTGCCGTGGTGCTGGCCGCCGACGGCCCGGCGTTTTCCATCGGTGGCGACATGCGCCGCTTTCAGCGTGAGCTCAACGGCAATCTCGCCGCCTATTCCGCAAGGTTGGTCGGCAAGCTGAACGAGACCATCCTGGCCCTGATCGATTTGAAACAGCCCGTGATCGCGGCCGTGCACGGTGTCGTCACGGGTGGCTCGATCGGCCTGGTACTCGCTTGCGACTTGGCTTATCTGGCGCCGCAGGCGGCATTCAAGGCGCATTACGCTACCGCTGGATTTGGTCCGGATGGCGGCTGGACGACGCTGATGCCACGCCTGGCCGGCAGTCGTCGCGCGGCCGCTGCCCTGCTGCTGAATCGCACCGTGCGCGCCACGGAGGCGGTCGAGTGGGGACTGGCGAATGAAGTGGTCGATGCCGACGATTTGCAGGCAAAGACGCTGGCGGCCGCACGCAAGATGGCGGCCTATCCAGTCGGCACCATGCGAGCGGCCAAGGCGCTGCTGCGCAACAACCGCGAGCAACTGGTGCTCGATCTTGAAGCCGAACGCAGTCATTTTCTGCAACTGATCGGTACAGCGGATGCACGCGCCGGGATTGAGACCTTCCTGCACCAGTTCCATGATTACCCCGATTCAGCCGATCGCTAGCGAATCATAGGAGGACACCATGCAAGTACCTGATTATCTGGCCAAACACGCACGCCAATTTCCTGCCAAGACGGCCCTGGTAGATCTGCATACCGGGCGTCGCGTCAGTTATGCCCAGCTCAACGAACGGGCCAGTCGTTTTGCCGAATTCATGCGTGAGCGCTGGCATATCCAGCCCGGTGATCGTGTCGCGGTCTTGGCGCACAGCTCCAGCGATTACGTCGAGATGCTTTACGGCTGCGGCAAGCTCGGCGCGGTGATGATCTGCCTGAATTGGCGACTCTCGGTGGATGAGCACAAGGGGGTGCTCACCGATGCCGCGCCTGCAGCCCTGGTTTGGGGCGAGGAGTTCAATGTAACTGGAATCGCCCTCGCCGATGCCTTCGCCCTGACCAATCGCATGGTGACCGGCGTTCCCCGTCCCGGCGTTGCCGGCTATGAAAGCGCGCTGGCCGAAATGTCCGGCGCCACGGTCGAGATGCCCTGGCGCGAGCACAACGACGTCTGGTATCTGCTCTATACCGCCGGCAGCACCGGCACGCCCAAGGGCGTGCCACAGACCTGGGGCATGAACGTTACCAACACCCTCAACAACACCATCCACGCCGGCCTGCGGCGCGAGGACGTGATGCTTTCCGTGCTGCCCTATTTCCACACTGGAGGGCTCAATCTGTACATGAACTGTCTGCTGATGCTGGGTGCGACGACGCTGATCATGCGCCAGTTCGACGTAGACAAGACCATGGAACTGCTGGAGACGGAAGCCACGGTGATGTTCGGCGTGCCGGCGATTTATCTCTTCCTCAGCCAGCATCGCCGTTTCGCCAGCGCCGACTTTTCACGGGTACGCGCCTGGGGTGCCGGCGGCGCGCCGGTACCCAAGGTGTTGCTCGAACAGTACCTGGCCAAGGGCGTCACGATTTGTTTCGGCTTCGGCATGACGGAGACCGGTCCGACGGTCTTCCTGACCGACGAAGACACGGCACGCAAGAAAGTGGGTACGGTGGGCAAGCCAGTCATGTTCGTCGAGGCCAAGGTAGTTGATAGCCAGACTCGGCAGCAGCTTGGCCCCAATCAGCGCGGCGAGATGCTGCTGCGCGGACCGGCCATCACTCCGGCCTATTGGAACAACCCACAGGCCACCGCCAAATCCTACGCGGATGGCTGGTTGTGCACGGGCGACATCGTCTATTTCGACGACGACGGCGACTTCTACGTGGTCGATCGCTCCAAGGACATGTACATCTCCGGCGGCGAGAATGTCTATCCGGCCGAAGTCGAGAACGTGCTGTTCCAGATCGAGGGCGTGGCTGAAGCGGCCGTGATTGGCGTGCACGACGCCAAATGGGGAGAGGTTGGCAAGGCCATCGTCGCGCTCAAGCCCGGTGCCGAGTTGACCGATGAGGAGATCGTGGCCTACTGCAAGCAGAAGCTGGCCAGCTTCAAGGCGCCCAAGGTCGTGCAGTTCGTGCCGGCGTTAGCACGCAATGCGGCGGGAAAGGTGGACAAGCCAACTCTGCGCAAGCTCTTTGGTGATCCATCATGAACAGCAGCTACCAGCGTGTTCTGCTGCAGGGTGACTTCGATCGCTTTGCCCGGCTCAGTCACGATGACAATCCGATTCACTGCGATCCTGCGTTTGCCGCAAAAAGCCATTTTGGTGCCACCGTCGCCCACGGCATGATGCTGTATAGCTGCATCTGCAAGGCGCTGACCGAACAGCTTGGGCCGGGCGTAGTGCAACTGGAACAGACCTTGATGTTTCCGAATGCCACCTATGTGGGTGATCGGCTGTGGATCGAACTGCGCACCGAAACGGAAGAGGCTGGTATTCTGGGCCTTATAACCGAGATCAAAAAAGTCGGCGCTGATGAGACGGCGCTTGTCACCACAACAGGGCGTTGTCGGCTGGTCACGCCGGCCGTCCGCGTCCCAGGCGTGCCTGCCATGTCGCATTCGATGGAGTCGGGCGATGCCGCGCTCTACGGCCTGCGTCCCGGCATGAGCGCCAGCAGCACGCGCGACTTCAGTCAAGCTGATCTCGACGAGTACGGTGATTTGAGCGGAGACCGCAACCCGATTTTCCGCGATGACAGCGAAGCGCGGCACCGTGGATTTGCCGGCCGCATTGTGCCGTGGCCTTTGCTCGCCGGAATGTTCTCGGATCTTTTAGGGACGCGCTTGCCCGGCCGCGGAACCGGCTGGATGAAACAGCAATTGCGTTACCCCAGCGCCGCGTATCCCGGCGAGGCATTGACCGCCAGCGTCAGCATCACGCGCCTGCGCAATGACAAGGAACTGGTGAATCTGGCGACGGTGGTTCGTGCCGCCGACGGCCGCATCGTCTGCGACGGCGAGGCGTTGGTGCTGGTGCGCAATCTCGAAGACAAGACAGGAAGGCATCTTTCATGAGCCATGTCGGCATACTCGGCTACGGCCTTTACCGGCCGGCCAACTTCATGTCTGCGGCTGATATCGCGGCGGCCACGGGCGGTCATTGGTCGGAGAAAGCGGTACAGGAAAAGCTCGGCATCCTGCGCAAAGCCATCCCCGGTCCGGAAGACGGGACGCAGGAAATGGGCGCCCGCGCTGGACTCGATGCACTGGCGCGCAGCGGGCTCGATCCACTCGAGATTGATCTCATTCTGTGCATGGGTGAGGAGTGGAAGGAATACCCACTGACCACCTCGGCGATCTACATCCAGGAGCGCATCGGTGCCCACAATGCCTGGGGAATCGATCTGCAACAGCGTTGTAATACGACGGTCGCCGCGATCAAGATCGCCAAGGACATGATGATCGCCGATCCCGAGATCCGTACCACGATGATCGTCGGCGGTTACCGTAACGGTGATTTCATTGACTTCACAGACCCGGATGTGTCTTTCATGTACGACCTTGCCGCCGGTGCGGGCGCTTTGATTATGCGTCGCGATCTGGGGCGCAATCTGGTGTTGGGCAGCCACATCATCACCGATGGTTCCCTGGCGCGTGACGTCGGCGTGCTCTACGACGGGACCATCAATCCAGTCGAGAAATGGTCCGAATCTGTGCTGACCGATATCCGTGCGCGAGGGAATCTGAGCCTGCGCGTGTTCGATGCCGAGCACATGAAGAATCGCCTGAACGACGTCTCGATGCCGAATTGGCTGAAATGTATCGATCGAGCCCTGGAAAAGAGCGGCGCCACGCGTGCCGAGATCGACTTCCTCAATGTCCTGCATTTCAAGCGTTCGATGCACGCCGGGCTGCTCGAACTGCTGAAACTCAAGCCGGAGCAGGCCACTTATCTTGAGGATTACGGGCACGTTGGTCAGGTCGATTTCATGATCGCCCTGCACGAAGGCTTGCAGCAGGGACGCTTGCAGGATGGCCACCTGATGGTGGCCATAGCCGCCGGGATCGGCTATGTCTGGGGCGCGACGGTAGTGCGCTGGGGGCCGGAGATTCCGGCACACTGAAGGTGCGGCATGGTGCCGGAGAACGGCGTGAAGCGCCGTCCCGCCAGCACCGACTTTTCAAGCGCTTAGTTCAGGTTGTAACGAGCGAGGAAGTTGATTCGCGACATGTCGCCCTTTTCGCCGACCAGCGTTTCGCGCTTGCCCCAGATGTACTCGATACCCAGATCAACTGTCTTCACCGGGTTCCAGATGGCGTTGATATGGAACTGGCTAAGCTTGCGGTTGATACCCCACTGGCCACCAGCAATGCCGCTTGTGGCTGCCCAGTCGTGATACTCCCCGCCGCTCGACTTCAGCCCAGCCCAGACGATGTTGGCGCGCAGCGTGTCGCTGAATTTGTGCTGATAGCCAAGCGTCAGCCCAATCGCTTTTTCGAGAACGATGTGGTTTGTAACGGTGTCGTAACCGGCGCCTTCCATGCCGTTCATGTAGCGACCAATACCTTTCCCGCCGGTAATGATCCAGTTGAAGAAGTCGTCGCCCACCGTGTTCAATTTTCCGCTGGCGCGCAAGCCGAGACCGCGACGGGAGGTATCGATGGTGCCGGCACCATCGTTGAGTTTCAGTTCATGCGAAACCGCAGCAAAGCTCAGCCCACCCCATGTGAATGACCTGTCCCAGCGCAACACCAGATCGGGAACGGTTGCCGAGGCGACGCCGGGTGGATAACCCGTTCCGGCACCGGAGCCGTCGAGTACATAACTCGTGGAATTTTCCAGCGCGGCGACAAAGTTGCCGTATTGCGGCGTTGTGTAGGTATATCGGATCATTGGCTGACGAATCGTCGTGTTGCCGTTCGGGCCATTGAAGTCGACTGTTTCCGGTGTGTTATCAATGTCCATGAAGGTACCCCAGGTTTGACCAAACAGCCATGGTCCGCCCGTTAGGTAGGCGTGGCGCAGACGAAACTGGTAACCGTTGGTCCAGCCGGCGGCGGTGTCCGGTGCACCGAGGCCGCTACCGTTGTAGCCGCCTCGGTTATTGTTGAAGTCACCCTCGATTTTGACGCCAAGTTGGCCGTAGGGGCTGGGCATTGCACCTTCGATACCGATACGTGAGGTTCGGGCATGAAGGTAGCTCTCGCCAGTTCGGTTGCGTAATCCCGACGTACCGTTGAGTGGAACATAGGGCAAGGCCGTCGAATAGTCATTCGCCGTGTTATCGCCTTTGAATTCCTTGACGTAGTTCAACTCAGCGATGCCATAGACACGTACCGAAGATTCGGTGCCGGGGATGCGGAACGAGCCGGGAACATCGCCGACGACGACATTTTCTTTGACCGACACCGCCATCTGGTCACGCAGTTCGGCGACGTCCTTGGTCGATGCGGTGCTCTTCTTCAAGGCTTCGATCTGTTCCTGCATGATCTTGAGCTGCTGCTCCAGTTGGGCAATGCGCTCGGCATCCGAGGCGGCGTAGGCAACGGGTGCCGCGCCGATCCCGGCGGCCAGCAGTGCGACGACAAGTTTCTTGGCTTTCATGTTTTCTCCTGAGTACTGGTGAACGTGTCTGGTAAGAATCAACAAATTTAGAACCCGTGCCGCACCTGGGCCAGAAAGGCCTTGGCGCGCTCGTGTTCCGGGTTGGTAAAGAATGTTTGTGGCGCGCTGTCTTCGAGAATGCTGCCCTGATCAAAGAAGATCAAGCGATCGGCCACTTCGCGGGCAAAGCCCATTTCATGCGTGACGACGAGCATGGTGATGCCGGTATGGGCCAGTTCGCGCATAACGGTCAGCACTTCATTGACCATTTCCGGATCAAGTGCCGAGGTCGGCTCGTCGAACAGCAACACCTTGGGGTCCATCGCCAGGGCACGCGCGATGGCGACGCGTTGCTGCTGGCCGCCCGACAACTGCACCGGATACTTGTGCGCCTGGTCTTTCAAGCCGACGCGTTCCAGCAGCGCCATGGACTTGGCCTCGGCTTCTTCCCGCTTCATCTTGCGCACCCGGATGGGCGCCAGGCTGACATTGCGCAGAATCGGCAAGTGCGAAAACAGGTTGAAGCTCTGGAACACCATGCCAACCTCGCGGCGAATGGCGTCAAGATTCTTCAGGTTGTCGTTCAACTCGATCCCGTCAACCTGAATGCTGCCCGAATCGTGTGCTTCAAGGCGATTGAGGGTGCGTAGGAAGGTTGATTTTCCAGAACCGGAAGGTCCGATGATGGCGGTGACCTGGCCCTCGTTAAAGGTGGCCGAGACGTCATTCAGCGCCCTGAAGGCTCCAAAGTGCTTGCTTACGTTACGGGCGACGATGATGGGTTTGGGGTTATCGGGCGTCATCATCGTCCTTCAGCGCTTGCGACCGACATCGAGCTGTGTTTCCAGCGCCGCTGTCAGGGTCGTGAAGGCGGTGGTCAGAATCAGGTAGATCACGGCGACGGTGACAAAGACTGGAATCGGCTGATAGCTTTCGGCCTGGACGCGGTAGCCGACCATGGTCAGCTCAACCACGCTGATGGCATAGGCCAGCGAAGAATCCTTGACCAGCGAGGCCAGGTTATTGGCCAACGCCGGCAGCGCAACACGCATGCTTTGCGGCAGCACGATATCCATGAAGCACTGAAATGGTGACAGCCCGAGCGCGCGGGCAGCTTCGACCTGACCTTGTGGTACCGCCAGGATTCCGGCGCGCACGCACTCGGTGTTGTAGGCACCAATATTGAGCGCCAGGGCAATGGCCGCGCAACTGAAGTCGGATAACTGCATCGAATCCGGCAGGAACTGCGGTACCGCCAGCCAGACGAACAGGATCTGCAACAGCAAGGGCGTACCGCGAATGAGCCAGACGTAAAAATCGCATACCCAGCGTATCAGGCGGAATGACGACAATTTGCCCAGTCCGGCCAATACTCCGAGCACCACACCGACGGTGCCCGAAATCAGCGTCAGCAAAACGGTGACGCGAGCGCCCTCGGCAAATTGCTGGGCCGCCGGGCCGATCGGCGCCGGTGCCAGCGAAAGCGGTATGGCCAGGCCCCAGAGAAACACCAGGAGCCCGATCATGGCCGCAAACATTGCCCAAGCCGGGTGTTGCTTGGTCCAGTTCATCGTGACGAACCTAGATCAGGAACGGCAGCCGATGTCGGTTTTGAAATACTTTTGCGACAGGGCCTGATAGGTGCCGTTCTTGATCACCTCGGCCAGGCCGCGATTGAGCTGGTCCATCAGCTCCTTGTTGTTCTTGCGCAGGATCATCGAGACCTTTTCGACAAAGACCTGCTCACCGGCCACCACGCCGCTGTCGGCATTCTTTTCCAGAGTCGACTTGATCAACCACTTGTCCGAGATCCAGGCGTCGGTCTTTTTTGCCTTCAGCGCCGAGAACGCCTCGGGGTCGGCCTTGTAAGTCTTGAGCTCCTTGAGTCCGGGAATCTTCTTGGCGTTGTCCATGTAGCTGGTGCCGATCTGCACGCCAACGGTCTTGTCCTTGAGCGCGGCAATGGTCAGCGGGCCATCTTTTTGCGCGGCGATTTGGCCGCCGGTGCAGTAGTGCGGATTGGCGAAATCGACCGCCTTGGCGCGATCTTCGGTGTAGCCGTGCGAGGCAATGGCGAAATCGAAACGGTCCTGGCGGATCGACGCCAGCTGCGCGTCAAACGACACCACGCGCCATTCCAGCGTCAGCCCCAGTTGCTTGACCACGGCTTCTGCCAGTTCCACTTCAAAGCCGGTCAGCTTCGGTCCTTCGAAGAAATTGAACGGATAGAAGGCGCCTTCGGTGGCTACGACCATTTTTCCCGAATCCTTGATGACGCTCCAGTCACGGGCTTCAACGGCACCGACAGTCAGCACCGAAATGCTGGAAATCACGCCTAACCATTTGGTGAATTGGGCAAATTGGGTAATGCAACGCATAACTTCTCCTCAATAAGAAAATGCAGAATCAATCGTGACCAGCCGCGAAGGTAAGCTTTGGTCGAAAAATTGGTGAAGCTTAGTGGCAAAAAACAAAGTAGGTGCCAGGAAATTTTATTCCCGCCGTGGCGCCGGGCGTTTGCCGATGGTGACGTCGGTAGCGACTTCTTTTCCTTCGCGTCTGAGATCAAAACGCGTCTTCTCGCCGGGTTGCAAGGCGGCGATCAGATCGAGCATGACTTGCGCATCCTTCACCGGCTTGCCGGAGACCTTGATCAGCACGTCGCCAGGCTTGATGCCCGAAGTATCGGCCGGGCTGCCGCGCATCACGCCGGCGATCAGCGCACCTTGCACGTCGTTGAGCTTGAAGGAGTCGGCCAGTTCGGGGGTGATTTCCTGTACTTCAACGCCAATCCAGCCGCGCGTGACGACACCGTTCTTGACGATCTGTTCCATGACGCTGCGCGCCAGCGACACCGGGATGGCGAAGCCGATGCCCATCGAGCCGCCGCTTTGCGAATAGATCGCCGTGTTGATCCCGATCAGCGCACCGTTGGCATCGACCAGTGCACCGCCGGAATTTCCGGGATTGATCGCGGCATCGGTCTGGATGAAGTTTTCGAAGGTGTTGATGCCCAGGTGCGAGCGCCCGAGCGCCGAGACAATGCCGGATGTCATCGTCTGGCCGACGCCAAAGGGATTGCCGATGGCGAGGGCGACATCGCCGACCCGCAGGTTATCGCTACTGCCAAAGCTGATCGCGGTCAGCGCATGGTCGGATGGAATGCGCAGCACCGCCAAATCCGATTCCGGATCGGCGCCCACCAGTTGTGCCTTGTATTTGCGGCCGTCGTTGCTGGCGACCTCGATTTCGTCAGCGCCTTCAATGACATGGTTGTTGGTCAGAATGTAGCCCTCGGGCGACACCACCACTCCACTGCCGAGGCCGGAGCGGCGCTGGGCATCATCGCCAAAGCGATCGCCAAAAAAATGGCGGAACACCGGGTCGTTGAGGAAAGGGTGGCGCGAGGCCTTGACATCCTGGCTAGTGAAAATGTGCACCACCGCCGGCAGCGCACGTTTTGCCGCATCGGCATACGAAGCGGTGCGCGGCGCTTCCGCGCTGGTCGCCGATTCCTTGACCGTGACAACGCTGCCGACCCCGGTGCTGGCGGCGATGGGCGGCCAGGCGCTGAGCCATTCCGGCTTCAAGGTTTTGACAACAAACAGGACGGCGACGCAAATGGTCACCGTCTGGGCAAAGGTCAGCCAAAGACGACGCATAATGGAGAAAATTTTTCTGGTTGGACTAAACGGAGTCTTATCAATGCAATCAACTATGCACGGGGTAGCACGTGAAGAATTGCGCCGCTATCTGGATACGCTGCTGGACCTTTCACGCTTTCACGATTATTGCCCAAACGGCCTGCAAGTGGAAGGATGCGCCACGGTTCGCAGCGTCGTTTGTGGTGTCACCGCAAGCCAGGCGCTGATCGACGCCGCCATTGAACGCCAGGCCGACGCGATTCTGGTGCACCACGGTTGGTTCTGGAAAGGCGAAGATGGTCGCGTCACCGGCTTTCGCAAACGCCGCATGGCCGCCTTGCTGGCGCACGACATCAGCCTGTTCGCCTATCACCTGCCGCTCGACGCGCATCCCGAGCTGGGCAACAACGCGCAACTGGCGAAGCTCTTTGGCTGGACCGTTGACGGCCACTTTGGCGAGCAGGACCTGGGCTGTACCGCCGTCCTGCCAGCACCGACTTTTACAGGCGCCTTGATCGACCAAGCCAGCCAAATATTCGGCCGCCCCGCCATGCTGATCGGCGAGCGCGATCATCCGGTCAAGCGTGTGGCCTGGTGCAGCGGCGGAGCGCAAGACTGGTTTGAAGCGGCGATCAATGCCGGCGCCGATCTCTTCATGTCGGGCGAGATTTCGGAGCAGACCACGCATCTGGCGCGAGAATCGGGAGTTGCTTATCTGGCGGCCGGGCACCATGCGACCGAGCGTTATGGTGTTCGGGCGCTCGGCGCCCATGTGGCGCGTGAGTTGGATCTGGACGTCGAGTTTGTGGATATTGATAACCCGGTGTAAGGGGGCATGCTCGGGGAGCATGATTGGTGAGTGCGACTCGGGTGAACTTGAAAGACTCGTTCGGGCTGAGTCTGCCCAAAATTCCGCCGCTGTCCCATCAGCGCCGACTTTTTGCCATCCACCAGGCTTTGCGCCCTTCTTCCATGGCCCCCATCAGTGCCGCGCCGGCCAATGCCAGCAGCCAGACTTCGGCGCCGATGGCGGCGGTGCCAAACAGCCACTGGCCGGCGGAGGTATAGATAATGAACAGGATCACGCCCAATTCCGCCGCCAGACCCAGCAGCAGGTAGCCGTTGCCGAAGAAGCCAAAAGCGAGCGAGGATTTGGTCGGGTGGCGGCACAAAAAGACATTCACCATTTGCATCACCACGATGGTCGCCAGACAGGCGGAGGTGGCCTGCAAATAGAGCGGATCGAGCCGGTCGAGGCTGACGCCGTACTTCCAGCCGGCGGCGTTGAGGACGAAGAAGAACACCGCCATGGCAGCCGCCGCTTCCAGTACGCCGAGAAACAGATAGGCGCGCGCCAGCAGGCCCCACGACAGCAGGCGCTCGTTGCGCGCCCGGGGTGGTCTGCTCATCACGCCGGGGTCGGGCTTTTCGGCGCCGAGGGCTAGCGCCGGCAGCATGTCGGTGCCAAGATCGACGGCCAGAATCTGGATGATGGTCAGTGGCAACGGAATGCGGAACAGGACGAAGGCGAGATAGGGCACCAGCTCGGGAATGTTGGAGCTGAGAATGTAGGTGAGGAACTTACGAATGTTGTCGAACACCGCGCGGCCTTCCTCGATGGCGGCGACGATGCTGGCGAAATTGTCGTCGAGCAGGATCAGGTCGGCGGCCTCCTTGGCGACGTCGGTGCCGGAAATGCCCATGGCGATGCCGATGTCGGCAGTCTTCAGGGCTGGCGCGTCGTTTACGCCGTCACCGGTGACGGCAACGATCTCGCCTTTCTTCTGCAAGGTCTGGACGATCAGCATCTTCTGTTCGGCGGCGACGCGGGCGAAGATGATTTCCTTGGCGTCGAGCGCCAGTTGCAGGTGCGCTGGCGAAATGGCGCGCAATTTATCGCCGGTAATGACCACGGGTTGTTCGGTCTTCACCAGGCCAATCTGGCGGGCAATCGCCAGCGCCGTATGCGGGTGGTCGCCGGTAACCATGATGATGCGGATGCCGGCCGTGGCGCAGCGGGCGATGGCCTCGGGCACTTCCGGCCGTGGTGGGTCTTCGAGGCCGACCAGGCCGGTGAGCGTCATGCCGTGCTCTTCGGACGGCAGTCCATCCTCGACGGCGCAATGGGCGAACGCCAGCACGCGCAGGCCGGCCTCGGCCATCTGCCGCTGCGCCGCCAGCAGACGGGTTGTTGCCACCGCATCAAGCGGAACAACGCCAGCGTCGAACTGGACGAAAGCGCAAGCTGCGAGCACCGTCTCCGGCGCACCCTTGCAATAGAGCATGCGCCCCTGCGGCGTTTCACACAGCACCGACATGCGCTTGCGATCGGTGTCGAAAGGAATTTCGTCGATGCGTTTGTAGTCAGCGAGATCCCCGACTACCTGGCGTCCCATTCCCGCCAGCGCCACTTCCATCGGGTCGCCCAGTAATTTCTCATCGACGATCTTCAGGTTGTGGCAGAGCGCCGCATTGACGAACAGCTCGCGGTTTTCCTCGGTCAAGCGCGGCTGCGTTGACAGATCGCCGAAGTCGAGAAAGCCGCCGCCCAGCCACAGGCGCTGCACCGACATGCGGTTTTGCGTCAGGGTGCCTGTCTTGTCGCAGCAGATGGTCGTCGTCGATCCGAGCGCCTCGACGGCAGGCAGATGGCGCACCAGGGCATTGCGTTTGGCCATGCGCTGGGTCGCCATGGCGAGCGAGAGCGTGACCGTCGGCAGCAGGCCTTCCGGGACGTTGGCGACGATGATGCCGATGGCAAACAGCAGGTTCTCCCAGGTTGGCAAACCCATGGCCTGACCGACGAAGAACAGCACCACGCCCATGCCGGTAGCGAGAGCGGCGACGATGTGCGACAGTCGGGCGATTTCGCGCTGCAGCGGTGACGAGGCGGTGCCGGCGGTTTGTGTCAGATGGGCAATGCGGCCAAACTCGGTATGCATGCCGGTGGCGTAGACCACGGCGCGCGCCTGCCCGGATACCACCGATGTGCCGGCGAGCACGACGTTTTTGGCATACAGGGGCGAGTTCTCGGCGCTCGGTTCGGTAGTGCGCGCCATGGGCAGCGATTCGCCGGTCACCGTTGCCGTGTTCACACGCAAGGCGAAGGCCTCGATCAGACGGCAGTCGGCCGGCACCAGCGCGCCTTCTTCCAGCAGCACGATATCGCCCGGCACCAGTTCGTTCGCCAGCAGTTCGACAATCGCGCCATCGCGTAAGGCCTGCACCTTCTGCGGCAGCAACTGACGCAGTGCCGACACCGCCTGCTCGGCCTTGTACTCCTGCCAGAAGGAAAAGATGCCATTGACGATGATGACGCCAACAATTGCCACACCAAGGCTGGCCATACCCTGGCCCGGATCGAAATGGTTGGCGAGAAACGCCAGGCCGGCGCCGAGCCACAGGATGATGGCGAAGAAGTGGGTGAACTCGCGGGCGAAGCCGAGCAGCAGAGGTTCGCGGCGCACTTCCTCGACATGATTCGGCCCGTACTCCGCCTGCCGCCGCGCCGCCTCGGCCGGCGCCAGTCCAGCCGCCGTGGTGTTCAGGCTGGCAAGCGCTTGCTCGGTGTCGAGGTTGTGGATGTGCATGCGACGGTCCCAGGATTCACTTCATCACGCCTGATTCAAAAAAGTCGGCGCTGGCGAGACGGCGGTTCAGCGGCTTGCGGCCCCTGTTGGTTGTAGCGTCAGGCGCAGATTGACGGTGCCGGGATCGCTGCTGTTGCTCAAGACAAAGCCAAGCTGTTCGGCCAGGCGCTGCATACGCAGGTTTTCGGCAAAGGTTTCGCCGCGCAGTTCGGTAATGCCGCGCTGGCGGGCATAGTCGATGATGTTTTGCAGCAGCAAACGCCCCAGCCCTTTGCCTTTCAACCCGGAGCGAACCACGATGGCGAAATCGGCGGCGTGGTTATCCGGGTCGGCGACCACCCGGACTTCGCCGAGCAGACGTGGGCTGCCGATATTGCCGTCATTACCCTGAACGATGCGTTCGACGGCGACCAGCGCCATTTCCCGGTCGTAGTCGATTTGGGTAAAGCGGGCCAGTTGCGAGGGCGGCAACCCGCGCATGGTGCCGAAGAAGCGCATGCGGGCGTCGTCGGTGTCGAGCGAGCTAATCAACTCGCCGAGGGCGGCGTCGTCAGTGGGGCGGATCGGTCGAATCAGGAGTGAGCCGCCGTCCCAGTCAAGCTGAGTTTCGAGTTCCTTTGGATACGGCCGGATGGCGAAACGGCGGAAACCACTGCGGCGCAGGTGGTGTTCGAGGTGCAGGCGGAAGTTGACGGCGACGACACTGGTGGCTTCAACGTGGAGGGGATCGAGCTCGACCGAGGCGACTTCATCGATGTCGGTGAGCAACTGCGACAGGCGCACGATGGCATCGCAGATGGTGGATTCCAGTGGCGCTCTTTGTTCCTCGTGGACGTCGTCAATGATGCCGGCGCGGGCGACCAGATCGTGGGCCAGGGCGTGATTGAGCGGGGGCAGGGCGACGGCGCAGCCGCTATTGCGGTGGGCGAGGGTGTTGGACAGCCCAAGGTAGATGATGGGGCCAAAGACAGGGTCGTCGGCAATGCCGAGGCGTAGCGGCGGGATGCCGCTGCGCGGGGCGCCCGGGCGCAGCCGGTAGCCGCTGACGCGGGCCGTTGGCTGTTCGGTGCGGACACGACTGCGCAAGCCACGGGCGGCGATCCGGACTTCTTCAGCTGAGCGCAGGCCGGGCACAATCAGCGGTGCGGCCAAGGTTTGCGTGACATGGTTCAAGGTGAGGTCAAGATCGACCGGGTAGCCGATTTCGTTGGCCACATTGGCGGCGTTTTCGATGCTGGCCACGGTGACCGGCTCGATGGCAGCAATGCGATAGGCCTGCAGCAGACGGCGGGCCTGACGCAGCGGCATCAGTTCGTTGCCCAGGGCTATCGATTCCGCCACGGCGTTGCGCGCCAGTTTGTCGTCGGGCCGGAAGTCGCCGCGTTGTGATGCCGGCAACTGCGCCAACAACTCGCGGTTGCGGGCATAGCTGACAACACGCTGGAAGACCAGCGTGGCTTTTTCCGGCGCATCGAAGCTGAGAACGTTGCAGGCGGCGGCTACCTGCCGTGCGGCCAGCATCGAGGCGCCGCCAGTCCAGCAGGTGAAAATGTTGAGGTCGCTCCTGGCGGCGACGGCGCAGATGGCCTGGGCAATCTCGGCGCTGTTGTTGAAGGCGGTGGGCGAGCTGACAGTCAATACGGCATCGGTCGCCGGGTCGGCGAGCACCGTGGTCAAGGCCGTCGCCCATAGCTCGGGCGAGGTGTCGGCGGCCATCGCCAGCGGATTGCTCAGACGTGTGCTCTGGTGCAGCAGCTTCGCCAGTGTGGCGCGGGTGGTCGGCGAGAATTCCGTCAAGCGGCCACCTTCGTGCAAAAAGGCGTCGGCGGCAATGCGCCCGAGACCGCGGCCATTGGCCAGGATGGCGAGATTTTCGCCACGCGGCATGCGTACCCAGGCCAGAGCTTCAGCGGCTTCGAAGAGCCCTTCCAGCGTGACGATGCGCACCCAGCCGGCGCGGCGCATGGCGGCTTCGTAGATCTGGTCGGTACTGCAGTTGGGTGTGGCAGTGGATGCCGTTTCGGCGCCCGGGCTGCGAATCGCGACAACTGGCTTGTTGCGCGCGGCGGCACGCGCCGCCGACATGAACTTGCGGCCGTTGCCGACATGGTCAAATTGCACCAGGATCGCCTCGGTGGCGGGATCGATGGCCAGCCAGTCGAGGGCATCGGCGAGGTCGATGTCGATGCTGTTACCGAGGTGGATGACGGTGGAAAAGCCAACGCCCTGACTGGCGGCACGATCGAGCACGGCAGCGGCGATATCGGCCGATTGGGCGACCAAGGCAATCTTGCCGGTCGCGACGCCAACCGGTGCGTTGCTGGCATTCAGTTTTTGGCCGGGAACGATCACGCCACCGCTACCGGCGCCGAGAATCCGCACCATGTGCGGTCGGGCGGCATCGAGGATGGCGGTGCGCAGGCCTGCCACATCGGTGCCCGGGCGAATCCGCGCCGGCCCGACGATGACAGCGCGGGTGCCCAGCGCGCCGAGTTGGGAAACGATGCGCGGCACATCTTCGAGCGGCGTGCAGGTGATCGCCAGTTCCGGCACGGTGTCCAGTTTGCCGATGCCCGGTGGCCGACCGATATCGAGCAGCCAGTGCTTTTTGACATCGATGGCCGTGACATTGCCCGCGTAGCCGCCGGCGGTCAGGTTGCGCAACACGACCTCAGGGTAGTAGCCGTGTTTTCCCGGTTCAGCAAGCACCGCGATGGACTTCGGGCGGAACAGGTATTCGAGATTGCGTATGGTCATGGCTGGGCTGGGACTCGCGACGCTGTGCTAACGCGTCATTTTGAGCGCGTGAACGGCCATTTGTAGGTGATGACTACGAATTTCGAAAATCTTCAACGCTAAGCGCCGTGCCGCCAGCACCGACTTTTTGTGCTCGCCCGGGATTTGGGTGACGGCGGGGGCGTCGGCGTTGTTGTCGACTAGCCTGTTTTCTTGAGGGGTTCGCCCATGACGTAACGCCCGCCACCGGCCTGCTTTGCCCGATACATGGCGGAATCGGCGGCGCTCATGAGTTCGGTGGAGTTGCTGGCACCACAACAGACGGCAATTCCGACCGACATCCGAACGCTGAGATCGGTGTCCTTAATCGTCATCGGCAGGGCAGCGATGGCGATAGCTTTGTTGGCGATCGTTTCAACCATAGCGGATATATCGCCGGCTGCGCTATCGAGGTCGGTGACGATGAGAACGAATTCATCGCCCGCCACCCGCGCCAGGGTGTCGCCTTGGCGAATGCCTTCGGCCAGGCGGCCGGCAATGATCCGCAGGGCCTCATCGCCGGCTTCGTGGCCGAGCGTGTCGTTGATCGGTTTGAAGTCGTCGAGATCCATGAACAACAGGGCAACGCGGGTGCCATTGCGTTTGGCGCGCGCCAGCGCCTGCTCCAGGCGCTCGATGAGCAGGCGGCGGTTGGGCAAGCCGGTCAGGCTGTCGTGATGGGCGATGCGTACCAACTCGTCCTGGCTGCCGAGTAATTTGGTCAGCAAGCGGTTAAAGGCGGCAGTCAAATGACCGACCTCGTCGTCGTGCACCACCTTCAGTGGTCTCAGCGGCGCTTGTTCCAGCGTCATCTGATCGGCCTGGCGCGCGGCGTCGAACAGGGGTTTCAGCCCCCACCAGGTAATCAGCAAGATGATCAGCGACATCGCGCAGACAACGAGCAAGCTATATTTCAAGATGTAACTCTTGGCCCGATCGATCAGGGCAAAGGCCTCCTCGGTCGGGATTCTCGCCACCAGAAACCAGCCAGTACTTGGAATCGTGACGATGGCCGAGAGTTCCTCGACGCCCTGGGCATTGATGGTGACGCCGGTGCCGCGATAGCCGGCCATGGCGCGGTCATGCAGCAGGTTCACGCCATCGGCCGGTGTCGGCTTGAGCGTCATTAACGGGTTTGTGGCGGCGACGAAGAGGCGATCTTTGGGCGAAATCAGCAATAAGCCGCCCGATTTTCCAATGGCGCTGTTTTGCAGGTTGTCCAGAAAGCCGGGCGCCGACAACACCACGGCACCGATCAAGATACCGCGCACCGTGCCGGTGCTGTCTTTGATCGGGCTGGCGATGGGCAGGGCTGGCTGCTTGGTGAGTGGTCCAACGATGGGTCGCGCGACCGCCGACATGCCGTCGCGCACGTTCTTGAAATCGGGATGATTGCTGTAGTCGGTGCCGGTACGGCCGGGTATCGGTGGATAGTCGGCGATCGCCACGCCGGCCAGATTGAGCACGACGATGCCCCCGGAAAACAAAGGCAGCAAGTCATGGCGGGTTTGAATCCAGGCTTGAAGACCTGGTGCATCGGCAAGTAAGTCGGGCGGCACGCTGGCCGCCATGCGCTCGATTAAGCCCGTGCGCTGCTGAATTTTGGCGTCGATGTCATTGGCGACATAGTTGGCGATCGCCAGTTGTTGCGCGGATACGATCAGCTCCAGATCCTTGCGCAGAAAGTCGGTGAGCAAGACGTAGCGCAGAGCGGTGCCGATCAAAACGACCACGATGCCGGCAAGAATCAGGCGGCTAACCAGGCTTTTGGAGAGGCGGCGGAGGGTCATGGCGTCATGTTAGTCGAGTCAGTCGAGTCAGGTGAGGATGTCAGTCCAACCGGAACGTGACGGGCAGCAGGGTTTGCGGCGGATTGCCGGGCAGGGCACCGAGTTGCCTTGCGGCAGCCAAGGCCGCACGATCGAGGATGGCGTGGCCGGACGACTTGGAAACTTTGGCGTCGGTGATGCGTCCCTCAGCGTCCAGACTGAGCAACAAGAGCACTTCGCCTTCCAGTTCTTGTTCGACGGCTTGCGGCGGATACAGCAAATGTTTGCTGAGCGCACTTTGGGCGCGCTGCAACTGCTGGCCGCGGGTTCGGGTGGGAGCGAGCGAACTCGGTTGTGCGGGCTCGACGCTGTGGCTTTGGGTGCTGATCAAGGGGGTCGGTTCCGGCGCCAGAGGGGGCAGAAAATACACGTCAAGCAGGGGCGGTTTGGCGCGCGGCTGGGGCTGACTGCGCAGCCAAAGGCCAGGCAATATCAGCGCACCATGCAGACATAGACTGAGAAGCAAGGCAAGGGGGAGCGGAATCCGCAGCAGCATTGGACGAATTCTAGCGGCGGCACCTCTATACTTCGCGTCATGCG
Source organism: Propionivibrio dicarboxylicus (assembly GCA_945902805.1). Classification (GTDB taxonomy): domain Bacteria; phylum Pseudomonadota; class Gammaproteobacteria; order Burkholderiales; family Rhodocyclaceae; genus CAMDMZ01. The sequence goes on along the minus strand of CAMDMZ010000006.1, from coordinate 31,051 downwards.
CTGGATATTGCTTTCCTTGTTGTTGTTTCTCGCCCCGATTTCCCTGCGGGCGGCGGCCTTGCCTGATCCGGTGGAGTTTTCGGTAAACATCGAGATCGGCAACATCAACCAGGCCAGGGAGTGGCTGGACGCCGGTCTGCCGCCCAATTTCGAGGGCCGCACCATCGGCACCGGGCTGATGATCGCCGCCTGGGAAGGGAATATTCCGATGATGGAACTCTTCCTGGCGCGCGGTGGCGATGTCAATCACATCAACGTCCTGGGCGAACAGGCCTTGCTGCATGCAGCATGGAAAGGGCGCCTGGATGCGGTGCGCTGGCTGGTCGAGCATGGCGCGCGGCTGGAGCGTCCAGGCAAGGCCTGGGCGGCGCTGCACTATGCGGCGTTTGCGGGACATCAGGAGGTGGTGGATTACCTGATTGAACGGGGCGCCAACGTCAATGTGCTATCGATCAACGGTTCAACCCCGTTGATGATGGCGGCGCGCGAGGGCAAGGAGGACATCGCCAATCGGCTGCTGACAGCAGGTGCCAACGACAATATCGCCAACGAGTGGGGTGACAACGCGCGGAGCTGGGCGCTGCGCAGCAATAACACGCGTATTGCCGAGCGTATTGCTCAGGAGGAATTCCCTGAGCTCGCCCGGGCACCCGTCGCGACACCGATTGTGCGTTCGGTGCCCATTCCGGATGCAGCCGACAAACTGATGGCGCAGGCGCGTCGCCTGGAATCGTTCGGTCGTTTCGCCGAAGCCGCCAAGTTGTATCGCGAGGCGTTTGCAGCGGTGCGCAAAGCGGGCTTGGCGCAAGTCGCCAAAGACAGCAAATCAAGCAAAGACGCCAAAGCCAAAAAAGTGGAAAAGCCGCGCCTCGTCGCGGGCCTCACTATCACCGCGCGGCGGCGCGATCCCACCGTGCAAACCGTCGGTTTGCAGTACCAGACGCCCGCCAGCCAAATTGAACTGGCGGCGAAAAAAGTCGGCGCTGACGAGACGGCGCCGAAAGACGCGAATTCAAGCGCCCAGGCGTCCGCCGAACGTTTCATGCAACAGGCCCGCGAACATGAAGACGCAGGCCGCAAGCGCGAAGCATTGGTGGCTTACCGTGCCGCCAGTGCGGCCTTGCGCGCGCGGTAAGGGACGACGCTGTTGGCTTTCGTCGCCGCTTTCGCCGCTTAATCACATCAACAGGAGTGGACCATGCTGGTTGGCGTAACCAAGGAAATCAAGAACCACGAATATCGTGTCGGTCTCACTCCTGCCGGCGTTGCGGCACTGGTGCGCGCCGGGCACCAGGTGCTGGTGGAAACCCTGGCCGGCTCTGGGGTCGGTTTTTCCGATGACATGTATGCCAGCGCGGGTGGCCGCGTCGTCACCACGGCGGCGGAAATCTTTGCCACGGCCGAGATGGTGGTCAAGGTCAAGGAGCCGCAAGCCGTCGAGTATCGACAACTGCGCCCCGGCCAGATCCTGTTCACCTATTTGCACCTGGCGCCGGACCCGGAACAGACGCGTGGCTTGATCGATTCCGATTGCGTGGCGATTGCCTACGAAACCGTGACCGACAACCACAACGGCCTACCCTTGCTCAAACCGATGTCGGAGGTCGCCGGGCGCATGTCAATCCAGGCCGGCGCCCAGGCGCTGGAAAAGTCTCACGGCGGTCTCGGCGTGCTGCTGTCGGGCGTCCCCGGCGTGCCGCCCGCCCGCGTGCTGGTGCTCGGTGGCGGCGTGGTTGGCATCAATGCGGCGCGGATTGCGATGGGTATGGGGGCGCAAGTGACGATCATGGATGTCTCCTTGCCACGCCTGACGCAGATTGATACGGATTTCGGGCCGCGCTTGCTGACGGAGGTTTCGAATCGCGAAAACATCTGCGCCCATCTGCCGGACGTCGATCTCGTTATCGGCGGGGTACTGATTCCCGGCGCCGCTGCGCCCAAGTTGATTACCCGCGACATGCTGGCATTGATGCGTCCGGGGACCGTGATTGCCGACGTCGCCATTGATCAGGGTGGCTGCCTGGAAACCTCGCACGCGACCACGCACCAAGACCCCACCTATGTGGTCGATGGCGTGGTGCACTATTGTGTGGCGAATATGCCCGGTGGCGTGGCACGGACGTCGACTCTGGCATTGACCAACGCCACCTTGCCCTTTGTGCTCCAACTGGCGAACAAGGGTTACCGCCAGGCCCTCAAGGACAATCCGCACCTCGCCAATGGCCTAAATGTGCATCGCGGCAAGATCACCTACGACGCTGTAGCGCGCGATCTGGGTTATGCATTCGAGCCATTTGCGGCCTAGCCCCGGTTTGGTTTGAGCTGCAAGACAAGGGCCGCAACACCCCGGTCTTATTGATTCATGATTGAAACAAGTAAATCTAAAGCGTATTCTTGAGCGCTGAAATACAAGGCTCAGCCCTTTCGAAAACTCGAGTGGCCCTCGACAACAAATGAGGAGAACACGATGCACGGCGCGACGTTACTGAGTAAGGCGGGCAATTTGGATGGCCCCGGTGGTTGTGCGCTTTGGCTGGCGGCGTTATTGTCAGCGATGTTGGCGGCATGCGCCACAGCGCCAGAACCACCGGCCGAACAAGCAGCGGTCACTGTCGCGGTACCGCCGCCAGCCGCGCCGCCGGCTATCGTGGTGCTGCCCTTCAATGAGGCGGTGAAACTGGCCGCCACGGATTTGTTGTCGAAGGCGCCGCTCCCGGCAGGGCAAAGGATCAAACTGGTGATCGATCCGCTGGTCGATGGCAATACCGGCGGCGAGACGGTGACCACGGCGGCAATCGAGAAATCCTTGCTGCAACTGGTGCAGAGCGATTACCCGCAAATCGAGGTCAAGCCCTTCGATGGCAAGGCGCTGGTCGACGCCTCACTGATCATGGTCGGCACCTTTACGCCGATCAATCTGCAGGGCAAGGCGGACGGCGAGCGTGACGCCTACCGCATCTGTTTCAAACTCGCCGATCTGAAGAGCGGGAAGATTGTCAGCGCCGGCTTTGCCCGCGCCCGCCCGGAGGGTATCGATAGCACGCCGCAGGCATTTTTCAGCGAGATGCCGGTTTGGCTGCGCGATCCCGCAGTCGAGGGCTACATCAAGACGTGCCAGGGCACCAAAGTGGGTGATCCAATTCACCCGGCGTATGTCGATGCAATCGTTGCCGCCGCCTCGATCAATGAAGCCAAACAGGCCTACAACGAGAAGCGTTACAAGGATGCCCTCGCCCTGTACCAAGCGGTGTTACGTAACCCGGCGGGCAAGCAGGCGCGGGTGTATGTCGGCATGTATCTGACCAACCTCAAGCTGAAGCGCAGCGCCGATGCCAATAAATCGTTCAGTCAATTGGTGACTATGGGTTTGTCGGCCGAAAAGCTGGCTGTGCGCTTTAACTTCAAACCGGGTTCCACCGGGTTTGACGCCACCAACAAAGCCTACCCAAGCTGGCTCAAGGAGATCGGCACACAGTCGGCGAAGCTATCGGGCTGTGTCGAAGTCGGTGGTCATACCGTACGCAGCGGCTCGGCGGCCGTGGGTGAGGCATTGGCACTCCAGCGTGCCGAGTTTGTGCGCCAGAAGATCAGCGCGACCGTGCCAGCGTTTTCCAAGAAATCGACCGTACAAGGCTATGGTGCCACCAAGAACGTGGTGGGAACCGGGGCCAATGACGCGTCCGATAGTCTTGACGACCGCATCGAATTTCGCAAGACGGCCTGCTAACGCACCGTATGACGCTTGGGATGCGCCGGCTTCTTTGCTTTGCCGGGCTGGCCGTTTGCGTGTCGCTCGCCGCCGGCGCCAATCCCGGAACGACATCACTGCGGCTTGAGACCGGCACGCATCTCGCGCCGGTGCGGGCGATTTCCACTGATAGCGCCGGGCAAATCTTTGTAACCGCCAGCGAAGACAAGTCGGCGCGCGTCTGGGAGGCCAATTCCGGCCGCTTGTTGCAGGTGTTCCGGCCACCTTCGGCGGAGGGCAACGTAGGCAAGCTGTTCGCCGTTTCCATGGTGCCCGACGGGAGCCTCTTTGCGACCGGTGGCTGGTCGGCGAACAACGATGTCTATCTGGTGCAGCGCGGCAATGGGAATGGCGACGTGCGTCAGCGCATTACCGGCTTGCCGAATGTTGTCACCAGCTTGGCGTTTTCACCCGATGGGAAAATGTTGGCGGTGGGTTTGTTTGGCGAGCATGGGCTTCGTCTCTTCGTCAGTCAGGACAACTGGAAGTCGTTGCAAGAGCGGACCGGCGATAGCGATGTGGGTGGCGATATTCAAGTGCTGGCGTGGTCGCCGCGCGGCGAGCGTTTGGCCAGTACCAGTACCGACGGCGCCATCCGGCTCTACGAGCCGACTTTAAATGGGCTCAAGCTGGTCCACCGCAAACCGCCCAACAGTCGTGCGCTGCCCTATGGCATTGCGTTTTCGCCGAATGGCAACGTGCTGGCGGTGGGCTCGGTCAATCTGCCTGAAATCCTGATTTTAGATAGCACTAATCTGATGGAACAGTCGAGAATCGTCACCACTGAGGGTACGTTGACGGGTGGCTGGAGTTCGATTGCCTGGGCGAATGACGATACCGTCATTGCCGGCGGTAGCCGCCGTTCTGTGGCGGGTGAGTTCACCGTTTGCGTGGCCAAGCGAACCGGTACGCGCTGCGACAGCGAGAGCAACGTCGCCCGCAACACGCTGACCAGTCTGGTCCGCCTGGGTGAGGGCCGTGTGGCCTATGCTGCCGCTGATCCAGCGTGGGGCGTCGTTGCCGGGGACGGTGCTGTGGTTCGATCAGTTGTCGCCGAGACGTCTGATTTTCGCCAGATGCGCAAGAGTTTTCGTCTCGCTCCGGATGGGAGCGGCGTGGTGGTGCGGGCCAAGGGTGAAAAGCTTGAACTTAGCGACGCTTTCGATCTGCGGCAACTCGGCTGGCGGCGTCCCGCCCGCGATTGGACGGCACCGCTGACGCGGGCCGGCAAACTGGTCGTCGACGGCTGGTTTGAACAAAGCCGGCCACGCATCGGCGCCCGCGTGCTGGCCCTGGAGCCAAATGAATTGGCGCTGACGGCAGCCGTATCTACCGCCGCCGATCGCGTCATTCTGGGCACCAATTTCTTGCTGCGCGCCTACGATCAGAACGGCCGCGAACTTTGGCGCACGCCCGTTCCCGGCACCACCTGGCAGGTCAATATCAGCGCCGATGGTCGTTGGCTGGTGGCCGGTTTCAGCGACGGCACATTGCGTTGGTACCGCATGCGAGATGGGAATGAGCAGATTGCGCTATTTCCACATCCTGACGGCAAGCGCTGGATCGCCTGGACGCCTAAAGGCTATTACGCGACCAGCCCGGCCGGCGAAGATCTGCTGGGTTGGCAGCAGGATCAAGGTCAAAGCAAGGGCGCCGATTTTTTCCCGGCATCGCGCTTGCGTAGTCAGTTTTATCGACCGGATATTGTTGAGAAAACGCTGGAGTTGCTGGATGAGACTGCCGCCGTGGCGGCGATGAGTAGCGAAAGCGGCAGAAAAGCGCCGGCGGCGCCCATCGCGCAACTTCTGCCGCCGGTCATCCAGATCGTATCCCCGGCAACCGATACAACGGTCACCGCTTCGCGTATCACTTTGCGCTATACCACGCGCAGTGCGCTAGACGCGCCGGTGAGTGCGCTGCGAGTTCGTGTCAATGGTCAGCCGGTTACTCCTACGGATTCCCGCAAGCTCGGCGACGCTGCCGGCGACGTGACGGAAATCGCGATTCCGATACCGGATCAAGACAGTGAAATCCAGCTCTTTGCCGAAAATCGCAACGGAGTGTCCACGCCGGCGGTAGTGCGCATCACCTGGCAGGGCGCCAAGCCCATAGCACCCGCCACATCCTCAGCGTCGGCTGAGAAACTGGACGCCCTGTTCAAACCCAAGCTCTACGTCTTGGCCGTCGGGGTCACGATCTACGCCAATCCCGCCTATAACCTCGGACTGGCGGCCAAGGATGCCACCGATTTCGCCACCGTCTTCCAGCGTCAGAAGGGCTCCCTGTATGGCGACGTTACGGTGCGTCTGCTGACTGACAGCAAAGCCACCAAAGATGATGTGCTGGATGGCCTGGAGTGGCTCAAGCGCGCCGTGACGGCGCGCGATGTCGGTATCATGTTCCTGGCCGGCCATGGCATGAATGACAATACTGGCAAATACTTTTTCATGCCGCACAACGCCGATCCAGCCAAGCTTTTGCGTACCGGCGTGCCCCAAAGTGACATCAAGGACACCCTCAACAGCCTGGCTGGCAAAGCCGTCTTCTTTGTCGATACCTGTCATTCCGGCAATGCGCTCGGCACGGCTAAAACTCGTTCCATGACTAACCAGGTCGATGCCTTCATCAACGAGTTGGCCAGTGCCGAAAATGGTGTCGTGGTCTTTACCGCCGCCACCGGCAAGCAGCTCTCGCAAGAGAACGATGAGTGGGGCAACGGCGCCTTCACCAAAGCCGTGGTCGAAGGCATCAGCGGCAAGGCGGATTTCGGAAAGACAGGCCGGATCACGCACAAAGGGCTGGATTTCTACGTTTCCGAGCGAGTGAAACAACTGACCGACGGCACCCAGTCACCGGTCAGCATTGCCCCATTGGGGATTACCGACTTCCCGATTGCGGTGGTGCAGCCCGCCAAATAGTCGCTGGTGCCGCCGCAGCAAGAATTATGGCTGGGGCACAGCGGAGAAGGCGCTTGACGTGGTCCGATATTCCCAATAGACATAAGCTTGCTCGTTGCGTATGCTGTAGTGCTTGTAATGAAAGCGCTCGCCAATATCGTCAAGCGGGCGGTTTTCCAGCAATGATGGCCGAACAAACATCTTGCCGGGTTTGGGAAGCAATTTAGTACCTTACAAAAAGTCGACACGGCGAAAATGTTGTTGATTGCAAAGGAAATTCAAGTGACGTGTTGTCCCGGTTATACAGCAAGCCCTTTCCGAAACCCTGCAATTTCGCTGTTCAATTGACGTTATGCCTCATGGAGACTTCAATGATTGATGACCGAATAAAGATTAAGTTTGGTGCTGCCGTTATTCAGACGCTCACAGAATTCGCAAGGACCGGCATTCCTGATCCTGCCAATATGGATGCCAAGTGGTTCGAGCACATTCAAGACAAGACGGTACGTGAGGCAGTCTGCGACACCTTCTACGGTGCGAGGTGGCACTACAAAATCGGGCTGGCGCTCCTTGTCGAAAAGAAAGAGCAATACGCCCATGTGAGAGCACAGGTAATTGACTACGCATCAATCTGTGAAACGCTGCTTGTCGAGATGATTATTCACGGCATCGGAAAGGCCAAACTTTCAAAGCAGCAATACCAGTTCATGGACTTCCAGCAGACGAAACCACTCAACTGGAAAAAAGCCATTCGCAAGACGGCAGAGAAACAGACCTTCGCGTGGTACATCGACGTTGCGAAGGAGGAAGGGATTATTGATGCCAAACTGTCAACTGATCTTGAAGGAATGCGAACCCTAAGAAATACGGTTCACATTACAGAGCGTGCGAAGAAAAGTAACGCTTACTCCCTCAAGGTTTCAGATGATGCATTCAAGATAATGCAGCGAACAATCAACCAAACGAAGAGTTGGTTCAACAAGAACAAATGAGGCATAACCCTGCGGTCCACCGGACGCTACGCGATACAGCCGCGCAGCGCCGGTGACCTCCACGTTAGCCATTCCCAATGACTGAGCGCTGCGCAATTTGTGGATGTCAGTTGCACCGAACAAAGGACACCTATGCGCGTCCTACCGTGGAAGGCCGCAGCCACGCAACGAGTCATCACTACGTTGCTGAGCGTTTCTTCGGTCGGTCAACGAACCGTCGCGGCACAAAGACGGAAGGCATGTTTCCGGCCTGCCCATGGGGTCACGAAGGCGAGTCAGTCGTGTTTTGCTACGAGTGTCAAGAGGAACTTGTCCACAACCCGGTTCTCCTTCCCGAAGACGTCGCCCGCTTCGCTGAACTTGTTAAGCAGCGAGGCCTCTCCGAAGAAATGAAATCCGAAAGTCGCGAACCGATTGCTGGCCGTGTTGCGCTCTTCCACGAAGTTATCGCTCGCGGCCTCGCATCACTTAGCAACAAGAGCGGTGAATCCAATGGCTAACCCGGCGGTCGACCCCGTTCCCTTCGGTCACTGGACGCTGCGCGATGAAGCCGCGCAGCGCCGGTCACCTCTACGTTAGCCAGCACATTCACCGATTATTCCGAGAAGCTGAAAATGAATTCAGATCCCCCAACTATCACTTCTGAGTCCGAGCAGGTGGTCGAAAGCCAACCAGTTAGAAATGACAATTCGCCTCAGTACTGGCAAATGGCATTCAAAGGCACACCGACAGCAATTTTTGTCCCTCCATACATTCGTTTCCTCCAGGGGCAAGTCGCGCTGCGAAAGGCAAAGAATTTCCTGGAAGTGTCACGCACGGTGGCAGCTTCAGGCTTCCCTCCATTAAGCGATGTACTTCAGAGCCTCGACGGTTCACCTGAATCTAGGCAGGCACAAGTCTCATTTGAGACACTCTTTTCGGCTGCCCTCTTCGTGAACCTTATTTCCGAGGTTGAGCACTTCTTTGTAAGCTGTGCCGCTACTGCGATCCGCTTGTATCCGGGAAAAGTAGGTAGTGAGACATTTCGCCTAAGTGATGTCTTGGCGTCATCATCCACTGACGAACTAGTTGAGCGTGCAGCGGATCGTGCATTACAAGCTTTGATGTATGAGAAGCCGGCGGACTACCTATCTGGTTTGTGCGAAATCGTGTCTATCGATAAGAAGCACTTGCTTGATATTTGGCCAAACTTCGTGGAAATGAAGGCACGGCGCGACTTGGGCGTTCACAACAACTGGGTTGCAAACGAAATCTACCTGCGCAAGCTTAAGGAAATAAGCTTTGCTACCCCGCCATCAATTGGTCTGCGGCTGATTCCTGACTTTGCATATCTAGAAGCATCTATCAAAACGTGCGATCACTTGGTCGGTCAGATGGCCAACCTAATGGCAAAAAAATGGCTCCCTCTGCCCGGAGACGTCGCATCTACGGCGGAGGGTAAACAAAAATCTAGTTCGTCAGAGAGCAATAGTGCTGGCTAACGAATAAGGTTAGATCGTGATCGCGAAGCGATAGTCAACGATCTCGACATTCTTTGGGCCGTCTGGCGTCCATACAAAGCAAACGCACCACTGATCGTTGATACGGATACTATCTTGCCCCTTGCGACTAAGCGAAACACATCTGGCGAACGACAGGGCAGCAGCGCCCATACGCTGAGGGACCGGCTCGCCAAAAATCAGCGGACAGCGCAGCCGAATCGCGGCTTTCGCCCTGCCATTGCCGCAATGGCAGGTTCGGCACGGCCGATTCGGCTCCCGCCCAAAACAATCCGGCCGGCTGCCGCGGTAATTCCAAAGAGATATTTCCTACAGAGTGCCGTCCTCGGCACTCACGGGCCGGGCTCGTCCAACAAACGGTTCAGATCGCGGCTCACTGAAGGAATTCGACTATGCGTACCGTACCTCCTGTTTCCCCCGGCGAAATGCTGGAAGAAGAATTTCTCAAGCCCCTTGGCTTGACAAAGTACCGTCTGGCCAAGGACATCGGCGTCCCCCCGCAAAGAATTGGCGATATCGTTGCCGGCAAACGGACCATTACCGCTGATACCGATCTTCGGCTTTGCCGGTACTTTGGGCTCAGCGACGGATGGTGGCTTCGAGGTCAGGCCAACTACGACATAGCGATCGCCCGAGAAGTTATGGGTGAGGCGCTCGCGCGCATTTCCCGCTGTCGGCTACTGGCTGCCTGAACGGCCTAGTCAACTCGTGTGGCCAAATCCGGTCAGTTCCATTTCCGTGCTGCTATTTGCGTCACTTCTTGCCATTCCGTCACTTGTGCAGTGATGTTGCCCGCAGTATCATCATGCAACATGAACACTGCCGCAAAACTGCTTCAAGCCATGCGTGGCAATCCGCTCGATTGGACGCTTGCTCAGCTTCAAACTGTAGCGCGCCAGAACGGAATCGACTGGCGGCATGTTGGAACGAGTCACTGCGTCTTTGTGCGCGTTGATGGCAAGACACTTCCCGTTCCAGCGCGGCGTCCTATCAAGCCGATCTACGTCCAGAAATTCCTGGAACTCGTTGAAGGAGCATGAATCATGGGAAAGAGAATCGACTACCCGTTTGAAATCCGCCCTCTGTCGGCCGAGGAAGGGGGTGGCTTTCTAATCTCGTACCCGGATTTCTCGGAATGTCTTTCTGATGGCGAAACAGTTGAGGAGGCACTCGCGAACGGGAAGGACGCGTTGAAGTCAACGATTGCCGCACTCAAGGCCAAGGAACTACCCGTTCCAGCACCGAATAGCGGGGGTGTCGCATCCGGAAAGTTTGTTGCCCGCGTACCAAAAGCGATCCACGCGCGGCTGGCAACGCGCGCAAAGGCAGAGGGTGTGTCACTAAATGCCCTCGTCCTCACATTTATCGCGGAAGGCCTTGGGCGCAAAGACCGCCACGCGTAGTTGCGAATGTGGTCCAAGCGTCAGCTCCAGAGTGACTCTACGTCGGCAAGCTGGCTTCGCGACTAGACTTTCACGTTGGACCCCATGACTCCCCGTCTCGCAGTTCCTGCTGACTTTCCCGTGGTTCTGGCGCTGAACGAGGGCTCGGTCCACTTTCTGAGTCCGCTCACACCCGAGCGCCTGGCCCGTCTGCATGAGGAAGCGGCGCTTCATCTGGTTATCGAGCTGGCCGGGGAGGTGGTGGCATTTTTGCTCGCCTTCCGTGAGGGCGCGAACTACGACAGCGTCAACTATCAGTGGTTCTCGCGCCGCTACGCTTCGTTCTTGTACATCGACCGTGTTGTCGTCAGTCCGAACGCGCGAGGCAGCGGTGCCGGGGCGCTGCTTTACCGGCGCGCCTTCGCGCATGCGGCGAAGTCGGACGTGCCGTGGATTACCTGCGAGTTTGACGTCGATCCGCCGAATCCCGCGTCTGAAGCGTTTCACCAGAAGTTCGGCTTTCGCGAGCTTGGCCGCCAACTCGTCGCTGATGGCAAGAAACTGGTGTCGCTTCAAGGCGCCGCAGTTTCGAGTGCCATGTGCAAGTGATTGGCGGAAGAGAGAGGGTGTCGAACCCACCCGGGATCGCATGGCGACCCCTCCCGGATTTGAAGTCCGGGCGCCCCACCGGGGAACGTTCTCTTCCGTTGTTGCTCATGTCGTCCAGTCGTGTGCGACGCCTTCACGACGCACGATGTGGTCGTCACCGACGCGCCGAGTGTAGCCGATGCGATCAAAGAATTCGAGGATGTGGATCGTGACCTTGCGTCCGCCACCGATGCGGTCACGCAGGGCAGCAGCGCGCGCGGCGCCGTGCTCACGGCATAACTCGCTCACCATGAAGGCCAGTTCAGACACGGCGCCTGCCGTAAAGTAATGGTCGTGGGCCACCGGATAAAGTTCGCCGGCGCGGGCGATGCGGCGAAATAGCTGGCGCACCGTGTCCTCGGGTATGCCGCTGGCCTTGAATACGTCGCGGACGCGCAGCGGGTTGTAGGGGCTGGCATCGAGTAAGGGTTTGAGGGTCGCGAACAAGTCACGATCATCGGCCGAAACGCTGGCGCGGTGCGCCGGCAAGTGCAACCAGGCGCGAGTCTGGGCGACGCGGCCCGCGTTGAGCAGTTCGTTCACCAGCGCGTCGAAAGCCGGGCGCGGCAGCGTCGCCGACGTCATACGGCGTAGGCGCTCGCGTTCGACGCCAATCATGTCGGGCGCACGCTCATGCTCACGGGCCAGGGCATCCAGCAGCGTGTGTGCGAGTGCCGTCCAGGCTGTCGCCGCAAAGCCGGTACGGGTTTCGCCAGCGCGAATCACGCGCAGCTTGGACCGTTGCCACAGCCTTTCAGCTTGCGCATCATCCAGATTCCAGTTGATGGCAAAGCGGCCCAGGTCGATCCCGGCGATGGCTTGCGCGGCGAGTCGCGACAGGACATGCGCCGGATCGTCGACGCGCATCGCGTCGAGCAGGGCGAGGCGTTCCGCGCTGCGCTTGTGCCGTAGCGGCGGGAAGATGTCGAGCACGCGACCACCCGCTACCGTGCGCTGTGCCCCGGCGTCGCGCAGAACAAAACGGTCGCCATGCACTGCCAGCGTTTCACGCTCCAACAGGATTTCCACCAGCGCACTATCACCATGTGCGCCCGCGCCGACTTCTGCGCAGTCGAGCAAGGCAACGCGGCCGAGGATATCGGACGCGCCCAGATGCACATGCACATTCTGTAAGTGCTTGAGCGATGGCTGCCCGGCTGGTACCCGCAACTCGCCATGAAAACGCCGTAGCGGAACCGCCAGAGCCGGGTCGACCAGCCACATGCCGCGCTCGATATCCTTCTTCTCGAAATCACCGACCAGCGCCAACGCGCAGCGCTCGCCAGCCTGGCCGCTTGGTGCCGGACGATCCTGGACATGCAGGCTGCGGACGCGGGCTTTCAGGCCCGGCGGACTGATGATCGCCGTCTCGCCAGCACCGACTTTTCCCGAATGTGCCGTACCGGTCACCACTGTGCCGACGCCGGACAAGGTGAAGCAACGATCAATGGCAAGGCGAAAGTGCCCGCCGGTGGAACGCGTATGGCATGCACCGGCCGCTGTTTCAAGATATGCGCGCAAGGCAGGAACACCTTCGCCGCTGCGGCCGGAAAGCGGGAACACCGGACTGGTGGTGAGTGTCGTTCCAACCAGCAGCGCCTCGATTTCCTCTCGTACCACGGCTAAGCGCTCGGGCGTCACGGCATCGATTTTGGTTAGTGCCACCGCACCATGGTTGAGGCCGAGAAGGTCAAGCAACTCCAGATGCTCGCGTGTTTGCGGCATGGGGCCATCGTCTGCAGCAATCACCAGCAGCACAAAATCGATGCCGGTCGCGCCGGCCAGCATGTTGTGGATCAGCTTTTCGTGGCCGGGCACATCGACGAAGCCGAGCACCGATCCATCGGCCAAGGCCGTGTAGGCATAGCCTAGGTCAAGCGTGATACCGCGCGCTTTTTCCTCGGGTAGCCGATCGGTATCGACGCCGGTGAGCGCCTTCACTAGCGTGGTCTTGCCGTGGTCGATGTGCCCCGCAGTTCCTACAATCATTTGTCGATAATCATCGGGTGAATCTCAGCGCCGCCAAACTGGCCGAAAACTCAGCTTCATCGTTAGGTTCCAGGCAACGGAGATCGAGCAGCAGGGCGCCATCCTCAATACGGCCGATGATGGGGCGCGCCGGGTAGTCGACGGCGCGTAGGGCCGCTTCGATGCGATTGAGCACGCCGCCTATTTTGCTTTGCGGACGGATGGCAAACCCGGCGGAGGGCAAGCGGTCGACCGGGAGTGAGCCGGACCCGATTTGCGATTTGAGCGATACGATTTCCACATTCACTGGCAGCGTGACCAATGCCGTTTGCAGCGCCGACAACAAACGCGTGGCGACACCGTGAATCTCGGCTTCAGGCCGGGTTAATTGACGCAGGGAGCTCAGTCGCAAATGCAGTCGATCGGGATTGCGATACAAGCGCAATACCGCCTCGAGTGCCGCGAGTGTGACCTTGCCCACGCGCAGGGCGCGCTTGAGCGGATTCTTCTTGATCCGGGCGATCAACTCCTTGCGCCCCACCAGCAGGCCGGCTTGCGGACCACCGAGCAGTTTGTCACCGGAGAAAGTCACCAGATCGGCGCCGGCCGCGATGGCATCCGCCGGTGTCGGTTCGTGGGGCAAATTCCATTTGGTGAGGTCGGTCAGCGTGCCGGAGCCGAGGTCGATGACGAAGGGCAGGCCGTGCTGGTGCGCCAGATTCGCCAGTTCGCTTTCGGGCACGACGTGGGTAAAGCCGTGGATGGCGTAATTGCTGGCGTGCACTTTCATCAGCATCGCCGTACGCGGCGTGATGTTCTCGGCGAAATCGGTGAGATGGGTGCGATTAGTGGTGCCCACCTCGACCAGCTTGGCACCCGCACGGCTCATGATATCGGGTACGCGGAAGGCGCCGCCGATCTCGATCAGTTCGCCACGCGAGACGATCACCTGCTTCTTTGCTGCCAGGGTGTTCAGCAGCAGGAAGACGGCGGCGGCGTTGTTATTGACCACGGTCGCCGCTTCGGCGCCGGTGAGTTCGCACAGCAGTTCATTGACGATGTCATCGCGATCGCCGCGAGCGCCGGAAGCGAGGTCATATTCCAGCGCACAGGGATTGCGCGCGGCCTGAACTAGCGCCTCGACGGCTTCGTCGGGCAAGCTGGCGCGACCAAGGTTGGTATGTAACACGGTACCGGTCAGATTCAACACCGGACGCAGTTTCGGCGTTGCCAGCGCCGTGGCGCCAGCGCCGACTTTTTCGAGGAGACTGGCTTCGTCGGGGAGTTGAGCCCCGCCTTTGACGGCTTCGCGTGTCGCTGCCAGTATTTCGCGCACGATACCGGTCATGCTGGCACGACCGTGAATGTCGATCAGAGAAGCCACCGCCGGATGGGACAGCAGGCGGTCGACGGAAGGCAGTCGCGCAAGCGGATTCATGATTTCGCCCGACCGGGCAGAAGGAGAGATGCTTTGATTCTAAAGAAGTCGGGCACCGTAAGCCGTAAGCCACGCCAGTATCTTTCCCGCCGTATTCGCGGCGGTCTGTTTACACCGTTTTTACATTTCGTGGAGGACACTGTCGGCATCTCGTCATTGCGTGAAGTCGCCCATGAGCTTGGTATTGCCGACCAGATGGCGTTATTCCCGGTATCCACTGGCTGTCGCGTTGTGCGTCGTGACGACTCTGGGGGCGCTTCCGCTGCGGGACATTCTCAATGCGGCCAACATCGTGATGCTGTTTCTGCTCACGGTATTTGTTGCGGCGGTGTGGCTCGGGCGTGGGCCATCCGTTCTGGCGACGATTCTCAGTGTTGCGTTGTTCGATTTCTTCTTTGTTTTACCTCACCTGTCGTTCGCTGTAGCCGATGCACAGTATTTGGTGACCTTCGCTGTCATGCTCGCCGTGGGGCTGATCACTTCTCATCTCACTGCCCGACTGGCGGAAAGCACCGACGAAGCACAAGCACGGGAACGTGATACCCGGGTTCTTTACGAACTGGCCAGGGATCTTGGCGGTGCGATGTCCTTGGCGCAGGTGGCCGACATCAGCCAAAGTTTCCTCGCCGATATGGGGCTCGATGTCACCTTATTGGTCGCTGAATCTTCCTCGCCAGGAGCGGCCTTTCATCAGATTGGCAAGCGCCATTTAGCGGCGCTGGAACAGGGCTTTGCAAGATCAGCCTACGAGGGCCACACCATCATCGAGACGGATTCGCTGGCCGGTATGGGTGTGGCCATCGTGTTCCTTCCACTCAATGGCCCGACGCAGGTTCGTGGCGTGCTGGCCATCGGATCATTAACCGGTGATGTCGATAGCGTCAGATCCCTGCGGCCTTTGCTGGAAGCCGTCGCATCCCTCGTTGCGGTGATTCTCGATCGCCTTCACTATGCCGATGCGGCGCGGGAAAGCGAACTGCTGGTGACAGCCGAGCGGCTGCGGACCTCGATCCTGTCATCGTTGTCACACGATTTGCGGACACCGCTGACGAGCCTCGTCGGACTCGCCGATTCGCTGGCACAGACGCAACCACCGCTGCGGGAAGGCGCCATTGAGATCGCGGGCATCATCCGCGACCAGGCGCACGCCATGCACCACCTGCTATCCAATCTGCTGGAAATGGCGCGACTGCAATCCGGCGCCATCACCCTCAACCGGGAATGGCAACCGTTTGAGGAAATTGTCGGTTCCAGCACACGGCTGCTCGCGGGAGTCCTGGCCACGCGCAAGCTGGACATCGATGCGCCCCCGGATCTGCCGCTCCTGTACTTTGATGCCGTCTTGTTGGAGCGTGTCGTCTGCAATCTGCTGGAGAACGCCGCCAAATATTCTCCTGGCGATGCACGCATTCAATTGATCGCACGGATTCGTGGAACACGCTTCGAAGTCGCCGTGTGCAACGACGGCCCCGGCTTTCCGGTCGATCGGCTCGAACAGGTATTTGATCTTTTCGTCCGCGGTGAGCGCGAACCCGCTGTCGCCGGGACCGGCATGGGATTGGCAATCTGCAAGGCCATCATCGCCGCGCATGGCGGCACAATTGTCGCCGAGAACCATTCCGGTGGCGCCTGCGTGCGCTTCACATTGCCGCTTGGTTCGCCCCCGCCCATGGAAGAAGAGGCGCCGACATGAAAGCCGTAAAGGTCCGTGTGCTGGTCGTCGAGGACGAACCGCAAATCCGTCGCTTTGTCTGTGATGCCGTCCGCAAGGAAGAGTGCGCCGCCATCGAAGCCGGGACGGCCCGCCAGGGACTGGACGCCGCTGCCGAGGGAGAGATCGGCTTGGTGATCCTCGATCTTGGTCTGCCAGACATGGACGGCATCGACTTTATCCGCGACCTGCGTACCTGGTCGCAAGTACCGATTCTGATCCTCTCGGCCCGCACGGCGGAAAAGGACAAGGTTGCCGCGCTCGACGCTGGCGCTGACGACTACCTTTCCAAGCCATTCGGTGTCGGTGAATTGCTCGCCCGCATGCGCGCCTTGATCAGGCGCCACGGACAAAGCGGCGAAGCCAGGCCGCAGCACAGTTTTGGCGAAGTAGTCGTCGACCTCTCCCGCCATGTCGTCAGCCGGAGTGGCGTGGAGATTCACCTGACTCAGATCGAATATCGGCTGCTGGTGGCCATGCTCGCCAACGAAGGCAAGGTCATGACCCATCGCCAGCTCATGCAGGACGTCTGGGGGCCAGGACATGCCGAGCAGGGACATTACCTGCGAATTTATGTGGGCAGATTGCGGCAGAAACTGGAGTTGAACCCCGCTCAGCCTCAGCATTTCCTGACCGAGACCGGCGTCGGCTATCGCTTTCAAACCTGAATAGAAGAGCACGCATCATGTCTGCATCTGCTGAACATAGTGAATCTATTGAACATCGGGCCAAAGACCGCCTGGCTGCGCTATCTCTGGCGGCTCTCGGCGTCGTTTATGGTGATATCGGCACCAGCCCCCTGTATGCGCTGAAGGAAGTCTTCGGTGGGGCGCACCATCCGGTACCGATTACTCCAGACAACGTGCTCGGCATTCTTTCCCTGATCTTCTGGTCACTGATGATCATTGTCAGCCTCAAGTACGTGTTGTTCATCATGCGCGCCGACAACAAGGGCGAAGGTGGCATCATGGCCCTGATGGCGCTGGCCCTGCGGCCGATCCCGCCGGGATCCTTGCAGCGCAAGGCGATCATTGTCCTGGGTCTATTCGGTGCCGCCCTGTTCTACGGGGACGGCGTCATCACACCAGCGATCTCGGTCCTGTCGGCAGTCGAGGGTCTGGAAGTGGCCACACCGGCATTCAAGCCCTTCGTGCTGCCGATTTCGCTGGTGATCCTGGTGGTTCTGTTCGCCGTGCAACGGCGCGGCACTGCCACGGTGGGCACCTTGTTCGGGCCAATCATGGTGTTGTGGTTCGTGACTCTGGCAGTGCTCGGCATCATCAGCATCGCACATGATCCCGGTGTGCTGCGCTCTTTGAATCCGTGGTACGCCGTGCGATTTTTTGAAGATAACCCTGTCCTGGGATTCTTTGCTCTGGGCGCCTCTGTTCTTGCATTGACAGGTGCCGAAGCGCTCTATGCCGACATGGGGCATTTCGGCCGCAAGCCGATACAGCTTGCCTGGTTCGTACTGGTACTCCCGGCGCTGGTCCTCAACTACTTTGGTCAGGGTGCGTTGTTGCTGCGCGACCCGACGGCGATTGCCAATCCGTTCTATCTGTTGGCGCCCGAGTGGCTGCTCCTGCCGATGGTCGCACTGGCTACCGCCGCCACCGTTATTGCCTCGCAGGCGGTTATCTCGGGTGCGTTCTCGATCACCCAGCAGGCGATCCAACTGGGGTTTTCTCCGCGTATGGAAATCAGCCACACGTCGGATGAGCAGATCGGCCAGATCTATCTGGGCGGGATCAACTGGACCCTGCTGGTGGCGGTGGTGGCGCTGGTGCTGGGTTTTGGCAGTTCGTCGAATTTGGCCGCCGCCTATGGCATTGCCGTTACGGGCACCATGTTCATCACTGATTTGCTCGCCTTCGTCCTGGCGCGCTACGTCTGGGGCTGGTCATTCTGGCGCGCGCTGCTCGGTGCGCTCCCCTTCGCCATCATCGACCTGGCGTTCTTCTCCGCTAACTCGGTCAAAATCGCCGATGGTGGCTGGTTCCCTTTGATGTTCGGCCTCGGCGTTTATCTACTGCTTTCCACCTGGAAACGTGGCCGCGATCTGCTGCGCGTGCGTCTGGCGACCGATGCGATGGATTTGCAGTCATTCGCCTCCAGCATCGACGATTCCATCAGTCGCGTACCCGGCACAGCGGTCTTCCTGACGCAAAACTTGAACAATGTGCCTCACGCGATGCTGCACAGCCTCAAGCATTACAAAGTGCTGCATGAGCGGATGGTGGTGGTTTTTGTAAATATTCTCGATACGCCGCGTCTTACGGAAGAAAAGCGTGTGGTGGTCACGCGCTTGAAAAACCAGTTCTGGCAGGTCAGAGTGTCCTTCGGTTTCATGGAGCAACCGATCTTGCTCTCGGCGCTCGACCAGTGTGCCGCCGATGGCTTGCTATTTGAGCCGATGGATACCTCCTACTTCCTTGGCCGTGAAACCCTGATCCCGAAACTCAAGTCCGACATGTGTTTCTGGCGCGAAAAGGTTTTTATCGGCATGTTCCGCAATGCCGGCAGTGCGGTGAGCTTCTTCGGCCTGCCGCCCAATCGGGTGGTCGAACTGGGTACGCAAGTCGTTCTTTAATTCGCAATTCGCGCGATGTGAATTGCTGAATTCTGCTGGAACGGGCCAATTGCCGCCGTCCCGCCGGCGCCGACTTTTTGCGTGGCCGGGCGGGAACCGCTATATGACGTTGCGCTGCTTGCACGTGGCGTGGCGCATCGCGTTACCCGTATTGCGCGTACCGCTCGTCCTCGATGCCCGACTCCGTGCCTTATTTTTGTCTGGATCTCGGCCCAGAACAGGGCCATCGTGCATCACGGCCCCACTCACCAGATCGTGCAGGATCTTTGTTGAGCGTAGACAAAACCGGGGTTGGACGGTCAGAATCGGGCCATGGATATCAATTCGATCACTGGACTGCTGCTCGCTGGCGGCATGGGGCGGCGCATGGGTGGCCGCGACAAGGGCTTGCTTGATCTGGATGGGCAGACCTTGGCAAGCCGGGTCATCGAGCGTTTGCGGCCGCAGGTCGGCCCGCTGCTGATCAACGCCAATCGCAATCTCGACACCTGGCGGGCGTATGGCTTGCCCGTGGTGAGCGATGAAATTGGCGGATTTTCCGGACCGCTGGCGGGAATGCACGCCGGACTGCGCGCCTGCACCACGCCCTGGCTGTTCACTGCGCCCTGCGATGCGCCTTTTCTGCCGCTCGATCTGGTATCGCGGCTGGCTGCGGGAGTCGAGGCCGAGACGACAAAGCTCGCGGTTGCAAGCTGCAATGGTCGCCTGCAGCAGGTGTTCCTTCTGCTGCACCGCGAACTGTTGCCCACACTCGAAACCTATCTGAACACGGGCGGGCGCAAGATCGAAAGTTGGCTCGAAAGCCGCGAGCGAACGGTAGTGGATTTTGACGATTCGGCTGCTTTCGCCAATATCAACACCCCTGAAGAGTTGACCGTTCCGCGACCGCACTGAACGCGACTTTCGTCGCGCGGCGTGGGTCCACAACCGGGGCGACTGCTGGGGTGGCTGCTTGACAACTAAAGTGCCGATAATTACGATATATGCAATATATTCACTAACGCGTAACTTGAATCGCGTGTCGGCTGGTCGACGTTGTCCCTGCCATTGAACGCAATCCAATCCGCCCTTTAAGAAACAGGAGCTCCGATGAGCGATAAGAAATTTGCTTCCCATGCCGATCTGGAGGCGAAGAAAGTCAGCTTCGAGAAGCTGTCCGAGAATGCCTATGCCTACACCGCCGAAGGCGATCCCAATACGGGCGTGATTATTGGCGACGATGCGGTGATGATCATCGATGCGACGGCGACGCCCGTGATGGCGCAAGACGTGGTGCGCTATGTGCGCGAGATTACAGACAAGCCGATCAAATACGTCACGCTAACGCACTATCACGCGGTGCGCGTGCTGGGCGCCTCGGGTTATCAGCAACATGGCCTGCAAGACATCATCGCCTCGCGCCAGACGCGCGAGCTGATCGTTGAGCGTGGCGCGCAGGACATGGCCTCCGAGATTGGTCGCTTTCCGCGTTTGTTCAACGCCGTCGAAAGCGTACCTGGACTGACCTGGCCAAGCATCGTGTTTGAGGGTGAGATGACCCTCTACATGGGCTCGCTGGAGGTCAAGATCATGCACCTCGGTCGTGGTCACACCAAGGGCGATACGGTGGTATGGATTCCCGCGCAAAAAATCCTGTTCTCTGGGGATCTGGTCGAGGCCGATGCGGCGTGCTATACCGGTGACGCCTATCTTGCCGACTGGCCGACGACGCTCGATGCCTTGGCCGCTCTGGGCGCCGAGAAGATGATTCCCGGGCGCGGTCCGGCGCTGCTGAATCCGGAGCGCGTGCAAGCCGGGCTCGCCTATACCAAGGATTTCGTCTCCACGCTTTACCGTAGCGCCCAGGAAGCCGTCGCCCAGGGCATGGATCTCGCCGCCTGCATGCGCCACACGCGTCAGCAAATGGACCCGAAATTCGCCAAGGTATTCATCTACGAGCACTGTCTGCCCTTCGATGTCACGCGCGCCCACGATGAAGCCTCGGGTATTCGTGATCCCCGCATCTGGACTGCCGAGCGCGACCAGCAAATGTGGCATTCGTTGCAGTCGGCCTAAGTCCAGCAGTCAGCCGACTGGGATTCACGATGCTGAAGACCTACACCTACCCGCGCTTCGAGGTCAAACCGGCGCCCGAAATTGCCAGCGGCAGGACGCTAAAAGTCCCTGTAGTGGTGGTCGGTGCCGGCCCGGTTGGCCTCGGTATGGCGCTGGATCTGCAATTGCAGGGTCTGCCGGTGCTGGTGCTGGATGACGACGATAGTGTGTCGATCGGTTCGCGTGGTGTTTGTTATGCCAAGCGGGCGCTGGAAGTGCTGGACCGTTACGGCATTGGAAAACAGGTGTGCGAAAAAGGGGTGAGCTGGAATGTCGGCCGCACCTTCTTTCGCGAGCAAGAGGTTTACAACTTCAACCTAGTGCCGGAAGCCGATCATCACCGTCCCGGTATGGTGAATCTGCAGCAATACTATCTCGAAGAATATCTCGTCACCAAGGCGCAGCAGACGCCGAATATCGAACTGCGCTGGAAGAACAAGGTGGTTTCCGTCACGCATGGTGATGCGACCGTGACCTTGCGGGTGGAAACCCCGGACGGCATCTATAGCGTCGAAACGGATTGGCTGATTGTGGCCGACGGTGCCCGCAGTCCGATCCGTCACATGATGGGGCTGGAGATCGAGGGCAAGATTTTCAAGGATCGCTTCCTGATCGCCGACGTCGTGATGAAGGCTGACTTTCCCGCTGAGCGCTGGTTCTGGTTCGATCCACCGTTCCATCCCAACCAGTCGGTGCTGCTGCACAAGCAGGCCGATCAGGTGTTTCGCATTGACTTCCAGTTGGGCTGGGATGCCGATCCCGATGAAGAGAAAAAGCCGGAGAAAGTGATTCCGCGCATCAAGGCGATGCTGGGCGCATTTGACGGCCGTGACCGGGAATTCGAGCTGGAGTGGGTCAGCGTGTATACCTTTCAGTGTCGTCGCATGGGCAGCTTCCGTCATGGCCGCGTGCTGTTTGTGGGTGATGCGGCGCATCAGGTCTCGCCCTTCGGTGCGCGCGGTGCCAACTCGGGCTTGCAGGATGCCGACAACCTGGGCTGGAAATTGAAGCTGGTGATGGCCGGCAAGTCACCGTCAACGCTGCTTGATTCCTACTCGGAAGAGCGCGTCTTTGCCGCCGACGAGAACCTCTTGAACTCGACCCGTTCGACCGATTTCATTACACCCAAGAGCAAGGCCAGCAAGGCTTTCCGCAATGCCGTGCTGGGGCTGGCCAGGGATCACGCGTTCGCCCGTGCGCTGGTAAATTCGGGTCGGCTTTCGGTGCCAGCCTTCCTCACCACGTCGAGCCATAATACGCCCGATAGCGAACCCTTCGCCGGTCGCATGGTGCCGGGTGCGCCGATGGACGATGCACCGGTGATCGAGAGGGATCCCAAGGGTAAAACCAGCGGCTGGTTACTGGATAAGGTTGGCAACCAGTTCGTCGCGCTTTACTTTACCAATGATCCCGCTACGCTGGACGCCGCGACGATCGATGCTCTGTCGAACCTGTCCTGGGGCGGGATTCCGGTGCAGCCGCTGCTGGTGTCGCCAAAGCCGGGCACGGCGATTGGCGGGATTCCCACCATCGAAGATATGAAGGGCATCGTCGCCCAGCGCTACGACGCCCGGCCAGGAACCGTCTATCTGTTGCGCCCCGATCAACACGTCGCCGCACGCTGGCGCCGGCTTGATGCCGCCAAGGTTCAGGCGGCAGTCGCCAAAGCTAGCGGCAACGCTTGAGGAGAAGGAAATGGCACTCACGCTCACGCCCAATTTCAACGAAGTCGGCAAAACCTATTTCAACGCCTACTCGCCGGGTGACGACTTCTACGAGTTGTTGATCAACACCCACCGCGACTTGTCCGATGAGCAGTCGGAACAAGTCAATGCGCGCCTGATTTTGATTCTTGCCAATCACATCGGAGATATCGCAACTCTGCGCGACGCTCTCCAACTCGCCCGTGAAGGAGTCTGATTGATGGCCGATCTGATCAAGAAAGTTCACCACGTCGCCTATCGCTGCAAGGATGCGAAGCAGACTGTCGAGTGGTACGTGAAATATCTCGGCATGGGCTTCATCCTCGCCATTGCCGAAGATGCCGTGCCGTCGACCAAGGAGGCCGATCCCTATATGCATATCTTCCTTGATGCTGGCGGCGGCAACATTCTGGCCTTCTTCGAATTGCCGACCAAGCCGGAAATGGGCCGTGATGAAAATACCCCCGCATGGACCCAGCACCTGGCACTGGAAGTGAGTTCGATGCCAGAAATGCTGGCGGCCAAGGCCCGGCTTGAGGCCGACGGTATCGAGGTGATTGGCCCAATCGATCACGCGCTGTTTCAATCGATCTACTTCTTCGATCCGAGCGGCCATCGGCTTGAACTGGCGGTCAATACGCATACCGACGAGATGATGAAAAGACTCGATGAGGTGAAATGGGACATGCTCAACGAATGGGCGATAACCAAGAAAGCGCCGCAGCACGCACGCTGGATGCATGACGGCAGCTATAAGTCCTGGGGTCAGCCATGAAGCTCGCCACGCTCAAGCAGGACGGTCGCGATGGCACGCTGGTGGTGGTGAGTCGCGATCTGACGCGGTGCCAGACGGTCGGCGGCGTGGCTCAGACACTGCAAAAGGCGCTCGATGAGTGGGATGTGGTGAAGTCCGAACTCGACGCGGTGTATGACGCGTTGAACCATGGCGCGGCACGCCACGCCCAACCGTTTATCCCTGCCGAGTGCCATAGCCCGTTACCACGTGCGTATCAATGGGCGGATGGCTCGGCTTACATCAATCACGTCGAGCTGGTGCGCAAGGCGCGTGGCGCGGTGCTGCCGCCGGAATTTCACGTCGATCCGCTGATTTATCAGGGCGGATCGGACAGCTTTGTCGGTCCGCACGATCCAATCGAGGCGTGCGACGAAGCCTGGGGTATCGACTTCGAAGCCGAGGTGGCGGTCATTACTGGCGACGTGCCGATCGGCACGTCGGCCGCGAATGCAGCGCACCAGATCCGTTTGCTGATGCTGGTTAATGATGTCTCTTTGCGTAATCTGATCCCGGCCGAGTTGGCCAAGGGTTTTGGTTTTTATCAGTCGAAGCCGGCCTCGGCCTTTTCACCGGTGGCGGTGACGCCGGATGAACTGGGTGAGGCCTGGAGTAACACCAAGGTACATCTGCCGCTGCGTGTCGCGCTCAATGGCCAGCCCTTCGGGTGCCCGAATGCTGGCGTCGATATGACTTTCAATTTTGCTCAGCTGGTGGCGCATGCGGCCAGGACGCGGGAACTCGAAGCGGGGTCGATCATCGGCTCCGGTACGGTGTCGAACAAGCAGGGTGGTCTGCACGGGTCGAGCATCGGCAATGGCGGCGTTGGCTACTGCTGTCTGGCCGAAGTGCGTATGTACGAAACCATCGAAGGCGGCAAGCCGACGACACCATTCATGCGCTTTGGCGATCGGGTACGAATCGAGATGCTGGATGAACAGGGCGCCAGCGTTTTCGGTGCCATTGACCAGCGTGTAGACCAGGTCCTGGCAGCTGGCTAGAGCGATCGCCTAAGTCCGGCCCCAGGTCTCTTTCAGGATCGCGATCAGGAGCAGGATTTCCTCGGCCACCGGCTGCGGGAATCCTGCGCGCGTGCCGCCGCGATTGTCCTCCAGCAGGTGCTTGAGGTAGCTCAAGGCTTCTGGCGGGCGCCTCCAGATACCGACGATATGGGTGGCAATGCGCGAGTAATGTTCCAGCGTCGCGGTTTCACTATCAGCCGATTGAACCCAGTGCTCCGGCTGGATATTGAAGTGTTGCTGCAATTCGCGCGATGACTGCTCGAACTGGATTTTGTTGCCGCCCTTGCGATGAATGTCGAGCAACTTCAGCCAGTGGTAAAGCGCCTGTTTCGGGTTGGTGCGAATATGTTCGGTGAGAGTTTTTGCTGCACCGGCAGCGAGCCCCATCGACAGCATGATCTCCGCCAGTTCGAGCGCTTCCTGGTGACCATTACTATCGTTGTCGGCGGCTGGCTCATCATCGCCGACCGGTGGTGGTGGCGTGGCGGTCAGCACGCTTGGTTCACTGAGCGTGACGGTGCTTGCCGGATCAAACGTCGGCTCCGGAGTCGGCGTCACTCGCCGTTCGATGATTCTTTCCGCCGTCTCGCCCATGCCGGCTTCGATTTTCTTGCGCCGCTCGACACGCAAGGAAGTGCGCAAGGGGGCTGAAACAGCGGCGGCTTCCTCTGCGACAGGGGTGTCTGTGTCGCTGGGCGTTTTTTCAGTGGCGGGTTCCGGAAGCGCGGCTGGCTCGGTCACCATGGCCGCCATGGTCACCTTGCTCGCCCGGCGACGGAACAGCCACAGGCCGAACAGAAGTAGCACGCCACCGATCAGGCCGGCTTGCATCAGGAGCGGATTGCTGGATTCCTCGACGACGGCAACTGGCGCTACAACAGCCGCCGGCGCGGGGGCGCGAGCCGCCTTCGCCGGCATCGCTTGCACGAGCCGGAATAAGTCCCGGGTCGTGGCTTCGATGCGGGTTAAACGGGTCAGGATATCGTCGAGGATTTCCTGTTCGCTAACGCGCGAAAGGTCGGCCTTCCATTCCATGCGCAGCAAATGGCTTTCGTCCTCACCGAGACGACCCAGTCGGCGAATGTTGCCAGGGTCAAGCTCGGAACTGGGGCGCAGATCGGTATCAGCTGACCACGCGGGCGACACCAGCAGCCCGCCACAGGCGCCGCAAAGGGCGAGTGCGATGATCGAGCGGCGAACCGACGTGCGGCCTTTGCTGGCTGTGTTTTCTGGCATCAATCTGGACGAGGTTATAGTGGTCACAACAACCACCCCGCGAGTCCCCCATGGGATTTTTAGCTAGGGCATCATCGCATCCAGTTTGGATTCCCTTGAGGAGAGAACGTGCGCCTTTTCAGCTATTTTCGGAGTTCTGCCAGTTTTCGTGTGCGTATTGCATTGAAGCTGAAGGGACTTGATTACGACTATGTTCCCGTGCACCTGGTGCGTGGCGGCGGCGAACAGTTCGCCCCCGAGTACCGGGCGCTCAGTCCGGCCGGGCTGGTGCCGGCACTGGATGACGACGGGGCAATCCTGACCCAGTCGCTGGCGATCATCGAATATCTGGAAGAAAAATATCCGCTGCCGGCGCTGCTACCGGCCGATGCCAATGGCCGGGCGCGGGTCCGGGCATTGGCCTTGTCGATTGCCTGTGAAATCCATCCACTGAACAATCTGCGCGTGCTTGGCTATCTGAGCAAGACGCTTGGTGTATCCGAGGACCAGAAAAACGCCTGGTACCGGCATTGGGTGGAACTCGGGCTGACGGCGGTGGAGGATCAGCTGACGACCGATCCACGCACCGGCACCTATTGCCATGGGGAGACACCGGGGATGGCGGATGTATTGCTGGTGCCGCAGATTTTCAACGCCCAGCGCTTCAATTGTCGGCTCGACCATGTGCCGACCGTGATGCGGATGCACGAGGCCTGCCTGAAACTGCCGGCATTTGCCGATTCGGCACCCTTGCTGCAACCAGATGCCGAGTAGCGCCGTATCGCCAGAGCCGACTTTTTCGACGTTGCCGCTACGGTTTCTTCGCCGCAGTCGGTAGCGCACGGATGTCGAAGCCGACGCTTTCCAGATTTCTTCCTGCCGCATCGACCAGTTCCAGGCGGTGACGGCCGGGATGCGGGCGCCAGGTTCGCGGCTGATCGGCGCGGCCCAGAAGCTTGCCGTCGAGGCGCCATTGCCAGCCCGGTGCGGCGCGGCTACTGAGTTGCAGCGCGATGTGCTGGCGATTGGGCGGGATATCTGGGTCGAGCGCAATCACGGTGCCATCGGCCGGGTAGCTGATCCGCGCCAGGGCCGTGACACTGGCTGATCGCACGAGATCGCGCTCGGTGCCAGCGATGAACCATTCGCGACGCGGCGGTTCGACGGCGGGTTCAAAACGAATGCTGCGCGCGATCAGTCCCGCCGGCGCTTTCGGAGCCTCGCTGCGCAGCTTGCCTTGATGCAGCCAGTCCATGATCTCGCGCCAGACCGGCGCCGCCCCCGAGACGCCGGAGACCTCGTGCATCGATGCGCCCGAGGCATTGCCAACCCATACCGCCACCGTGTAGCGGCGCGAAAAGCCGACGCACCAGTTGTCGCGCATATCCTTGCTGGTGCCGGTTTTGGCGGCTGACCAGTAAGGTGTAGCGAGCCAGGATTCGAGGCCAAAGGTGCCGGCCCGCGCGGCGCGATCGGCGAGGATGTCGGCGACCAGAAAGCTCGCTTGCGGCGTCATGACCTGGCGCGATGCAGTGGTTTTAGTTGGTGTCGCTTTCGTCGGCGACCAGCGCCCATTGTTGGCCAGGGTGCGATAGGCATTGGCCAGCGCCAGCAGCGAGATATCGGCCGAGCCAAGCGCCAGGCTGTAGCCATACCAGTCGCCGCGCTCGACCAGGCTATCGAAACCAAAACGACGCAAGCGGTCGGCGAATTCATCGGCGCCGATACGCACCAAGGTTTTCACCGCTGGCACATTGAGCGAACCGGCCAGCGCCGCTCGGGCGCTGACCCGTCCGCGATACTCCGGAGCGTAGTTCTGCGGCGTGTAGAGACCGTTGCCGGTCGGTAGCGAAAGCGGCGCATCGTCGAGCAGCGATGCCGGGGTCAAGTCGCGCCTCTCGAAGGCATGGCCGTAGAGAAAGGGTTTGAGTGTCGATCCGGCCTGGCGCAAGGCAGTAACGCCATCGACGGCGGGCGCCTCCGAGAGCGATCCGCTGGAGCCGACCCAGGCCAGTACCTCGCCGTTGGCATTGTCGATCACGACCACGGCGCCATCCTCGACATGGCGTTTTTCCAGCGCCCCAATATGACGACGCAGAATTTCAGCGGCGTTGCGCTGGGTGGCGGCATCGAGAGTCGATTGGAGGCGCTGGCCCGGCGTATCGAGCAGCTTGCGCGCCAGATGCGGTGCCAGATCGGGCGTATCGTCGGCCCGCCGCAGGACATTGGCGAGGCGCGCCTCGGCGAGCACCGGCAGATCGCGGCAAAACTGCTCGCGCTTCATTTCTTTGAGCAAGGCACAGCCACGCCGGGCGACGAGTGCCGGCTTGGCATTCGGCGCGCGCAACAGCGCGGCAGCGAGCGCACTTTCAGCTTCGTCGAGTCCATGCGGCGCCTTGCCGAACAGGCCGCGACTCATGGCCGCCACGCCGATCAGTTCGCCGCGCGAGGGTGCCAGGTTCAGGTAGGCCTCGAGGATCTGTGGTTTGGTCCAGTGGCGTTCCAGGCGCAGCGCGGCGGCGGCCTGGTCGAGCTTTTCAAACCAGCCGCGACGGCCATGACGCTTGCGTTCTTTGTCGATCAGGCCGACCAGTTGCATGCTCAAGGTGCTGGCGCCGCGCGTTTGCTCGCGCAACAGATTGCTGACGGCCCCGGCGACAGCCGCTTGCCAATCGACACCGGCGTGTTCGAGAAAACGCTGGTCTTCGGAAAGCAGAACGGCCTTTTGCAGGGCTGGGGAAATCTCCTTGAGCGCCACCCAGGGCAGTCGCCGGCTGGTGTTGTCGAGCCGCAGTACAGCGATGGCTTCGCCGTGGCGATCGAGCAACCACGCATCCGATGGTTTGTAGTTGGCGCGCACCTCGACGAAGCCGGGCAGGGCGGCAAAAGTCGGCGCTGGCGAGACGGCGCTTGCCAAGATCAACACTGCCATGAGGCGCCAGGTCGATCCGCTTAAACTGCCGGACCCGTCCCCTGGGCACTCTGCCACGCTTATGCGGCCTGTAACAGAAACTCGACCTTAACTGCCTCGAACGGGAACACGATGCGCCCATCATCCGTGCGGTCGAGAACTCCTGCGTTGAGTAGCGCCGTAACATCGCCATGGACGGCCTTTACATCGCGCCCGGCACGTCGTGCGGCTTCACGGATGGACACGGGGCCGGCACCGCAAAGAGCCTTTAGCAACTCCCACCGCTTTTGCGTTAACACTCGCCAAAGCAGTTCCGGGGAGGCAAAGCTGATGTGCGCGGACTTCTGGGGTTTGCCTGTCTTCCACGCACGCGCAAAGTCAGCCATCGAATCACCAGGCGTTCGTACATCAAGAGTTACGGTCTTCATCGTTCCACCTCGCAATGTCTTTCTGGAAGTCAGCGATCAACTGTTCCGGTGTTGAGAACGCATAGGCACGTTCCTTTCCACCAAAATGCCTATGATCGCCCTTCCCAACTTCGTTGTCGTAACGCAAGACGCATTTCCCGCGCACGACATACGCCAGCCTGTACTTGAACCGATGTAGCGATCCTTCGACCGGTGTTGGAAGGCGCCACAGAACCAATTCCGCAAACGTAAACTCGGAGTAAGGAATGCGTGTGCTAACGAGTTCAACGGCTTTCATGTTGGAGATAGTACCAACATCGATTGGCGTTGTCCATTGGTCCAACGATGGGGGCGGCTACAAGGGGCCGAACGCAAAAGTCACCGGTGCTGCACGGCTATATCGAGCGGCGTCGACTGTGGAAAATGTGGTCCGACCCGAATGGCGCTAAGTTAAGGTCATTCAGCGAGAAAGTGGTGGAATGCGGAGGGCATAAATGGGATAATTCCGCATGAAAAACGCCACCCTCTTCCTACCCGGATTTCACCTTTCCACCCTGCGCAGCAAGCCGCGATCCGGCGCGCAAAAACTGACGGATGAAAAACGCCGACTGCGGCGGCACATGATCAGTCAATTGGGTGAATGTTTTGGTGCTTTCATCCCGCTTCACGAGTTGGGAGGTGACATCGAGGGTGAGTTTAGTCGGCACCGGATCTTCAGCAAAGAGAACACGTTCTGGGCGTTCTTCACGCAAGTTCTCGATGCTGACGGTGGATGCCGGGAAGTGGTCCGTAAAATTCAGGCATTGGCCGCCGCTCGCGCCATGCCGTTGCCGTCGGCATCCACCTCGGCGTATTGCCAGGCACGCAGCAAGCTGAGCGACGAAGGGCTGAAACGCATTCTGAAGCACACGTCCGACCAGTTGCAGCAGCGGGGTCGTCCTGGTCGATGGAAGGACCGGCGCGTCGTCGTCGTGGATGGAACGGGCGTGAGCATGCCCGATACACCCGACAACCAGGCGGTATGGCCGCAACCGGGAAGTCAGAAGCCGGGTTGCGGTTTCCCGCAGACCCGAATCTGCGCCTGCTTCTGCCTGCAAACCGGGGCACTGCTGAGCTATCGCATCAGCTCGATCAAGAAGGGTGAGCTGACGCTGTTGCGGCAGCAATGGGCAGAGTTCAAACGCGGCGACATCATGATGGGCGACAAGGGCTTTTGCAGCTACTACGACGTCTGGAAATTTCAGGAAATGGGCGTGGATACGGTAACCACCTTGGCGCGGCGAACACCGATTGAGGCCGCCACGGCAACGAAAGTGCTGGGTCCTGACGATTTACTGATCACGTGGCCCAAGCCCGTCTGGAACAAGAACCTGAGCTATTCCCATGATGAGTGGCTGGCACTTCCCGACCATCTCACGCTACGCCAGATCAAGGTCACGATCACGGTTCCAGGAATGCGTAGCGAGTCGTTCTATCTTGTCACCACCCTGACCGATGTCTCCTGCTACACGGCCGCCGATCTGGCGGACTTGTATTTCCAACGCTGGGATGTCGAACTGTTCTTTCGCGATATCAAGACCACATTGGGGATGGACGTGTTGCGCTGTCGCTCATCGGAAATGGTCGAGAAAGAAATCCAGATGCATTTCATCGCCTACAACGCGATCCGGTTGTTGATGGTCGAGGCGGCTGCCGACGTTGGGCAGGCACCGCGTCGAATTAGTTTCAAAGGCAGTGTTCAAGCCTTGCGCCAGTGGGAACCCCAATTCAGTCAAGCGCGTGATGCGCAAGAGCAACGTCGATTGCTGGGCGCGTTGCGATCTTCAATCGCGGGGCATCTCGTGCCTCAGCGACCCGGACGACGAGAACCGCGATGCGTGAAGCGTAAGCGTCCAACCGCCCCACATTGAAAGCGGAGGAAGGGGAGAGATAGTGTCCACGGTTTTTGAGGTGGACACATGGACACAACGGTGGTGAATGCGGGAGTGAGGAGAGCGCGGCGGCGGCACGATCCGGAATTCAAGCGGCAGGTC
>CAMDMZ010000005.1 GCA_945902805.1 Propionivibrio dicarboxylicus | reverse complement strand
ACACATCAGAGGAGATCGTGGAAATATGGTCAAGCCCGACCAGCTTTCACAATCAAATGTACAAAACGAAGGATGGGCGAAAACTACAATTTGGTGCCTTCGGGGACGACTCACCGGAAGGCGAGATGGACCTTGTATGGCGGATTCAGGGGTAGAACCAAGCAAAACACCGAAAAAACCGCCAAGAAATCAGATCTGATCTTGCACCCTATGATCCATACAATACTGGCAGTACGTATTTGGTAGACCACTTCGGCTAGCCGAACGTCGGCAATGGGCACATTGCTGCCAGTGGAATGAAGGCTCCCGACTCAAGAATCGAAGACATTGGGGCTCAGCCCCAAACCCCGCACTCGCCGTGAGGCAGCCGGGGCTGGGTTAAAAAACCAACCCACCCCAGCAGCCCTGAGCGTTGGTCGTTCCAGATAGTGTCAAGGGACTTTCGCGGCATAAACGGGGCGATAAGGCATGCCCATTTATTCCACGTTCCCTTGACACCATCTTCCACTTGTTAAGCGTAATAGGAAATCCTCAATCCAACCACGTGCCTTCAGTTTTTTAAGGCATCCAGCACTTTATTGATGGCCGTGACGAAACCAGCCCTGAAGATGGCATGGCCGCCTTTCGATACGCGTCCCGTCTTTGCGTCCACAGTCCAGCCCATGTTCTTCAACTGCTCATCCGATATGGCGTGACGCAAAGCATCGACCTCCAGGGGCATGAGAGTGCTCAGTGGAGGAATTACCTGCACCACCGTTGAAGTCGGTGACCCCGACAGTGCAATCGCTGGACGCCGGTCAATCACGACGTTGGATTGTGTTTTGAGCAGCATGTTCTCCGCTTTAAGCTTGCGATTTTCAGCCAGGAAGCTGCCGACCAGCGCACGAACTGCTGCATCTGGAATCATGTCCAGCACATCATCTGCCACCCCAGACTCCACTCGTGCTGGAGGTTTGCGGGTTGCACCATCAGCGTAGCTTGCCCATGCACTGAGCAACGCACGATAGTGCTCTCCAGACACATTGCGTATGGCCTGCGGTGACGGACCGCCGCGTCCAGAGCTTAGTTTGCCAATGGTTGCCACCGAGAAGTCTTTGCTGCCATTCGCATGCTGTTCGCTGCAAATCTCATGGATGAGCGTCAGGGACTGTCGCGTGCGCGTAGAAGCATCCTGCTGAAGCGCTGCCAGGAGAGTTTCGGGGGACGGTTTAGTTGGCGACATGGGACGCCTCCGAAATCGTCACTTTTCCAGAAGTGGACAAACGACGTTGCGCGCTGACGGGCTTCACCGGCCGGGGCGCCGAGCCTAACTGGACGACTTCGCCGGCGGCCATTTCACGTGCCAGCGCTTCCATGTCAAGATTAAAACCAATTTCCGCCAGACGACGTGCACCTTCAACGAAGGGCAGCGCGTCCTTGATGCTGCCTGCCTCGGTGGCGAGTAGCCGGGTCATGTGTGCAACAACGGATGGCAACTCGTCATCGGATAGCTGAAAGAAGACCGGCTCCTTGTCATTTCTAGCAAGCATCATGTCAAACGCTTTTCCAGCTTGCAGTACGGCCTTGCTCACATCGTGTTCTGGATAGACGGTTGAACCGGCAACCGCATTCAGCACCTGCTGGAGCTTAGAACATTCGTCAATGGCGATATGTACATCCTGCAACGCACCAACCGCAACCAATTGGATTCCATCACTTTCCCGACTTGCCTTCGCCAATATCGCGCATCTTGCAATCAGGTGGTAGGTTGCACTGGAGTCTTCCGCGAGCTTGTTGTTCTTCTCAACTTCTGCCTGATATATTTTGCGCAACGTAGCGAGCTGGTCCTGTGCCATAAAAGGCAGGTCGTTTTCCTGGCATTCGAATTGCTGGTCTTCCAGTGCAATAACTTGACCCTCCAACTTGGCGACCCGCTCGCCGATATCGCCCATCTGTAACTGGATGTGGTTCCAGTGGTTATTCAAACCATCAATAAAGGCCGGACCCGTGAAGAACCAGCGGCAGCGGGGACAATTTTTCTGGGGATAGCCCGGCACCTCGCCATAAGTTGTTTTGCCACTATCGCCATTAACATAAACGCCGCCCGAATCGCATTGCCAGCCGCCTTTCGGACAGAATCCCTTATCGTCCTTGACTAGGCTGGCTCCGTTCTGCATCACTTGTATGACCGCCCGGATAGCGGCAGGGTCGTTAAAGGCCGCACTGGCTTCCAACTGCTCGTAGGATTTATCTTTGAGCCACCGTGCATAATTTTCCTGCTCATTGACCATCAGGCGCTTGGTGGCCGCATCCATGGTCTCCGTGCAGTAGGTGATGCCTGCCTTCGTGTAATAGAGCGTCATGATGAGCCGTGCATGACCGGCAATGCACTTGGACAGAATCGCCATCGGCACGCCCCCTTCCAGCGCATAGGCGGTAATCAGGGACACGCGCAAAGAGTGCAGCGGGTAGTAAGTGGTCACATTACTGTCAGAGTGAACAAAGATCAGCGGGTTGCCCGCAAGGTCAAGAAGCTTATTTGAGGCGCACTGGTTTTCCAGTGCTTTCAGCAACTTGTACCAGAAACCCTCAAGAATGCTGTTGGCAGCAATGGGCTTGAATCGGTCGTCGCCTTGGCCAGCGGCATCGCGAAACAGGAAACAGGTCGAACCCATTGCCTTGAGGGTGGCGTCAGCCTTCAAAGCGCGTGTGTGTTTTAGTTCAAGCTCGGTCCAGGGCATGGGCGCAGCGATCGGGTTGTACTTAGTCTGCCAGTCCCGGAGTTTTTCTAGCCAGCGAAGCACCTCGGGGTGTTCCCACGGAATGGTGTAACCCTTGCTCCACTCTTCTTTGCCACGGTCCGCCGTCTTGTTCGTGTTGATGTAGAGTCCCGTCATCGAGACATGCTTGATGTCATCCGTCATCTGGCGAAAGACGCCGCGCTGGAAGGGACTTTTGTCGGTACCCTTTGCGAGTGGCCCAGTGTTTTTGAACCACTTTCCTCGCACGTAGCGAACGGAGTCTGCCTCGCCGCTGTCGAGCATGCGCACCTGGTAGGTACGCAGGGGCAATTGCAGTTTTACGTAGAGTGCAACGGCAAGTACCGGACTCCACAGTTCATGCACCGTGTCGCCATAGCCATATCTTTGCTGCTCGTATGCAGAAGTCTCACGCAGGCGCCAAACACAATCGGGGTCTGCTTCGTCAATCAAGTTGAACGGCACCACGAACCAGCTTCCACCGTTATTGATATCTGCCGCCTGCGCCCATTGCCAGTCGGCAAAACTCTTTGCCTCTGCCGGGCACAGCAGGCTGCGCAATTTTCCGATGAAGTGATACGGCAAGACGTTCTTGTCCGATTCCTGGTTCTGGCCTGCATGGCCACCAACCGCTTCAGGCAGGGCTGGAATCGGATTTCTGAATTCAGTGGGAACAATGCTGATGCCGTTGTCGTCCTCGACCGAATAATAGTGCTTCAGGACGTAATCGAGGAAGCGCGATACGTTAGCGAATTGCCGAGTTACCACTTTTTTTGTTATGAAATGACTAAGACAAGACGAATATAGACAGGGTGCCCGGTATCCGGTATGCAAGAATTGTGCCGGGTCGGTCGCCAGCCGTTTTCCGTGAATGTAGTCCACCAAGAATATTTTAAGGGTCTCCATCGCTAGGGATTTGGATTGGTGGAGTGTACTAAGCCACTCTGCTGCCAAGACGCGCCATTGCTCTAGGTTGGGGTCAAGGGTCGTTGCATACGACAGCGTGTCGTCTGAGGTGGTGCCACGAATCCTCTTTTTTTTGGTCGTTCCCGCGTCTTTTGCCATGGCTATTTCCCTTTTCGTTTCAATAGTTTTTTCAGGTCTTTGCGCTCGGCAAGGATGAAGGCATCGAGGTCGCTCACCATCGGAAGTTTCTGTCCTGATGCAAGCGCCTCGGTTGCGGTTTCGAGGGCACTGGTGACCTCAGAAACGGATGGTTCGGTATAGACGCCTTGCGATTCGATGGAGAGGTGATGCAGCCCCTTTTGCGTCACGATGTCGCCCACGGCACCGCGCCGCGTCCGTTGTCCGTAAGCATGCCGATGTCCATGCTCGGTCGTCCCGTTCAGCTTTGCCGGTTCCAGATTGATGCGTCTTATGGCGCGGGCGTGCGCATCCCGGTAGGCATCCATTGTGTAAGGCTCCCCTTTTTGCGCGTCCCGAAACGACACGAACAACCAAGGATGCTTATCCGCGCCAATCCGTGCGCGCATGCGCTGGTACATATACAGCTTCCACGCCTGTAGAAACAACCGGCCAGCAATCCCGGTAGGCAGCCAATGCACGTGCATGAAGTTCTGTGAGGTGTCGTCCAGCTTTGGATTCTTCCAACCTGCTTTGCGGTTGCCCGTCTCCCTGTTGCGCGGCCGATAACCCGGATATCTAGCCTGGAGGTAGGCTTCACGGTTCGCCATGAACCGCCCGTTGGGGCCTCTAAAGTCGTGCGGTACAGCCCCGTCAATCGGGTGGAAGACTCGAACCAATGCCTCGTCGGGCTTAAGGGGGTTGGTCATCACGTCGTTCACCCACAGGTGAAACGGTTCGGACACGCGCAAGCCGCCCCAATGCATGAGGATGGTGATGCAGATACCGCGCCAGTCATAGCGTTCGACAACATCGGGACTGTCTTGCTTGCCCGGCACAGTGAAACCCACAAACAGCAGTTCCATAAATCGGTCATCCGGGAATGCCTTGGTTTCGCCATGGTCTCCCCGTGGCGTTTGCCGTTGCCGGATATTGCGAGCTTGCTTCGATGCCTCTGCCGCATCCGCGTAGCTGTCCAAATGCCCAAGAAAGGAGCGCTCACTCTTGTTGATGAATGCCGCCCAGTTCAGGCGTTGCTCGTAGGCGGTCGCCTCGCGCCAGGGGTTCAGGGGTGTTGCACCGTATTCCTTTGACATCCAGTCGGAGAAATCACTGAGCATGTTCAGGAGCAGCTTGCCTGTGTCGGTGCGTTTCGGAAACCAATACAGGCCACTGGCATCCTTCCCGTCCTCACCGATAGTCCCGGTGTAGACCCGCTGGGCAAAGGTTTCGAATAACTTGGCAGGCTTCTCGAAACTGGCGTGGTTAGCCTCCGTGTAATCCAAAAGCATCCCGACGATTTGACACATCTTGACCATCCAGGAGGAACTCCTGGCCTGCGAATGGGCAAGCAAATAGTCCACCAGTGGCATTAGGGCCGTGCAGTGCCCGGCCTCTTCCAGGAGAATCACGGGGATATGCGTCTTGATGCCGGTGCTGTCGTTGATGACGCTGGCGGTAATGCGGACGTGGCTCATGGCGCCTCCTTGAGTGAGGTCATCAGGCCGGTGAGCACGGAGCCCAAAGCGACCTTACGCTGTTTCGCGCGAGGCAGACCTTGGACCGCGGTTCGTGCCGCATCCTCATCGCCGACAAGAATGACTTGTCGCTGGGCGCGGGTGACTGCGGTATAGACCAGCGTACGGTCAAGGAGTCGGTTTCCACTAATAGGAACAATAATGCGCGGCCATTGCGACCCCTGCGCCTTGTGTACGGTAATGGCGTACCCCAATTCCAGGTCATCAAGCATCGTTTCGAGAATGGGGCGGCGCTCACCGTCATCCCACAGCGCCCAGGCGAGAACGTTGCCCAGCGCAATGCCTTCATCGTTTTCGAGCAACCGTGGCGTTTCCTCGATTTGCACCAGTTTTCCGAGCGAACCGTTCTGCAGGCCCCAGTCCCACCTATTTCGGGTGCAAAGAAGAAGGTCTCCCAAATGAAACCCCGTGTGCTCCATGCAGTCATGCTCGCTGTTCCACACCAATAGCGGCTTCGCGTTGCGCGTGGTGTGCTTCTGCAGCAGCGTGTTCAGCCCCCTTGTGCCATCAATACCGTTGCGGCGGGAAGACAGAATCTGGGAGTTTTCCGGGTCCTTAAGATAGAGCCGGAGTATGGTGTTTTCCAGTGTCTCGGCCTCTTCACTACCGAATCGCGGCGCCTGCAGGGCGCAGGGCAGGAAGCATGTTGGCGCGGATTCGATGTCGCTGAAATCAGGCCATACGCCATCTCGTATGGCGAGCGCCGCGGCCGCAATGTCGCCGCCGTGGCGCTTGACCACCTTGAGCTCGACCAGCGGAATGGCGCTTACCGCAGCCAATTCGTGCAGCACCAACCCCGGTCCGACTGGCATCAATTGACTTGGGTCGCCGACCAGCAGCAGTCGAACGTGTGCAGGAAGCAGTTCGCACAGCCGACTCATGGTAATGATGTCAACCATCGACGCTTCATCAATGACGACCACGCAGGGTCTTGCCAAATCTTCAGGCTTGGTATTTCGCAGGAAACCGGCAATCGTAAATGCAGTGCGTCCCGTGGCTTCTTGCATGCGCTTTGCGGCCCGGCCAGCAAGCGCCATCTGGACAATGTGCACACCGGCGGCGTCATAGAGCCGGTAGATGGCTTTCAGGACGGTCGTTTTACCAACACCGGCACCACCGGTCACGAGCGCGAAGGCGTGCGTAGCCGCCATCTGTATTGCACGGTTTTGCTCGGCGTTCAGCGCGATGCCCTCAACGCCTTCATACTCGGCTACCAGCTTTTCTACCGCGTCACACGTCAGCAATTGTGCGTCTTCCATTCCTAGCCGGTCAGAAACGGCTTGGGCAACCACGTTTTCCATCACGAACGGACCAAGGGGATGGAGGCGTCCCCCGGCACCAATCACATAGCTGCCGTTGGTTGCACCGCTGGCCAAGGACTGCTGAATCAGGCTTCGCCAGCCTATGTCGGCTGCTGGCCTGCCGAGAATCGGCAACAACCTGGCCAACAGCACTTCAGGTGTCGCGACCGTGTGGCCCTCGCTGAACAGGCGGTAGCACGCCTCTTCGATAGCCCCTTGCAGGCGACGGTCGTCCGTTTCGCCTATATCGAACTGCTGACGGGCAAGGGTATCAACCTGTTGCCAGGTGGCGCAAAAGCTCAGTAGCCGGTAGGGGTCTGCCTCAATTTTGTCGGCAGCATCACGACCGAAGAAGGCCACCACCTTGCGCCCGGTTGCCCTGTCGAATCCCTTGGAATGCAGCCATTGCAGGGTGCGGGTATCGCCATACAGAGACCATGCTTCAACTATCTGGCGAGCACTTTCCTCTGTCAGGATCGTGGCCAGGGCGCCGATGTCGCCACGGTCAAGGATGTCATACAGCGCCTCACCGAAGGCTTCCCATAATCTACGCGCCTTGACGAAGCCGACTCCTCGGAATTCGGCACTCTCTGCCATCATCGAAACGATGTGCTCACCCGAGGGCAGCAACAGGGATGCCTCGCTGGAGTCGATTTGCCATTCGGTCAACTGATAGCCATTGACGACCAGTGAAGTCTGCTTCGCATCGCCGGTGATGCACCACCATTGACCAACCTGCACACGAGTGTGACCCAGTACCGCCTTGGAGGCATTTACAACATAGTAGGCGCGCGCATCCAGCACGTTACCCTGCGCGTCGATGGGCGTGCCGGTGAAGATGCACCCGCCGAAACCTATAGGATTTTGGCTGCGTAGCGTTGCAACGCGGAGCGTCTGTACGTTCATCGGGGCAGCCTGCCGGTCAGTGTCAGGGCTTCCTGTAGTACGGTAAACCGTTGAAGCTGCCGCTTGAGTTCGGCGTTTTCTGCGTGCAAGCTGGCATTTTCCTGCTCAAGGCGTTTCAGGCGCTCATTTTCCCGTATCGTGTGTTGCTTGCCCGCGTCGCGAAGTACCGGCAATTCGCCTTCTGACACGGCTCTATTTTCCAGTGGCGGCAATATTCCGCGCAAACGCAGGTCGTCTTCTGTTTGCTTGAGCAGGGCTTTGATGCGGGGATTTTGGACGAGGGCTGATTTTGCGAAGCCGCACTCCTTGGCAATTTCATTTCGTGAAAGGACGCCACGACTGACCATCTGGCGGAAGTCCTGGTCGAGCTTGCTCGCCCTCCACGCGTCAAAGAGTTGGAAATTCTGCTCTGCAATTTGTTGTCCACTCGCCATGTAGCCTCGCTCTAAGTACAACATAGTTTTAGTATTGTTACTAATATTACCCCATGGAAGTAATGTTGTAAAGCGAAAAAAAGGCCCAATCCTGCGTAGGATGGGCCTTCTGAAATTAAAATGTTATGCTTTTTTTACCCCAAATAACCGAAGGTTGGCTTTTTTGTTGTAGCAGAGTCTGAATTACTTGGCGCCGGCGAGAATCCACTTAACCAGAGTCTTGACATCGTCGGGCTTGACGGCGGCATTCGGCGGCATCGGGATCGCGCCCCAGACACCGGAACCACCCTTAATGACCTTCTCGACCAGCTTGGCCTCATCGGCGGGCTTGTACTTCTTGGCCACGTCCTGATAGGCCGGGCCGACAACTTTCTTGTCGACTTGATGGCAGGCCATGCAGCCGGATTTGGTGGCCAGATCCTTGTTAGCAAACGCGGGGGCCGAAGCCAGCAGGCCAGCAGCAACCAGCGAGGTGATGACGATCGATTTCATGTAGTAATCCTCAAGTGTGAGTGGGTTGTGACAGGTGATAACGCTCCGCGTCGCATCTTACCGTATTCACTTCGTGCTGAGAACCTGTTCAAGCTGCCGGTAGTCGGCGATCGGCGACAAGCAACTAACGCCCTGGCAGACCCAGGCGTTGACATGCTCACTTTCGGGCTTGGCCAATGGCGCTGGCAAGGCAAGTCCATTCGGTAAGGCCAACACCAATCGACCGGCTGCAGCCCCCAGTTTTGCTTGCCAATCGCGAGTTTGCTCAGCCGGGCCGCGCAGGATGACTATGGTCGGAGGTACCAGTGCTTCGTCGAGCGCGAATAGCAGTGATGAAAACCCGCCGGCCGATTGACTGAGTTGCGGCCAATAGAGCTGCAAGCCGCGTTCAGCCGCTGCCAGATAGCGTGACTCACCGAGCAGGTGTCCCAGCCTTTGCAAGGCCCAGGCAGCGACGCCATTGCCCGACGGCGTGGCGTTGTCGTGGCCGGTTTTGGGGCGCTGAATCAGCACCTCATGGTCATGCGCGGTAAAGAAGAATCCACCCCCGGCGCTATCTTCGAAACGGCTGAGCATTGCGTCGGCCAGGTCAATTGCAAACTCGAGATCAGAGGCACGGAAGTCGGCCTGTAACAATTCCAACAGCGCCGCGAGCAGGAAAGCGTGATCATCCAGATAAGCATCGAGGTGAACGTGGCCATCCTTGCTGGTCGCCTGCAGCCGACCGTCGCGCCAATGCTCGCGGCGCAGAAAATCAGTCGCCGCCTGCGCCGACGCCAGCCAGTCGGCGCGCTGAAACACTCGTGCGGCGTGCGCCATGCCGGAGATCATCAAGGCGTTCCAACTGGTCAGTATCTTCTCGTCGCGTCCGGGATGAATGCGCTGTTCGCGCGCGGCGAAGAGGATTTGCCGCGCTGATTCGATGTGCGCCACTTCGTCTGCGGCCAGTGGCGCGGCAATTTTTGGGTGCCAGGCATGGCCTTCGAAATTCGGCGCGCCATCAAAGCCCCAGCGCCGTCCCGCCAGCACCGACTTTTCCGGTCCGAGCAAGGCGTCGATCTCGTTCCGTCGCCAGACATAGAACTTGCCTTCTTCACCTTCCGAATCGGCATCCAGCGACGAAAAGTAGGCTCCACTGGAGGCAGTCATTTCGCGCTGGACCCAAGTCACCGTTTCTTCCACTACGCGGCGGAAATCGGCATCATCGGTCTGCGCCCAGGCATCGGCATACAAGGAAAGCAATGGCCCATTGTCGTAGAGCAT
The DNA here is from genome assembly GCA_945902805.1 of Propionivibrio dicarboxylicus. Lineage (GTDB taxonomy): Bacteria > Pseudomonadota > Gammaproteobacteria > Burkholderiales > Rhodocyclaceae > CAMDMZ01. The sequence continues at coordinate 138,547 of CAMDMZ010000005.1, read as the reverse complement.
CTTCTCGAAATGGGGAATTTCCCAGCGCTCATCGACACTGTAGCGAGCAAAGCCGCCACCAATCTGATCGTAGATTCCGCCTTCAAGCATTTTGTGCAGCGTCAGCAAGGCCATCTGCCGTGGCTGCGCCTGCGTGCTGTGAAGCAACAAGGCGAGATCGGTCGGATGCGGAAACTTCGGCGCGCGGCCAAAACCACCCCAGCGTGGATCAAAGCTGCGCGCGAGCAGGTCCAGGGCGTTCTGAATGGGCTCGGAATTGAGTTCGGCCGGCGTACCCGGCATGTGTGGCGCCATCGCTGCCAACGCGCGTCGAACTTCGGCATTCTGCGCGTCGATTTCGCTTCGCTTGCTGGCGAAGGCCTCGACCACGCGCTGGCAAAGATCGGGGAATCCGGGCAAACCATGGCGCGGTGTTTTGGGAAAATACGTTCCGCCATAAAACGGCGAACCATCCGGCGTGAGGAACATGGTCAACGGCCAGCCGCCGGTGCGCTGGGTCAGCATCTGGTGCGCCGACTGGTAAATCTGGTCGAGATCGGGGCGCTCCTCGCGATCGACCTTGATATTGATGAAGAGCGCGTTCATCACCGCCGCAACATCGTCGTCTTCGAAGGATTCATGGGCCATCACATGACACCAATGGCAGGCGGAATAGCCGATCGAGAGCAAGATCGGTTTGTCCTGCTGTTGCGCTAAAGTGAGCGCCTGCTCTCCCCATGGATACCAGTCGACGGGGTTGTGGGCATGTTGTTGCAGATAGGGAGAGGTTTCATCGGCGAGCCGATTCGCACGACGGGGAGCAGCGGCAGAAAGCATAAGGGCCTCCAGAAAGAGGCCCTTACTATACCCGAACGATTTACTCGGACAATTACGGCATCAGGTCTTTCAGGAGGCTATCGACCTCAATCTGCGACAGTCGACGCTCTTCCGTCGGCCCGCCGCCCTCGACCACCAGCACGGCACCGACCAGCGCCTTCATCGCCTGACGAATCGACTGCCCGGCGAGATCCTGGAACTCCTGTGCCACCATGATGTTGGTCAGGTGGCCAGAAAGATCCTTGAGCGCGGTCTCGATCGATTTGCGGCTCCAGTCTTTGCCCAGACTTTCCAGCACGCCGCTGACGATCAGCTTGGCGCTTTCGGCTTCGATCAGCGATTTGGTCGCAGCTTCGGCGGTCATCCGTTCGACATTGCCGAGGATCGTCGACACTTGTTTTGGATCGGAGGCACCACGTTTCTTGCCCAGACCTTTGGCAGCCTTGGAGAGTTCCCGCGCCAGCAACTTCAGTTCCTTCAGCACCTGGCCCGTATCCTTGGCCGATTGGGTGGCTTTGGTGGCTTGGGTGGCTTTGGTAACCGGCTTGGCAGTCGGCTTGGGTGCAACTTTCTTTACAGCAGGTTTCTTTGCGATAGCCATGTCAGAGTCCCATCTTGTCAAATATTTTTTCCATTTTCTCTGAAAGCGTGGCCGCTGTGAAGGGCTTTACGATATATCCCGACGCGCCGGCCTGTGCGGCCGCAATAATATTTTCTTTTTTCGCCTCGGCGGTGATCATCATGACCGGCAAATGCTTGAGAGCGGGGTCGGCACGGATCGACTGCAGCAAGGTCAGACCGTCCATGTTTGGCATGTTCCAGTCGGTGACGACAAACTCGAATTTGCCGGCCCGAAGCTTTTGCAGCGCGATCGCGCCATCTTCGGCTTCCTCGGCATTGGCGAAGCCCAATTCCTTGAGCAGATTGCGCACGATGCGGCGCATGGTCGAGAAATCGTCGACCACCAGAAACTTGAGTGCGGAGCGTTCGGCCATGGCAGCTATCCATAAAGGCAAAAAGGACGGCGCCACTATGCCCTAAGGCAGAGGCCGGTAAAACCGCGAACACCTGACGTTTATCCCCCAATCAACGCCCGCCACCAGCGGCGACGCCCTTCCGGGGCGGGCCGCTTGACGGCAATTTCCTCGGGCGGCAGGAGCGACATGACCCAACCCGGCGGCGGCGGATTCTTCGACGAACCACAACTTGAGCCAAGATTGTTCGGGTCGTAGATCTTGATGAACCGGGGTGCTTCGAGGTTGTCAGCATAGACAATGCCGCAATACGATTCGCGATGATCGTCGCGCAGCAAGACATCGATGCGCTCGATGAAAGCCGTGACAGTTGCAGCATCGGCCACGACCATTGGCGGCGTTTCGCCCAGCGCGTAGAGATACCAGCCCGCAGCGGGATCAATCCGCGGCCAAAACGCGGTGAGTTGATCCCAACTCATCACCGACCAGAAACGGCCGGTGAAGGTGCGATGGAACTCGCTTTCCGGAACGGTACTCATTAGTCGAGCTGACTGAGATCGCGCACCGCGCCGGTGTCGGCCGAGGTGGTCATCGCGGCATAGGCGCGCAGGGCCGCCGAGACCTCGCGCTGACGCGAAACCGGCTTCCAGGCGTCTTTGCCCTTCGCTTCCATCGCCTTGCGCCGTGTCGCCAGAACCGACTTTTCGACCATCAGTTCGATGCGCCGGTTGGGGATGTCGATTTCCACCGTATCACCTTCTTCGACCAAACCAATGGTGCCGCCCGCCGCTGCTTCGGGCGATGCGTGGCCGATACTCAAGCCGGAGGTGCCACCCGAGAAACGGCCGTCGGTCAACAAGGCGCAGACCTTGCCGAGGCCCTTGGATTTCAGGTAGCTGGTCGGGTAGAGCATCTCCTGCATCCCGGGGCCGCCCTTGGGGCCTTCGTAGCGGACGATAACGATGTCGCCGGCAACGATCTGGTCGGCGAGAATTTTCTCGACAGCATCTTCCTGCGATTCAAACACGCGCGCGCGACCGGTGAATTTCAGGTTGGAGTCATCGACACCGGCAGTCTTCACCACGCAGCCCTTCTCGGCGATGTTACCGAAGAGCACGGCCAACCCGCCATCCTGCGAATAGGCGTGGGCCTTGTCTCGGATACAGCCATTCTCGCGATCCAGATCGAGCTTCGGATAACGACGGTTCTGCGAGAAAGCCGTTTGCGTCGGTATGCCGCCCGGTGCGGCGCGGTAGAACTCATGCACCTTCTTGTCCGTGTTGCGCTTGACGTCGCAACAATCGAGCGCTTCACCCATGGTCGGATACAGCACGGTCGGACAGTCACGGTTGATCAACCCGGCACGGTCGAGCTCGCCAAGGATGGCCATGATGCCGCCAGCCCGATGCACGTCTTCCATGTGGTACTTTTGCGTCGCCGGTGCCACCTTGGCGAGGCAAGGCACCTTGCGTGACATGCGATCGATGTCGGCGACAGTGAAATTGACGCCGGCTTCCTGTGCCGCCGCCAGCAAATGCAGCACGGTATTGGTCGAGCCTCCCATGGCGATGTCGAGTGCAATCGCATTTTCAAAGGCACCGAAGCTGGCCACCGTGCGTGGCAACACCGAGGCGTCGTCCTTTTCGTACCAGCGCTGGCAGAGTTCAACGGCGACACGGCCGGCTTTGCGGAACAGCATCTCGCGATCGGCGTGCGTCGCCAGCAGCGAACCGTTGCCGGGCAACGAGAGGCCCAGCGCCTCGGTCAGGCAGTTCATCGAATTGGCGGTGAACATCCCGGAGCAGGAGCCGCAGGTCGGGCAGGCGGACCGCTCCATGGCATTCACTTCCTTGTCGCTATTCTTCGAATCCGCCGCCTCGATCATGGCGTCAATCAAATCCACCATACGGTATTCGCCGTGCCACTTGACCTTGCCGGCCTCCATCGGGCCGCCAGAGACGAAAACGGTCGGGATGTTCAGCCGCAGGCTGGCCATCAACATGCCCGGCGTGATCTTGTCGCAGTTCGAGATGCAAACCATGGCATCGGCGCAATGGGCATTGACCATGTACTCAACCGAGTCGGCGATCAGTTCACGCGAGGGCAACGAATACAACATACCACCGTGACCCATAGCGATGCCGTCATCAACCGCGATAGTATTGAACTCCTTGGCCACCCCGCCGGCCGCCTCGATTTCGCGCGCCACCAATTGGCCGAGATCCTTAAGATGCACATGCCCGGGGACGAACTGCGTGAAGGAATTAACCACGGCGATGATCGGTTTGCCGAAGTCGCCATCCTTCATGCCGGTAGCACGCCACAGGGCGCGGGCACCGGCCATGTTGCGGCCGTGGGTCGAGGTGCGGGAACGGTAAGCGGGCATGAAATCTCCGGGAACGTAGTGGGGTAAAGCGCATCATTTTACGCTGTCCGCTTTGCGTGTTTGAAGGCGTGAATTCCGTGCTTGCCATTGGACGAACGGGAATCCCCGGCTTATCCAATTCTTCTGTGTCACTGCCGCCGCGTTAAAGTAGCACCCTGTCACCTCGGGAATCCTGCCATGAAGATGCACGTATTTGTTTCTGCCGTATGTCTGCTACTAAGTGGCGTCGCTATCGCCGCCGCACCGGTGGTCGTCCAGCCCAACCCGGTGGTACTGCCCAGCGAACCTACTCCGGCAGTAGCTACCGTCGCCCCGCCCGCTACTGAAACACGCGCCAAGAAAGCGACCCCCAGCAAAGCGAAGGCGGGCAAAAAACCAGCGAAGGTCGAGTCGCACCCGGCCAAAAAGGTCGTCAAATCGCATGTCCCGCCTAAAGCCAAGAGCAAGGCATACAAACCTCGGGGGTGATTGTCCCGGCAATGACTGACGACGCGCACAACTCGAACAAATCCGACAATTCGGACAATCCCGCACCACGGCGCAAGCTCAGCCGCGAGGAAAGCGAGCGCCTGATCAACGAGCACGCGCCGCTGGTCGCGGCGATCGCGCGTTCGCTGCTGCGCAAACTACCGTCCAATGTGCTGGCCGATGACCTGATGCAGGATGGCTTTCTCGGTCTGATGGCGGCGATCATCCAGTCCACCACGCATCAGGCCGGAAAGTGTTTCCATTCCTATCTGTCGCAGCGAATCCGCGGTGCGATGCTCGATGGCCTGCGCGAAAACGATCCGGGCAGCCGGCGCGTACGGCGCGAAATGCGGCGCGTCGAATGTGCTATTCATCAACTCGGGCATCAACTTGGGCGCGCACCGCTCGAAAGCGAAGTGGCGGCCAAGCTGGCTTTACCCCTGGCGGCTTACCAGCACTTGCTGCAGGAAGCCGAGGGTTACACGCTGTTTTCGCTCGACGATTTTGACGACCGCGATCCGGAAAAGGACTTCATTGCCTGGTGTGCCACGACCCAGTCCAGCCCGCTGGCCGCGTTGGAACGACGCTCGGTACAACGCACGCTCTTGCTGGCGATCAGTGATCTCGGCGAACGCGAAGAAGAGGTGATGAAGCGCTACTACGTTGATGGTCTGGGCATGAAGGCGATCGGTGTTCGTCTGGGTATCACCGAAAGTCGCGTTAGCCAGATCCACACCCAGGCGATCGCCAAGCTACGTGCTGCCGTGCTGGGCGATGAAACCGCGCCGTCGCCACTCGCTCCGCGCTGGCGGACGGCGTAGTCGCCCACCTGCAACCCACATTCAACCCAGATTCAACCCAGATTCAACTTGGCAGGGTATCCGGTGCCGCAGTCGTGGGGACGCCTTGCTCGATGGCTGCTTGCGTTTGCACGCCCAATGCGCGTTGATACCCGTCCCGTTGTTGCAGACGTTGCCAGTAGGCGGTCACCGCCGGCGTAAAACCCGTGTCGAGACCCAGATGTGTGGCCAGCAATAATGCGTAACCAACTGAAATATCGGCGGCAGTAAATCGTCCGGCGGCCAAAAAGTCGGTGCTGGCGAGACGGCGCTCCAGGGTACGCAAGCGGGCGAGGAACCACCGCGAGTAGTCTTCAACCACTTGTGGTTGGCGACGGCCAGCCGGCTCGAAGCGGCTATAGCGCAACACCAGGGTCTGCGGGAAAGTCAGTGTTGCCTCGCCGAAGTGAAGGTAGTTCAGATACGCGCCAAAGTCAGCCTCGTCAGGGGTGACATGCAAGGGCGTTGGGCCGTGGCGTACTGCAAGATATTCGCACATCGCCGCCGATTCGCTCATGCGGGTCTCACCGTCGATCAGGAAAGGGACGGTGCCGAGCGGGTTTTCGTCAAGAAAATATTTGGCCAGTACGCGCGGTGGGAAAGGCAGCATGCGCAACTGATAGGGCAAACCCATTTCCTCGAGCTGCCAGAGCGGGCGAAATGAACGTGCGCTAAGGCAGTGATAGAGAACGATCATCTCTGATCTTGCATTTCACGCCTGCAAGGCGCGGGAAATCGATGCCACTTCGGCTGCCGATTCCTGCAAAATCTCCGCGAGCGTGTCCTCACCAATGATCATGTCGATGGCAACGTTGTTGGTTGGATCGGTGTTGCTTGCTGCGCGCAAAGGCGATGCCACCGGCGCCAGAAATTCCGCCAGGAGCACGGTATCGCCCATGCTGTGCGGCGGGATGGCGAGGAAGCCGTTCCAGTAGTCTTCAACGGCGCGGACGACGGCGTCAGGCACATTCAGTTTGCGCAATACGGCCAGAGTAAGAACGCCTTCGAGGTTGATTGACTCATCGTTCTCGTTGTCCCTTTCGTCATCGTCCTTCGGCGGTTCTTCCGCAGCGGGTTCCTCAATAACGGCGGACGGCAGTTCAAGCAGCACCGGATATTCGGCAGACCGCGATAACAGATAGAAACTGCCGACATCGTGCACCAAGCCGACAAACAAGGCCATTTCGGGATCAAGATGCGTGACGCGCTTGGCGATCACGCGGCACAGGGCAGCGACGTGGGTCGTATGCTCCCAGAGTTGGGCCGTCAGGCGTTTTTGCTCGGCACTGCCCGGAGCGCCAGCCATTTGGCGCGTGACCATTGCCATTACCAGATTGCGCAAGGTGACGAAGCCGAGACGGGTCACGGCAGTCTTGACGTCGGTAATCTCCCGCCCGGAGGGGTTGTAGGCCACCGAATTGGCTATCGCCACGACCTGTGCCGAAAGCACTGGCTCGGCCTGCATGAGCTTGGCGGCGGCTTCCATATGGCAATCAGGATCGTCCAGCGCTTTTCGGATGCGCAAGGCCAGTTCGGTATTGCTGGCGAAGTGCAATTTTCCGTCGGCAATCTCGCTGGCGATTTTCTTCAGTGCGTCATGGCGGGTCATAGGCGTGATAAACACATCGGGCAAAGATGGACTGAAAACACAGGGACAAGACTTGATCTGTTTGAAACATAGTATAGCCGTCAGGTTTGCCCGGCAACCGCCAAGAATTGCAAAAATTCTTTGCATTTTCCGGCATTTAGGCGCATGATGCAGGCCTGCGATCTTCAAGTTCTGCCGTTGTTGTCTGGCCTAGTACCCGCTCTCTGCGGTTTTACGTCCTTCACCGTGCTGCCGTCTTGACCTTCGTTCGTTCAGAGGTCCGCCTCTATTTATTGTTTGTAAGAAAAGGTATTAAGACATGGCAACAGGCATTGTGAAGTGGTTTAACGATTCCAAGGGTTTTGGTTTTATTTCGCCGGACGGCGGTGGCGAGGATCTCTTCGCGCACTTCTCCGCGATTCAAAGCCAGGGCTTCAAGACCCTGAAAGAAGGTCAGCGCGTGAGTTTCGAAATCACCACTGGCCCGAAGGGCAAGCAAGCGTCGGCGATTACGTCGGCCGACTGACAGCATCGCTGCACGCGATTCGCTGCCTAATTGAAAAAGCCCGGCAGCCGCCGGGCTTTTTTGTTTTGTTTTGTTTCGTTTTTTCGTAGTACGGAGGTTACTGGATGGCCAAGGAAGAACTCATTGAAATGAACGGCGTGGTTGAGGAAGTGCTGCCGGATTCGCGCTTTCGCGTCACCCTCGAAAACGGACACAGCCTGGTGGCCTATACCGCCGGCAAGATGCGCAAGCACCACATTCGAATTCTGGCTGGCGACAAAGTCTCTCTAGAGCTTTCGCCGTATGACCTGAGCAAGGGCCGGATTACATTCCGCCACATCGAAGGTCGCACCCCCGGACCGATGCCGACGCAGCAGCGTCGCCGTTCACACTAAAAGCCCCCTGAGTCTTGTAATTGTCGCTGCGGTTTACTGTCACTGCGGCGAACTATCGACCTGACTGAACAGAAGTTGTCCCTGAGTCATTAAGCAGGTTCGATTGCGGCCGCCATGCTTGGCCCCATAGAGTGCCTTGTCAGCGGTATTCACCAGAGCATCTGCGTCCGGTGTGTCGGTTCCTTTGCAGGCTATACCGATGCTGATCGAGGTCCGCACCTCGGCTCCCGAGACCGTGATGACCAAGCCCGCGATCATTTTGCGTAAGCGCTCGGCTGCTTGCAGTGCGGCTCTGAGATCAGTATTGCGGCAAACAAACAGGAACTCTTCCCCGCCCATCCGGCAGATGCTGTCGTCCTTGCGTGCTGAATCCTGAATTGCCTTGGCAACCGCCTTGAGGACAAGATCACCGACGGCATGGCCGTAGCTATCGTTAACCTTCTTGAAGTGGTCCACATCGATGGCCAGCACCGCCAGCGCCTGCCCGGTTCGCTCGGCACTTCGCCACGCCTGGTCCAATGCTGTCATACCGGCGCGCCGATTGGGCAGGTTGGTGAGTTGATCGGTGAGTGCGACGTGTTCGAGGCGGCGATTGCTGATCGCCAGCTCAGCCGTAAATTGCTTGAGCTGGGCACGGTCGCGTTCCCAGGATTCGAGCAGTTGCACGTAATGCCAGGCCGCCCGCAACCGGGCGCGCAAAGCCCGCACGTTGATCGGCTTAGTGACGTAATCATCGACACCGACTTCAAAGGCTTTGAGGATATCGTCTTCGGCATCGACACCGGTGAGCATGATGACGTACATCGATTGCCCCCACTCGGTAGCACGTAGGGCACGGCAAAGTTCGATGCCATCCATGACTGGCATCATCCAGTCAGTGAGAACGACCTGCGGCATCACCTCGACGGCGAGCGCCAGGGCTTCCTTGCCTTGTGTCGCCGTGAATACGGTGTGACCGAGGAGTTCGCCAAGCAGGCTTTCCATCATCATCAGGGTGGTGGGATCATCCTCCACCAAGAGCACACGTAGCGCCGCCGGACTCTCCTCAAGGTCTGCAGAAGGCGGGGCAGCCATAACCGAGAAGGCGGGCAGGGCGGCGGCCGGAACCTTGAGCAGGGCGCCCCATTCGATCCATTCCTTGCCCAGTTCGTCGATTACGGCACCGAATGCTTCGGTATCCAGTCCGAGTTGGCTGCCCAGACGCATCAGTTCCGGAATTTGGTCGCTACGAGCGTCTTCCGTCGCCACGCCCAAATCGGCCACCCGCTTCGCCAGATAGAAAAGGTTTGCCAGTTGATACGGCCGGGAGCCTTCGATAAAGCCCGAAGCGGCCGGTGCTTCGTGGAAAGAAACCGGCTCGACCAGGGATTTGGGAATTCCCCAATCCGTCAGCATGGCGGCTGTCAGTTCGTTATGATCGATTTGTAGGCGTTGTCGCTCCAGTTCCACCAGTTGTGTGTCACTCGACGACTGTTCAAGAATGCTGGCGTATTCGTCCGGATAGATCGTCGCCAGACCAAGACAGCCAACACGCGCTAACAAGCCACAGGCGAACAATTCATCCGCTGCCCCGGCACGGCTGATGCGCGCCAGGCGTTGCATGGCCAGCGCCATCAACAAGGAATGCGACCAGAAACGGGGATAGTCGAACGCCTTGCAGGGACCGTTCTGGCTTTGATCCACCAACGAAAACCCCAGCGCAAGCTGACGCACGGCAGCCAGGCCAACGCGCAAAATCGCTTCCGGTACCGATGCCGTTTGTCGTCCGCCGGACGACATTGCTATCGAATTCGACAGGTGCAGCAGGCGACCCGAAAGCGCCGGATCAGTCTGCACGATGCGGGCGATTTCGGTCGTCGTCGTATCCTCGCGGCGACAAACTTCAAGGATGGCGAGGGCCACGCCTTTCGGGCTGGGGAGCTGGCTCCCGACTTTCAAAGACTCAAGTGTTCGCATTCTGATATTCAATGTTCAGGATCAACCGCAAAGCCCTTGTTCATGCCTCGTCGATTTCCCATGTTGTGCCGAGCATAGTCGAAATCTCGCTGGCGAGTACCGGTTTGCTGAAGTAATAGCCCTGCAAGGTTTCGCACTCCAGCGCCTTCATGATTCGGGCCTGCTCGATGGTTTCCACACCCTCGGCGGTGACCGTGAATCCGAGGTTCCTGGCCAGGGAAACGATGGCTTTGACGATCGCCAGGCTATCCTGATCGGCCGGCAAGCCGCGGACGAAACTTTGATCCACCTTGAGATTGTTCAACGGGAGGCGTTTGAGATAACTCATTGACGAATAGCCGGTGCCGAAATCGTCCAGAGCAATATGCGCGCCGCTTTCGCGCAAAGCCGTCAGCACGGCCAGCGTTGCAGCGTTATCGTCCATCAAGGCACCTTCGGTGACTTCCAGCTCAAGCAACTCCGGTGGCAAGGCGCTGGCACAAAGCGCCTCAGCCACCGTGGTCAGCAGAGTGGGATTACGAAACTGCTTGGGCGACAAGTTGACGGCGACGAGCACTGGTGTTCCCGCCTGCCGCCACCGCGCGGCGTCTTCGCAAGCGCGCCACAGCACCCACTCACCGATCGGGACGATGGCGCCATTTTCCTCTGCAAGCGGGATGAATGACATCGGTGGGATCAAGCCCTGCTCGGGATGCCGCCAGCGAATCAGAGCCTCGACCGAATGAATGCGTCCGCTGGCGACCTCGTATTGAGGCTGATAAACCAGATGGAACTCGTCGCGCTCAAGAGCCAGTCGCAGCTTGTGTTCCATATCCAGACGCGTTATCGCTTGTTCGGTCAAGGCGGCACTGTAAAACTGGGCGTTATCGCGGCCTTCATCCTTGGCGTGGTACATCGCGGTGTCGGCATGCTTGAGCAAGGTTGCGGCATCGTTGCCGTCATCCGGAAAAATAGCGATACCAATACTCGCCGTGAGAACCATTTCCCGACCCTCGAGGAAAACCGGCAAACGCATCGAGTCGCGGATGCGCTGCGCGACTATCAGGGTTTCCTCGCCTATCCTGAGATGTGGAATCAAGACCGTAAATTCGTCCCCACCCAAGTGGGCCAGATGGGTATCGTGATCGATGGCGGCGGTACGGGCAACCAGATCACTGGGACGAATGCTCAAACGCAGGCGATCGGCCACCGAGCGCAAGACCGAGTCACCGATATTGTGTCCCATCGAATCATTGATGCCCTTGAAACCGTCGATATCCAACAACAGGATGGCGAGTTTTTCGCCACGGTGATCGGCGCGGCGCACCTCGCGCTCAAGCCGCTCCATGAATAACAGGCGATTCGGCAATCCAGTCAGGCTGTCGTAATAAGCAAGCTTGTAAATCCGGTTTTCTGCTTCTTTGCGTTCGGTAATGTCGCGCGACAGGGCGATAAAGGTGGGTTGCTCGCTGCTGTAATCCGACTTGAGCGCCACAGAAAGCTCGAACCAGCGCCGGTCCTGCCCGAGTTGTATATCGAACTGCGTGCCGGTCGAATACCCGCGTCGATGGGCTTCCTGTATCGCAGACAAGCAGGTCGCCGCTGTCTCCGGCGAGAGCATTTCGGCCATAGTGCGACCGAGGAAGGCTTCCGGTTTGGCGCCGAGCATTGCGCCGCGCGGCGAATGGTAGGCAAGGTAACGACCGGTCAGATCCACCTCGAACATCAAGTCGGGAATGGCATTCAAAATTGCGGCATTACGCGCATTGGCAGCGCGCAGGTCTTGCAAGGCAAGGTAAGCACGATGCAAATATTTCACCCGATGACCAATTAGCGACCAGTTGATTGGCTTCGCCATGAAGTCGGTGGCACCGGATTGATACGCCCGTTCCACCGAGTTAACGTCATCCATGCCGGTCACCATCACGATCGGCAACTCGCTGCCGATTTCGGCACGTAACGCGGCGCACACCTCATAGCCATTCAGTTCCGGCATCTCGACATCCAGCATGACCATGTCGCACGGCTGCTCGCGAAACAGGCGCAGGGCATCGGCACCATCGATGGCCAGAGTGACCGTGAATCCGGAATTCTCTAGCGCCGCCTGCATCAACATGCGTGCGGTGGGCTCGTCGTCGGCGACAAGAATATGCATCGATTGGTTGTTCATGAGTTCAGTTCGATCAGATCGCGCATTTCGCGAATTGCCTGCGCGTAGGCCGGGCGCATCTGTTCGAGCAGGGCTGGTGCGGCCGATAGGCGCTGGTCACGACCGGCGAACTCAAGCTCACGAAAGAGTGCCGCAAGCTTGGTCGCGCCAACATTCGACGAGCTGGATTTCAGCGAATGGGCCGCGCGCCGCAGCGCGTCAGCGTCTCCTGTGGCGGCGGCCTGTTCAACCTGCGTCACGATATCGGTCGAGGTATTCAGATAGACCTCCATGACCCGTTTGATCAGACTCAGGCCGCCCTTCGGGTCGAGTTCACGGAACTGGTTGAGAAACTGCATGTCGAGAACCTGGCCCGTGTCTTCGGACTGAATCAATTTGGCTTCCGCCGCGACTGGCTCGACAGGTGTCGGCGTCGCAGACAGGCTCAGATAGCGCAGTAACGTCGACTTGAGCTGGCCCAGGCTATAGGGTTTGCTCATGTAGTCGGTCATGCCCGCCGCCAGGCATTTGTTGCGATCTCCTTCCATGGCATTGGCGGTCAGAGCAATGATGGGCAACGGTTTCCCCGCCAGGCGCTGCCGAATTATCGCCGTCGCCTGATAACCATCCATGACCGGCATCTGGCAATCCATCAGAATAATGTCGTAGTCGCGGGCGTCGAACATCACCAACGCCTCGGCCCCGTTGTGGGCGATGTCGGGCTGCAAACCGAGGGCGCTGAGCATGGCTTTGGCAACTTCCTGATTCACCGGATTGTCTTCGGCCAATAACACCAACCCCTGCAAGGGAGTTTGCGGACCGGGGGTCGTCTCCTCGGTTTCAGCAGGCGCTGCCGGAGCCGCCGGGGTTAGGTCGCGCAACACATCGCAGAGGACCTCCAGCAGCTCAGATTGTCGGATCGGCTTGGTGAGGCAACGCATGATGCCGGCCTGCTCGCGGTCAAGGGTGCTGCCAGCCGAATACGTCGAGGTGAGCATGATCAGATCGGTTTCCGCCAGCTCGGGGTGAGCCTTGATCTGATTTGCCAACTGCAGGCCGTCCATCGTCGGCATTTGCATGTCCAGAATCGCCAGATCAAACGGCTTGCCGGCCGCCACCGCCTGCGTCATCAGGTTCAAACCGTGACCACCTTCCTCGGCACTCGTCACCTCGATACCCCAGCATGCCATCTGGCCGTGGAGAATCTCGCGGTTGGTCCGGTTGTCATCCACCACCAGAACTCGCACGCCTTTCAGGTTGGCGGGCATAAGCAGCGGGTTGGCACTGGGACTGCCCTTGGGCAGCGTCAGATCAATCCAGAATCGGGATCCTTGGTTAGGTGCGCTCTCGACGCGAATGCTTCCTCCCATCAACTCCAGCAATCGTTTGCAGATAGCCAATCCCAAACCTGTGCCGCCGTATTGACGGGTGGTTGAGCCATCGGCCTGCGAAAAATGGGCAAAGATTTTTTCCTGCGCCTCGGGTGCGATGCCGATGCCCGTATCTTCCACACACAGGCTGATCCGGATCTGATCTGCCAGTTCCTCTTCAACGCGAGCGCGAACGACCACCTCGCCCTGGGTGGTGAACTTCAGTGCGTTGTTGATCAGATTGGCAAGAACCTGGCGCAATCGGAACGGGTCGCCTTGCAGGAGCAACGAACGGTCGGGCGGCGTGAGTTGAAACGCCAGTTCCAACCCCTTTTCTGCCGCCGGCTGGGCGAACATGCCCAGCACTTCCTCGACCAATTCGCCCAGATTGAAGTCGACCGATTCCAACTCCATGTGGCCGGCCTCGATTTTGGAAAAATCCAGGATGTCATTGATGATGCCAAGCAGGTGGCGACCGGAACGCTGCACCGCCGAAGCGAAGCGTCGTTGTTCCTCATTCAGTTTGCCGCCCAGAAGCAGTTCCGTCATGCCCAGCACCCCGTTCATCGGTGTGCGGATTTCATGGCTCATGGTGGCGAGAAATTCGCTCTTGGCCCGACTGGCGGCTTCTGCCGCCTCCTTGGCTTCGAGAAACTGAGCAGTACGGCGGCCAACCTCATCCTCCAGATGGTCACGATGTGCGGTCAAGCTGGCATCGCGCTCCTCAATTTGTTCCAGCATGCCGTTGAAACCCTTGGCCAGGGTATCGAGTTCGCTGATTTCGCTGGAGGTGGCACGAACCCCAAAGTCGGCCCGGTCAGAGACATGATCCATCAGATCGGTCAACTCGGTCAGTGGTCGCAACGCGGTAGCGCTCAGACGGTTGGACAACCGGCGTGCCGCAAACAGCGCCAACAAGACGGCGGCGATGGTAATCAAAATCTGCACCAGCATGCGCCAATGGAGAGACTCCAGATCCACCATCAAGTACAACACACCCAGAGTCTGCCCGTCATGCACGATGGGTTGTGTCAGTTCCACAGTATGGATGTGATAAGCGGTGCCAGCGACGGCGACATCGATAGCAGCTGCAACCGTTTGCTCTGCCACCAAATAGCTGGCAAACAGTTTGAGGTCTTTGCCGTAGACGGCGGCGGTATGAACTTCCGGGTTGTGACTCAGCGATTTAAGCAGTGCATTGGCTGCAGTTTTGTCCTCAAACAACACGACAGCGCCAGCATTTTCAGCCAATACCTTGGCCGTACTCCGGTGAGTGCTGACCATCGAGAAAAGACTCAGGGTAAAGCTGCTGGCAATAACGATCAGGGCAACGATGATCAAGGCGGTGATCAATGTCGTCTGATTGATGCGCGCCAGACGGTTGCCCAGGGTGATTCGGCTGGCCGGAACTTCTGTCGCCATCACTGCTTGACCTCGTCCGCCAGCTTCAGCACCTGGCTACTCAAATTGAGTCCGGTTCGCCGTGCGGCACCGAGATTGATATCGAAACGGATTCGCCCGCCGCGTTGCTTCAGGCCGATCATGCCGCCGGCTTCGGTGAACTCCGGGCAGTCGCTGATCGTCAACACGGCTGACTGTCCCAGGCTACGTAGCAGAGGAGCCAGGCGTGACTCTTCACTGGCTGGCACGAACAAAACATGGCAGTCGCGCCAATTCTCCTGACGCACGGGCGCCAGCACTTTGATGTCGCGTCCGAGGGCCGTGCGCCCTTGTAGCTGAGCGAGCTTTCCGGAAAGCGGCTGGGCCGAGATTCCACATACGCGCAGTTCGCCGCTACCCGATGCCGCCGCCGGCCACTCCGTGTATTTCATGAAGTTGAGAATGAAGCCGGCCTTGATCTCGTCTTCCTCCGGGGCGTCGGCATGCAAAACACCCGCGAGCAGCAGCAAAGGCAAGATCAGCACCCCGCGCCAATACGGCGGAGGCTTGAGCTTAGGCAATCTCACTTAGAACTTCCAGTCCAGCTTCACATAGACACTGCGTTCGATCGCGGCGAGCGGAGAGGTGATGAACTGGCTGCCATATTCCGGATGAGCCTTGTCGAGCAAATTCTGCCCGACCAGTGCGACCTCGAGATTCTTCGTGGCTTGCCAGGCCAGGCGCATGTCCAGCGTAGTAAATGCTGGAACGCCGTAGTACTCGATGCGGCCAACATGCCGCAACCAGGCATCCCACTTCAGGGTACTGGACAGATCCAGCGAAGAACGCAGACCGATTTGATTCGTCGGCGACACTTTGTCGACGTCACTTGCCAGTTCGGGCAAGGGCAGGTTAGGCACCCTAACGTTTAGCCGACTGAGACTGGCCTGTAGGCGCCAGTCGCTTCGTGGCCGCCAGTCCAGGGTCGCTTCAATGCCATTGGTCGTTGCGCTTTGGGCGTTATTGACAGGCGCCACAATCAGCAGGTAGCCGGGCGGCATGAAGCTGGGCGTGGTCAGCGCAGATCCGCGCAGTTCTTTATATTTGTAGTGGAAAGCCGCGAGGTCAAGACTGGTAGTAGGGTTGAACTGGTGACGCCAGCCAATATCGAACGCGTCCAGCTTTTCTTCTTGCATGCCGGCGACCCGGGTTGCCACGATGCTGGGCGGGACGTTATAGGCGGGCATCCCGGCCGGATCGGCCTGAACATAGACTGTTGCGCCCTGCTCGATGCGCGACGGTGTGCGAACGGCACGCGCCACCGACATCCAGCCGCTGGTTTTCTCGGTGGGCGTCCACAACAGGCGGGCGTTGGGTTGAAACTCGAGACCGGTGTGTTGGTTATGTTCGAGACGTGCGCCCAGGCTCAAGCGCCAGCGCTCGGGTTGCAGGGTGATTTCGTCCTGCAGGTACGCGCTGAAGATTTGCGAAGTCCGTTTCGATTCGTCGATCACGAGCATCGACGAATTGCCGATGCGGTCTGAACTGCGGCGATAACCCAGGCCCCAGATCAGATCATGATGACTACCGGCCGCCCAGCGTTGCTGGTATTCCAGATCCAGATTGAGGCGCTTTTCGTTCAGGATCACGTGCTGATAGTCGGACTGATCGACGAAAACTTGCAGACTCTTGCCACCCGTCTTGGACTGATCGAATTCCCAGCGCGCCATAAGATGGCCGCCATGAATCTTCTGCTCCGACAGCGTTGGGGTCATGAAGGGCATCGGATTCACACCGAGCATGGTGACCTCGTCGCCAGCGTGCGAACTAAACACGCCCCCTTGAACTTGCAGCGTACCTTTTTCCAACAAGCGCTCCAACTTGAAGCCGGCACTCTGGTTTTGCCAGTCGTCGACCGCCTTGCCGCCATCCAGACGTTTGGATGTGTCGTAGTCATGCGCCTTGGCGTGCAGCTGCACGGCTGTATCCGGATCGGGATTCCAGCCGTAGCGGGCGAAGCCATAGGCGCGCCGTTCCGTACCTGTCGACAGTGCCACTTTGCCACCCTGCGTCTCAAACGCCGAGCGCGTGATGATGTTGATCACGCCATTGACGGCATTAGCGCCCCAAATTGACGCGCCTGCGCCTCGGATCACTTCGATGCGTTCGATGTTTTCCAGCGGGACTTCCAAGCCTTCCCAGAACACACCGGAGAACAGCGGTGTATAGACGCTACGGCCGTCGACCAGCACCAGCAATTTGTTGCTGAAACGTTCCGCATGGCCGCGAATCGAGACGGCCCATTTGTTGTTGCCGATGGCCGACACCTGCACACCGGGAGCGAGGCGCAAGGCTTCGGGTATGGTCGTGGCGCCGCTGCGACGAATATCCTCGGCCTGAATCACATAAGCCGCCGCCGCAGTCTGGGCCAGGGTTTGCGACTTTTTCGAGACCGAAGTGACGACTACGTTCATCAGCTCTTCCAGACTGAGATCGAGCGAATCGGTGGCCGCTCGGGCCGGCGACGAGGTGATCGTGGCTAGCGTGGCAAAAGCGGAGAGGGCAAGGCTAAGGGTGGTGCGCTGAGTCATGGTTTTCTCGACAGGGAGGCTGCACTGATTGGTGACATGCGGCGCACCCTAACACGCTTTTTGCCCCCATGCCAATCCTCGCCAATCCTCACCGATCCGCACATTTTGACTAATAACCGGAGGCAAAAAGTCGGTGCTGGCGAGACGGCGCTGGCCGACGCCTTCGTCAGTGTGACCCGGTCAGGTCAGACCATTTCGGCGGTTTCTTCCCGGCGATCTGCTTCGGACTTCCAGATCACCACGCGACCGACCTTCGGTGCCGGTTGGTGATTCTTGATAAAGGCACCCGCGTGTTCTGCCGGCAAGGGTTTGCTCAGCAGGTAGCCCTGGATCTTTTCGCAACCGATGCTGATCAGGAATTTGAGCTGCGCTTCGGTTTCGACGCCTTCGGCGATGACTTCCAGACCCAGTTTGTGTGCCAGGAGGACGATTACATCGCAAATATCGGCATCGTTCGGGTCACTCTCGATATCCTTGACGAAGGAGCGATCGATCTTCAATACATGCAGGGGAAACAACTTCAGGTAGGCCAGCGAAGAATAGCCGGTGCCGAAATCATCCATCGAGAGATTGATGCCTCCACCAGCAAGGGTTTTGAGCATGGCGATGGTGTCATTCGGTGAATCCATGGCCATGGATTCGGTCACCTCAAGATCCAGCGAATCGGGTGACAGACCGGCGGTAGCCAGGGTGGATTGGATCAGCACCGGCAGATCCTTATCCATGAACTGACTGGCGCTGAGATTCACCGACATCCGAATGTCACCGATGCCGTCTTCCTGCCAGGCTTTCAACTGACGACACGCCTCGTGCAATACCCATTCACCGATGGCTGCGATCAAGCCGGTTTCTTCAGCGATCGGAATGAATTCCGCCGGCGAAATCATGCCCCGGGTCGGATGTTGCCAGCGAATCAGCGCCTCAACTCCGACCAGGCGCCCGCTGCGCAGATCGAGTTGCGGCTGGTAATGAAGAAGGAACTGCTGCTTATCCAGCGCGGTGCGCAAATCGGCTTCGATCACCATGCGGCTGGTCGCCACCAGATTCATCTTGGTGGTGAAAAACTGGTGATTGCGTCCGCCGACTGACTTGGCGGCGTACATGGCGACGTCGGCATACTTGACCAATTCACCGATTTCCGTGGCGTCGTCGGGATAAAGGCAGATGCCGATACTCGGACTGGTGCGCAAGTCGTTATTGGCGATCAGATAGGGTGCCGAAACCGCCTGCACGATTTTGTTGGCGACGTCGGTGACATCGGTGACCGAGTCGATGGCGGACAACACGACCACAAACTCGTCGCCGCCGAGGCGCGCAACAATGTCCGATTCGCGCACCGATTGCGTCAGGCGCCGCGCCACTTCAATCAGAAGTTGGTCGCCGACATGATGCCCCAGGTTGTCATTGATCACCTTGAAGCGATCGAGATCGATCATCATCAGTGCCGACTTCGCGTTATTGCGCTTGGCCAGGCTAATCACTTGCGCCAGTCGCTCATGCAGGTTCAACCGGTTCGGCAACTGGGTCAAGGCATCGTGGTGGGCGAGGAAATTGATGCGCGTCTCGGCCGCCTTGCGTTCTGACATGTCAGAAAAACTGCCAACGTAATGCGTGGTCTCGCCGCTCTTGTTGCGCACTGCCGCGATCGACAGCCATTTCGGAAAGGGTTCGCCATTCTTGCGGCGATCCCAAAGCTCGCCGGCCCAACTTCCCTCGCTGCTGAGTGCTGCCCACATCTCCTGGAAGACCGCGTCGGGCGTCAGATTGGCGGAGAACATTTTCGGGTTTTTGCCGAGGACTTCTTCGGCTGTGTAGCCGGTCAACTGGGTGAAGGCCTTGTTGGTCTTGACGATGCACGCCCTGGCATCGGTAATCAGGATGGCTTCGCCGCTGTGAGTGAACACCTTGGCCATCAGGCTCAGCGCCTCCTCGGTGTGCTTGCGTTCCGTGATATCAATGTAGGTGGTAACAAAACCACCCTCGGGCAGCGGAACGCCCTGGATTTCCAGCACGTTGCCGTTGGGCAACATGCGTTCGAACTGGTGCGGCTGAAACTCACGGGCCAGCGCCACTCGCACGGCGACCTGTTCCTCCGGATCGCCGGGTCCGTAGTCGCCACGCTGAGCATTGAACCGGATGATGTCGGCGAACTCCAGGTCGGTCTTCTGAGCCAGTTCATCAGGCAGATTCAGCATGCGCTTGAACTTTTCATTCAGCACGCGGCAATGCAGATCGGCATCGGTCAGGGTGATACCGCCGGGAAAGTTTTCGATGATGGCGGAGAGCATGCTGTTTTGCCGCAGCAGCTTTTCTTCGATGATCTTGCGCTCGGTGATGTCGCGCAAGGAACTGGCAAAGAACAAGCCTTGCTCCGTATCGATCCGGCTCAGGCTGACTTCGACATCCACCTCACTGCCATCCTTGCGCCGTGCCTTGACCCCGATGCCAAGACCCATGCGCCGTGTCTCGGGGGATGCGGCAAAGCTGTGGCGTTGCACCGGATGCGTTTCGCGATAGCGAGTAGGCACCAAGGTTTCTATGGATTTACCAAGCAATTCGCCGGGCGTATATCCCAGCAAGTGCTCGGTCTGCTTGTTGGCCATGGTGATCAAGCCGTGCACATCGCTGATCAACAGGGCATCCGGGGTGGCAGCAAAAAAGGAATGCAGGCGCGCTTCACTTGCCGTCAAGGCCTGTTCCACCTCGATCAATTCCGTGATGTCTTGCACCGTACCCTTGGAACGCAGCGCCTTGCCCGTCGCATCAAAGTCCGACAGGCAGGTTTCGCGTACCCACTTGATGCGTCCATCGCTCATGCGCAAGCGATGAGTGATTTCGTAGGGCGCACGCGACACGAGAGACCTGGCGTAGGCGCCATTTACGGCCTCACGATCATCCGGATGGATCGCCTTGAGGAAAGCGTCATACGTAGCGGCGAATTGGGCGGGATCGATCTCGAACAGACGGAAGACTTGGTCCGACCACAGCAACTCACCGCTCACCAGATCCAGCGTCCAACTACCGACACGAGAAATCCGCTGCGCTTCGTTCAGCCGTTCGGCACTATCTTGCAGCGCCTGATTCTGGGCGTCCGCGATGCGCTGGAAAGCCCGCTGCCGCTGCTGGTAGAAGTACAGGCCCAGAACAGTCAGCGAGACCAGCGCGGCCACGCTGATGAAAAAAGCCAGCGGGCTACTGGATTTGATCTGGAGATGCTCCTGGTACTGATCAAACGCAATGTAGCCGCCGAATGTGGTCAGAACCGCTAGGAGAATCAGCCATTCGGCAATCACACGCCGTTTGCGGTGCGCCGATTTTGTCGTATCCATCTTGTCCATGGAGATGTATTGGATGTCGGGTGAGGTTGGTCAGCGAGCGCCGCTTCCGGCCGAGCGAAGCAAGTTCCTCACGAGCGGGACCGGAAAAGGAGCCTCCTTGCAGTCAATCTTGGCGACGTCGAAGCACGTCGCGCAGTGGCGCAAGGTTCGCGGGCTAACGAACTGGTCGAGAATCGCGCTTTCGAACAGTTGCCGGACCACCGGCGCGCAATTGGCCAGATCCAGCGAAAAGCGTTCGATGCCCACCAGGTCTTGCAGCAGACTGAGGGCACCAATGCCGCAGGAATCGATATGGGTCACGCCATCGAGATGCACCGTGATACCGGCAATCGTTTGCTGCGAGTGGCTCTTGCATTCGAGCAGAAGAGTGCGCGCGGCATCGAAATCAAATGCACCCGTGACATATGCGGTGACCTGCCCACCAGTGCCCATGCTGACCCGACTGGCATTCATGGGGCCACGGGGGCTGGATGTGCGGTGGTGCGATTTGAGAGACCCTGACATGCGGCATGCTCCTTGATCGAAATACCGCGAAGCTGTCCGGACGGTGTTCCATCGTGGTCCAGGCAGGTTGCGGCTAAACAAATCAAGGCAGGTTCGGGGCCTTGGAAGGCGTTGCTACGGTGTGCTTCTTGACAGACTATAACCTATATGTCTAAAGCAATACTAATTCAGTCAACTTATCAGGTTGCGCCATTTGCTTATGGCGATGCCTCAGTCCATTGCGGGCAAAAAAGTCGGTGCTGGCGCTACGGCGCACAATGCACGTGATCTCGCGTAGTATTTTGCCGGACAACCTGGCTCGATGCTGGGGGCACAGGAGCCAGCATGACGGTCCACTCAGCATGAGTTCAAACAGCGACAAGTACTTCGATTCCATATTCATGTTTTCGCCGTTCGGCATCGGCATGGCCGGGCCCGACATGCGCTACCTGAAAGTCAATCCGGCCTTGTGCCGCATGGTTGGCTACAGCGAAGCCGAGTTGCTCGGCATGAGCTTCATGGACATCACCCACCCCGACGATATCGCTCTGAATGCCCGTAATATCGAAGAGCTTGCCACCGGCAACACCGGCCATTTCGCGATCGAAAAGCGCTATATCAAAAAGAACGGCGACATCGTCTGGGTTTCGCTGAACGTTGTCCCAACCCAGCAGATCGACGAACGCCATTGGATCACCGTCGGCCTCGCTGAAGACATCACGGCACGGCGGCAGACCCAGATGGCACTGGCCGAGAGCGAACGCCGGTTTCGCAACCTGATCGAGTCCACCAACGACTGGGTCTGGGAAGTGGATGCGTCATTGCGCTATACCTACTCCAGTCCGCAGGTGCGGCCGTTGCTGGGCTACGCGCCGGAGGACGTGATCGGCAAGTCACCTCTGGATTTCATGGCGCCGGACGAGGCGGCGCGGATCGCCGCCGAGCTCGGTCCGTTGGTGGCCAACTGCCAGCCCATCATCGGCCTGCGCAACATCAATATTCATCGCGACGGGCATGCGGTGGTGCTGGAAACGAGTGGCACGGCCATCCTTGATGCCGACGGCAATTTCCTTGGCTATCGCGGTATCGATCGCGATATCGGCTGGCGCGAGGAGATGGTGCAGACTCTGCTGGCCTCGGAGTTCAAATACCGGTCGCTGCTGAAACATTCGGCCGGCGCCGTTGTCCTCGCCGACATGAAAGGTACGCTGCTCGAATTGAACGACGCGGCAGAAAGCCTGTTGGGCTATACCCGCGACGAAATTGTCGGTACCAACGTGAGCAGGCTCCACCCGGCGGACGAAATGGCACGAGTGTCTGCATCCTTCGCCGAGTTACAGCACACCGAGACGATTACCGTGCGTGATATCCACGTTCTGACGCGGCACGGCAAGCAGGTGCCGGTCGAGATCAACGCGACACTGATCGACGTGGGCGGTCAAAAAATTGCGCAAGGCATCTTTCATGATTTATCGGCACTGAAGCAACGCGAGGCGCTGCGTTTGCAACAAGAGACCGAGCATCGCAACACCCTGGTGCGCGAGGTCCATCACCGCATCAAGAACAATCTACAAGGCGTGACCGGCATCCTGCGCGGGCTGGTCCAACGCCAACCCGCAGTGGCGTCAGCCCTCGACGATGTGATCAGCCAGATCGGCAGTATTTCTCTGGTCCATGGCATTTACGGCCGGACGGCGGGCGCTCAGGTCTCCCTGGGCGATCTGGTGAACGACGTCGCCCTGGCGGCCGCTGCGGCCTGGAACAAGGATATTTCCATTGATGGCGATCACCTCTGTCAACGCTGCATCATCGACGAGAACGAGGCGGTGCCGCTGGCGCTGGTGTTGAACGAATTGCTGGCCAATGCCTGCAAGCACGGTGATCCACCCGGGCCACGCAGCGTAGCCATCGAGTATGCCGACGACGATGCGCAAGCCTGGGTGCGCATTCGCAATGCCGGACGACTGCCGGATGGCTTCGATTTTGAGAACGGACACGGGCTCGGTACCGGCCTGGGCCTGGTCGAAGCCCTATTGCCAAAGCGGGATGCCAGCCTCGAATTCAGCCTTAAGCACGACACGGTCGAAGCGGTGTTGACGCTCGCAAAACCTTTGTTCGCCGCCGCCCGAAATTCACCCGTGGAAGGAGCCGTGCCATGAGCCCAAGCAATTCTGTCTCATCGCCACGCAAACTGTTGCTGGTCGATGACAACCGGCTGGTGCTGGCAACCCTCTGTCGAGGGCTCGAAAGCGCCGGCTATGTGGTCGTCAAGGCAGAATCGGTGGCGGAAGCCGAAGACCTGTTGGCCGGTGGCATTCGTCCTGACCTGGCGATTGTCGATGTGATGATGCCGGAACGCAACGGCCTGGAACTGGCGGAGCGTTTGCATAATCTCGACCACATTCCGTTCATCCTGCTGACGGCCATGGCGGACGCGCACACCGTCGAACAAGCTTCGCAGGAAGGAGCCATGGCCTATCTGGTGAAACCGGTGGATGTGCCACAACTGGCGCCGGCCATTGAAGCGGCGCTGGCGCGGGCGGCCGATCTGCAGGGTCTGCGCAAGGTGCAACGCCAGTTGCAGACTGCGCTCGAAGCCGATCGCGAGATCAACGTGGCGATCGGCATTGTGATGGTGACGCAAGGTCTCGGGCGCACGGCGGCATTTGATCATTTGCGCAAGACCGCGCGGGCGCGGCGCATCAAGCTGCTGGCGCTGGCCGAGGAACTGATTGCGGCAGTGGGCTAAAAAGTCGGTGCTGGCGGGACGGCGTGTTAGCCGTGACCGTGGTTGTGGCCGCGATCGTGGAAGATCATGGAAGGCTAAGGATTGACTAGGCTTATCCGGGCGCGGATACTTGGCATCGCGCCACTCGGCGCGCTACCTTCATTCCAGTTGGAATCGCCCACATGTTAGCCAAACTCCCCACCTTTCCCGGAATACCGGGCCCGATCGTCATCATCGTCATGGACGGCTACGGCTTGGCCAAGACGGATGTCGGTAGTGCCATTGCCGCTGCCCGCAAGCCGACACTCGACCGCCTGTTCGCCACCTATCCGAATATTCGTCTGCGTGCCCACGGCACGGCGGTCGGCATGCCCTCCGACGACGACATGGGCAATTCCGAGGTCGGGCACAACGCGATTGGCGCCGGGCAGGTTTACAGCCAGGGCGCGTCGCTGGTCGCCGACGCCATTGCCAACGGTGCCATCTGGCGCGGCGAAGCGTGGCAGCAGATCGTTGCCGGCGCAAAAGAGGGTGAACGCGCCGGGCGCGGCGTGATCCATTTCATCGGCCTGTTCTCGGACGGCAACGTGCACAGCCACATCGACCACCTGAAGGCGATGGTGGTTCAGGCCAAGGCCGAAGGCGTCAAGCGTGTGTGCATCCACGCCCTGCTCGATGGCCGCGACGTGCCGGAGACCAGTGCACTCGAATACGTGGCGCCGTTCGAGGCCTTTCTCTCCGAAATCAGCGATGCCGGTTTCGATGCGCGCATCGCGTCCGGCGGCGGTCGGCAGAACATCACCATGGATCGCTACGACGCCAACTGGTCCATGGTCGAACGTGGCTGGAAGGTGCATGTGCTGGGCGAAGGTACGCAGTTCGCCAACGCGACGGAGGCGGTCAACGGCCTGCGCCAGCAGCACCCGGGAACCATCGACCAGGATCTGCCACCCTTCGTCATCGCCGAGAACGGCAAGCCGGTCGGCACCATCGAGGATGGCGATTCAGTCGTCTTCTTCAACTTCCGTGGCGACCGCGCGATCGAGATCACCCGCGCCTTTGAGGAAACCGTGTTCGACAAGTTCGACCGCGTGCGGATGCCGAAAGTCACCTACGCCGGCATGCTGCAGTACGACGGCGACCTCAAACTGCCGCCCCGCTTCCTCGTCGCCCCGCCGGCGATCAAGGACACCATGGGCGAATGGTTCAGCAAAGCCAGCATTGCCCAGTTCGCCTGCTCCGAAACGCAGAAGTTCGGCCATGTCACCTATTTCTGGAACGGCAACCGCTCCGGCAAGTTCGCCGGCGAGACCTACCAGGAAGTGCCGAGCGACGTCGTGCCTTTCGAACAGCGGCCGTGGATGAAGGCCGCCGAAATTGCCGATGCGATGATCTCTGCACTCAAGAGCGGCGCCTACAAGACGCTGCGCTGCAATTTCGCCAATGGCGACATGGTCGGCCATACCGGCAATTTCCGCGCCGCGACGATGTCCATCGAGGCCGTCGATCTGCAACTGGCGCGCATCCTGCCGGTGATCGACGCGATGGGCGGCGTGGCCTTGATCACGGCCGATCACGGCAACGCCGACGAAATGTACGAGATTGACAAGAAGAGCGGTGAACCGGCGAAAAACAAGGATGGCTCTTATAAGGCCAAGACCGCGCACACGCTTAATCCCGTGCCGCTGATCCTCTACGATAACGTCAGCGGCTCCAAGCTGGGCCTGAAGCAGACGCCGACGGCCGGGCTATCGAACATCGCGGCAACCGTAGCCAATCTGGTGGGTCTAGAAAAGCACGCCGCCTGGGACGAAAGCCTGTTGGAGATTCGCTAAACCGAGCCCGATCAGCAAAAGCCGACTGCCAACGGCATATTCAAGTTGCCGGGTGTGCCAATTGTGCCAGGCGCGCCAGGCGCGCCTACGGCAATGACTTGGGTTCCAGCAAACTTAGTAGCATTGCGCGCAAACGCGCCGGGGCCACGGGTTTTTTGAGTAATGAAAAACCTGCCCGGCGTGCCTGAGCCTGAACCAACGGCGTCACGTCGGCGCTAACCAGCACGATGCGTATGCTTGGGTTTAGCTGCCGCAAGCGTTGGCCAAGCGCAATGCCATCCACGTCGCCCGGAAGACGGATGTCGCATACCGCCAGCACATACGTCACGAGTTCATTGCGACACAGGTCAAGCGCGCTTTCGGCACTGTTGGCTACGCTAACCGTCCCACCCCAGCCGGAAATGACGTCGGCGGTACTGGCAAGACACAGGGGATCATCATCGACCACCAGTATGGGTCCTTGCAGCGTGTTTGGTTCTGCCTGAAGTGCCGACGCGATCGCTATCGTTGGTGCTCCGATGGGTAGATCAATCCAGAACACGGAACCACGACCGGGAACCGAGCGCATCCCGATCGTGGCGGATAACAAGCTGGCGATCCGTTTACAGATGGCCAGACCGAGACCGAGGCCCTTGCGCTGGTCACGCTCATCATTGCCAATTTGCACGTATTCTTCAAAAATCTCGGACTGAAGTTCCGGCGCAATACCGCGCCCGGTATCCCAGACCTGGATTCGCACCTGTTCGCCTTGGCGTCGACTGGCTACCAATACGCCACCCTGCCGGGTGTAACGCAGGGCATTGGTCAACAGGTTAAAGACGACCCGCTCGACCAGGCGCGGATCACTATGAATCCAGATCGGCAACGAGCGCACACGTAAGTGAATGTGTTGGTCGTGAGCAATCGGCGCGAACTCACGCGCCACTCGTTGCAGCATCGGTTGCAGATCAAAATCTGCGGCGTCGACGCGGTAACCCCCAGCCTCCAGGCGTGATATGTCGAGCAGCCGGTCGAGCATATCTTGCAAAGATGTAACCGATTCCTCAACGTGATCGATCAATTGCCGCTGCTCGCCCTTCCAGGAGAGCTTGATCAATCGTGAAACAAAGAGTCCCAGCGCGTGCAAGGGCTGGCGCAAATCATGGCTGGCGGCGGCCAGAAAACGTGATTTGGCCGTCGTGGCACGTTCAGCGGCATCCCGTTGTGCAACCAGCTCGGCGGTCGCGGCGTCAATCCGCTGTTGCAGCTCTCCTTGCGTTAAACCGATCCGCACGGCCATCGCGTTTATCCCGGTGGCAAGATCCAGCAAGGGGCCGGCTTTCACCGCATCTACCCGCGCCGCGAGATCGCCGTGACCGATGCGGATGACCACGTCAGTGGCCTCCAGTAACGGCTCGGTTACGCTGCGCGCAATACGCAGGGCAATGAATCCCCCCAAGCCCGCACCAAATAGAGCCGTCAGCAGCCCAATCACAATCAATCGTATGTGTTCCTCGATCAGCCGTTCGCGCGTAAATTCAATCACCACGTGGCCAAGCTGCTGACGCGGCCCTGCCGCCACAGCGAACTCGGTGCCGGAGTACGCGTCATCGACCGCCAGTGCGCGTTGTTCAATGGGGACTGCAAATGCGGTTTTGCGCGCGCCGTTGGTTCGTGTTTCATGTGCAGCCAAGGTGGGCCACGCGTCTCGGTTCAGCCGACCGGCATCGGCGACGATCTTTCCTTGCTGGTCGAGTATCGCCACTCCAGAAATATCGTCGTCGGTTCGAGCCACACCTTGCACCAAGGCTGAAAGCACCTCTCGGTTGCCGGTGAATAAACTGAATTCCGCCGAGACAGCGGCCTGACGGGCCAAGGCTTGACCATGCAATTCGAGGGCACGATCAAGATCGCCCAAATGTCGCACCAGAAATAAGGTGGTCAGCGTGATCGCCACCAGCGTCACCGGAATCAAGGCGGCCAACACGACACGGCTGCGCAGGGTCATGGCTTGCCTTCTTCGCGCCGCATTTGGCGCCGCAACTCGTCTTCACTCAAGCTCAAGCCAAGAGAGCGGGCGACCACTGAGTTTATCCCGATTGTAAATTCGGATGGCGTGGCCGGCGCCGGTAGCGGCAACCCGGCGAGAACTGCGCCGACGACCCGGGCGCCGTCATGCGCGACTTGTTCGGGCGTGGCGTAAATGGCAAGCAAGGCGCCCGCTTTGACGTAGGCCGCCGAAAAGGCGATCAGCGGAACTTTGCGACGATAGCCGGCGGTCAGGATGCTGGCCACTGTTTCACTATTGAATACGGTCGGATCGGCCAGTGCCAACAGCGCATCGCTATCATCCAGCAAATTCTGCAGTGCGGCGAACATTCCGCGTTGCGTCACGTCCTCGACGTGAGACGCTAATCCTTGTGCACTGAGAGCGGTTTGCACCGAACTCTGCATCGGTTTTGACTCTGGCCCCAGCAGCAGGCCGATCCGCTTAGCAGTGGGCAAGGCCGCGCGAATCAAGGCCGCTTGGCGCGCTGGCGGTTGATCGAGCAGAACCGCCGAGGCTTGTGGTCTTTGTGGTGCGCGGGCGATATCGCGGTCGAAGGCGACACGTGGCAGTAAGGTCGCGAGAATCGGCGGGGATTTCTCGCCGGCGCGAAGCGTGGTAACCACGGCGGCAAAGGCGCCGCTACCGACGGTGACAATCAGTCGGGGCGCCGGCGGTGTGGCGGATTCAAATTCTTTTGCCGCAACGACAACCCACTCGATGCCTGCCGGATGGAGTCGTTCCACCTCGGCACGCATGGTATCGGCGACTTCGCGATAGATTGGGCTGGCATCAGTCGTGACCAGCCATATAACAGCCTTCCCCCCCGGTTGCGCCCACGCTGAAGCGTATGTCATAAGACATAGGCAAGCAAGGCCAATGAGGTGAAGAAGCCGGGTCATACCACTTTAGAAATCCAGTCTGACGGTGACGAAAGTGCGTCGTTCCTGTTCCAGTTCGGCCTTGTAGATGGCTGAACTGCCATTGATGGATTGGGTAACGAGTGCCACTTCGCCACGGGTGGCGCCCACCCGGAACGGCAGGCCCAGGCGGAGGTCAACGCGACGGCTGTTACCCAGCATTTCGCCGCCACCGGCCCATTTGATTGGTGTGGAGAAGGTCGAGATAAGCGTGGCTTCCAGGCCACCGGGCAAGGACTGGAACCAGGCCAGGGTTGCGGTGCGTTTAGGCGTTTCCAGATTGTCGTTCTCGGCTTCGCCCTGTGTAGTACTCATGTGCGCCTGGTTGAACAATAGCTTCGTGCCAGCGTAAGCTTGCCAGATTAATTCGTACTCGACACCTTTAAAGCGCGGACCGGCGAGATTTTCCGCTCGCGTGACAAACGGAAAGTAATTGGGAAAGGTCGCCACCGAGCCAATGACGCGTGGCGTTTGCTTGATCTTGTCGTCCATTTTCTCGACGAAGACACGGACATCGACGGTCAGGCCAAGGTCGCGGTAGCGTCCGAGATAGCCGATCTCATGGGCTACCATCGATTCATTGCTGACCGCTCCTTCGGCCAGGTAAGAACGACCCTGTACCGGGATCAGGACGCCGCTGGCGATGTCGTTGAAGTGCCAGTCGCCGAAGTGATCGAACACCGTTGGCGAACGATAGGCCTTGGTCGTGACCGCACGCAAGGTGTGATCCGGCCGCAACTGATAGTTGACGGCCAGCCGTGGCGCAAACGCGTCGCCGGTAATGCTGTGCGATTCCTGCAAGGCGCCGGCCTGAAGCAACCAATCGGGACTGGCGCGCCATTCGAGATTGCCAAACACACGCCATTGCTGGGCGGTCCGCGCATCAGGAGACCCAAACAGGGCAAGCGAGCGAACCACTTCGCGCCTAAATTCAGCACCGCCAACGGCACGTACGTTTTCTCCCAATGCGGCTTGGTATTGCGCGCCCAGTTCCGTGCGTCGCGCCTCGCCACTCGTTGACACCACGGCCGTGTAAGGAACCTTCAACACCGTTGTGGCGGCAATAAAACTGTCGCGCAGGCGTTCCACATCATGGGTCAGGCGCAACTCCAGGCTGCTGTGCGCATCCAGCTCATGCGTCCAGCGGCCGTTGATGAATTGATTGGAGTAACCAACCGGGCGGAAAGGATTCGTCGCTTTGCCGACGCCCCACTCGTAATCGATCTCGGAACCTCCGGCCGCCAACTGAATTTTGTCGCGTGGCGAGACGGTCAGATCGCCGCGAAAATTGACCCGCGATTGACTGTTGTTATCCACATTGTTGGCCAACCCGGAATCCTTGTTGCGGGCAGCCGATATGCGGAAGCTTGCTTCGGCGTTTCCCCAACCAATACGTGCGGCAGCGTCGTTGATGTGTCCCTCGCCCTGGGTGGCGGAAACCATCACGCCTTGCGAGTCAGCGGTATGGCGGGTGATGATGTTCACCACGCCGAGAAAGGCATTCGCACCATAACTAGCGGAGTTTGAACCGCGCAGCACTTCGATGCGTTCGATGTCGTCAAGGATCAGTCCCTGCAATCCGAAGTGCGTGTCGCCCAGATAGTAGCTGGAATAGACGGAGCGCCCATCGACATAAACCTGCATCCGCGACCCATAGAGATCCATGCCAGCGTGGTAAGCAACCGACAGCCCCGCCTGCCAGCGGGTCATGACAAATCCCGGCACCAGCCGCAGGACATCCGCCAGTTCGCGGGCACCGCTGCGGCGGATCATTTCCCGATCAATGATGGTGACGGCACCGGGAACGTCGTCCTGGGGCTGCGCTAAACGAGTGACCGAGAGCACCACGGGTAGATCGCCCAGGTAGTCGTGCTCGGAAGCGGACTTGGCGTTCTCGTTACCGGTGGTGGCAGCTGCGACGTTTCCCGCGAGAAACATCGTGCTGACGCAAAGTGATAAAAATCGCATTTTCATAGGGGAAAATCGGTACTTCGAATGAATATTGGTTCGAGTATATGACGAAAACCTGAAGCTCTGGCGGCCTTTGTTGCGACCTGAATCAGTACGAGGCAGTCGGGATGGCACCGAATGACTTGAAATCGGGCTACGCTGCGGGTGACCGCCGTCCCGCCAGCACCGACTTTTCAATGACTTGCCGCACGTCGCTCGGTAGAATGCGCGTCTCTTCGGGTTCGCCGTATCTCCACCGTATCTCCAACATCACTTCGCCGGTTTTCGCCCCATGCTCATTGCGTCCAACATTACTATCCAGTTCGGGGCCAAGCCTCTTTTCGAGAATGTCTCGGTCAAGTTTGGCGAGGGCAATCGCTACGGCCTGATCGGTGCCAACGGTGCCGGCAAATCCACCTTCATGAAGATTCTGGCCGGCGTTCTGGAGCCATCCGGCGGCAACGTAGCGCTGGATACCGGCGAGCGCATGGCCTTCCTGCGCCAGGATCAGTTCGCCTTCGAAGACATGCGGGTGCTCGATGTGGTGATGATGGGCCACGCCGAGATGTGGGCCTGTTTGACGGAGCGCGACGCGATCTACGCCAATCCGGAGGCTTCCGAAGACGACTACATGCACGCCGCCGAGCTGGAATCGCATTTCGCCGAATTCGGTGGCTACACCGCCGAATCGCGCGCTGGTGAGTTGTTGCTCGGCGCCGGCATCCCGATCGAAAAGCACAACGGGCCGATGAGCGAAGTGGCACCGGGCTGGAAGCTGCGCGTCCTGCTGGTGCAGGCACTGTTCGCCAACCCGCACATTCTGCTGCTCGACGAGCCGACCAACAACCTCGACATCGATACCATCCGCTGGCTGGAAGACATCCTCAACGAGCGCGAGAGCACGATGATCATCATCTCGCACGACCGCCACTTCCTGAACCAGGTCTGTACCCACATGGCTGATCTGGATTACGGCACGATCAAGGTTTACGGCGGTAACTACGACGACTTCATGGAAGCCTCGACCGTCGCCCGCGAACGCCAGATTTCGGCCAATGCCAAGGCCAAGGAACGCGTTGCCGACCTGCAGGGCTTCGTGCGCCGCTTCTCGGCCAACAAGTCCAAGGCCAAGCAGGCCACCAGCCGCTTGAAGCTGATCGAGAAGATTCGGCCGGAAGACATCAAGCCCTCGTCACGCCAGTACCCTTGGATACGCTTTGAATACGACGACAAGGAGAAGCTGCATCGTCACGCCGTCGAAATCGAAAAACTGCGTTTTGGCTACGATCCCAAGCTGCCGATCATTGCCAACTTCACCACTACCATCGACGCCGGCGACAAGGTCGCCATCATCGGCGAGAACGGTGTTGGCAAAACCACGCTGCTGCGTCTGTTGGCTGGCGAAACGCTGGACGGTTTGACGCCGCAGGGCGGCCACGTGAAATGGGCAGAAAAAGCCCGCCCCGGCGTCTTTGCCCAGGACCACGCGGCCGACTTCGCCGACACCACGCCGCTCACCGAATGGATCGCCGGCTATGCGCGTGCCGGCGGTTACGATGGCGGCGATCTCGAAACCTTGATTCGCGGCACACTTGGCCGCTTGCTGTTCTCCGGCGACGACGCCAAAAAGGCAGTCAATGTCATCTCCGGCGGCGAACAAGGCCGCATGCTGTTTGGGCGTCTGATGCTGCTGCGGAACAACGTGCTGCTAATGGACGAGCCGACCAATCACCTCGACATGGAATCAATCGAATCACTCAACACCGCGCTGGAAAAGTTTGCCGGCACGCTCATTTTTGTCTCGCACGATCGCGAGTTCGTCAGCTCCCTGGCGACACGGATCATCGACATCAAGCTGGATCACCAGATCGTCGATTACCGTGGCAGCTATGAAGAATACCTAGCCAGTCAGGGCGTTGCTTGAAATGTTCCTGAATTTGTATTACAGTTAATACAACTTTATTCGGAGCCGAATCATGACCACCACTGTTCGTTTGCCCTTGCGCGTCGAAGAAGCTCTGGCGGAATATTGCGTCAGCGCCCGGCGCACCAAATCCGCCGTGATCGTCGAATTGCTGGAGCAGCGATTTATGGGCACTGCGCCCGAACGTACCCCGTATGAGTTGGCCTGCGAAGCGGGGTTTATCGGTTGCATTGACGGTGACGCGGTTGCCACGGAACCCACCAAGCAACGGGTCGCTGCCGCGATTCGCGCCAAGCACCGCCGTTCGGCCACGCCTGCGGCGTGAATACTCCGAATACCCTTTTGGTCGATACCGGACCGCTGGTGGCGCTGGCCGACAAGCGCGATGCGGCCCATGTCGCCTGCACGACATTTCTCGCCGCGCATCGTGGCCGGTTGATCACCACCTGGGCGGTGCTCACCGAGTTCTCGCATCTGACGCCAACGATCGCGGCCACCCTGCGCCTGTATCGCTGGATCGACAGGGGCGGTATGGACATCCTGCCGCTCGGACGCGACGAACTCGTGCGTGCCATCGACTGGATCGAGAAGTACGCTGATCGTCCGATGGACCTGGCCGACGCGTCGCTAGTGGTGGCGGCGATGAACACCGGCATTCATACGGTGTGGACACTCGACCGTAACGATTTCGACACCTATCGCCTGCCGGGTCGCAAGCGTTTTCGATTGGCGATGCCATGAAATTTGCCGCACGTCTCTTGTTGAAGCTGATCGGCTGGAAACTGATCGATCTCTCGGAGCGTCCAGCCAAGGCCGTGGTGATTGGCTACCCGCATACGTCGAATTGGGATTTCCCGATGGCCCTGATTGGCTTGGCGGCACTGGCGCTGGATATCCGCTGGGTGGGCAAGGACACCATGTTCGCCGGTTGGCGCGGGCCGATCATGCGTTTTCTGGGCGGCGTGCCGGTTAATCGCCGCGAACGCACGGGTTTCGTACAACGGGTTGCTGACGAGTTCAATAGTCACGACCACTTCCATCTGGTGATCGCCCCCGAAGGCACCCGTAGCCTGACGGATGGCTGGAAATCGGGGTTTTATCGCATCGCGCTGGCAGCAAACGTACCGGTTATTGCCGCTGTGGTCGATTATCCCAAGCGTGAAGTGGGCCTGCTCGGCTGCATCACGCTCACCGGCGATGAAGAACACGATATGGCTCAACTCAACACTTGTTATGCTGGTCGTGCCGGCAAACGACCGAAACTGGCTTCTCCCATCCGACTTCTGTAGCACGCCAACAAACCCATGGATCCGAAGACCTATCAACTCGCTATCAATGAGACTGGCCACGCCGCGCCCGGCGAGGGCATCCTGGCTGCCTATGTCCCGCGCACGGTGGAGGGGTCTGCGGTGTTTGCGCTGGCGTGCGATCCACGTCACGATCCCGGTGTGCCGATCAACGAGTTAGCTGCGGCCGCCATGGCCTTCGTACATGATGAACTCGGCGCAACGGCAGAACCGGATGAGGCTGGCCGACCCATCTGGGCGGTTATCGACAGTTACGGCCGGTTCAGTGAGGCGCTACCGATCTGGTCATCCGACGCCGGCAGCTTGCCGTCGGTCGAATTCCAACGCTTTCCACTCGGGGTCAGCGTCGATGCGTTCTTCAAGGAAGCCGGCGCCAGTGGCGAAGCGGCGATCGAATTACTCTCCGCCATCGTCGAAGCGCCGACTTTGTCCGATGCGACACCAAGCCAACTCGATTTTCTCGGTGCGGTTGAAGCGCATGGCAACCTGCCAGCGCCGGGCGCCATCTTCCGCAAGGTCGAAGCGGCCTCGGAAGACGGTGACGCCAAAAAAATGGCAACTGCCATCCAGCCCGATCCGGTGATCTCGGCCTCGTTGATCAACTCGGCCAATGCAGCACGTTTTGCCAATGCCGGGAAAACAGCATCGGTGCCGCAAGCCGTTTTACGCCTGGGTACAACCTTCGTCCGGCGCGTGGTGTTTGTCGCCGAAATGATGGCGCGCTACCAAAAAGGCGCCTGCGCTACCTTCGACTACCGCGCCTACTGGATGAATGCAATCGCCACCGGCGCTGCCATGCGCGGGCTGATGGACGAGTTCCAGATTCCGGCACGGTATATCGACGATACCTTCACCACGGGTCTCGTTGCCGGCATCGGCTGGCTGGCGGTGGCCGAAACCTTCCCCGGCCTGATGGCGAAGTACCTCGAGCGGATCAAGGATGCCGATCCGATTACCAAGGCACGTGCGCAGCAGGAACTCTTCCCCTGCCCCATCCGGCTGGTTTCCGAGCGCTATCTGGAACGTATCGACTTTCCTCCGCATATCGCCCATGCCGTGGCGGGCAAGCCGATGGACACCATTGACTGGTATGACTGCCTGGCACGCGCAACCCGCATTGCCCAGGCCATGTCGCCTTTTGAATGCAATGCGGTACCGACCACGGTGCCGGTACCGGACGTTTGCCGTGAGGAATGGGAACGCTGGCGCAGCATCCTGGCGACGACCTGATCCCGGGACTTGTCGCCCTATCGTATGGAACCGAAGACCTATCAACTTGCCATCAATACTGCCGGCGTAGTGGTACCCGGTAAAGGTATTTTGGCCGCCTATGTCCCGGCCACCAGCGAAGGTCCGGCCGTAATCGCGTTGGCGGCCGACCCACGACACGATCCCGGGCAGCCGATCATCAGTCTGGTTCCGACTGCAATTGGCTACATTCATGATCAACTTCGTCCGGCGTCAGACCTGTATGAAACCGAGCGCCAGATCTGGGTGGTAATCGATAGCTATGGCCGTTTTCAGGAAGCCCTGCCGGTGTGGTCCTTCGTTCCTGGCGATGCGCCGACGGTGATGTTTCGACGCTTTCCGGGCGGCACCGGTGTCGATGCAATGTATCAGGAAGCCGGGGCTGGTGGCGAAGTGGTGATCGAACTGTTGTCGGCCATTATCGAGGCGCCGGTTCGTTCGGATGAGACACCTAGCGCACTTGAGTTTCTCGGCGCCGTGGAAGCGCATGGCAATCTGCCGGCACCGGGGGTTGTGTTCCACAAGATCGAGCTGGCGGCGGCTGACGGTGACGCGAAGCAAATGGCGGCCCTGATCCAGGCCGATCCGGTACTGTCCACGTCGCTTATCAATTCTGCCAACGCCGCACGCTTCGCCAATGCGGGCAAGACCGCCTCGGTGCCACAAGCCATCATCCGGCTCGGCACCAATTTTGTACGTCGCGTTGTGTTCGTCGCCGAAATGATGGCGCGCTACCAGAAGGGTGCCTGCGGCACATTTAACTATCGCGGTTATTGGATGAACGCGATTGCCACGGGTGCCGCGATGCGTGGCCTGATGAACGAATTCGACCTGCCGGCGCAACAAGCCGACGACGCCTTCACGGTCGGCCTGTTGTCCAGTATTGGCTGGTTGGTGCTGGCGGAAACCTTTCCGGTCTTGATGACAAAATACCTGGAGCGCTGCGCCGGCGCCGATCCGATCAGCAAGGCCCACGCACAACAGGAAATATTTCCGGCGCCGATCCGCGCGGTCGCCGAGCGCTACCTCGAGCGCTTCGACTTTCCACCGCTGGTGGCGCAGACCATTGGCGGCCGGGCGGGCGAGGCTATCGACTGGTTTGACTGCCTGGCGCGTGCGACTCGCGTCGCCCAAGCCCTGGCACCGTGCGTCGTCATGGCCGTGCCGTCTACAGTCGCGGTGCCCGACATCTGTCGCGAGGAATGGGAACGCTGGCGAACCATGCTGGCCGGTGCCTGAGCGGTGATTCTTTTACGTGATCTCGCCTTTGCCCGGGGCGGCGAATTTCTTGTTACCGGGGCGTCGCTGCAACTTCACCCGGGCTGGAAAATCGGCCTGACGGGTGCCAACGGCAGCGGCAAATCCTCGTTTCTGGCGCTCTTGCGCGATGAACTTCACGCCGAACGCGGCGATCTCGAGCGCCCGCCGGGCTGGGTGCTGGCACATGTGGCGCAGGACACGCCGGCACTGCCCGATCCGGCTCTTGAGTTTGTGCTGGATGGTGACACCGAGTTGCGTCAGGTCGAACGCGATCTTGCCGCCGCTGAAGCGGCTCACGCCGGTGCGCATTTGGGTGAGCTGATCGGGACGCTGCATGCACGCCTCGGTGAAATCGACGGCTATTCGGCGCGGGCGCGCGCCGCCGCCCTGATGCACGGGCTCGGCTTCAGCGACGCCGATTTTCTGCGGTCGGTGGCGGAGTTTTCCGGCGGCTGGCGGGTGCGCCTCAATCTGGCCCGCGCGCTGATGTGTCGCTCCGACCTCTTGCTGCTCGACGAGCCAACGAATCACCTCGATCTGGATGCCATCATCTGGCTCGAATCGTGGCTCAAGAGTTATCGTGGCACGCTGATCCTGATCTCGCACGATCGTGATTTTCTCGATTCGGTCTGCAGCCACATCCTGCACATCGAGCAGCAGAAAATGCAGCTTTTCAGCGGCAACTACACGGCCTGCGAACGCGCCCGCGCCGAGCGTCTGGCCAACGAACTGGCCCTGGCCGACAAGCAGCGCCGGCAAAAGGCGCATTTGCAAAAGTACGTCGATCGCTTCCGCGCCCAGGCCACCAAGGCCCGCCAGGCGCAAAGCCGCATCAAGATGCTGGAACGCATGGGCGAGATCGCCGCTGCTCACGTTGATGCGCCGTTTAATTTCGAGTTCCCGCAGCCCGCTGCATTTTCCGATCCGCTGCTGGAACTGGAGGACGCAAAAGTCGGTTATGGCGAGACGGCGCTTCTGGATCGAGTTCGCCTGACGCTGCGCCCCGGTAGCCGCATTGGCCTGCTCGGCCGCAATGGCGCCGGCAAATCAACGCTGATGAAATTGCTCGCGGGCGATCTGGCGCTGATGGCAGGCAAGCGCAGCGAAGGCCGCAATCTCAAACTCGGCTATTTCGCCCAGCACCAGCTCGAACAACTGCGGCCTGAAGAATCGCCGCTGTGGCACATGATCAAGCTCGAACCCACGACCCGCGAGCAGGAGTTGCGCGATTACCTTGGCGGCTTCGACTTCCGTGGTCCGATGGCGGAATCGCCCTGCGGACGCTTTTCCGGAGGCGAGAAGTCGCGCCTGGCGCTGGCGCTGATGATCCGCACCGCGCCTAATCTGCTGCTGCTCGACGAGCCGACCAACCACCTCGATCTCGAAATGCGCGAGGCGCTGACCTTGGCGCTGCAGGAAACCGACGCCGGCGTGGTTATCGTCTCGCACGATCGCCATTTGCTGCGCGCCACCTGCGACGAACTCTGGCTGGTGGCCGACGGCAAAATCACGCCTTTCGACGGCGATCTGGATGACTACACGATCTGGCTTGGGCAGCAAAAAGCCGCGCAACGCACCGCCGAAAATCCAGTCGATGAAACCAAAGCCCTGCGCCGCGAAGATCGCGCCGCCGAAGACGCCCGCAAAAAGTCGGCGCTGGCGGAACGGCGGCAACTGGCGCGGGAGATCGAAAAACTCGAGAAACAATTGGCTGGATGGCAAGGCGAACTGGTGCTCCTGGAGCAACGCCTCGCCGACCCGGTTCTATATTCGTCACCCGACCCCAGCCTGATGCAAGCGCTAACCAAACGCCAAGCTGAACTATCGGCACAGATCGAGACGGCGGAACACCGCTGGCTGGAACTGCAGACCAGCCTCGACTAATCGCGCCCCAACCGGAACACGGCCACACTGCCGAGAAAGTTGTGCTCTTCGGTAACCAGGCTACCCGCATCGTCCAGTACTTGCCGATCACGAATGGCCAAGCTCATTTTCTGGCACAGCGCTTCGAAATCGAGAATCGTGAAGAAGCGCAGATTGGGCGTATCGAACCACTCGTAGGGCAAATCTTCCGACACCGGCATGCGCCCGGCCATGACCGCCATACGGTTTTTCCAATAGGCGAAGTTGGGGAAGGAGATCACTGCTTCGCGCCCCACGCGCAGCATTTCGCCGAGGATCTTTTCGGTATGGCGCACGGTTTGCAATGTGCGCGACAGCACCACATGATCAAAAGTGCGATCGCCAAATCCGGCCAGGCCTTGTTCGAGGTTGCTCTGGATGACGTTGATGCCGTTCTTCAATGCAGCCAGCGTGGCCGCATTTTCGAGTTCGATGCCATAACCACGGGCGCCCCGGCTCTCGATCAGCAGTTTGAGCAGCGAGCCATCGCCACAACCGAGATCAAGCACGCGTTCGCCCGGCTGGACCCAACTGGCGATGACATCGAAATCACCGCGCCCCAGCGCA
This sequence comes from Propionivibrio dicarboxylicus, assembly GCA_945902805.1. GTDB lineage: Bacteria > Pseudomonadota > Gammaproteobacteria > Burkholderiales > Rhodocyclaceae > CAMDMZ01. The sequence continues at coordinate 99,663 of CAMDMZ010000005.1, read as the reverse complement.
TTACCGATGTTGGTCATGGCAGCACCCGGCGCAAATAGGCTTCGATCACCGCATGGTAGTGCGGCTCGTCCATCAGGAAAGAGTCATGTCCATGCGCACTGGCGATCTCGGCGTAGGAAACATCCTGCCCGTTCTTGACCAGAGCATTCACGATCTCGCGCGAACGGGCTGGCGAAAACCGCCAGTCGGTGGTGAAGGAAACGACGAGGAACTTGGCCCGGGCGCTAGCGAGAGCAGCGGCCAAATCATTCTCGAAGGCGGCGGCCGGGTCGAAATAATCGAGCGCCTTGGTCATGCGCAGATAGGTGTTGGCGTCAAACACGCCGGCGAATTTGTCGCCTTGGTAACGCAGATAGGATTCGATCTCGAATTCGACATCGAAGCCATAGCTGCCAGCGCCGGGCTTGACGCGGCGGCCGAATTTTTCGGCCATCTGGTCGTCTGAAAGGTAGGTGATATGGCCGAGCATGCGGGCCAGGCGCAAGCCGCGCATCGGCCGTACACCGTGTTCGTAAAAGTGACCGCCATGAAAATCCGGGTCGGTAATGATGGCCTGGCGGGCCACATCATTGAAAGCGATGTTTTCGGCCGACAGGCGTGGCGCGGCGGCAATCACCAAGCTATTGCGTATCCGTTCGGGAAACGACATCGTCCATTGCAGCGCCTGCATGCCGCCCAAAGACCCGCCGATCACTGCCGCCCAGGCATCGATGCCGAGATGATCGGCCAGCCGTGCCTGCGAGGCGACCCAGTCCTCGACCGTGACGACCGGAAAATCCGCACCCCAGGGCTTACCTGTCAGCGGATTGCTGCTTGCCGGTCCGGTCGATCCGTGGCAACCGCCGAGATTATTCAGGCCAACGATAAAGAAGCGATCGGTGTCGAATGGTCGCCCCGGGCCGACAATGTTGTCCCACCAGCCGATATTGTTGGGGTTGTCGGCGTAATGGCCGGCCACATGGTGGTGGCCGGACAAGGCGTGGCAGACCAAAATGGCGTTGTCTTTGGCCGCGTTCAGGCTGCCATAAGTTTCGAAGGCGAGTTCGAAGGCCGGCAGCACGGCACCGCTCTTCAACGGTAGCGGTTCGGCGAAACCGACGCGTTGGGCGCTTACCGCGCCAACCGATTGAATACGCGATGGAACAGGCGATTGAACAAGGCTAGTCATCGGTCGATTATAGTTTTTCCATCTGTTCGCGAATCCGTTCTGATTCATCGAACTTCAGCAATCTGCTCACACGTTGAGCGAGCTGTTCGGCGTCAGCCATGACGACCTGTTGCTTCACTTCCAGCAACTGCGCCGGATGCATTGAGAACTGGCGCAAGCCCATGCCGATCAGCAGGCGCGTCAGCTTCGGATCACCCGCCATTTCACCGCAGACGGAGACAGGCATATCAGCACGATTGGCGGCCTGGATGGTTTGGGCAATCAGGCGTAACACCGCCGGGTGCAGTGGATCATAGAGATACGCGACGTCACCGTCGGTACGGTCGATCGCCAGCGTATATTGGATCAGATCGTTGGTGCCGATGGAAAGAAAGCTCAAGCGCTTGAGGAAAGGCCCCAGCGCGATCGCCGCCGCAGGAATTTCGATCATGCCGCCGACCTCGATGTTCTCATCGAATTTGTGTCGTGTGGAACGTAGCTGCGTCTTGGCCTGTTCAATCAAGGCCAGCGTTTGCTCGATCTCATGTGCGTGCGCCAACATCGGAATCAGCAAGCGAATCTTGCCGTAATGGGCGGCGCGAACGATGGCGCGCAACTGAATCAAAAAGATCTGCGGCTCGGCCAGGCAATAGCGGATGGCGCGCAGGCCGAGCGCCGGATTGGGTGAGGTGCGCTCACTGCGACCGGCCAGGGCCCGTGCTTCCTTGTCGGCACCAATATCGAGCGTGCGGATGGTGACTGGTTTGCCGGCCATGGCCTTGACGACTTTGCGGTAGGCGTCGTACTGCTCGTCTTCACCGGGCAGGTCATCGCGATTCATGAAGAGAAATTCGGTACGGAACAGACCAATTCCATCGGCGCCGAATTCCTTGACCTTGTCCACATCCTGCGGCAATTCGATATTGGCCTGGAGCGAAATATCGACACCATCGAGCGTTGCCGCGCGCGCACCCTTGAGGCGTTTCAGTTTGCTGCGTTCAAGTTCCAGTTCGCTCTTGCGCAGACGATATTCTTCGAGGATGCGTGCATCAGGATTGACGATCAAGACACCGCGCGTGCCGTCGACAATCAACAAATCCTCATCCTGCACCAGCGGCCGTGCATGCTGCATACCGACCACAGCTGGGATGCCGAGGCTGCGCGCGACAATGGCCGTGTGCGAGGTTGCCCCCCCGAGGTCGGTAACGAAACCACCGATCTTCAAGGTCTTGAACTGGATCGTATCGGCCGGTGAGAGATCATGGGCGACAACAATCAGTTCCTCGTCGCCGAGTTCCGCCGGTTTCCGCCGCCCCAGTTTGCGTGGCTTGCCGAGCAAAGCCTTGAGGATGCGCTCGACCACCTGGACGACATCGTGCTTGCGTTCGCGCAGGTAGGCGTCTTCAAATTCATTGAACTGGGCGACCAGGGCTTCCATCTGCTGCACCATGGCCCATTCGGCATTGCAGCGGCGCTCGACAATCAAGTCGCGGGCGGCGGCGACCAGTGTCGGGTCGCCCAGCATCATGGCATGCAGGTCGATGAAGGCCGATACCTCGGCGAGCGAACCCTGTTGCGATGCTTCGTCACGCAGCACATCAAGCTCGACCCGCACCGTTTGCACGGCGGCATCCAGCCGGTCCACTTCACTGCCCAGATCCTTTTCGCGCAACTGCTGGTGCGCTACCTCCAGCGTCGCATGCGAGACCAGGTGGGCCCGGCCGATCGCGATGCCCGCAGAGACAGCATTACCGTGCAGGGCAAACGCCATCGGCTTAGTCGCCTTCGCCGAACTTGTTGGCAATCAGCGCCAGGATGGCATCCATGGCTTCGTCGGCACGTTCGCCTTCGGTATCGACCATGACCTTGGTGCCCTTGCCGGCGGCCAGCATCATCACCCCCATGATGCTCTTGGCGTTGATGCGCTTGGTGCCGCGTTCCATCCATACTTCGCACGGATAGGCACCGGCGACCTGGGTCAGCTTGGCCGAGGCCCGGGCGTGGAGGCCGAGTTTGTTGACTATTTCGGTTTCGATTCGTGGCATGGTCAGTGTTTGAGCATATTCAGGACGCCATCGCGGCCACCGGCGGCGGCGCGGATCAGCAGGGTTTCCATGTCTTTATCGCGATAGGTCAGGGCACGCAACAGCATGGGCAGATTGACCCCGGTCAGGCCTTCGATGCGGCCGGGTTCGAGCAGTTTCAAGGCGATGTTGGACGGTGTCGCGCCGTAGATGTCGGTCAGGATGAGTACGCCGCGACCGGTGTCGACCAGCTTCAGCATCTCGCGCACCAGCGGCAGGACATCAAGCGGATCATCCTGCGCCGCCACGCCGAGTTGCGCAATTTGTGGCGGCCGTTTGTTCAGCACATGGCAGGCGCACTGAATCAGCGATTCGCCGTAGGTGCTGTGGGTAATGAGGAAGAGGCCAACCATGGTGGGCTGATTCTAGCAGCCGGTGGTTACGGGGCGATGAACGGCTTAGCGACTTCAAGACGCACATCGGGCGCCTCGATGGTGAGGCGCTCCTTCATCACCGGCGTCGCTTGCGCCGTCCCGTCAGCACCGACTTTTAGGACAGCATCGACACCGAGCTGACGCGCCATTGCCAGCCAGCGTTCGCCAGCGATGAAGATCGGCTTGGATAGGGCGTCGGAACGCGTACCGGCATCGGCGGCTGGCGGAATCAGGATGGTCAAGGACTGGGTGGCATCGTGTGGCATGCCACTGCGCGGATCGATCAGGTGACAGTAGCGCTTGCCGTCGACCTCAAAAAAACGGTGGTAGTCACCCGAGGTTCCGATCGCCTCGCCGTCACGCAGCTCCAGCGAGGCCAGCGGCACGTTGCCGACCTTGGCCGCACGCGGGTGCTGGATGCCGACGCGCCAGGCCTTTCCATCCACCTGCCCGTCGCGATTGCCCAGCGCCAGGATGTTGCCGCCGATATTGATCAGGGCATGCTGGACGCCGCGCGACTTGAGGATCGCCGCCGCCCGATCCAGCGCGACGCCTTTCAGGTAGCCGCCAAAATCCAGCGCCACAGCGCGATTGCTGCTGCTGACGCGATACTTGTTTAGCTTCAGGTTGGCGATCGATGGATGTTGCGCGATGAGCGCCTTGAGCTCGTCCGGCGGCGGCACGTGCGGCTGGATATCGTCAGTCTGGAATCCCCAGAGCGCGATCAGGCGACCGATCCCGGGGTCGAACAAATAGTCACCGGCGGCTGACAATTCCTGTGCGGTGTTGATGAAGACCGCCAGTTCGGTCGATACCTCATGCGGTTTGTCGGCCGCGATGGCGGCATTGAGCGCCGACAATTCGGACTCCTGCCAGGCGTGGTAAGTGCGGTGCATGCGATCAAACTCACGCAACACGGCAGCGACGGCTTCACGGCCGTTAGCGCCTTCCGGTCCGGCGAGACGCACTTCGATTCGCGTGCCGAAAACGTAGGCTTCCTGACGCGTGGGCTCTGGTGCGCTGCAAGCCGCCAGCAGCATCAGCAGCGTCGCGGCAAGAAGCGTGTTCAGTCCAACGTGGGGATAGCGCACGCGCTGCATTCGCGTTCCAGGGCGTCGACCAGCATCGCCGCGACGTCGAAGCGGGTTTGCCGGGCGATCTCGACAAAGCAGGTTGGACTGGTGACATTGATTTCGGTCAAGCGGTCACCGATCACATCGAGGCCAACAATCAGCAAGCCACGTGCCCAGAGAATGGGGCCAAGCGCCTCGGCGATTTCGCGGTCGCGCCCCAGCAGCGGGCGCGCTACACCCTTGGCACCGACGGCCAGATTGCCGCGCAGATCGCCCCCTTGCGGCACGCGCGCCAGGCAATACGGCACCGCTTGTCCGGCGATCAACAGAATACGTTTATCGCCCTGGGCAATCGCGGGCAGATAGCGCTGCGCCATGATGGTGCGCGTACCCAGTTCGGTCAGCGTCTCGATGATGACATTGCGGTTGGGATCATCGAGGCGGACGCGGAACACGCGGCTACCGCCCATGCTGTCGAGCGGCTTGAGCACGATGTCCTGAAATTCATCGACAAAAGCTTGCAAGGCACCGCTGTCGCGCGCGATCAGCGTGGTCGGGGCGAAATCGGGAAACTCGGTGATCGCCACCTTTTCCGAGTGGTCGCGAATCGCGCGCGGTTTGTTCCAGATGCGTGCGCCTTCTGCTTCTGCCCGTTCCAGCAACCAGGTGGCAGCGACGTACTCGAAATCAAACGGCGGATCTTGCCGCATCAGAACGGCGTCGTAAACGGTCAGCGGAAAGTGCTCGCGTTCGTGGCCGACGAACCAGTTTGTGTCATCGCCGGTCGGCACAATGTGCAATGCGTCGGCCGAGACCACGCCATCACGCCAAGTCAGTGCCGGGCGCTGTAAGGTCCAGATCTCATGCCCGCGCTTCGCTGCAGCGCGCATCATGGCGATGCTGGAATCCTTCGCGGCCTTGAGGCTTTCCAGCGGATCGACGATGAACGCGAGTTTCATTCCTGCGGTGCCATCCGTTCCAGTTCAATCGACGCCGCCAACAAGGCCAGCCGCGCAACCACGCCATAGGCGTAGAAGCGATTCGGCGGTGCATCCGGCGCAAGATGCGAATCCGGTAGCGAGCAGCCAGTTTCAAAGGCCAGCGGCTTGAAGGTCATGCCCGGTGCGTTGAGATTCTCATCGATGCCACGACCGGTATTGACGCGATAAAAACCGCCCACTACATAGCGATCGATCATGTACACCACCGGCTCGGCGGTTCCTTCATCGACACGCTCAAGCGTCGGGACACCTTCCTGGATGATGACCTCGGTCACCGGCATGCCTTCCTTGACCACGGCCATTTTGTTGCGCTGTTTGCGGTTCAGGCCCATCACTTCGCTGGCGTCCTTGACCGTCATGATGCCCATGCCGTAGGTGCCGGCGTCGGCTTTGACGATGACGAAGGGTGCGCTGCCAATCCCGTATTCCTTGTACTTGATGCGCATCCGCGCCAGCAGGCTGTCGACCTGGGCGGCGAGACATTCCTCGCCCGAGCGCTCTTGGAAATTGATCTTGCCGCAGACGTGGAAATCAGGATTGATCAACCACGGATCTATGCCAAGTTCGGCCGAGAAACTGTTTGCTACATCGCGGTAGGCGGCAAAGTGTACTGACTTGCGGCGCTCGTGCCAGCCCGCGTAAAGCGGCGGAATGACGAATTGTTCGTGCAGATTCTGCAGCAGTGGTGGCACACCCGCCGAGAGATCGTTGTTCAACAGCACCGCGCAAGGATCGAAATCCTTCAACCCAAGGCGGCGTCCTTCTGCGCCGAGGCGCTTCAATGGTTCGAGCGTCAGTTTCTGGCCGTCGGGCAGATCCAGCGTGGTCGGCTCCGTGATTTCCGGCAACAGGGAACCGATGCGAACATTGAGCCCGGTGGCGTGCAGGATGGTGGTCAGGCGCGCCACGTTCATCAGGTAAAACTGGTTGCGCGTGTGGTTTTCCGGGACCAGCAGCAGATTGCGCGCCTCGGGACAAATCTTCTCGATCGCCGACATGGCGGCCTGCACACACAGCGGCAGGAAATCCGGATTCAGGTTATTGAAACCGCCAGGGAACAAATTGGTGTCGACCGGGGCCAACTTGTAACCGGCGTTGCGCAGATCGACCGAGCCGTAGAACGGCGGCGTGTGTTCCAGCCACTGCGTGCGCAACCAGCGCTCCACCGTGGTGTCGTTGTCAAGAAACCGCTGTTCAAGTTCAAATAGCGGGCCGGTCAATGCGGTGGCAAGATGGGGAACCATAAGGAATCAGGGGCTTTTTCTGAAAATGCTGTGGCTTGATCTTACACGAGCGGCCAGCAGCGATTGCGACTGCAATTGGGTCCGGAGTCCGTCACCTTGGCGCAAACAATCCGCTTGAATGGCAGAAAGAGGATAGCGAAGCGCCCTTCGCTATCCCACGAAGAGAGGCACTTCTTGCTCGACCACCTTCCAGGGCCGCATTTTCATCAATGCAGATTCTTCAGTCTTCATTCCGCCTTAGGGATAGCTTGATACACTACGAAAATGAACCCGTTCCGCAAAAACACCGCTATTCGCATTGCCACCGTCAGCATCCTTCTCGCTGCGGTTGCCAGCCCGATTGCCTGGTTCGTCGAGCGCGAGAATGCCGAGAAATCCGTAGTTGCCCTGGCGATGGAGGAGTCCAGCCGCCTATTGCACCATCATGACGCGATCAACCTAACAGGACCGGACGCAGAACAACACGCCGCCGCTGCAGCAAATACCATTGCCGGAGGCTTGTTCGATATCGCAGAGATTTACGATGCTAAGGGCAAGAAACTCGCTGAAGCGATGACGGCAGAAGGTGCCGCCGTTGAATCGAAGCTACCCAAGCACGGAACGCCGACCTATGTGACCCCCTCCTACGAGAGCCTTAAGTTTGGCGATCAATGGGTGATGCGGGTGTTTGTCCCCTTGCACGATGAGTCCGCCACCAACAATTCGGTTCTCAGCGGCTATTTTGAAGGCGTACGGGTTGTTCCGGAGTGGCAAAAAGCACAGATTTTCGACAATGCGTTGTCGGCGGCGCTGATGGTCTGCTTGGCCTCGCTGCTATGCGGTGCTGCACTTTACCCGGTCGTAGTGCATCTCACGGCGGAGAACGAGCGCAAGGCGCGTGAGGTACTCGATTCGCACATTTCGATGATGGAGGCGCTGGGGCGCGCCATTGCCAAGCGCGATTCCGATACCGGGGCGCACAACTATCGCGTGGCCTGGATCGCCTCGCGTATCGCCGAACAAATGGGGCTCGCCGGAGGCGAGATGCAGTCGTTGATCGCCGGCAGCTTTCTCCACGATGTAGGCAAAATTGGCATCCCCGATGGCATCCTGCTCAAACCGGGCAAGCTGACCGAAGACGAATTCATCATCATGCGCACCCATGTCCAGCAGGGCGAGGAAATCGTCACCGGGATGGGCTGGCTGGATGGTGCCAACGCCGTGGTCGCCAGCCACCACGAGAAGTGGGATGGTTCTGGCTATCCGCGTAAATTAGCGGCCGACGCAATCCCGTTGGCGGCACGCATCTTCGCCGTGGCCGATGTGTTTGATGCCTTGTGCTCGAAGCGGCCGTACAAGGCACCGATGGATTTTGATGCGGTACTGGCGATCATGGAACGTGACACCGGGACGCATTTCGACCCGACAGTGATGGTGGTATTTCGCACCATGGCGCGTCCCATCTATGATCGACTGGCCGGTAGTAGCGAGGACTTCGCCCGCGCCCTGCTCGAAGAGCGGGTACGCGAACACTTCGAGATGTAAAAATGCCGAGCGTCAGCCTATAAGGCGCGCTCGATGCGCGCACCGACGAGTTTTGCCGCCAAGAACGACGACGCTCGTCAGAGTCTCTTCGTTGGGACAGTGACTAACCAGTCGACCTGCAAGCAAGCGACGTCGCAGTAATGAGCGAACTGGGGCGCAACTGGCGACGACCCAGGTGCACCGGAATGCCAGAAAAACGCGCTATTGCCTGCTACTCGACGCGCTGCAGCTCTGGAATACCGAGGCCGAGAAAGCCTGGTCGCCGCTTACTCCAGTCAAAAGGTGAGTTCTATGCGCGCACCGATCAGCGTCGCGTTGCGTGCGGTGGCCACGCCACCCGGTCGGCGCACATACTGCAGATTAGGCTGAACCTGGAACCACTGCGTAATTGCCGCACGCCATGTGATCTCCAGTGCCTCTTCAGCGGCAACCGTGTCGATGCCGGCTGCGGCCTGAAGCGCGCGCCACTTCGGCGCCAGGCGGCTCCTGGTCCAGGCGATGGTTAGGCTATCGTCGGGGCGACTGGCCAGCGGGCTGCGAATCCGTAGGCCGAGGTTCCACATTCGATCCAGCGCGGTCGAATGTCCGCCGCTGAAGGAGTAGCGGCCGAATACCGTGACATCGCGCGCGGCCTCACCGCCGAGATTGAACAACGAGCGCTCAGCCAGCACATAGCCACCCAGTGAACGCCGTTGTAACGGGTCGCCGTTGGCATCGATGTCGAACTGGTCCGGCACCCGGTTGCTGTAACGCCACAGGCCGACGGCATACTTGCTGGTGCCGCCATACTTTTCGTGGGCGACCAGTTCCGGGCGCTGGCGCACGTCGGCCGGATCGACTGGCTCGAAGGCATGGCCGGTCTCGAGCGGCATCCAGCCCAGTTCCGCGATGACGAAGGCGCCATCGCCCTTGGCAAAGCGGATAGCTGTAGCCTTGGGCCGCGCCGGATCGTTAGGAATGCCATCCATTAGTGCGCCCATGGCGTAGATCTCGCGATCTTCAGAAAGCCACTTCGCGCGAATACCGAAGGCGGCGTTGTTAAATACCGAAGGCGTGTTTGTCAGCGCCAGGTCGGCAGGCGTGCCATAGGCCGGATGCAGCAAGGTGGCAGCCGAATCCATGGTGAAGAACTCGGAATCGATTGGATAGATGCCGGCCAGCAACGAGAAACGATCGTCAACAAAGCCCTTCTGCATCCAGGCATGGAACAGGCGCGTGGTCGGCACCGGCACCTCAATGTTGCTGACTCCCATCAGGCTACCCGTACCACGAGCATTTATTCCCGCTCCGCCATCAGCGACGATATTGATATAGGCCAATGTGCTTTCCCAGCCCCAGAGTTTTTCCAGGTCAGAACGCAACTTGAGTTCCAGATGCGAGACAGTTTGAGACCCGTTGGTCAGTCCACCCCGGTTACGCAAGGCATCGATTTTGAGACCGGCCTCAAGGGCAATACCTTGTTGCCACCACTGACTGCGGAGACCTCCCAAGTCGCCCATGAGTGTTGAAGTAGCATAGTCAGGTGTATCTTCAGTTGCGAACGATGCCGATGTCAGCGAGGAAAGGGCGAAAAAAGCGGCGAGCAAATAGCGCATAAGTGATTCCTCGATGGGTAGGCTTCAATTTACAACAACAACTCACTAACCGCATAAAATCGTCACCAACAATTTCGATGAAAAATTCTGCAAAGGACAATCATGAATAGAACCAATGCCACATTCTGGTGCAAGTCCATCCTTGCTGTAGTGACGGTACTGTGTGCAGGCGCCGTTTTGGCGGAAAAGATGCCGGAGACCGTCAATAACAAATGGGTACAAGACCTGCGGGATGGAAAGATCAAGATCGAAGGTGACCACGCCGCAGTTCAATCGCTGATTCTCGGTCGCAACATTCCTATTCCCTACGACTACATTGCGACGCTGATGCGCACCCCGAACGCTTTTGGTCAGGGCCCCGCCTGCATTGTCTGTCACGCCTCGACAGACCCGAAAAAAAGCTATCGCGGTTTGAATCTCTCCACTTGTCGCGGCATCAAGAACGGATCCACCGAAGCGCCTGTAAACCCGATCTTCAGGCCCGGAGAAAAAGCATCAAAATCGATTCTGGGTCGCCGTCTTCGCAACAACCGGATGCCGCTCGGGGTCCCATTTACCGCTTCTGCCAACCCTGATTCCGTCAAGCTGGTGCGCGACTGGATCGCCGAGGGTGCAAAGAATACCGAACACTTCAAGAATAATGTGTTGCCGATGTTCGCCAAAGATAATGCCTTCGCTTCCCACACCCCCGCTTGTACCGCGTGCCACATGTCCAATCAGGAGCCGCCGAGTTTCCATGAGCTTGATCTGAGCAGTTACGAAGGCATCATGCTGGGCGCCGATTCAGTCGCCAAGGGTGTGGCCAATTCCACCAAGGTGGTTATCCCAGGCAAACCCAATGAGAGCAGTATTCTTCAGCATCTGATAGAGGATCGGATGCCGCCGGGTATCGCGCCAACGGAAGATCGTGATCATCCCAATACACTCATCCTGCTACGCTGGATCGAGCAGGGAGCACGTTGCGATTGATCCCGGCCCGCCGGGGTTTTATTGCGGCAATGGGCCTCGGCCTGGTGGCGCCGAGGGTCTTGGCCGCCGCCGTGGTACAACCGCCCAAGCTTTTGCGTTTTGTGCAGCGATGGACCACAGGCAACTCGCGACTGGCGCCACCTACGGTAATCGGGCAACGCGTCTTGTGTGCAGGAGATCGCACCCTCGGCCTATTTGAGGTCGGAGCCGAGACCCCGATTTGGTCGATCCCGCATCGTTTGGCCGAAGGAGCCGTCTTTCGGCCGCGCCTTGCTGCCGATGTCGTCGTTTGCGGTGGACGCCGGGAAATCGGCGCCTGGCGGGTTGCTACGGAAGAGCCGCTTTGGCGCTATCAAGCCCGCGTTCAGATTGGCGTGCCTTGCGTAAGTGGCGACAGCATTTTCTTTGGCGATGGCCATGAACTTGTCGCCTTGAAACTGGATAGCGGTGTGCCACGCTGGCGTTTCGCCACTACGGCCGACACGCTAATCAGCTACGCGCCAGTCGCCACCGATACGACGGTTTATGTTGGTCCCGGCGATGGGCGCCTTTATGCTTTGTCTATCCTGGATGGCCGGTTGCTCTGGGCGCAAAACCGCGTGAATACTTGGCAATACTTGCGTCAGCTGCATATCTCCGACCATATTCTTGTCGCCGGCAGTTACAAGGAAAAGCTGTACGGGATTGATATCGACAACGGCGACCTGTTATGGGAGTTCAGTGCCGGAAACTTCATCAACTCACACCATGTCAGCAAAGGTGTTGCCTACCTCTGGTCGCCCACCGGCTGGCTCTATGCCGTCGACACGAAGTCGGGTGGCGTCAGATGGCGCCATCGCACAACAGACTACCGCGGAGAACAGCACAATTGGGGCTCCTTGATTGCCGAGCTGGCGACGTTTGATGATCGACTCTACGCCCTTGATCTACACAATGTCGTGCACGTATTGAGAACAGTAGATGGTGCCGAAGTCGAAAGCTATGCGAGCACTGAATCATTAAAAGCCTTCGTGCAACCGGTGGCTAAAGCCGGTGTGCTGCTAGGTGCCCCCAGTGGCGATTTGTTGCTGGCCCTGCTGGAATGAATAGACGGTTCATTTAGGCGAAGCGATGCAGGGAATTAACCCAGCTGGACATCATCTACTGGGACGATGATAAGGATCGCACACATGGGGCCAATGGCAACATTGTCACCGTCATCGATACGGGCATCCGCGTTGTGCCGATTTTAGAATCGGACGACATTTTCGTGGCTACTACAGACTGGGATAGTCAGTAAAGCCTTCCGGCCCCGGGGCGTAGAAGGTTTTCATATCCCATCGATTCAGCTCGGCGCTCAGGCGGAAGCGTTCCACCAAGTCCGGATTGCTGATCAGCGGCTTGCCGATGGCGATCAGATCGGCATGACCACGCGTCAGGATGGCTTCGCATTTTTCCGCATTGGTGAAGCCGCCACAGGCAATGAGGGTGCCACTAAAGGCTGCATGCAGGGCCGGCATCATAGGATGCGTGGCATCGTGTATCCAGTCGGCGGTCTGGCAATAAATGTGCAGGAAACCGACATCGCGCCGGGACAATTCGCCTGCTAGCCAGGGATAAGTCAGCATCGGCTCGGGATCAGGCGACATGCCGTTGGCCACACCGTAGGGCGACTGGCGCACGGCCACATTCGCCGCACCGATTTCGCCCGCCGCCGCATCGACGACCTCGAGCAACAAGCGGTAGCGATTTTCCAGCGTGCCACCGTATTCATCGGTCCGATCATTGACCATCGGGCAGCGAAACTGGTCGAGCAGATAGCCGTTGGCGCCATGGATCTCGACGCCGTCAAAACCGGCGACTTTGGCCAGGCGCGCGGCGTTGCGAAATTCCTCAACCACGCCCTTGACCTCAGCTGTGCTGAGCGCCTGCGGCGCATCGCATTCAGCGCGCGTGGGGCGGCCATCCGGGCCGGCAATCATCGCTTCGCCCTTTGCCCGCTGACCCGACGCACCGGCCGGTGCGCTGCCGTCGGCATGCAGGCTCCGATGCGAAATACGGCCGACATGCCAGATCTGGGCAAAGATGCGTCCACCGGCGGCATGAACGGCAGCGGTGACATCTTTCCAGCCTGCGGCTTGCGCCTCGTTCCACAGCGCCGGCGTGTTGAGATAGCCTCGCCCACGGTCTGAGACCGGCACACCTTCGGAAATGATCAGACCAACGCCGGCGCGCTGCCGGTAGTACTCGGCGATCATGTCGTTCGGAATCGCATCGCGATGATCGGCGCGACAGCGCGTCATTGGCGCCATGGCAATGCGGTTGGCGAAGCTCAGTCCGGACTGTGAGGTGTAGCGGTCAAACAGCATTTTGTGTCCTTCAGAGTGCAGCAAAGGCGGCAATAACTTCTGGCGGCGCCTGCACCAGCTCGATCAGCACACCTTCGCCCGCAATCGGAAACTCGTCGTTCGACTTGGGATGCAGAAAGGTGATGTCGTAACCCGCCGCCCCCTTGCGGATGCCGCCGGGGGCGAAGCGCACGCCTTGCGCGGTGAGCCATTCGACCGCCCGGGGCAGATCGTCGATCCAGAGCCCGACATGATTCAGCGGCGTGGTATGGACGGCCGGCTTTTTGTCGGGGTCGATGGGCTGCATCAGATCCACTTCCACCTTGAACGGTCCCTTGCCCATGGCGGTGATGTCTTCGTCGACGTTCTCGCGTTCGGACACGAAATTGCCCGTCACTTCCAGGCCGAGCTTATCCACCCACAAGGTGCGCAGGCGATCTTTGGACGGGCCGCCGATGGCGATCTGCTGAATGCCGAGAACCTTGAATGGCCGGGTCATGGGGAATTTCCTTTGTTTGCGGTATAGCCGGCAACGAGGGCCAGCAAGCGGTCTTCGTCGTAGGGTTTGCCGAGATAGTGATCGACACCGATCTCCTGTGCGTACTGCCGATGTTTGTCGGCCGTGCGCGAGGAAATCATGATGATGGGAATGCTGCGCAGCTTCGGATCGGCACGCACGCTGCGGGAAAGCTCGAAGCCCTCCATGCGTGGCATTTCGATGTCGACCAGCATGACATCCGGCCGCATTTCGGTCAGTTGCTCCAGGGCATCGACACCATCTTTAGCCGTCAACACATGGTAGCCCTGACGCCCGAGCAAACGGCCGGTGATCTTGCGTACCGTCAGTGAATCGTCCACCACCATAACGCAGCCTTGCGGTGCCATGTGGCGCTGTATCTGGGTATCGCTTAACCCCGGCACAGCTGTCTCGGTCAGGTGGGCGGCCACAGCAGCCGCATGCCGTGTTGCGGCACGCGCCACCAGCGCGATCGGATTCAGGATCAGGGCAATTTCGCCATCGCCTAGCACCGTGGCGCCGGACACGCCAGGCACGCGCGCGAGTTGTGGACCAATCGCCTTGATCACGATTTCCTGATTATTCACCAGGCCATCAATCTCGATCGCTGCGCGTTCGCTGCCACCCTTGACCAACAACAACCAGTGACGCCGCGCCGGGATCGGCTGCGCCGTGGCATCACCCATCAAACGCGGCAGATAGTGCCAGTCGTAGTGGCGGCCGAGCCACTCGGTACCACCCTCAAGCCGAATCTTGGCGATGGCGTCGGGTTTCAGTTCGCTGGCCTGCTCGATCATCGAAGAAGGCAGCGCGTAACTGAGGCCACCGCTCTGAATGATGACGGCCTGCGACACCGCCAGTGTCAGCGGCAAATAAAGACGGAAGATACTGCCTTGACCCGGCGTGGTGCTAATCTCGATGCGGCCACCGAGTCCTTCAATCTCATTCTTCACCACATCCATGCCGACGCCGCGTCCAGACGTCGCGGTGACCACTTCGGCGGTCGAAAAACCGGAATTGAAAATCAGGGCCGACAGTTCGCGTTCATCACTCAAGCTATCTGCGGCAAGCAAACCACGTTCCAGAGCGCGAGCGCGGATACGCTTGAAATCAAGACCGCTGCCATCGTCGGCGATAGCGATGACAACTTCGTTGCCTTCCTGCGCCAGCGAGACAGTGATCTGCCCGAGCGCATCTTTACCAGTGGCATCGCGCCCCGACGGGGTCTCGATGCCGTGCGCCACCGAATTGCGCAGCAAGTGCTCGAGCGGCGCACCGATTCGTTCCAGCACCGAGCGGTCGATGCCGGTCTGGCCGCCGCGAATATCGAGGTTGGCGCGCTTGCCGCAATCCTTTGCCGCCTGCCGCACGACCCGATGCAGGCGTTCGGCCAGTGTGTCGAACGGCACCATGCGAACGGACATCAGGCGCTGCGAAAGTTCGCGATTCAGACGCGCCTGTGCTGCCAGCGAGGCGTTGGTACTATCGAGATTCTTGAGCAGCGAATGTTGCACCGTGGAGACATCATTGACACTCTCCGCCATCATGCGGGTGAGTTCCTGGAAGCGCGTAAAGCGATCAAGCTCGAGCGGATCGAACTGCGTACCATCTTGTTCGGCCTTGGCGCGCAACTGCGACATCTGCGCCTGCATCTGGGTTTCGGCTTGAATCTCTATTTCGCGCACCTGACCACGCAAGCGAATCACGTTCTCGGTCAGCTCCAGCAGCGAGGCCTTGAGGGCACGCATTTCGCCTTCCATGCGGCCGCGTGCGATCGCCACTTCACCGGCTTCGTTAACCAGGCGATCGACCAGGTCGGCGCGTACCCGGAGGTGGGTTTGCTGGATCTGTGGCACGCGCGCGGTCGTGGTGGCACTGGCGGTGGCCTGCAACGTGGCCTCGGCGACGGCGGCTGGTACGCTGTCCGCACTTTCCGCGGTCGAGTCGGGTAAGGTCTCCGTCGCTGTTTCGATGCGGACATCTTCCGCGTCGATCGGTGTTGGTGCGGTCTCGGCGGTGATGAACTCGCCGCGCCGCAGGCGTTCGATCAGGAAGGCAGACCGATCGTAGGATGTCTCCAGGCTATCGAGCATTTCTGACGACACGGCTTTCATCGCTACTGCCTGCTCGATGCGCGATTCCATCGAATGCAGAAGTTCGCCACAGCCCATGGCACCGGTCATGCGCGCACTGCCCTTGAGCGTATGCAGCTCGCGCTGTAAGCGCTGCGCGATGGCGTTGTTATCGGGCGCGGCACGCCAATCACGCAAGTCCTCGCCAATCGCCCGCATCAAATCGACGCTTTCCTCAAGGAACAGCGGCAAGAGTTGCGCGTCGATCTCGTCACCCATGCGCCGGGCGCGACGCTCTTCGAGTGACTCCTGTGTTTCTGGGACGACGGCAGGCGCTGGACTGGTAATCGCAGGCGGTGCAGTGTCGACCGGGACGTCAATTGCAGGCGCAGCAAACTCAACCGGCTGAGCAGGCTCAAGGGCTGGAGCAGGTGAAATCAGCTGTGGCTGCAGGCTCTCCAGCGCGTGGGTTAGTTCGATTTCGTCACCCGGCAAACGGCGATTGGCCACGGCACCCAACATGCCGTCGAGCGCTCCGGCGGTGCGGGCGAACGTGAAGCGTTGTTCATCGGTGGGCGCCACGGACGCATTCGCCAGGCGGTCCAGGGCGTGTTCCAGGGCACGTGCCAAATGATGGATGGCGAGAATGCCGGTGGTGCCGGCGATGCTGCCCAGGGTATGCGCCGCGCGAACCAATTCGCTACCGGGGACATCGTCACGACCGATGTCAGCCTGAATGGTCGCTAGATGCCCGCGTGCTTCCTCGGAGAACAAGGCATACAAGGTGGGAGAAATTGCCAGTTCGCCAATCATGACCGGCGGTGGCGTGGGGAAAGCCAGCACGGCGGCAGTGGGCGGGACAACCGCTTCATCATCTGCTGCGACTGTGGCTTCGACCGGAGCTTCGACCACAGCGTCGACATCCACGCCAGCGTCGTATTCCCCGGCCAGCAAGAGAGCGCACTGCGCTGCCAGCGGCGCCGGATCAGGGAAGCTTGACTGCCCGGTGGCAAGCGCGCGCGTCCAGTTGCCAAATACGTCGGCGGCCAGATCGAGCATGGCCAGGAGCGCTGGCGACGCCGGTTGCGCCAACTGCAGCCACTTGTTCAAGACCTGCTCGACACCCCAGGCGGATTCGCCAAGATCATGCAGCCCAACCATGCGGCCACTACCCTTGAGGGTATGGAAGCTGCGCCGCAAGGTCGTCAATGTAGCGCTGTCGGCCGGCGTAGCATGGACGCGCGGCAAGCTGTCGGCGATAGTCGCCAAGACTTCGTTAGCTTCTTCGAGGAAGATGCCGAGCAATTCGGCATCGACTTCTTCGACGCTGGCGTCAGCCAGGCGGGCGCTTTCGGCCGACGGCAAGGGTGGCGCGATTTCTGGTGCCGGCGTCGGAACGGGTTCGGGCTCGGGGAGCGGGATGTCGACTTCCGCCTCTTCATGCGACTCGTGCAACTCGTGCACTTCCTGCACCTCGGGCTCGGGCACATGAAAAGTCGGTTCTGGCGGGACGGCGTTATCGATGCTGACGCCTTCGTCAACGCTGGGTACGACAGGGATTTCAACCGGCGGCTCGGGTACTTTTCGTTGCGGATAGAGGATGGTATCGATGTCGGGCTGAGCACCTAATTCGAGCTGCTCGACAAAGAAACCAAGGGCAGAGAGTTTGCTGGCCAGGTCTTCAAACACGGCCTTGTCGCTCCCGCCCTGCGCCGCGAGCTCTGCGATCTGCGTCTCGCACACACGGAGGACTGCACAAGCACGATCATGGCCCAGCACGGCCAATGCGCCGTCGACCTGCTTCAGCGGTCGCGCCAGATTGCCCAGCGCCGTGCGGCCCTCGCTCTTGCCCGGGTCGCGGAAATAGCTGTCCAGTGCCTGCTCGATCTGAACCAGGTTGCTGCTGATCTCACGGGCAACGCTGGCGAGCAGCAAGCGCTCCTGGGCATGCCGCGACATGGCGTCGAGATGTGGCAGATCCAGCTCGCCCAACGCATCACCGGCCAGGACCGCTTGCAGGCGCTGGCTGACGACATCCACTTGATGACTGAAGTCGGTCTGGTCAACTTGGCCGGCCGCAGCAGCATGGATCGCCTCAAAGTTTTCCAGCGCGTTATCCGTCAACAGCAACGCCGTGGCGACCTCCAATGCCATCGCCTCATTGTGCCGCGACGGGTCACGGCGCAGACCGTTCGCCAGAGTCGCCAGCGCAGCGAGCAGGCGGGTCAGATCGTTCTGCCCGAGAGCTCGGCCGGCGTCAGCCAGTTGGCTCACTTTTTCATGGAATGGCGGCAAGGCGGCAGCGCTGCCAATGCACAGCTTGTTCCAGTCATCCTTGGCCCCGGTGCACAAATCGCGCAAACGGCGAACCTGCGGCCGCAACGCCTCCACATCGGCCGTCGAGTTGCGCGGGATCAGATCCACCAGCCGATAGGCAGAGCGCACCATCTCGACCAGTTGCAAGGGCGCGGGACTTTCTGCCGCCACCGGCTTGGCCATACCGACCTGGTATAAGGCCTCCGCCAACAGGCGGTCAGGAACCGTGGTTTGTCCTTCGGTCAATTTCTTGATTTGGGCGCCAATCTTGAGCGCCAGCTTTTTCGCCGCCACGGCATCGGGCAGCAGATCCGCGCCCAACGCCGAATAGAAAGCCAGCGTCACCCACCAGAAGGCACGATCAGCCGGTTGCACGCGGGTGGCTTCGATCATGGTCAGGGCGAGGCGCATCTCGCTGATGCCCTTGGCATCGCCCTTGATCCATTTCAACAGGCCACGCTCGAATGCCATGCGCGCCATCTTCAGGCGCGCGATAAGTGCATCACCCGCTGGCGGCGGGGTATCCACGTCGCGCTTCGGTGGGCGTTGGGTGAGATCGGGGAAGAACAGCGCCACCGCACCCGGATCGGTCTCGCCATTGGCGATCAGCAACGCCGAGTAAGCTGGATATAGTTTCAACGGCTGATTCGGTTCCCCGGCCATCAGCCCATCAAGGTAGCTGCGCAAAGCCGCAATACCAGCCTGCGCTGCCGCGACCGCTCGTTCGACGTCGTCCAGTCGGCCGGCGGTGAGTGCAGCAAACACTCGCTCCAGCGCTTCGGAAAACTGGGTGATGCCCTCCATGCCGACGATAACCAAGGCCCCATGCGCCTGATGCAAATGATTGCCGGCGGCGACAAGTTCGTTGCCGGCCGGGGCTGACAGGGCGGCACTGGCACGCTCCAGCGCCAGATCAATTTCACCCTTGACCCAGGACAATGGGCCGATATCGAGTTCCATGCTCATAGATATTTAACGTGAAAAACTCGTTCAATGTGCTTGGTGATAGACGAGCGAAGCAAACAAATCAGAAGCCTCCCCGTGCGGGGAGGACGGGAGGGGCGGGCCCATTTGCCGCTTTCGGGTTGTTTCATCATCAAAGGTGCGGTCGAAGATTCAGAAAGCCAGTTCACACTCGGAAGCCTGCGACCGAGCCCTTCAGTTCGACCGCCAACGCCGCCAGTTCGCCAATTGATACTGCGGTCTTGCGCGTGCCAGTGGTCGTCTGGTCAGTGACTTTGCGAATTTCTTCCATCGCCTGCGCCACATCGGTGGCGATTTCTGCCTGCCGTTGCGTCGCCACCGAGATATTCTGGATCAGCCGCGCCAGCTTTTCGGAAACTGCCGAGATCTCGGCAAGTGATTGACCGGCGGCATCCGAACGTTTGGCGCCTTCGATCACGTTCTGCGTGGTGTGTTCCATAGCCGCCACAGCATCGTGAGTATCGGTCTGAATGGTCTTGACCAGCGCGGCAATCTGCTTGGTGGCTTCGCCAGAACGTTCGGCCAGGCGCTGCACCTCTTCTGCCACCACCGAGAAACCGCGTCCCGCTTCACCGGCGGAAGCCGCCTGAATTGCCGCATTCAAGGCTAGCACGTTGGTTTGCTCGGTAATGTCTGAAATCAGCTCCACGATTTCGCTGATCTCCTGTGAGGATTCGCCGAGACGCTTGATGCGCTTGGCAGTTTCCTGGATCTGGGTGCGAATCTCGTTCATGCCGGCGATCGATTCAGCCACCGCGCTGGCTCCCTTTTGCGCCACATCGAGCGAGACGCGGGCGACGTCGGCCGATTCCTTGGCGCTGCTCGAGACCTCCGCCATCGAGTGAGCCATGGCACCCACGCGGCCACCCGCATGCTGGATTTCGCGGGCCTGGGTTTCGTTCGCGGCAAGCAGCTCGCCCGAGGTTTGGTGCGCAGTATCGGTTGCCATGGTGACGCGTTCGGCGGCGTTGTTGATGCGGCCGACCAACACAGAAAGTTCTTCAATGGTGTAATTCACCGAGTCGGCAATTGCGCCGGTAATGTCTTCGGTCACCGTGGCGCGAATCGTCAGATCGCCATCGGCCAGATCACCCATTTCGTTCATCAGACGCAAGATCGCGGCCTGCGTCACATCCTTGTCGGCTTCAGCCAGACGCTGCTGGCGCAAGGCTTCGGCCGAGCGGTGGGCGGCATCATCCTGGAATACCTTGACGATCAACACCAGCATCAACAGCGCGATCGAACCGCTCAGGGCGGTGATCAGCGACGACTGATCACGCCCCGACACCTCGGCCTGATAGGAGTTCACCAGATCATTGGTGGCATCACCGAGCACCCGTGATTCACGGTTCAGCCGCACGCCGAGGCTCTTGGCCTGAATCACCGGCTGGATGTCGGCCGGCAACGCCCGCCAGCTATCCTGAAACTTGCGCAAGGTTTCCGCCAAGGGGTCGCGAGCGGTCATCAAGCCGCGCGCCGCGTCGAGATCAGCGCTGACCTGCTGCCAGGTCGATTGGTCAAAACTGGGTGCCCAGCCGACCTGAGCAATGCCACGCAATATGCGCTCCACCAGCGCCGGAATACGCCCGCCCAAAGCCTCTGCCGCCGCCGAAATCTGATTGCCGGAAGTTGTGCCGTCCTGTGCCAATTGACCGAGCTGAACCAGCGGCTTTTCCTGGGCGAAGATCGCCGCCAATGTTTTGTCCTGACGCGCCCACACTTCACTCAGCTTATCCAATGCAGGTCGTGAGGCCGCGCTGGTTGGCGGCACGTCGATGCCCTCATAGTCGCCGCCAGAACTCAAGCGTTCGATCAGCAGGGCAAAGCGATTGCGCGCATCGCGCAGCTCTTTGAATCCAGCTGCATCGCCCTGAAGTGCAATGGCCGCCGCTTTCGGCACTTGCTGTGCCAACGGCCGAATCTGTCCGGACAGCGCGAGATAAGCCGTGGCACGCGTGGCGGTCTGGTTCTGAAGAAAGATGCCAACAATCGCCACCAGCAAGCCGACGAGAAACAGTCCACCGAGTATCTGGAACTGAAGCCCCATCGATAGCTGACCGATAAGTGGCAGGCCACTGCCACCGACACCGGCTGCCGCTGCATTCGTCGATGCAGTGGCTAGCTTGGCAGAGGGCTTGGCCGATGGAGTTGCAGTCTTTTTGCGGAACAGCGATTTGAGGTCAAAGGCCATGGATTTAGCTCCGCGTAAGGGGTTGCTGAATAGTCATGCGGCAATATCAAGAAAAGCAGGATCGGCGAGGAGTGCCTGGATGCGCAGGTGCTGCCAGCGGCGTCCCTCGCCATCGGTGTAGGGCTGGCCGAACCAGGGTGGGCGCGCCGGGTTTGATAGGGATACCGAATCGGCCTGCAAAGTCAGATCGGCCGGCGGGCGCAGGCCGAGAGTGCGGGTAACCAGCAGCGCACTATTGATACCGTGCCGCGCCCCCACCAGTAACAAGCGCGTATCCGCATTGCGTGGTGTGGGCTCACCACCGCGAAAGGCCGAAAAATCGACCACGCTGTAGAGAACCCCGCGAATATTGATGACTCCGGCGAACCATGGTTTGGTCAAAGCCACCGGCAACAGCCCGCCCACCGCTGACAAGGGCGCAATTTCGCCAGAATCCGTCAGATCCAGCAGCCAGTAGGCGTCGTCCCCTTTACCCGATTCGACTCCCAGCAAAGCGCGCGTCGTTTCGCCGCGCTGTGCCGACCCGAGCCGGGCGGTCAGTTGGCTCTGAAATTCACGGAGACTGATGCGTTTGGCCATGGGTGTTAGTCGGCTCGTTAAATAGCCGCGATCTTGGTCAGAAGCTCGGCGTGATCGACCGGCTTGACGACGTAGTCGCGGGCACCCTGGCGCATGCCCCAGATCTTGTCGGTCTCTTGATTCTTGGTGGTGCACAAGATAATGGGAATGTTTTTGGTCGCCTCGTCGCGAGTCAGCGCACGCGTCGCCTGGTAGCCATTGGTGCCGGGCATCACGACATCCATCAGGATCAAATCCGGCAGTAGGGTCTTGGCGCGGGCGATACCGGTTTCGGCATCGTCAGCGGTGGCGACGACAAAGCCCCTGCCGGTGAGCAATTCGGACAGTACATGGCGCTCGGTTGGCGAGTCGTCGACAATCAGGATGGTCTTGACGGGCATGGCTGTACTCGATTCACTGTGCTGATTAGGCCACCGTGGCCGATTTTGCTGCCGCCTGCGCCACTTGGGTGCGTACCGTCGCGAGCAGGCTATCTTTGGTGAAAGGCTTGGTCAGGTATTCGTCAGAGCCCACCATACGGCCGCGCGCACGGTCGAACAAGCCATCTTTTGACGACAGCATGACGACGGGCGTGGCCCTGAACTTCGGGTTCTTCTTGATCAGGGCGCAGGTCTGGTAACCATCCAGGCGCGGCATGAGAATGTCGCAGAAGATCACATCGGGCAGATGATCGTTGATCTTGGCCAGGGCGTCGAAACCATCCTCGGCGAGAACGACTTGCGCGCCGGCCTGCAGCAGAAAAATCTCGGCACTCTTGCGAATGGTGTTCGAATCGTCGATCACCATCACCTTGATGCCGGAAAGCTGGGGCGTGACTGCCGGAGTATTCATTGCACGTCCTCCTGATCCTTATTCCTGGCGCGATCTTGGGCCATAGGTGGCCTGGGCGCGGTCAGATTTCCACCATTTCAAAGTCATCCTTGCGTGCACCGCATTCGGGACAGGTCCAGTTCGGCGGCACGTCGGCCCACGCCGTCCCGGCTGCGATCCCTTCGTCCGGCGCGCCGGCGGCCTCATCGTAGATCCAGCCACAAATCAGGCACATCCAGGTTCGGTTTGGCGTCGGCAGTGTCATTATTTAACTATTAGCAGAATGGATTACGGGAGCAAGCCGGAGCCAGGCAAGCGGTGCGCTAGAATCGAACGATATCTTAACGCCTATCTGCCCCACATGCCCGCCAGCGCTCCGGTTATGCCCGTAGAGACTCCCCCTGTAGTGCTGACCTTTGCCGCGTCCGACCCGACCAGCGGCGCCGGCTTGCAGGCCGACATCCTCACTCTGGCCAGTCTCGGCTGCCATCCGCTCTCGGTAGTGACCGCCATTACGGTCCAGGATACGGCGGGAGTCGAAGGCATCCTGACGCTCGATGCCGACTGGATTTCGGATCAGGCGCGCGCCTTGCTGGAGGATATTCCGGTCGCCGCCTTCAAAATCGGCATGCTTGGTAGCCTTGACGCCATTGCCGCGATTGCCGAGATCATTTCCGATTATCCGGATATCCCCGTGGTGCTCGACCCGGTCCTGGCCTCAGGACGCGGTGATCAGCTGGCGGGCGAGGAAATGGTCGAAGCAATGATTAGTCTGCTGCTGCCACACACCTATGTCCTGACCCCGAATTCGCTTGAAGCGCGACGTCTGGCACAGGATGCCGACGAAGATGACGATGACGACAACGAAGGCGACGAACACGGCGAACGTGAAGACGCCGCCATCATCCAGCTCCCCGAGTGTGCGCGGCGTCTGATCCACGCCGGCGCCAGCTATGTTTTGCTCACCGGTACCCACGAAGGCACGCCGCTGGTCGTGAACACCCTCTATGGCAGCCATGGCGTCGTCCGTAGTGACAAGTGGGAACGTCTGCCAGGCAGCTATCACGGTTCCGGCTGCACTCTCGCCTCTGCCGTGGCGGCCTATCTGGCCAGCGGCGTCGCTATCGGCGACGCCGTCAGAGCAGCCCAGGAATACACCTGGCGCACACTCGCGGCCGGCTTCCGACCCGGCATGGGGCAGTTCATCCCCGACCGTTTGTTCTGGTCACGCGAGGGCAATGACGAACATCACGACAAGGACACCGATGATGTCTAAGCCACCTGCTCTGCCGAACGGGCTATATGCCATTACGCCGGAAGATTCGCTGCTGCCGCGCCTTTCCGCACTGGTCCGGGCGGCACTTGAAGGCGGCGTAAGAATTGTCCAGTATCGAAACAAAAATGCCTCCTTGCCGCTCAAGCGTGCCCAAGCGGCGGAAATGCTGCGGATTTGCCGCGCCCATGGCGCCAAACTGATCATCAACGATGACTTCTGGCTGGCCGTCGAAATCGGTGCCGACGGCGCCCACATTGGTCGTGACGATGCGCCCGGCGGCTCGCTGAAAACGGCGCGCGATGCCCTGGGATCACACCGGATTCTTGGCGTTTCCTGTTACAACGAGATCGCCCGCGCCGAAGAAGCTGCCCTTGCCGGGGCCGATTACCTGGCGGTCGGTAGTGTGTTTGCTTCGGCCACCAAGCCACAGGCAACACGGACCTCGCTCGAGATGTTGACCGAGACCAAGCAGCGCTTTGGTCTGCCAGTCGCCGCCATTGGCGGTATTACGCTGACCAATGCGCCACAAGTGATTGCCGCCGGTGCTGACCTGCTCGCGGTGGTCAGCGATCTTTTCAATGCCATGAACATCAAGGCCCGTGCCGAGGCCTTTCAAACCCTCTGGAGTAAGTCGTGACCCGTAACGAAGAACTTTTTGCCCGTGCCCAAATCACCATCCCCGGCGGCGTCAATTCGCCAGTCCGTGCCTTCCGTTCGGTGGGCGGCTGTCCACGCTTTTTCACCCGTGGCGAGGGCGCCAATGTGTGGGATGCCGATGGCAAGCGCTATCTGGATTACGTCGGTTCCTGGGGCCCGCTGATTCTCGGCCATGCCGATCCGGACGTGGTTCTTGCCGTGCAGGAGACGGCGGCGAAGGGCTTGTCCTTTGGCGCCCCGACGGAAGGCGAGATCGAACTGGCCGAATTGCTGGTCGAGCGCGTACCAAGCATGGAGATGGTGCGTTTGGTCTCCTCCGGCACCGAAGCCACCATGAGCGCAATTCGTTTGGCGCGGGGCTTCACCGGACGCGATGCCTTTATCAAGTTTGAAGGTTGTTATCACGGTCATGGCGACAGTCTGTTGGTCAAGGCCGGCTCGGGTCTGCTTACCTTCGGCAATCCCTCTTCCGGCGGCGTGCCAGCCGATCTCGCGCAACACACGCTGGTGCTCGACTACAACGATGCCGCGCAACTGCACGAAGCCTTTGCCACGCATGGCGACAAGATCGCGGCGGTGATCGTCGAACCGGTCGCCGGCAACATGAACCTGATCGCGCCCAAGCCGGAATTCCTGCAAGCCATGCGCGATCTCTGCACGAAGCATGGCGCGGTGCTGATCTTCGATGAGGTGATGACCGGTTTCCGCGTCGGCCCTGGTTCGGCACAAGGGCTGTACGGCATCACACCGGATCTTTCCACCTTCGGCAAAATCGTCGGTGGCGGCATGCCGCTCGGTGCCTTTGGTGGTCGCCGCGACATCATGCACAAGATTGCCCCGCTCGGCCCCGTCTATCAGGCCGGCACGCTGTCGGGCAACCCGCTGTCGGTGGTAGCCGGCTTGGTGACCCTGAATAAGATCGCCACTCCGGGCTTCTACGAAGCGCTCACGGCCAAGACGCGTGGCTTTGTCTCCGGGTTAAGTGCCGCCGCCCAGGCGCGCGGCATCACCTTCAGCGCGCAATCAGTGGGCGGCATGTTCGGCATCTATTTCGCCGCCACGCCGCCAACCTCGTTCGCCGAGGTGATGCAATCGGACAAGGACGCCTTCAATGGCTTCTTCCATGCCATGCTCGACGCCGGCGTGTACCTGGCGCCCTCGGCCTTCGAAGCCGGCTTTGTCTCCGCCGTCCATTCGGACGCCGACATCGCGGCGACCATCGCAGCGGCCGATGCAATTTTTGCGACGATGGCCAAGGGCTAAAAAGTCGGCGCTGGCGAGACGGCGATCATGCGTGGTTTTTTGCTCACTCGTTACTTCACGGTCCTGTCCTTCATCCTGATCGGACTGGCGGGTGTCTGGCTGAGCCACTTCGCGCACAAACAGGCGTCGGCACAACTCATGCACATGGCGGAAGACCGCAATGTGGCGATGACGCAGCTCTTCCGTAACGCCTTGTGGGAGGACTTTGCACCGCTGATGGAATCCACCGTGAGCACCCCCGACGCGCTGCGCGAACAAGCAGTCAGCCTCGGTCTACAAAACAAGGCCGTGGCTTTGATGCGTAATTCGGACGCGATCAAAGTCAAGGTCTACAACCCCACCGGACTCACCGTGTTCTCGTCCGACCCCAGCCAGACCGGCGAGGACAAACGTGCCAACGCTGGCTTCCTCGCTGCGGTGCTGGGCCAGGTCGCTACCACGTTGACGCATCGCAATCAGTTCGACGCTTTCGAAAGTACGCTATCCGAAATCGATGTGATCTCCAGCTATGTCCCGGTCCGCTCCGGGGACCAGATCGTCGGCGTGATCGAGGTCTATCAGGACGTAACGCAGTTCATCCAGGCCGTGGATCGCGGACAACGCGAAACCGGAGCAATCATTTTCTGCGTGCTGCTGGCGCTGTATCTGTTGCAACTCGTGGTGGTCCGTCGCGCCCAACTCGTATTGCAACAGCAATCCGACGAGTTGGCAGCGGCCAATCGCGACCTTGATTTTCGCGTTCGCGACCGTACGGCCACGCTGGAAACCACCAATCAACAACTGCGCCAAGAAATGCAGGAGCGCCAGCGAAT
This sequence comes from Propionivibrio dicarboxylicus, assembly GCA_945902805.1. Taxonomy (GTDB): domain Bacteria; phylum Pseudomonadota; class Gammaproteobacteria; order Burkholderiales; family Rhodocyclaceae; genus CAMDMZ01. The sequence continues at coordinate 72,848 of CAMDMZ010000005.1, read as the reverse complement.
CGAGGAACGGCTCGATCATCTCGCCCACCATGATCCCCTGACCTCACTGCCCAACCGCCTGATGTTCCACGAGCAGTTGAAGCGCAGTCTCGGCCTGGCGCAGCGCAATCAGCGCCAACTAGCCATACTGTTTATCGATCTGGACCGCTTCAAGGATGTCAACGACACGCTGGGACACGCCATCGGTGACGAATTGCTCGTCGCTGCATCAAAACGGCTGACCGGGCATTTGCGCACCGGCGATACCCTCGCCCGCCTCGGCGGCGACGAATTCGTCTGTGTCCTCGAAGATATCCATGATCCGCATGAAGCCAACATCGTCGCCGACAAATTGGTCGAGCTCCTCGAAGCACCGTTCCAGGTGGTCGAGCACGAACTATTCGTCTCCGCCAGCGTCGGTATCAGCCTCTATCCGGAGGATGGCCAGGATGTCGAAACGCTGGTGCGCAACGCCGACACGGCCATGTATCAGGCCAAGGCCCATGGTCGTGGCCGCTCGCATTTCTATGCGCCGGAAATGACCACCTACGCGCAGGAGCGCATCCGGCTCGAAGTTCTGCTGCGCCGCTCGATCGACGCCGGAGAAATCTCGGTCCAGTATCAGCTCAAGGTCTCCGCCGCCAACGGTGCCCCGGCCGGGGTCGAGGCGCTGGCGCGCTGGAACAGTGCCGAACTTGGCGCCGTACCGCCGGTGCGTTTCATTCCGATTGCCGAAGATACCGGCTTCATTGTCGAACTTGGCGCCTGGGTCCTGCGCACCGCTTGTCGCCAACTCGCCGCATGGCGCGCCGCTGGCGTCAATGTGCCGAAAATGTCGGTCAATCTGTCGGTCAAGCAGCTCGAACGCGACGACGTGGTATCGGTCGTTCAGGCCGCGCTCGACGAGGCCGGGCTGGAGCCGTCGTCACTCGAACTCGAAGTCACCGAGTCCATCATCATGGCCGTCGACGATGCCTTCAGCATTCTCGAAAAGTTGCGCGCTCTCGGTGTGCAGATCGCTGTCGATGACTTCGGTACGGGCTATTCATCGCTGTCCTACCTCAAGTTGCTGCCGATTCATACGCTCAAGATCGACCGCGCCTTCGTTCTCGGCATCGGTCAAAACCCCGGTGACGAGGCTATCATCCGCGCCATCATCGCGATCGCCAGCAGTCTCGGCCTATCCACGGTGGCCGAAGGCGTCGATGCCGAACACCAGATCGGCTTCCTGCGCGAGCTCGGCTGCGGCCAGATCCAGGGCTACTACTACGGCAAACCCCAGCCCGCCGAGGAATTCGCGGCGAACTGGATCAAGGGCTGATTGGGTGCCGTACCCACTGCGGCGATGAAACCTGAATTCCTCGCCAGCGCCGATGAACTTGGCGCCGACTGGTCCCTCTTCGATACCGGCGGCGACCCGTTCGTGACGCCAGCTTTTCTCGGCACGGCCGAAAAAGTCGGTGCTGGCGGGACGGCGATGGGTTGGCAGGCGCACCATCTGCTGCTGCGTGACGACGACGGCACCCCTGCGGCCTTGTTGCCGCTCTATCTGCGCAGCCATTCCTTTGGCGACTTCGCCCGTGACTGGAATTGGGAACCCGCCTGGCAGCGCGCCGGGCTGCCCTACTACCCAAAACTGGTCAGTGGCATACCCTACACGCCCTCACCCGGCCCGCGCCTCCTGGTCCGCCGTGGTCTTGACCGTGCGATTTGGGCGCCCCGCCTGCTCGCTGCCGCCATCAAAGACACCGACGATCTCGGCGCTTCGTCATGGCAATGCCTTTTTGTCGAGGAAGCTGATCGTGCCCTGTTGGCCGACACCGGGCTGCTGATGCGGCGTGGTGTTCAGTTTCACTGGCAAAACCGCGACTATCGCGATTTCGATGATTTTCTTGCCACCTTCACTGCCGACAAGCGCAAGAAGCTCAAGCGCGAGCGCCGTGCGGTAACCGAGAGCGGACTGCGTCTGGCCACCTACCATGGCGGCGAAATCGATGATGTGCTCTGGGTTGCCATCCATCGCCACTATCGCACCACGTTTCAGCGCTATGGCAACCACCCTGCGTTCCCGCTCGATTTCTTCATCGAGGCCGGCCGCCGTCTGGAGCCACAAATGCTGGTCTTCGTCGCCCATCAAGACGAGGAAGCCGTCGCCTCGGCAATCTGCTACCGTGACCAGACCACCCTGCATGGCCGCCACTGGGGTGCCGATGTCAATGTGCCGGGCTTGCACTTCGAGCTCTGCTACTACCAGGGAATCGACTACTGCATCAAACAAGGCTTGCAGAGCTTCGAACCCGGCGCCCAGGGCGAACACAAGCTGGCCCGTGGCTTCGAACCGGCAAACACCTGGTCGGCATTCTGGATTGCCGATCCACGCATGCGCCGCGCGGTCGGCGATTTTGTGCAACGGGAAGATGCCGCCATGCAGGACTACGCGGCCGAGACCGCAGCGCACCTGCCGTTCAAGGCCAAGACAGCGTCAGGCGCCTGATACGGGAATTTGGCGCCGTATCGCCAGCGCCGACTTTTCAGCCTTCCTTGCGTCGCCTCGCGGCCAGCAATTGCGCGCTCTTGCGCCGCTCGAAGAAGCGCAGCGCATGGTAGGTGGTGAAACCCATGAAGATCATGGCACCGAGAAAGCCGCCATACGCCAGCGGCCAGGGTACGCCCTGGGTCATCATCGAGAACTCGGACATGCCGCCAATGCCGGCGATGATGTTGATCGGCGTGAACACCACACCGATCGTCGTCAGCTTGGACACCCGCTTGTTCTGGTTGATATTGATGAAGCCGACCGTAGCATCCATCAGGAAGTTGATCTTCCCGAAGAGGAAACTGGTGTGGCCGTCCAGCGAGTCGATGTCGCGCAGGATCTGGCGCGCATCGTCGTGCTGATCGGATGACAGCAGCCGGCCGCGCATGAGGAAGGACAGTGCCCGCCGGGTATCCAGCACATTGCGCCGGATGCGGCCGTTCAAATCTTCCTGCTGGGCAATCTCGGACAGCACTTCAGCTGCCTGGTCATCACTGACATGCGGCGTGAGCACGGTGCGGCCGACCTTTTCCAGATCGGCATAGACGTCTTCCAGCGCATCGGCGGAGTATTCGACGTCGGCGCCGTAGAGGTCGATCAGGACATCCTTGCCCTCGGAGACGTAACCGGGCTGAATCCGGGCACGCAAACGTTGCAGGCGGAAGACCGGCAGTTCCTCATCGCGCATCGAGAACAAGATGTTGTTGTGCAGAACGAAGGCAACCGGCACATTGCGGGATTCATCTTCCTTGTCGAGCAGGAAATCCGAGTGCAAATGCACGTCACCGCTGCCGTCATCATCTTCGAAGTAGAAGCGGGCCGATTCTTCCAGATCGGTGAGGTCGTCGGCATCCGGCAGTTTCAAATCGAAGATATCGGCGATCCACTGCCGCTCTTCGCGCGACGGAGCAAGCAGGTCGACCCAGATCGGTTTGGTGGCGGCGAGGTCTTCCTTGCTGTCGATCTGGATCTGGCGCAGACGGCCGCCTTGCAGTTCGAAGGCATTGATCATCACCGGCTTGCGCGGCGTGCTTTCGGTAGCGGGAACTACACCCGGCACCTCACCGAAACTTGCCTCGCCGGGGAGTTCGGGCGATTCCTCGAGGGATTCCTGCAGAGCGTCGGAAAGCTCATCGAGAATCTCCTCGCTGTGTTCCTTGCCGAGCAGTTCCCAGACCAGCAGGCTCTCGTCCGGCGGCAAGGCTTCGAGGATGCGGGCGACCGATTCGGGAGCCATCGGCGCCAAGCGGGCGCGCAATTCGATGAAGTTTTTCTGTTCCAGCAACTCCTCGACCAGACGCAACATTTCCTGCTCTTCGGCGCGTTGGCGCGCCTCGGCATCGTCGGTGTCTGGAGTATCGATCAGCTCGCTCATGGAGCGAGTATTCTATGCTTCGCAGGTGTCCGCTTCGGGCACCGCGCAAAATTTTACGGGCCTTGAACATTGAATTTTCTGCCGCTGCTCTGTCTGACAACCGCAAGCGCCTTAGCCGCTTGTGCGCCTATGGGCGTTAGCCCCGAGGTGTCACTAACGCGCGTCATGATTGGGTTCCGCACAGCGGTGAATGGCGATTCGGCGGGCTTGTTGACCAGCCTCACCGTGTCGAGCGCGGCCAACGTTACATATCAAAGTGCTGTCTCGCCGACGACCCATTCCTACCGCCTATCCTGTACGTCAGATGACACGCGTTGCGAACGTGCGCTGTTGGCCATCGCCGCCAGAGCAGACGTCGTTTCTGTGACGCGGGACGATATGAAGACTCGACCATGAAGGGAAGTTCGACCATGTTGAAGACACTTGCAAGCATTGGTTGTCTGGCCCTGCTGACGGTGAGCACGCACACTCTGGCGGCCAGCGGCGAAAGCGGCCGCGTGATCGTCAAGTACCGCAGCGGTGACAATGTGCTGCGCCAGGCCGCAGCCACCGGCATGTCACCCACCCTCGCTCAGCGTACAGGGCTGCGTTTGCAAGCCATGTCAGGCCCGGCACCGGGTATGGAGGTACTACGCAGCAAGGATCTGGATTCGCAGGCTTTGGCCAGTCGCCTGGCGCGCGAGCCAGAGGTTGAATATGCCGTTCCCGATCGACGGCGCTTGGCGCGTACCTTACCCAATGACGCGCTGTTTTCCAGCCAGTGGTATTTGCAATCGACTGAAGCAGCGGCAATCAATATGGTATCGGCCTGGGATCGCTCTAAAGGCGCCATCGGCACCAATGGCACCCTGGTTGCCGTCATCGATACGGGCGTTCGCCGCGATCACCCCGATCTCGCCGGCAAGATCGTTGGTGGCTATGACTTTATCGCCGACGCCGCATTGGGCTCCGATGGCAATGGTCGCGATGCTGATTATTCCGATCCCGGCGATTACATCGATGCCAACGACCGCAGCAACGCGGCGCTGATCGACATCTGCGGCGCCGATGCGCTAGCCGACAATACAACAAGCTCCTGGCACGGCACGCGCGTTAGTGGCTTGATCGCGGCCGCCACGGACAACGCGATCGGGATTGCCGGTGCCGGCTGGAATATTCGCTTGCTGGCGCTGCGCGTACTCGGCAAATGCGGTGGCTACGACTCGGACATCATCGCCGCCATGCGCTGGGCCGCCGGTCTGACCGTGCCCGGCGTGCCGGAAAACCAGACGCCGGCACGGGTGATCAATCTCAGCCTGAGTGCAGCCGGTGCCTGCGAACCCACCTATACCGATGCCATTAGTGCCGTGACGGCAAAAGGTGTACTGATCGTGGCCGCCGCTGGAAATTCGGACGGTCCGGTCGAATCGCCGGCCAACTGCCCTGGCGTGCTGGGCGTGGCAGGTTTGCGCCACGTTGGCACCAAGGTCGGCTACAGCAGTTTTGGCCCGGAAGTCGGCATCAGCGCGCCGGCAGGCAATTGCGTCAACGTCGGCGTCGGCGAGCCATGCCTGTTTTCGCTAATCACGACACTCAATGACGGCGTCACGGCGCCCGGCGAGAACACCTACTCGACGCCTCTGCATACCAACTACGGCACCAGTTTCTCGGCGCCTTTGGCGGCGGCTACGGCGGCCTTGATGTTCGACATGAATGAAGCCCTGACGCCAGCCAAGGTCATCGACCGGATCAAGAGCAGCGCCACCGCCTTTCCGAAAGAAGCCGGCTTATCCGATTGCCCGATGACCAATCAGGATGCCCAGTGCAACTGCACCACCGCCACCTGTGGCGCCGGCATGTTGAACGCGGCCAGTGCCTTGGCCGCCGTTGCCTTGCCCAGCGCCGCCATCGTCGCCCGCGATCCCTTGACGGCGGGCGCCACCATCCGACTTGACGGCTCCGGTAGCCAGACGCTGACCGGACATGCGATCGTCACCTGGGACTGGACGGTGATCTCGGCGCCAGAGGGAGCCCGCGTCGAAGGCACCGGCAGCCTGGTTAGCCTCATCGCACCCTACGGCGGTACGTATCGAATTCGCTTGCGCGTCGTCGATGATGCGGGTGAAGTCGCAAGTTCAGTCGTGGCACTGACCGTGGCAGGGGCCGCAACTCCGTCCGGTGATAGTGGTGGGGGTGGCGCCCTGGATGGGTTTGCCGGACTGGGGCTACTGCTGCTGGCGAGCCTGATTTACCGCCAACGGTCACGGCCCCACACGACGAAGGCCCACAGGGTACCCCCCAGATAACCCAGCATGTGAGCGGGCGTGGCCAACGGCACGCCCAGCCAACCCACGGCACCGACCGGCGTTTGCAGGTCGTGGATCGCTTTGGCCAGCCCACCAAGATAGAGTGCCAACGCCAAAAGACGGAGGCGCGGTGGCCTCTCTCCAAGCACTAGCGCCAGCGCCAGCCAGGCGAACAATCCATGCAAGACGCCAGACAGGCCCGCATACCACTGGATCGGAAACCATCCCCAGGCCAGGCCGATATCGATCACAACCAAGGACAGACCAGCCGGCGCCAACCAGGAGTGCCTCGGCCGCCGGGCTATCGCCGGCAACATTTCCGCCAGCACGGCCAGTGTTATCAACGCAGCCAGATTCAACAATAGATGGCCGGCACTCAGATGCACGAAATGGGCGCTCAGCCAGCGCCAGATCTCTACCACTGGCGCATCGATCCGCCAGATGAGCCAGCTGCTGAAACCTGGCGGCAGCAGACTGGCCAAGGTCGCCACCAGGCAGACAACCAGCAGTGCGCGGTAGCGCGTCAAGGCACGTCTGCGTAGCGCATCCGCCCCAGAATCAGTTGCGTGCGGCCGTTAAGATAGGCTGAATGCGGGCTTTTCTCGTAGCGACGCGGCGCCGGCAAGAGCACGGCGAGGCGGGCCGCCTGTTCGGCCGAAAGCTGGGCGGCGCCGGTATTGAAGTAACGCCGCGCCGCCGCCTCGGCGCCGAATACGCCTTCACCCCACTCCACTACGTTCAAATAAACCTCGAGGATGCGCTGCTTGTCCCACAGAAGTTCAAGCCACAGCGTAATGATGGCCTCTTCACCCTTGCGCAGCACGGTCTTGTTCGGCGACAGCAGAAGATTCTTCGCCAATTGCTGGCTGATGGTCGAGCCACCAGCCACCACCTTGCCCTTCTTCTGGTTTTTCTCGATGGCTTTCTGGATGCCTTCCCAGTCGAAGCCTTCATGATCGACGAACTTGTCGTCCTCTGCGGCCACCACGGCACGCTTCAGCTGGACCGAAATCTTGGCGTACGGCAGCCACTGATGCTTCAACTCGGCTTGCGGATTCTTATCCCGCAGTTCACTGAGGCGTTGGCTCTGAAAACTGGTGATGCCCGGGTCGACCCACTTCCACCACAACACCCAGCCCAAGTACCAACCCTGCCAGATCAGCACGAGCAGAAAAAATCCGCCCAAACCCAGCTTGAGCCAACGCGGAGCAGGATGCCTCATGCTTGTGGCGGACGCATTTCCAGCAGCACCGGTGCAGTGTGCGGACGAATACCACGCCAGACGAAAAAGGCTTCGGCCGCCTGTTCGACCAACATACCAAGGCCATCGGCGACCCGCGCGTGCGCCTCACGCGCCTGGCGCATGAAGGCGGTTTCGCGGCCATAGAGCATTTCGTAGGCGACGCAACGTGGCGCGAAAATCGAATCCGGTAGTGGCAAAGCGGCGTCATCAAGGCCGGCTGACGTGGCGTTGATGACCAGGTCGAACTGGCGTCTGGCCAGGTCGCCGAAGGCAAGACTGTCCGGTTTCACCGCCACGGCGCAGCCCGGCAGTCGGGCAAACTCAAACGCCAGACGCGCGGCCTTTTCTTCAGTACGATTGGCGATCAACAATTCCGCCGGCTGCTCCAGCAACAACGGCAGGATCGCGCCACGCGCTGCACCGCCAGCACCCAGCAACAAGATGCGGCGACCGACCGGATCGCAGCCGAGATTGGCTTTCAGGTCTCGCACCAGACCGGCACCGTCGGTGTTATCGCCGGTGATTCCATCGTCCATGAAATTGAGGGTATTCACCGCGCCGGCTGCCTGGGCGCGCGCCGTCAAGTGCGTGGCAAGCTTGAAGGCCTCTTCCTTGAACGGTACCGTGACATTGGCACCCTTGCCACCACGCAGAATGAAGCGCTCGACCGTGCCCGCAAAATCCTCGCGCGGCGCCAGGATGGCTTCGTAGCTGATGTCCTGCCCGGTTTGGGCAGCGAATAAGGCATGGATGCGCGGGGATTTGCTATGGCCGATCGGGTTGCCAAAAACCGCGTAGCGATCGCTCATTCGGCGGCAACTTCCGGTTTCTTGCGCCGTGGCGGGCGCGGTTTGCGGGTAGGCTTCGGCGCAACGACAGCGATCTCGGTGACCGGCGCCACGACCGACTCAACGACCGGTGCGGTTGTCGTCGTAACCGTAGCGGCGGCGGCAGGTGCAGAAGTCGGCTTGCGTGAACGCGAACGTCGGGAACGTGAGGGTTTGTTGCCCAGCACCACCTCAGCCACCACAGCAGCCTCGGCAATCTCGGCAACCGGGTTTTCCGATACTGGCGCGGTGGCCACGCCTGCATCCACGGGTGCGTAAAAAGTCGGTGCTGGCGAGACGGCGCTTTCGTCGTCAATTAACGGTCCCATATCGTTGGCAGACGGTAACGGACCACCGACACGGCGCTTCACATAGGCGCTGGACTTTTCATCGCGCCCAAACTCAAGCAAGCCGCGTTTGTGCGCCTCCTCCAGCAAGGCACCAAAACTCTTGTAGCCAAAGTAGGATTCATTGAAGCCCGGATTGCGCCGCTTCAAGGCCTCTTTCAACACGGAGGCCCAAACCTTTTCGTCTTCGGAACGATCTTCCAACATGGCCTCCAGCGTCGCCACCGCCATGTCCAGGCCTTTGGTGCGGCGCGCATCCTGTTCCTGCGGATCGGCGGGTTTTCGGTTCTGGCGATCCGGGTTGTCGCGTTGCCGTTTGCGCACCAGGTCATCAACGTAAATGAACTCGTCGCAATTGGCGATCAGCAAGTCGGAGGTCGATTGCTTGACGCCAACGCCGATCACGCGCTTGGCGTTTTCGCGCAGTTTGGACACCAGTGGCGAGAAATCCGAATCACCGCTGATGATGACAAAAGTATTGACGTGGGCCTTGGTGTAACAAAGATCGAGCGCGTCGACCACCATGCGGATATCGGCCGAATTTTTGCCCGATTGCCGTACGTGCGGAATCTCGATCAGCTCGAAGTTGGCTTCGTGCATCGCGCCCTTGAAGCTCTTGTAGCGGTCCCAATCGCAATAGGCTTTCTTGACCACGATGCTGCCCTTGAGCAGCAGGCGCTCCAGCACCGGCTTGATGTCGAATTTCTCGTATTGCGCGTCGCGCACGCCGAGGGCAATGTTCTCGAAATCGCAGAACAGCGCCATGCTGATGTCGTCAGGTTCCTTGGCCATGATTTTCCTTAATCCGCACTCAGGCGGTCGGCGTTGGTGAAGCTCCAGGTACGGGTAATTTCGATGATATCGGTATCGCGCCGGATAGCATCGGGAAAGACAGCATAGGGCGCGGCGAGTTGCACGATACGCTTGGCTGCTTCATCGAGCAGCTTCTTGCCGGACGAGCGATTGATGTCGACACGATCCAGTTCGCCGGTGTTCTTGATCACCACCGTTAGCACCAGGCTACCGTAAAGCCGGCCACGCGCGGCCTCCGGGTAATTCAAGTTGCCGACGCGCTCGATCTTTTGCCGCCAATCCTCGACATACTGCGCAAAGCGATATTCCTCGACCCGCGCGCCGAGGAATTTCTTTCGCGGACGCTGGTTGTAATCTTCCATCTGGCGCGCAATCTGACCCTCAATGCGGGCAATGGCGAGCGCCGAATTGGCCAAATCGGCACCCGACATGGTGGGCGCCGGCTGACTGACGGTTTCCTTAGTGCGCTGGTCCGCGCTGACAGTCTTCTCGCTGGCGAGCCGGGTCATCATTTGCTGCGCCTGCGCTTCGAGTTGAGCGACGCGTTTCTGTGCTTCTTTCAGGTTGTCGCCCTCGGCATCGCGCCGCGACGGTGGCAGCGGCGTCTTGGCGCGGCGATCTTCATCCGTGTTGCCGCCGCCATCGAGATTGGCTTGCGCCTTGGCCTGCGCCTTGGTCGGCTTGGTGGCGTGCTTGCTATTGACCAGGATCACATCCAGCGCGCGCTCGCTAACGCGGCCCAGCGCCTCGGGCAACTTGAAGTGAATCGACAGCAACACCGCGTGGATCAACAGCGATAGGCCGAGCGCCAGCGTCAGGTGACGCCGGGGCGGGTCCATTTTGGCAAGAAAAGCCGGCCAGGGAATCCCGGCCAAGCGCAGAGCGACGGGCATCTGCGGATTTTAGTCCGCCACCTCGTCCTCGCCGTCGGCGCTGAAGTCCGCATCAGAGCCCGGCTCGGGTAGCAATTCGACGAATCGAGCGCGTGCTTCTGCGGCCAATAAATCGATGCTATCGATGGCCACACGCACCCGCGCACCGCGCGCTGCGATCGACAAATCCGGCAAATCGAGTAACCGCAGCACCAGCGGAACCTCTTCGAGCCGCACCAGTTGTTCTTTGAGCACGCGTGCCGTGACGCCCACCGGGCCGAGGCGCTCTTCCTGCAGCAACCAGCGCAGGCACCAGTAACGTTCCATGCCGCGCTGGAATTCGGCATAGGCGGCGTAGGTGAGTTCGAAGTCGCGCAAAGCCGCCATCAGGTCCGCCGACTTGGGCGGGAACGGTGGCTTTTCGTCTTGCAGATGGGCGATCAGTTGCCATTGGTTGGCGAGGTCGCAATAGCGCCGTAGCGGCGAACTGGACCAGGCATAGCAATCCAGCCCGAGCCCTTCGTGCGGTGCGGCGACCGTGCTCATGCGCACCTTGCCCGCCGTCTGCACACGATACAGCGCCGGAATGCCGGCGTCACGCAACAACGCACCCCAACTCGAATTGGCAACGATCATCAGTTCGGCGACGAGTACATCAAGCGGACTACCGCGCGGGCGCTCGGGTATCGAAATGACGCCCAGCCCTTCAACGCCAGCCGCGTCCCAATCGACCGCAAAGTTGTAATCCTTGCGGTTGGCGTTGTCGGCCGGCTTGCCGCGTCCGGCTTCGAGCACGACGGCCAGTTCCCACAGCGTTTTCAGTTCATCGCGCCATGGAAATTCGCCTAGGCCGGTGGCCAGTGTTTCCGCGTTGAAGACCGGCTCGATATCGTGGTGGCGCAGGTTGGCGGCGATCTTAATGCGTTCCAGCCTGGTTTCTTGGCCAAGCACACGGTAATCGGTGGCGACATCAAGATACAGCGAGATGGCGGCCACGGTACGGCCGGCAGCAAGCGTGAATTGATCGACCACGGCTTCCGGCAGCATGGTGATCTTGCGCCCTGGCATATACACCGTCGACAAACGGTCGCGGGCGATCTTGCCGAGGTCCGATTCCGGACCAAAGCCGAGGCCGGGCGCCGCGATGTGAATGCCGACCCGCCAACCGCCGTCGGGCTTGGCCGTTAGCGAAAAGGCGTCGTCGATCTCGGTGGTGGCCGCATCGTCGATGCTGAAAGCGGCGACATCCGCCAGCGGCAAATCGGCGGGCGACTGCGCCGGAGAAAAATTGCCGAAACCAGTCCCACCGCGATTCTCGGGAAAGTACTCGAAGAGAAAGCGGCCGAGGTGGAAATCATGCGTCGAGGGCAAGGCGCCACAGTCGCGCAACAGCAACGGCGTGCTCTTGCCGGTTTCACCGCAGGCGGCTTCGAGCGCCTTGGTTTCGAGTTTGTTGCGATCCGGCTTGTACAATAATTCGCCCAGCACAGGCTTGAACTCGGGTGGCAGCGTGCCGGCGACGAGTTCCTCGACCATGCGCTCAACCGCTGCGGCTTGCTGCTTTTTCTTTTCCAGTCCGGCCAACGCGGCCTGCAAAATCTCGGGCGGCGCCTTGCGGAAACGGCCCTTACCCTTGCGGTGGAAATACATCGGCGCCGAATGCAGGCGCAGCAGCACCGCAGCGGCCTGCACCGCATCCGGCTTGGTGCCGTGATAGTCGACCGCCAGATCCTCAAAGCTGAACTCGGCGTCGCCGCTGACTTCCCAGAGAAAATCGATATCGATGTCTTCTGCTTCCGCTTCCGCACGGTGCAGCAAGTCACCCGCCGCCGGCGTGGCGTAACGCAGCACAACATTGGCGGCCTTGACCTTGCTGCGTTTGCCCGAGGCGAGCTCGATCTGCAAGGAAGTGGTGTTGTCGGCGAGGATGCTCCCGGCGCGAAAAGCGCCGTCCTCTTCGAATAAGACATTCATAGGAATTGGCTAAAACTCAGGCGCGATCGCCGACAAAGGGATTATTGCAGCGCTCTTCGCCGAAGCTCGACATGGGGCCGTGGCCGGCAATGAAATCAACCTCGTCGCCCAGCGGCCAGAGTTTCTTCTGGATCGAATCGATCAGCGTTTTATGATTGCCACGCGGGAAATCGGTGCGGCCGATGCTGCCGGCAAACAGAACGTCGCCGACGATGGCAAGCTTGGTCGCGGCATGAAAAAACACCACATGGCCTGGCGTATGGCCCGGCGTATGGATGACCTGCAGGGTTTCGTTGCCGACGGTCACCGTATCGCCTTCATGAAGCCAGCGCGTCGGTGTGAAATCGCGCGCCGGGGGAAAGCCGAACATGCGGCTTTGCGCCGGCAATTGCTCCAGCCAGAATCGATCTTCTTCCTGCGGGCCTTCGATCGGCACGTTCAATTGCTCGGCCAGTTCGCCCGTGCCGCCGGCATGATCGATATGGCCGTGGGTCAGCAGCAGTTTTTCGATGCTGACGCCGAGTTTGGCAGCGACGGCGAGCAGCTTTTCCAGATCGCCGCCAACGTCGACCAACGCGCCCTTCATGGTGTCGGTGCACCAGATCAGGCTACAGTTTTGTTCGAATGGCGTGACGGGAACGATGCGATAGGCGAGAGTCATGATGGCTTTCTAATGGGCAAGACCGCGCCGGTAATGCACGGCTTCGGCGATGTGAGCGGCGGTGAGTGGTGCGCCGTCGTGATGGCCGGCGAGATCGGCAATGGTGCGGGCAACTTTGAGGATGCGATGATAAGCCCGCGCCGATAACCCGAGCTGGTTCATGGCCTGCTTGATCAGGGCCGCGCCGGTGCAATCGGGCAGGCAGTGTTGATCGATCTCGTCTGGAGTAAGTTGTGCGTTGGGTTTGCCCTGGCGAACCAATTGGCGTTCGCGGGCGGCGATGACGCGCTGGCGAATGACGTCCGAGTGTTCGCCCTCTCCGCGCGTGGTCAGTTCGGCCTCATTCACCGCCGGAATATCCAGCATCAGATCGATGCGATCGAGGAAAGGCCCTGAAAGCTTGCTGCGATACCGCGCCACCTGATCGGGCGTGCAGCGACACTTGCCATTGCTGTGTCCCAGGAAGCCGCAAGGACACGGATTCATCGCTGCAACCAACTGAAAGCGCGCGGGAAACTCGGCGCGACTGGCGGCGCGGGCGACATGGATGTGGCCGGTTTCTAGCGGTTCGCGCAGGGCTTCGAGCACGCGCCGTTCAAACTCCGGCAATTCGTCGAGAAACAAAATCCCCTGATGGGCGAGTGAAATCTCGCCCGGGCGCGGCGTGCTGCCACCACCAACCAGTGCCGGCCCGGACGCAGAATGGTGCGGCGAACGAAACGGGCGCTGACCCCAACGCTCCAGCGTGAACGAGCCGGCCAGCGAATGCACGGCGGCGGCTTCCAACGCTTCGTCGTGCGTCATCGGTGGCAACAGGCCGGGCAGGCGTTGCGCCAGCATCGACTTGCCGGCGCCAGGCGGGCCGCTCATCAACAGGGAATGACCGCCCGCCGCCGCGACTTCCAGCGCACGCTTGGCCGGTGCCTGGCCCTTGACCTCGGACAAATCCGGGTAATGGGCAAAAGTCGGTGCTGGCGAGACGGCGCTCGGCGTGAGCTTTTGGGCGCCGTTGAGATGGGCGCAGACTTCCAGGAGATTTTTCGCTGGCAGGATCTCGATGTCGCCGATCAGCGCCGCCTCAGGCGCCGACTCCAGCGGCAGGACGAAGGAACGTCCGTGCGCCTGCTTGCGCATTACGGCGCACATGGCCAGGGCGCCGCGAATCGGCCGCAATTCGCCGGACAAGGCCAACTCGCCGGCGAATTCATGCTGATCAAGCGTGCTGGCCTTGATCTGTCCCGAGGCGATCAGGATGCCAAGCGCAATCGGCAGATCGAAACGCCCGGATTCCTTGGGCAGATCGGCCGGTGCGAGATTGACGGTAATGCGGCGTTGGGGGAATTCGAACTGGCAATTCTGGATCGCGGCACGCACGCGGTCACGGGCTTCCTTGACTTCGGTGTCAGGCAGGCCGACCAGCGTGAAGGCCGGCAAACCGGCGGCGAGATGGACCTCGACCGTGACTTCAGGAGCGGACAAACCCGCCAGCGCCCGCGAGCGGAGAACAGCGAGCGCCATCGGGATCAGGGTTTGCGCGCTTCGAGCTCGGCGATGCGGGCTTCGAGTTGGCCGAGTTTCTCGCGAGTGCGGGCCAACACTTCGCGCTGGACATCGAATTCCTCACGCGTGACCAGATCGAGCCGGCCGAACAAACTCGACAGCAACGCGCGCATGTTCTTTTCAATGTCCGCCGCCGGCGTATTCGCCATCAAGGCAGAGATGCGGGCAGAGACGTCGTCGAGCATTTTTGGATTGAGCATGGCTATGCAGAAAGGCTGAGTGAGCGGTGGCGGGAGTCTAACAGAGCGGCCCGGATGATCAATGATTGAGCCTCGCACCAAGCTGGTGCAATCTCGGTGTATCGCCACACCAATGCAGTGCGGGAACACCATCAGGAGTTGGCTAATTCTTAATAAGCAATTGAAAATAAAGCAATAAATATACTGGCATGCGATCTGCTAAGAAGTCCTTGCACCTTTACCCTTCAGGAGATTCATCATGCGCAAGTCCCTCTTTGCTGTCGCTGTTACCGCCGCTCTTACGATCCCTTCACTCGCCATGGCAGCTGACGCTCCGGCGCCGTCCCCATTCACCGGCAACGTCGGCTTCGCCACCGAATACCTGTATCGCGGCATCGCTCAGACCGCTGGCAAGCCGGCCTTGCAGGGCGGGTTCGATTACGCCCACGCCAGCGGCGCCTATGTCGGTGTTTGGGGTTCCAACATAAGCTGGCTGGAGAATGCTGGCGTTAGTGGCGCCAGCCTGGAAGTCGACATTTATGGCGGCTATAAGGGTTCGATGGGCGGTCTGGGCTACGACGTCGGTATCCTGACCTATAACTATCCCGGCACCCTGGCCCCGGCAGCGACCAATCCGAACACAACGGAGTTGTATGGCGCCGTGACCTGGAGCATCCTGACCCTCAAGTACTCGCAGTCGACCTCCAACCTGTTTGGCGTGGCCAACTCGAAGCGCAGTGGCTACCTCGAACTGAACGCCACCTATGACCTGGGCGACGGCTGGGGCGTGACCGGGCACATTGGTAAGCAGAAGGTGAAGAACTGGTCGGCTGCCAATTACACCGATTACAAAATTGGTGTCACCAAGGATGTCGGCGTCGGCGTGGTGGGCCTAGCTGTTTCGACCACGAATGCCAACGATAGCTGTGGCGCAGTCCCCGATGCTTACTGTTTTCCGACACGTCCGGGCGGTGCCGCCGACTACTCCGCCGGGAAAAGCCGCGTGGTCCTGAACTTCACCAAGACGTTCTAAGCCTCTGCTTCATTCCCGCCGGCGACCCTGACGGCGTTGGCGGGAAAGCAAGACGATCACCCCAAACCACATTCTGGAATAAAGGAATTCATCATGAAACTCGTTTCCGCCATCATCAAGCCGTTCAAGCTTGACGAAGTGCGCGAGGCCCTTGCCGCCTGTGGCGTACAGGGGATCACCGTCACTGAGGTCAAGGGATTCGGTCGGCAGAAGGGTCATACCGAGCTCTATCGCGGCGCTGAATATGTTGTCGATTTTCTGCCCAAGGTCAAGGTCGAAGCCGCCGTTCGCGACGATATGCTCGACCAGGTCATCGAAGCCATCGAGAAATCCGCCAGCACCGGCAAGATCGGTGACGGCAAGATCTTTGTCTTCAATGTCGAACAAGTCATCCGCATCCGCACCGGTGAATCCGGTGAGGCTGCCCTGTAAGGGAGACCCATCATGAAATCCAAATTTGCCATTCTCGCCGCCGTCGTCGGCGCCGGTGCCGGGTTTGCCGGCATCGCTGGTGCCGAAGAAGTCGCCGCAGCCGCTGCTGCGGTGGCGGATGCGGCGCCTGCGGTTGCCGCTGCAGCACCCACTGTCAACAAGGGCGATAACGCCTGGTTGATGGTATCCACCGCCTTCGTGATGCTGATGAGCATTCCTGGCCTCGCGCTGTTCTACGGCGGCTTGGTGCGCAGCAAGAACATGCTGTCGGTCCTGATGCAGGTGTTCGTTACCTTCTCGGTGATCAGCGTGTTGTGGGCTGTTTATGGCTACAGTATCGCTTTCACCGAAGGCAATGCGTTCTTCGGCAGTCTCGACAAGCTGTTCCTGAAAGGCATCACGCCGGATTCGATTGCGGCCACGTTCAGCAAGGGTGTCGGCGTCTCCGAGTTCATCTTCGTCGCCTTCCAGGGCGCGTTCGCGGCCATCACCTGTGGCCTGGTGGTCGGCGCCTTCGCCGAGCGCATCAAGTTCTCGGCCGTGTTGATGTTCATGGTGCTGTGGTTCACCTTCAGCTACCTGCCGATCACGCACATGGTCTGGTACTGGGCCGGTCCCGATGGCTACACCTCGGCTGAAGCGGCTGAGAAGCTGGGTGCTACCGCCGGTTATCTGTTCCAGAAGGGCGCACTTGACTTCGCTGGCGGTACCGTCGTTCATATCAACGCCGCCTTTGCCGGCCTGATCGGTGCCTACCTGACCGGCAAGCGTGTCGGCTACGGCAAGGACTCGATGGCTCCGCACTCGCTGACCTTCACCATGATCGGCGCCTCGCTGTTGTGGTTCGGCTGGTTCGGTTTCAACGCCGGTTCCGCTCTGGAAGCCAACGGTACTGCCGCACTGGCCTTCGTCAATACCTGGCTGGCGACCGCGATGGCGGCAACCTCCTGGATGGTGGCGGAATGGATGGTCAAGGGCAAGCCCTCGATGCTCGGCGCCGCGTCCGGTGCTGTTGCTGGTCTGGTCGCCATCACCCCCGCTGCCGGCTTCGTCGGCGTGGTCGGTGCTCTGGTGATCGGTCTGCTCGCTGGCTTCATCTGCCTGTGGGGTGTCAATGGCCTGAAGAAGCTGCTTGGTGCCGATGACTCGCTCGACGTGTTTGGTGTGCATGGCGTCGGTGGCATCCTCGGTGCGATCCTGACGGGTGTATTCGCTGCCCCCAGTCTCGGCGGCACGGGCATCTACGACTATGTTGCCAACAAGGTGGCAGCCGACTACGACATGATGGGTCAGGTCATCATCCAGGCCACGGGCGTCGGTATCACGATCGTCTGGTCGAGTGTCGTTGCCTTCATCTGCTACAAACTGGTCGATATGTTCATCGGTCTGCGGGTACCGGAAGACGAAGAGCGCGAGGGTCTGGACATCACCTCGCACGGCGAGTCGGCGTACCACCACTAAGCTTCACCGCCCCCTCGACGAGGGGGCAATCAGGTTTCTCCTCCCCTGTGGTATTCGGGCACCCCTTGCAAATCGGGTGCCCGTTTTTTATCCGCCGCAGGATTTGAAGCGAGCCAGTGTGCGCTCTCGGGCTACGGCGTGATCGACGGCAGGCGCCGGATAGCCCGCCACGCCACCCATTTTCCACGGCGCGTGGATGAGCTTGTCCGGCACACTGGCCAGCTCCGGTACGTAACGGCGGATGAATTTCCCCTCGGGGTCAAATTTCTCTGATTGCGTCACAGGATTGAAAATGCGGAACCATGGTTGCGCATCGCAGCCGGTCGAGGCCGCCCATTGCCAGCCGCCGTTGTTGGCGGCGAGATCGAAATCGAGCAGCTTTTCGGCGAACCAGGCTTCGCCGAGTTTCCAATCAAGCCCAAGATCCTTGGTCAGAAATGAGGCGCTGACCATGCGCAGGCGATTGTGCATATAGCCCGATTGCAGCAACTGGCGTTGCGCCGCATCAACCAGCGGATAACCGGTGTGGCCGGATTTCCATGCCGCCAGCAGATCCGGCGCATCGTCCCAGCGCAGAGCATCGAATTGCGCCTTGAAGCAGTGACCAACCACGCGCGGGTAATGCCAAAGGATGGCGTGATAGAAGTCACGCCAGATCAGTTCCGCCAGCCAGGTTTCGGCGCCACGGCCACCATGACCGTGGGCATGCGCCGCGAGCTGGCGAATCGAAATGGTACCGAAACGCAAATGCGCGGCGAGGTAGGACGGCCCTTTGATAGCAGGATAGTTTCGTGCCTCGGCATAGGCGTCGATGCGGTCAAGGAAATCGTGAAACAGCGTTTGTGCGCCACTCATGCCGGTAGGCAACTTGAGTGCCGCCAGGTCGGTGGAATCAAAACCAAGTTGCGCCAGCGTCGGTATTGCACGTGGCGCCGGCGCCAAATTCGCGGCGAATTTCATCACCGGATAGGACGTCAGGTAGAACGAATCCAGCTTCTTCAGCCAGGCATTTTTGTACGGTGTGAAGACCGAAAACGGCGTGCCGCCTTGGGTCATGATCTCGTCGCGTTCAAAGATCACCTGGTCTTTGAACTGTAAAAAGTCGGCGCTGGCGAGACGGCGACTGACCTCCTCGTCGCGAGCAATGGCCGCCGGTTCGTAGTCGCGGTTGCTATAGACCACGGCAACATTAAGTTCGGCGGCGAGTTGCGAAATGATGTCCACCGGATCGCCATGACGCACGATCAGCCCGCCGCCCATTTCGCGCAATCCAGCATCGAGTTCCTCGATAGAACGCAGGATTAACTCGACACGCCGATCCACGCGCGGCAAGGGGTCGAGAATGGTGGTGTCGAAAACGAAAACGCAATGCACCCGCGAGTGACTTTTCAGCGCGTGATAGAGAGCAGCGTGGTCGTGATCGCGCAGATCACGCCGGAACCAGACGAGGGCAGAGGACATGGTGGTCGACGAAGTCGAGAAGGATGGGACAGATTACAATGTGGCCATGGTTATGGATACTGTCACCCAGGTCACATGCTTGGCCAACCACTTCCTGATCGCCATGCCGGCGATGAGCGACCCGAACTTCTCGCGCACGCTGACCTATGTCTGCGAACACAACGCCGAAGGAGCGATCGGCATCATCATCAACCGGCCGATGGACATGACCCTGGCCAACCTGTTCGAGCGCGTCAATATCGAGCTTGAAGAAGGCGAACCGATGCAGCGCTTCGGCGCCCTGCCGGTATATTTCGGCGGCCCGGTGCAGACCGATCGTGGCTTTGTCCTGCATCGCCCCGGCGGCAGTTGGCAATCAACGCTGAACGTGAATTCCGATATTGCCCTGACCAGTTCACGCGATGTGCTGCAGATGATGGGCACCGCCGCCGAGCCGGCGCAGGTACTGGTGAGCCTCGGTTACGCCGGCTGGAGCGCCGGCCAGCTCGAATGGGAGCTGGCGCAGAACGCCTGGCTGACGGTTGAAGCGGCGCCGGCAGTGATTTTCGATCTGCCGCCGGAAGAGCGTTTGCCGGCCGCCATGCAGTTGCTGGGCATCGATTTCGCCAATCTTTCCGATGTCGCCGGGCATGCGTGATGAGACCGTTTTCGCCTTTGACTTCGGCATGAAGCGCATCGGCGTGGCCGTCGGCGAAATGCGCCTCGGACAGGCCCGCAGCTTGCAAACCATCTGCGCCGAGGCCAACGATGCCCGTTTCGGCGCCATCGAGAAACTGATTGCCGAATGGCGCCCCGGTCGCCTACTGGTCGGCCAGCCACTCAACGAGGACGGCACGCCGCACAAAATGACCGCTCGTTGCGAACGCTTTGCCAATCAATTGCGCGGGCGTTTCGCGTTGCCCGTCGAACACGTCGATGAGCGCTTCAGCTCATTGGCCGCCGAAGACGAATTGCGCACGCGCGGCGTCGATTGGCGCAAATCAAAAACACTGGTCGATGCCGAGGCCGCCCGTATCATTTTGCAAAGCTGGATGGATGCCCATGCCCACACTTCCTGACGCAGAAACCCTCCTGGCCGAACTGGCCGCCGTGATGCGACCCTCGGTCGATCCGACAAAGACAGCGCTGGTCGGCATCCACACCGGCGGCGTCTGGATCGCCGAACGTTTGCGGACGATGCTGGGCTTGATCCAGCCGGTCGGTGCGATTGATGTCTCGTTTTATCGCGACGACTATAGCCAGCGCGGCTTGTCGGCCAATACCAAGGCGTCGCAGATCCCGTTCGAGGTCGAAGGCGCGCACATTGTGATCGTCGATGACGTACTCAACACCGGCCGCACCATCCGCGCGGCGATCAACGAGCTTTTCGATTACGGTCGCCCGGCCAAGGTCGATCTGGCGGTGCTGATCGATCGCGGCGGACGCGAATTGCCGATGGCCGCCACCTACTTCGCGCAAGCCACGTCGCTCGCGGCCGGACAATCGCTGGCGCTTGAGCGAGCGGTCGCCGGCGCTCTGTCCTTCCGTTTGGTGGAGAAATAAACATGCTCGACACCGCTGCCAACCCGCAGCTCAACGCTCACGGCGAACTGCTGCATCTGCTCAGCATCGAAGGGCTACCACGCGACGTGCTGATGCGCATTCTCGACACGGCCGTCCCCTTTTCGGAAGTAGCCGAACGCGAAGTGAAGAAGGTGCCACTGCTGCGCGGTAAGAGCGTGTTCAACCTTTTCTTTGAAAACTCGACGCGTACCCGCACCACGTTCGAGATCGCTGCCAAGCGTTTGTCGGCGGATGTGATCAATCTCAACATCAACACTTCGTCGGCAAGCAAGGGCGAATCCCTGCTCGACACGGTGGATAACTTGGCCGCGATGCAGGCCGACATGTTCGTCGTACGTCATGCGTCGAGCGGCGCGCCCTACCTGATCGCCCAGCATCTGGCTGCCACGCAGCGCGAGCACATTCGTGTCATCAATGCCGGCGATGGTCGCCACGCCCATCCGACGCAGGGTCTGCTGGACATGTACACGATCCGGCATTACAAAAAGGATTTCACCAACCTGACCATTGCCGTGGTGGGCGACATCCTGCACTCGCGTGTGGCACGCAGCCAGATCCATGCCTTGATCACGCTCGGCGTGCCGGAAGTGCGTGTGATTGCGCCCAAGACCCTGTTGCCGATCGGCGTCGAGCGCATGGGTGTGCGCGTCTTTAACGATATGAAAGAAGGCCTACGCGGTGTCGATGTGGTGATGATGCTGCGTCTGCAAAACGAGCGCATGCAAGGCGCGCTGCTGCCGAGTCCGCAGGAGTATTTCAAATCCTACGGCCTGACACCGGAGAAGCTGGCGCTGGCCAAGCCGGACGCCATCGTGATGCATCCGGGGCCGATGAATCGGGGCGTGGAAATCGATTCGGCGGTTGCGGACGGCAAACAGGCGGTGATCCTGCCGCAGGTGACCTTCGGCATAGCTGTGCGCATGGCCGTGATGGCCATGTTGGGAGGAGGTTGAGCTTATGTCGTCAGGACTGCATATCAAGGGCGGGCGCCTAGTTGATCCCGCCACGAAGACGGATATCCATGCCGATCTGTTCATCGCCGATGGCCGACTAGTCGGCGTTGGCGACCACCATGGCAACGGCGCGCCGGCCGGCTTTGAAGTCACCAGCGTGCTGGATGCAACAGGCTGCGTGGTCTGCCCCGGCCTGGTCGATCTCTCCGCACGCTTGCGTGAACCGGGCTTCGAATACCGCGCCACGCTCGAATCCGAAATGGCCGCCGCCGCCGCCGGTGGTGTCACCAGCCTGGCCTGTCCACCCGATACCGATCCGGTGCTGGACGAACCGGGTCTGGTCGAGATGCTCACCCACCGCGCCCGCTTGCCCGAATTCGCCCGCGTGCATCCGGTCGGCGCCTTGACCGTGGGTCTCAATGGCGAACGCCTGACCGAAATGGCCGAGTTATCCGAAGCCGGTTGTGTGGCGTTCGGCCAAGCCCATCGCAGCATCGTCGACACGCAAGTACTGTTGCGCGCCTTGCAATACGCGGCGACCTTCGATTTCCCGGTCTGGCTGCAGCCACAAGACAAGTTTCTGTCGCGCAAGGGCGTCGCCCACGACGGTGAGGTTGCGGCTCGCCTCGGTCTGGCAGGTATTCCGGTCGCCGCCGAAACGATTGCGATCGCCTCGCTGTTGGAACTGGTGCGCATCACCGGCACCCGCCTGCATCTGCGGCGCATCAGTTCGGCGGCGGGACTGGCGATGATCGTTGCCGCGCGCAGCGCCGGCATCAATGTCACCTGCGAGGTGACCATCAACCACCTCCACCTGACCGATCTGGATATCGGCTACTTCAATGCCCACGCTCGCCTCGACCCGCCGCTGCGCAGCCAGAACGATCGCGAAGCGCTGCGCGCCGGCCTCGCCTCGGGAGCGATCAACGCCCTGACGTCAGATCACACGCCCGTCGACGATGACGGAAAACAAATGCCGTTCGAAGAAGCCGAAACCGGTGCCACTGGTCTCGAACTGCTGCTGCCCTTAACCTTGAAATGGGCGGCCGAGATGGAATTGCCCCTGACGACCGCACTGGCGCGTGTGACCTGCGACCCCGCGCGGATTATCGGCACCTTTAACAAGGGCGCCGGCCAGCTCAAGCTGGGCGCCGCTGCCGATGTGTGCGTTTTCGATCCGCAAGCCGAGTTTTTGGTCAGTCGTGACAATCTCAAGAGTCAGGGCAAAAACACGCCCTTCCTTGGACTGACGCTGCCCGGTCGTGTACGCTACACGTTGATCGACGGCCATCTGGCCTATGGCGAGACGTGGTCCGATATTTCGACAACCTGAGCGTCTTTCGCCTGTGTGCCGCGTTACTCGCACTTGGCATTGCATCGGTGGGCGAGGCGAAGGAGCTTTTCGGTAGCGTCGAAGCCATCGATAGTTCGACTGAGTCCGCCGTAGCAGGCTAAAACAGGCTAAAGCGGGCTAAACCCGGGTGTCAGGCGGCTTCCTTGCAATCGATATATTTCATCTTCGCCGAAATGTGATTCTGTAGTTTTGCGACCGCCCACTTCACGCCGCAATTCCAGTGGGCATGATGATGATTCGCATCGAAAATGGCCAAGCGGTTTGCTTCCAGTTCAATCGCGCACTCTTGCACAATCAAACCAACGAACTTCGCGAAGGCATCTTCATTTCCTGCGTATTGGGTTTCCAGCTTTGACTGCTCGACGAGCATTTGAATCGTTCTGTTCTTCATTTGTATGCCAACCAACTTTCTATTTGAAAATTCAACAATGTGAATGCTTCGCCGCTACGAAACTTCTCCTAGCCCCGAAGACTTCAACATTTGCACATTTTAGGCGTACCACCAAAGGGATACCACAATAAGCGCGCGCATATGCGAACGGCAATCGAATTCAGCCCGAAAAAACCACGCCGGACAGCGCTTCGCGCGCGCTTTGCTCGTCAATGCCGGCAATTCGGACACGTTTGGCACGTGCGGTGTCGCCACTGATCAGGGCTACCGCCGTCCTGCCAGCACCGACTTTTTTGGCAATGAAGGCGATCAACGCGGCATTGGCCTTGCCATCGACCGGTGGCGCCGCAAGACGAATTTTGAGCGCCTCGCCATGCAGGCCGACGATTTCGGTTTTCTTGGCGCCGGGCTGGATGTGCAGCGTCAGTACGACGCCATCGCCATCGACACGCAGCCAGCTCATCAACCGCCGATCAAGACTCAGCCACCGTAGAGCGCGGGTAGCAGGTTGGCGCGCACGTTGGCCAGAACGATCAACAACACCTGCAAGGCCAGGAACAGCGCGATGGGTGACAGATCGACACCGCCCAGCGGCGGGATCAGGCGCTGAAACGGCCGCAGCAAGGGCCGCGACAACTGATTGAATGTTTCAGCCAGCGGCGCATAGGGGTTGGTCCAGGAAAATACAGCCGAGACGACGACGACGCCCATGACCATATAAATCGCGATTTTGACGATATCCAGCGCCGCAATCACCACGACGCCCAAAATTGGCGAAGCTGAAATCGCCTCCATGCCGCCACCCAGTCCGGTCGCCAAACCGATGAACAGGGCTTGCCAGAGCCAGGCCAGGAACAGACTGGCGGTATCGTAACCAAAGGCGCTGGGAATAAAACGCCGTGCCGGGATCACCATCCAATTGGTCACAGCCAGCAAAAACTGGCCCAGAGTATTGCGAAACGGTGCCCGCACGGCTTGCAAGGCGAAGCGCGCCAGCAGGGCGACGGTGAGCAGGTCGCAAACGGTGGAAAGAATCAACAGCAGGATTTGCGTCAGCATGATTACGTTACGCCGGTGATTACACTTGACCGAGCATATCGCCCAGTTCGCGACCACGCGCATCAGCGGCCAGCACGCCGCTACGAATAGCGGCGGCAGCATTGCCGACATTGAAGGTATCCAGCGCTGCGGCAGTGGTGCCGCCCTTGGACGTGACGCGCTCGCGCAACGTGGCGATGGTCTCCGGACTTTGCTCCGCCAGGCGTGCCGCACCGATGAAGGTCTGCACCGTCAATTGGCGCGCTTGTTCGGCATTGAAGCCGAGGTCGCGGGCCGCCTTCTCGATGGCCTCGATGAAATAGAAAACGTAGGCCGGGCCACTCCCGGAAACGGCGGTGACAGCATCCATCTGCGCCTCATTGTCGATCCAGACCGTCTCGCCCACGGCACCAAGGATTTTTCCGGCCATGGCCCGCTCGGCCAGATCTACGCTCGGGTCGGCATATAGGCCAGTGATACCGGCGCTGATCAGGGCCGGCGTATTGGGCATGCTGCGCACGATCTTGCTGTAGCCGCCCAGCCAGCGCGCCATGTCGGCAATGCGCAAACCAGCCGCGATGCTGATCACCAATTGGTCAGTGAGTTGGCCGGCACAGGGGGTGAGCGCTTCCTTCATCTGCTGCGGCTTGACGGCGAGAACGATGGCTTCGCAGTGCAGGGCGGCGGCGTCGATGGCGGGCGCGCAGCGCACACCGAACTGTTCCATCAGGCGCTCGCGGGATTCCGGGTTGGGTTCGATGACTTGCATGCCGGCAGCCGAAAAGCCCTGCTTCTTGAGGCCGCCAATGAGTGCGGTGGCCATGTTACCGCCGCCAATGAAGGTGATTTTCATGTTCTTGAGAATTAAGTTAGTGTCGTTCGCCAAAGAGTGCCGTGCCGATGCGCACGATGCTTGCGCCTTCCATTATCGCTGCTTCGAGGTCATGGCTCATGCCCATCGACAAGGTATCAAGCTGAAGCCCGGCGGCGTTCAGTTCATCCCGCAAGCCTCGCAGCGTAGCGAAACGGGATCGTTGCAGCTGAGGGTCATCGGTCGGCTCGGGAATCGCCATCAAGCCGCGCAGACGCAGATGGGGCAAGGCGGCGATGGCATGCGCCAGATCGCCCAGATCGGCCGGAGCACAGCCGCTCTTCGAGGCCTCGCCAGAGACATTGACCTGCAGACAAACGTTGAGCGGCGGTAGCTCAGGCGGTCGCTGTGCGGACAGCCGTTCGGCGATTTTCAGGCGCTCAATGGAATGGACCCAGGCGAAACGCTCGGCAACGGTGCGCGTTTTGTTGCTTTGCAACGGGCCGATGAAGTGCCAGTCAAGCGCGAGATCGGCGAGTTGATCCTGCTTGGGCAGCGCTTCCTGGACATAACTTTCGCCGAATGCGGACTGTCCGCACGAGAACAATTCGCGCAAATCCGGCGCCGGCCAGGTTTTCGAGACTGCCAGCAGATGAACTTCGTCGGCATGACGACCGGCGGCGGCGCAGCCCATGGCAATGCGTTCACGGACAGCTTGCAAGTTGGCGGCGATTGTTGTCATATAGCGACTTAAGTATATCGCAGCAAAAATTGGCGAATCGCTGCAAAATCCCTGCTGAACCTGCCGCAAAACTTTACGGGACTCTTCAAAATGGACATTACCGAACTGCTTACCTTTGTCGTCAAAAACGGGGCTTCCGACTTGCACCTGTCCTCGGGAATGCCGCCGATGATCCGAGTTCATGGCGATGTGCGCAAGATCAACTTGCCGCCGATGGAGCACAAGGACGTGCACAGCATGATCTATGACATCATGAACGACGGCCAGCGCAAGGTCTATGAAGAAAGCCTTGAATGTGACTTCTCGTTTGCGGTGCCGAACCTGGCGCGTTTCCGGGTCAATGCGTTCGTCCAGAATCGTGGCGCGGCCGCTGTGATGCGGACCATTCCGTCCAAGATTCTGTCGCTGGAAGACCTCAAGGCACCCAATATTTTCAAAGACTTGGCCGACCAACCGCGCGGGCTGGTGCTGGTGACTGGGCCAACCGGATCCGGTAAATCCACCACCCTGGCGGCGATGGTGAATCACAAAAACGAAAACGAGTACGGCCACATTTTGACCGTGGAAGACCCGATCGAATTCGTGCACGAATCGAAGAAATGCCTGATCAACCAGCGCGAAGTCGGGCCGCATACGCTGTCATTTAACAACGCCCTTCGTTCGGCCTTGCGCGAAGACCCGGACGTGATCCTGGTCGGTGAAATGCGCGATCTGGAAACCATACGCCTGGCCATGTCCGGTGCTGAAACCGGTCACTTGGTGTTCGGTACGCTGCATACCTCGTCGGCGGCCAAGACCATCGACCGGATCATCGACGTCTTTCCGGCGGCGGAAAAAGAAATGATTCGCGCCATGTTGTCAGAATCCCTGAAGGCCGTTATTTCGCAAACTTTGTGCAAGACCATGGATGGCAAAGGCCGCGTCGCTGCCCATGAAATCATGGTCGGCACACCTGCCATTCGCAATCTGATCCGCGAGGCCAAAGTGGCGCAGATGTACTCGGCGATCCAGACCGGTACCCAGTTCGGTATGCAGACACTGGACCAGAATCTGTCGGATCTGGTTAAGAAGCGAATCATTTCGCCAGCCGAAGCGCGTAGCAAAGCAGCTAACAAAGATAATTTCCCGGGCTAACCAAGCCAGTCGGATTTACTGCACATCGACTCAAACAAGATTACCGAGGTAGAAAATGGAACGCGATGAAGGCCTGAAATTCATGTATCAGCTGTTGACCATGATGATGCAGAAGAAGGGCTCGGACTTGTTCATCACGGCGGGCTTTCCGCCGGCGATGAAGGTCGATGGCCGCATGACGCCGATTACACAACAGGCACTGACACCACAGCACACGTCAGAACTGGCGCGGGCGATCATGAACGACAAACAAGCAGCGGAGTTCGAGGCGACCAAGGAGTGCAATTTCGCCATTTCGCCGCAGGCGATTGGCCGTTTCCGCGTCAATGCCTTCGTCCAGCGCGGCCATGTGGGCATCGTGCTGCGCGTGATCAACGTTCAGATTCCGGATATGGGCGATCTCAAGCTGCCACCGGTGCTGAAAGATGTGGCGATGAGCAAGCGCGGCCTGGTGCTCTTTGTTGGTGGTACCGGTTCCGGCAAATCGACCTCTTTGGCGGCGATGATCGGGCACCGCAATCAGAATTCCTATGGCCACATCGTGACCATCGAAGACCCGATCGAGTATGTGCATGAGCACCGCAACTGCGTTATCACCCAGCGCGAAGTCGGTGTCGATACCGACAGCTGGCAGGTCGCCCTGAAGAACACGCTGCGCCAGGCGCCCGATGTGATTCTGATCGGCGAAATTCGCGACATGGAGACCATGGAGCACGCCATCGCGTTCGCCGAAACCGGCCACCTGTGTATGGGCACCTTGCACGCCAACAACTCCAATCAGGCGATGACGCGGATCATCAACTTTTTCCCCGAAGAGCGTCACCAACAGCTCTACATGGATCTTTCGCTCAACCTCAAAGCGGTTATTTCACAACGCCTGCTGCCGGTAAAGGAAAGCAAAGGCCGCGCGGCGGCGGTGGAAGTGTTGCTCAACTCACCACTGATTTCGGACCTGATCGCCAAGGGCGAGATTACCGAGATCAAGGAGATCATGAAGAAATCCCGCGAACTGGGCATGCAGACCTTCGATCAGGCGTTGTTCGATCTCTATGAAGAGGGTCGCATCGCGTACGAAGATGCGCTGCGCTTTGCTGACTCAATGAACGAAGTCCGCTTGATGATCAAGCTGCATTCCAAGGACTCTCAGGCCATGGATCGGCAAACGGGAATCCAGCACCTCGACATCGTTTGAGGCGAAAAAGTCGGCGCTGATGAAGCAACTGCGCTACAAGGCGGTCGAGCAAAAAACGCTCTCCTCGCCGTAGCGGATGGTGAGACAGCGCTGCAGGGAAGCTGCTGTCGGCCTACACCGCCTGATCCAGCGACTTGATGGCGCCGTCCAGGGCGCGTTCAAACATCGGCTCGTCAGGAACAATTAGGCGGGCCGTTTCGGTTTGTAGTCGATGCGCTAGGGCCTCTGGCGTAATCGAAATGGCGCAATGGGACGCATGGTTGCTGAACAGGAAAAGTGAGCGTCGGGGACTGATCCAGGTCAAGCGTTCCCGCCGGGTTGCACCGTCATCGTCGATAAACTCGACCCAGTCACCGCGCACCAGGTGTTTGACGCGCCGCAAACTGGTGCGATCCGGAACACTACTGTCGACCGGCAGGGCACTTTGTGACAGTGACACCTCTTCGATACGGACCCCGTTTTCCACCGTATGGGTCACCTGTAACTCGACAGCGGCAGCCTCGGTCGGCGGCGGCGCCATCGCCACGACAGGAGCCTCTTTTTCGACTCGTCTGTCACCGTGCAATGCGGCCAGACTCAGATCCATGAGCGCGTCCATAAACAGGCGCCGCGCGTCGGCCGCCGTGCCGATCAGGTCCAGCCCCTGATTAAGACCGCCCACCAGCTTGGGCAACAGGGCTCCCTGGCGCTTTCGCTCATCGGCGGTTTTTTTCGGCGCTACGCTCCAGACGAGTTCGCCGGCGATACGCTCCGCATCGAGAAATGGTGGACTGTCGGTGCCTGACGCGAGGGCATGGTTCTGCAAAACGTCACGCCAGTGGCTCAGCAGAAATAGCTCGATTGTCATCGGCAGTTCTGTCGCCAGGAGTGGTGCTAGTGCGGTATTGGCAGCCTGGCGTGCGGTGGCCTGGCGCTCGCGTTGCAACCTGAGTTCGTCGTCTTTGCGCTGGACGATCTCGGCGACAACGCGGCTCGTCTCGGCTTCCCGCGTTTCGTTGTCAGTGACGAAGGCAGCCAGTTCGGTGATCGCCGTGCCAAAGACATCGACATCCTGATCAAAGGTGCTCTGAATACGCTCAATGAGTTGGGATAATTCGACGTAGAACGGATCGCCTTCGTCGACGGTTTTGCCCCAGCGTATGGCGATACCGGAAATGCTATCGAGAAAACGACGCGCTGGATGGCTGCGATTGGCAAAAAATTCCTGGTCGCCCATCGCTACTTTGAGAATCGGGATCTGCAGGCGACTGATCAGCCCCTTGACCGTGTTCGACACCCGGCCATCATCGAAGATCAAATCGAACAACATCGCCACAATATCCAGCGTGATCGATTCGAGGGGCGGTATCTGGCGTGCCGCATCGCTCTCGCGGGCCAGACGGACGATATTGGTCAGTGCTCCAGGACTGGCGTCGGCCGTGGCTTGCTGGGTTTGTAGCGTCTGCAGTGACTCGAATAAGGCAGTAGCGCCGGCGACACCGGGTGCTCCGCCTCCGCCTCCACCCCCACCACCACTGCCACCACCTCCGCCGGTCCCTCCCCCAACGGCAGAACCCGTAGAACCATCGACTGGACCGGAAGCGCCCGCACCGATAGAGCGGGTCTGTGCCAAGCGCAGGATGGTGCTCATGATATTGGCGGCATCCGCCGCGGTCGCCTGGGCACTGATCGGCGCCGATGGTCGGAAACTGCGTTTCAGCGTAGGCAGGATTGCGGCATCGATCAGGACTTGATTGATGGCGCGATAGAGTTGCGGCAATTCCGCGCGCAGATGGCGTTCCAGTTGGCGCAGGAGCAAGGTGTAGTGATCAAGGTCGGCGTACATCGCGGCACAGCCAGCGCTGACAGCGGCACACAGCGCCGCCGGGCCGAACTGGTTGTCGCCGTCACCTTCGTCGCGTTCATCGCCACCGACCAAATAAGCAATGCGTCGATCCAGCGCGTACACCTCTTCGCTACACGCCTCTCGCACGCGCCCGACAAACTCGCGCATAACGATTTGTTCGGTCAGCTCCTGGTCACTGACCAGGCGCAGGCTGGCAAAATCGGATGCTACGGTTGGCGTCGCGACCGGAACCTTGACCGGCTGCAATTGCTGAGTCAGCGCGCTATGGTAGGCGGCGGTTAATGTCGCCCAGCGGTTCTGCAAATCGGCACGCAGACGCTTGTAGTCAGCCTTTCTGGCTTCGTCGCGCGTCGAATCAATCAGGGCAAGCACTTCCTCGGCGATGACTTCCCCGAGTTCATCAATGAATTCGCCCAGATCGTGCTCCAGCAACTCACGACATTCGCGCAGTAGTCTCTCGGCGGTCGGCTGATCAATATCGTTCAAGGTGTCGTGATGGCGAGCGTGTGTGCGACTGACACCGAATTCTCGCCTAAATAATCAATGTTGCATAGCATCGGCTGCAGCAGGCAAATCGCAATAGTTGACTATTTCACTATGGTTTAGTAAACTGCGCTCGCTCTACCCACTTTCAAAAGGATACCTACCATGGAAGCTCTCCTCGAAATGCCTCTCCCGTTTGCTGCGGCACTCGTCATATTGGCGATTGTCGGGGCGATCTCTTTCCTCCAATTCATCGTCCTGATGCTGTCGCCAACCCCGGAAGTGCAGATGGTTCGCGCGAACTCGGCTCGGGAACGGCAAATCAAGTCGGGGCGTCGTGCCGCAGACCGATACTCAGGTAACAATGCTGTTCTTTCCTGAGGAATTCCGGCCGTCGACTTATCGCGCCGAGCCGGCAACGATATCCACGTTGTACAGACGGCACTCCAGCGGCCCGTTGTAGAGCGGGATTTTGCGCCCGACACGCAAGCCGAGCAGTTTGGGCAGGCGCGTGTCGGCCGAGAGTAGCCAGCAGCTCCAGCCGGGAAAATTCTTCTTCAAGGCGTCGCCCAGCGGCGGATAGAACGCCGCCAGTTCATCTTCCGTACCGAGCCGCTCGCCATAGGGCGGATTGGTCACCATCACTCCGCTCGGGGTTGGTGCGGTACGCTTTAGCAGATCGACGCGTTCGACACGAATCAGTCGATCAAGACCGGCATGGGCGAGGTTTTGCTGGCTACGGGCGACGGCATCAGCGGCACTGTCGCTACCAAAAATAGCCAGGGTCGAGGCCTCACGGCGACGTTCGGCCGCTTCGCGTTGCAGATGCCGCCAGAGCCCCGGATCAAAGCTGGCGAGACGTTCAAAACCAAATTCACCCGGTTCACGCGAAAGCCCAGGGGCGTCATCGAGCGCGATCTGGGCGGCTTCGAGCAGAAAAGTGCCGCTGCCACACATCGGATCAAGCAGCGGCTTCTCCGGTGTCCAGCCGGAAAGCCTCAGTATTCCGGCGGCGAGATTTTCTTTCAGCGGGGCGCCGATCTTAGCCAGTTTGTGGCCGCGCAGGTAAAGCGGTTCGCCCGAGGTGTCGAGGTAGAGCGTGGCGCTGCGATCAGTGAGGAAAAGATGGATGCGCACGTCCGGATTCTTGGTATTTACGTTTGGCCGTTGTCCGCTGTCGGCGCGGAAGCGATCACAAACAGCGTCCTTGACCTTGAGCGTGATGAACTCGAGGCTTTTCAGCGGCGAGCGGATCGCGGTGACATAAACGCGAATGCTGCGCTCCACGGCAAAATGCTTGGCCCAGTCGATCTCGTAGGCGAGGCGATAGATGTCGGCCTCGTTGCGATAGTCGGCGCTGGCGAGACGGCACAAGACGCGTGTGGCAATGCGCGATTCGAGGTTGATGCGGTAGATCGTGGCCCAATCACCGCTACCCGACACGCCGCCCGGCACCGACGTTGCATCGGCGGCGCCGGCCGCGACGAAGTCCTCGACCAGCAAGGCCTCAAGCCCGCGTGGGCAGGGCGCAAAAAACTGAAGTTTCAAAATGGCTTTACCACGACAAGGATGCAGATCGCGAGCAGCGTGAGCACCGGGACTTCATTGAAAAAACGGAACCAGACATGGCTTTTGATCGAGCTCTGGCTGGCGAATTCATTCAGCAGCATGCCGCACCAGACGTGATAACCGATCAGGCCAATCACCAGCGTGGTTTTGGCGTGCAGCCAGCCGCCGGAAAAGCCGAAACCAAACCAGAGCCAAAGACCAAGAATCACTGCCAGCGCGCCAATCGGCGTGACAAATTTGTAGAGCTTCTTTGCCATCAGCAACAAGCGCTCACGCTCGGCGGTACTATCCGCCGGGATCATAGCCAGATTGACGAAAATGCGCGGCAAATAAAACAGGCCGGCAAACCAGCTAACAACAAAGACGATATGAAAGGCTTTCAGCCAGAGCATGAGGATTTCCTTGCCGCGTGGACGCCATCGACGACGGTCGGATAGCGCAGTTGGAGTTTGAGTTCGCGCTTCATGCGGACATTCAGCAGGCGCCGGGATTCGCGCATGAACGACCATTGCATCGCCGGCAACACCCGTTCGGCCTCGGCCCGTGAGACGCGTGGCGAACGCGCCAGGCCAAAGCTGTCGGCCAGTAGATCGAACCATTCGCCCATCGGCAGCGTCGAATCGTCGCAAATGTTGTAGCTGCGGCAGTTGCCGCCACGATGCAGGGCGACGATGCAAGCCCGGGCCAGATCGTCGGCATGGATATGGTTGGTGTGCGAGTCTTCGCTGGCATGCAGCAGCGGCAAACCCTTGTGCAGACGTTCCAGCGGGAGTCGATCGGCAGCGTAAATACCAGGCGCGCGCAGAATGCCCATCTGGCAGTGACCACCCGCGCCCCAGGCACGCAATTGTTGCTCGGCATCGACACGCCGCGTGGCGCGTGGCGATTTTGCGCGGCGTGGCCGCGATTCGGGCACCCAGTCGCCCGCGCAATCGCCATAAACCCCGGTGGTGCTGATGTAGACCAGGCGGCGCGGCAAAGTTTTGCCACGTTTCAGCGCCGCAATCAGGCGCCGTGTGCGCGGATCGCCGTTACCCGTACCCGGCGGCGGCGCGCTGTGGATTACGGCGTCGGCGATGCCGGCCAGGCGGTGCAAAGTTTGCGGTTGATCCAGATCGCCGACAATCTGGCGTACGCCTAAGGCGTCGAGGAATGCGTCACGATGGCGTACCAGCGCGATAATGCGCCAGCGTTGTAGAAGCACCGGCAAGGCCCGCCGCACGACGTCACCGCAACCGACAATCAACAAATTTCTCATTGGACGATTATCTCATGGCATTCACGGTCACCTTGCGCCCAAGCGGGCATACATTCACCGCAGACGCCGATACTCCGCTGCTGCAAGCCGCGCTCGACGCCGGCTTCACGCTGCCCTACGGTTGCCGCAACGGCGCCTGCGGCAGTTGCAAGGGCAAGGTCCTGGACGGTGAAATCGATC
The DNA here is from genome assembly GCA_945902805.1 of Propionivibrio dicarboxylicus. Classification (GTDB taxonomy): domain Bacteria; phylum Pseudomonadota; class Gammaproteobacteria; order Burkholderiales; family Rhodocyclaceae; genus CAMDMZ01. The sequence goes on along the minus strand of CAMDMZ010000005.1, from coordinate 39,296 downwards.
ACGGCAAGGTGCAGGACAGCGCGCTTCCTGCCGCCGAACGCACCGCCGGCATGGCCCTCTTCTGCTGCGCCACGGCACGTTCGGATGTCACCCTCGAATGTCGCGAAGTGGGCGCCGCCAAGGATATTCCGATCCGAATCCTGCCTTGTCGGGTGCATAAGCTCGAACGTGTGGCGGATGATGTAATTGTGATGAGCTTGCGTCTGCCGACCAACGAGCGCTTGCAGTTCCTCGCCGGTCAATACATCGAATTCATGCTCAAGGATGGCAAACGCCGCGCCTTCTCGATTGCCAACGCCCCGCACGATGATGAACTGGTCACACTGCATGTGCGTCATGTGCCGGGCGGTGAATTTACCGGCCATGTGTTCGGCACCATGAAAGAAAAGGAAATTCTGCGCTTTCAGGGACCGCTGGGCAGTTTCTTTCTTGACGAGTCATCACAGAAACCGATCATCCTGCTCGCCGGCGGTACCGGTTTCGCACCCATCAAGGCGATTGCCGAACACGCGATTCACACCGGGATTACGCGGCCAATGACGATCTATTGGGGCGCACGTGACCAGGCCGGGCTGTACTTGTCGGCGCTACCGCCGCAATGGGCAGCGGCGCATGCGCATATTCGCTATGTGCCGGTGCTTTCCGATGAAAACTGGGATGGGCGGCGCGGTCTGGTGCATCGGGCTGTGCTCGAAGATCACACCGATCTTTCCGCATTTCAGGTCTATGCCTGCGGCGCGCCGGCCATGATCGATGCGGCACGGGCTGACTACATCGCAGCGGGATTACCCGCCACGGAGTTTTTCGCCGATTCGTTTAGCTTCGCTACGCCAGGCAGTTAGTCGACCGGACGACGCCCGGTGGCATGCACACTGGCGATGCTGCCCAGCACGGCAAACAGTCGCATCTCGGCAACATCGGGGAAACGCTGCGCCATGGCATCGTGGGCCAGGTACTCATGTGCCAGCGAAATCCAACGACCTTCGGTGTCAAGAAAGGGCGCGACCAGCTCGTAGGCCTCGACGAAAATGCTGCGCAGCTCGAAATCGGAGCGGTGTTCTTGTTCGAGGCCAATGGTTCCCATGGTCAGGTATGCGTGTGGCTGATGTCAGCGCGCTTGCGCCGTCCCGCCAGCACTCCCGAAAAGGGGATTCCCTTCGGTCACGACTTTTTCGACCTACTCGCCGAGATAGGCGGCGCGTACGCGTTCATCGGCCAATAGGTTGGCCGCCGTGTCGGCAACCGTGATCGACCCACTTTCCATGACATAACCGCGAGAACACAACTCCAAAGCCAACTTGGCGTTTTGTTCGACCAATAGGACGGTCATGCCTTGGGCAGCGACGTCGCGCACCACCTCGAAAACCTTTTCCACCATCAGCGGTGCCAAGCCCATGGACGGTTCATCGAGCAACAGCAATTTCGGGCGGCCCATCAGGGCGCGGCCTATGGCCAACATCTGTTGTTCGCCACCGGAAAGCGTGCCGGCCACCTGCGCGGCGCGTTCCTTGAGACGCGGCAGCATGACGTAGATCTTGTCCAGATCGACTGCGATATCAGCGGTGTCGTTGCGATGGTAGGCGCCCATGGAAAGATTTTCAGCCACTGTCAGGCGGGCAAAGATGCCGCGCCCTTCGGGCACCAACGCCAAGCCTTTGCGGATCAGATCATAGCCAGGCGTACCGTCGATACGCTCCTTGCCGTAATGAATCTCGCCGCGTGCTGGAATCATGCGCGCCAAGGCTTTCAGAGTGGACGTCTTGCCAGCGCCGTTGGCGCCGATCAAACAGACCATTTCACCTTCTTCGACAGCGAACGAGATGCCTTTGACGGCCGCAATGCCGCCGTAATGCACCTCCAGATTCAGGGCCTCAATGAGCGCTTGTGCCAAGATAGGCCTCGATGACTTTAGGGTTGGCACGGACAACTTCGGGCACGTCCTCGGCGATCTTCTGGCCGTATTCGAGCACCGCGACACGATCGCAAAGTCCCATCACCAGTTTGACGTCATGCTCGATCAAAAGCACAGTCAGACCATCATTGCGCAGGCCTTCGATGAGCGCACGCAGGGCGACGGTTTCGGTGGCGTTCATACCGGCAGCGGGTTCATCGAGCGCCAGCAGAATGGGGTCTGTGGCCAACGCACGGGCGATTTCGAGCCGGCGCTGATCGCCATAAGACAAGTGCCGGGCGAGCGAATGGGCGCGATCGGCGATCCCTACGTAATGCAGTAGTTCCTCTGCACGACGGCGGATCGCGGCCTCTTCGGCACGCTCGGCACGGGTGTGCAGGATGGCGCCAAATACGCCGGCCTTGGTCCGCACATGGCGACCGACCATGACGTTTTCGATGGCCGTCATGTTGTTGAAGAGACGAATGTTCTGGAAGGTTCGGGCAATGCCAGCCGCCGCGACGGTATGCGGGCTTTCCAGCGACAGCGGTTTGCCGTTCAGCAATACTTCACCGCCATCACGCGGATAAAGACCGGTGAAGACATTGAACAGGGTCGTCTTGCCAGCGCCATTGGGGCCGATCAGGCCGTAGATCTCGCGCGGACGAATGGTCAGCGACACGTCCTTCAGGGCTTGAACGCCACCGAAGCGCTTGCCAATGTTCCGGGCTTCGAGCAGAACCTCACTCATGTTCTGTTCTCGGTCATTTCACGGCGATGGAGTGCCTCCGGCCACAGACCGGCGGGACGAAAGCGCATGGTCAGGACCAAGGCAAAACCGAAGATCAGCATGCGCAATACTTCAGGATCGATCAGCATCTTGCCAAACAGAGCGTGTTGCACCGGCTCCACCGTGTAGCGCAGCACTTCGGGCATGAAGGACAGCAACACGGCGCCAGCAATCACACCCCAGATGTTGCCCATGCCACCCAGCACGACCATCGCCAAGACCATGATGGACTCGTTGAGGATGAAGCTTTCGGGGCTGACGAAACCCTGGATCGCCGCGAACATGCCGCCGGCAACACCGCCAAAAGTGGCGCCCATGGAAAAGGCCAGCAGCTTGATATTGCGCGTATTGATGCCGGCCGCTTTGGCAGCGACTTCGTCTTCGCGAATGGCCACCCAGGCGCGGCCGATACGTGAATGCTTTAGGCGGCGATTGATGATGATCACCGCCATGAGTACCACCAGCAGGAAGTAGTAATACTTGATTGGCCCGCTGAAGTTCAAGCCGAAAAACGTATCCGTGCCGGCAAAATTGACATTGCCGATCTGAAAATGGTCAATCCGATTGATGCCCTTAGGGCCATTGGTCAGGTTGATCGGATTCGACAGGTTGTTCATAAAAATCCGGACGATCTCGCCAAAACCCAGCGTCACGATGGCGAGGTAATCGCCGCGCAAACGCAAAGTAGGTGCCCCGAGTATGGCGCCGGCCAGGCCGGCAACGGCGGCACCGATTGGCAGGATGACCCAGAACGGCAGATGGATGCCGAAGTGCGGTGACGCCAGCAAACCATACACATAGGCACCAACCGCGAAGAAGGCGATGTAGCCCAAGTCGAGCAAACCGGCAAAACCGACGACGATGTTCAGACCCAACGAGAGCAACACAAACAACACGGCAAAATTGGTGATGCGAACCCACGCCGTTCCCACTGTCGCCAACATAAACGGGAGCACCAGCAGTGTTCCGGCAATCAACAGCAGTCCGAGTTTCTCGCGCCTGCTCAATGTTTTCAGCGGATTCATCATGCGCGCTCCGAAACACGTTCGCCGAGCAATCCGGAAGGACGGAACACCAGGACCAGGATCAGCATCAGGAAGGCAAACACATCCTGATAGTTGGAACCAAAGACCACGAAATCCGCACCATTGGCGCAGCGCTCACCCATCCAGCTTGTCGCGCCCGGCCAGTGGCAGAGGTTGGTCAAATCGCCGATGTAGCCAGAACCAAGCGCCTCAACCAGGCCGAGCAGGATGCCGCCGACCATGGCGCCCGGCAAGTTGCCGATGCCGCCTAACACGGCAGCCGAAAAAGCTTTCAAACCGAGCGTAAAACCCATCGTGTAGTGGGCAATGCCGTAATAGGTGCCGAACATGACGCCAGCGACCGCACCGAGACCGGCGCCGATAACGAAGGTAGCGGCAATAACGCGGTCGGCGTTTATACCCATCAGCCCGGCGACATGGACATTTTCAGCGGTGGCGCGAATCGCAATACCGAAACGGGTGCGATAAACGAACCAGGATAAGCCCCCCATCATCAGCAATGACAGCATGATGATGGCAATCTGGACGCCGCTGATGGCAGCGCCGCCGATGTTGAAACTGGGATTGTCGATAATCTGTGGGAAAGCCAGTGGATTGCGGCCCCAGATCAGCAGTGCAATGTGCTGCAAAATGATGGACATGCCAATCGCCGTGATCAGCGGTGCCAATCGTGGCGCATGACGCAAGGGCCGATAGGCGATGCGTTCGAGCGAATAGCCGATGCCCATGCAGACGGGAATCGCGGCCAGCACACCGGCCAGCACGATAAAGGTGGGCGGCATCGCGGTGCCAGCCAACGCGGTAATGATGGTGAAGGCCACCATCGCGCCGATCATCACGACTTCGCCATGGGCAAAGTTGATCAGCTGGATGACGCCATAGACCATGGTGTAGCCCAGTGCGACCACGGCGTAGACGCTACCGGTGGTCAGGCCGTTGATGATCTGCTGGAGCAGGATATCCATGGGAAAGTGTCAGTCTGAAAAACGGGGAAGCCGCACCTGGCGACTTCCCCGTTGGTTTGCTACCTGAGTCTTACTTGGCCGGTGCCGGAGCTGCCGGTGCAGCGGGAGCGGCGGCGGGTGCAGCAGCGGCCGGTGCGGCAGCCGGTGCTTCTGCCGGTGCAGCCGGTGCGCTGGCGGCGGCATACTCATCCACGGTCATCGACTTGCCACCCTTGATGATGGCGAGCGGGGTGATCTTGCCTTCCTTCAAGGTGAAGATCGTCATCTCGGCATCACTGCGGTCACCCTTGGCGTCGAACTTGATCGAGCCGCTGGCGCCGGTATAGTCGAGTGCAGCCAGAGCTGGCAGATAGGTGGCGGGCTCAACCGAGTCAGCCTTCTGCATGGCGGCAATGATCATCTTGGCAGCGTCATAGGTGAAGGGCGAGTAAAGGATCGGAGCGATCTTGAACTTGCCGTTGTAGGCGTCGAGGAACTTCTTGCCCGAGGCTTGCACCGGGATACCAGCTTGCGAGCAGATCAGGCCTTCAGCCGCAGCGCCAGCCAGTTCGGCCATCTTGTCGGTACAGGCACCGTCACCAAACGAGAACACGGCGTCGATCTTGAGTTCGCGGGCTTGCTTTAGCAGCGGACCGCCGGTGGCGTCCATGCCGCCGAAGAACACGGCGTCAGGCTTCTTGCCCTTGATCTTGGTCAGCACGGCTTTCCAGTCCACCGTCTTGTCGGTGCCCTTCTCGCGCGGCAACACCTTCACGCCAGCGGCCTTGAGGGTCTTCTCGACTTCGTTGGCCAGGCCTTCGCCGTAGGCGGTGGCGTCGTCGATCACGGCGGCAACCTTCGGCTTGTTCATCAGGAGGTAATTGCCGACGGCAGGACCTTGCTGGTCGTCACGACCGACCACGCGGAACACGCCCTTGAAGCCTTGTTCGGTCAATGCAGGGTTGGTGGCGGAACCGGAAATCATCGGGATACCGGCCTGGTTGTAGATAGCCGAGGCGGGAATGGTGGTACCGGAATTGAGGTGACCGACCACGCCGGCGACCTTGGCGTCGACCAGCTTCTGGGCGACGGTGTTGCCAATCTTCGGATCGGCCTGGTCATCTTCTGCCATCACTTCGAACTTGATCGGCTTGCCACCGATCTTGATGCCGGCTGCGTTGGCTTCATCGATTGCCAGACGCACGCCATTTTCGTTGTCTTTACCCAGGTGGGCGATGCCGCCGGTCAGCGGAGCAACGCTACCGATCTTGACGACGGTGGCCACCGGTGCCGGAGGCGGAGCTTGTACAGCCGGCGCCGGGGGTGGGGCTTCTTTGCCGCAGCCGATCATGGCAACAGCAGCGATTACGGAAAGCGAAAGGGCTTTCATTGGCAGATTCATGTTGGGGACTCCGTGGGCAAAGATGGAAATTGGGGATTCGGGGGACATGCAACCGCAGATTGTGGCAAGCACTGCTTACTTCTGTCAACACTATGTGTTCACAGACTTTTTCGGCCATGCCTCGGTCACACGTCGATGGCACCGTAAGACATCCCGACCGTGGCGTTCTCCGCCTCTCGAAAAAGTCGGTGCTGACGAGACGGCGGCGTCCAAGCAGTGGCTTTGCTCGCGACTATTCAATGGCCATGTTTTTGGGAGGAAAGATCCAAGACGTAGGGATGGTTTCGCAGTGATCCGCTAATATCTGTGGCATGGCTACCAACTTATCTCGCCTGAAAAAACCGGCACTCTGGTTTTTTGGTATTTTTTCTCTCCTCGTGGTCCTCGCCTGGTTGGCTTTGCCGGCGATATTGCAATCGCAGGCGGAGAAATTCGTTGCCGCGCAAGGTGGGCATCGCCTAAGTCTGGCGCGACCGGAAATCAATCCGTTCGCATTCAGTCTCCGCTTGCGCGACCTGCGCCTCGATGACGCCAATGGCGAACCGCTGGCGGCGTTCAAGGAATTGTTCGTTGATCTTTCTCTCGCCAGTGTCACCGCTCGTGCGCTGGTTTTCGACGCCATCACGCTCGACGGTCTAAAGCTCAGCCTGGTCGAGCGCAAGACCGGCCTTAACTGGAACGATCTGATCGCGGCATTGGCGAGCAAAGACGCGCCACCAAAAGAGTCGCAGCCGTTGCCGCGCCTTGATATCCAGCATTTCGCGCTCACCGGGGGTGTGGTCGAAATCGCGGACCAGCGCACGACGCCTATTTTCAGCACCCGAATTGAGCCGCTGACGATTGAATTGAGCGACGTCTCCACCTTGCCCAATGACAAGGGGCAGTTCAGCATCAAGGCACAGACCTTGTTCGGTGCGGCGCTGGAGTGGAGCGGCGACATCAGCCTGAGCCCGATCGTCTCAACCGGCAAGTTGCGTTTGAGCGCGGTTGATTTGAGCCGCCTGGCAATCCTTCTGCAAGACAAGCTACCTGTCTTGCCGCCTTCGGGCGTCGCTGCGGTAGACGCCAGCTATCGCGTGACGGTCGTGGACGGCAAGCTGGATCTCGTGCTGGACCAGGTGGACGGGCAACTGACCAATCTGGCGATCCAGAAAGAGGCCGGCGAGGCGGCATCACGCTGGGTAGTCGACAGCATTGGGCTGAAAGGCGGCCACGTCGAACTAAGCAGCCAGCGCCTAACCATCCCCACGCTGACCCTGCAGGGCATTCGGCTGGAAGCCCGCGATGACCAGACGCCCCATGCCGCGTTAGTGACGCTGAACGACATTCAGATTGCCCAAACAGTCATTGACCTGGCGCAACGTCAGGCATCGGTCGCTGCAGTCACGCTGGATGGCGGCAAGATTGCAATACAGCGGAATACCGCGGGGCGGATCGACTTACTCGATGCAATCAACACCTTTTCCAGTGCCACTGACGCTACGCCGGCACCGGCGACTACGACTACGACGACTGCGGCGACACCTGCTGAAGCGTCGCCTGCCTGGCGTTACCGCATCGAACGTATCGGGTTGGCCGGATTCAGCGCTGCTCTGCGCGACGAATCTGCGGCCCCGGCACTTCAACTCGCTCTCGACAGCATCGGCATGGAGCTCACCGGTCTTAGCGAAAATCTGCAGGCCCCTCTGCCGCTCAATGTCAGCCTCAACGTTGGCTCGGGTGGTCATCTCGACGTCAAAGGCCAGGTGATCCTAGCCGACGCAGCGGTTGACCTCCAGCTCAAACTGGCTGATCTCGCCTTGAAGCCAGCCCAACCCTTCCTCACCCGTGCCGCAGCGCTACAGCTCCGTAGCGGCAGGATCACCGCTGAAGGCCGCGTATTGCACAACGCGAAACAAAGTAGCTATCGCGGCAGCTTCGCCGTACGTGATCTGAATTTAACTCAGGAAGACGAGAAGGAAACCTTCCTCGGCTGGAAGTCGCTCGCCACGCGGCAACTGGACGTCTCGCCGACCCGGCTAGATATCGGCGAACTGCGCCTGGATGAACTGGATGCCAAACTGATCATCTACACCGACAAGTCGATCAATCTGAAACGTATCCAGCGCGCGCCGGCTGAAGCCGACGAGCCCGTAGCAGGTCCAGCTGCTGCAACCAAGCCCCCATTTGTCGTCAACCTTGACCGTCTGCGCTTCAGTAGCGGCAAGCTGGATTTCGGTGATTACTCGCTGCTGGTGCCTTTTGAAACCCGAATCCATGGTTTACGTGGCTCGATCAATGGGCTGTCCTCGATTCCAGGTGCGCCAGGGCAACTGGAACTCGATGGCGAAGTCGATAGCTTTGGTCTGGCCCGCGCCGTTGGGCAGATCGATATGCTCAACCCGACCGGATATACCGATCTCAAGGTCATATTCCGCAACCTCGAAATGAACCGTCTAACGCCGTATGCGGTGACATTTGCTGGCCGCAAAATCGATTCTGGGCGGATGTCGCTGGATCTCGAATACAAGATTAAGGAACGTCAGTTGCAGGGCGAAAACCAGATCGTGCTTGAGAGTCTGATACTCGGCGAACGCGTCGAAAGCCCGACCGCCAAGGATCTGCCCCTGGATCTGGCGATCGCGCTGTTACAGGATTCCGATGGCCGCATCGATCTTGGCCTGCCCATCGCGGGCAGTCTGGATGATCCCCAGTTCAGTTATGGCCAGATCATCTGGAAGGCCTTCACCAACGTGTTGGGAAAGATTGTCACGGCACCGTTTCGTGCCCTGGGCGCGTTATTTGGGAGCGGTGGCGAAAAGCTCGACAGCATCGCCTTCGATCCGGGTTCAACGCGATTGTCGCCACCCGAACGGGAAAAGCTCACCCGCATTGCCACTGTCCTCAACAAACGTCCGGGGCTGATGCTGACCGTTCAGGGCACCTGGGCCGAGATTGATCGGGCCAGCCTGCAAGATCGACAACTGCGGCGCACGGTGATCACCAAGGCCGGTGAAACAGTAACTACCAAGGGTGATCCAGGACCCATTTCAACGCGTGCGCCCAAGATGCAGGCGGCACTCGAAGGGCTCTTTACCGAGCGCTTTGGGGCCGAGGAGCTGACTGCCCTAAAAGACGGCTTTCGCCGCGCCAACCCAGGACAAATGGAAGAATCGATGACGGGCAAGATGATGTCGCGCTTGTCCGGTCTGATGCGCGAAAAGCGCACCCTGCCGGAGGCGGACGTCGACCTTCTCAAAGGCGCCGACTTCCATGGCGTTTTATTCGAACGGTTACGCGAGAAAGAACTCGTCAGTGACGACGAGCTGCAAGCCGTGGCGACGCGACGTGGCGAACATGCGCTGGAATTGCTCAAGGCCGCAGGTGCGCCGGAAGGACGTTACCGCGCAGGAGCAGGCGAAAAAATTGATTCAGCAAGCCCGGAAATTCCGCTCAAGCTGGATATTGGCAAGGCCGGATAAGACAACTCGCTGCACCGAAACGCCGGCGCATATCTTCTTTTCGAAGCGACCGAAGTCCTTGACAAGATGCTCTCATCCGCAATAATCCGCCTTTTAAATGACGCGAGGTTTTACCAATGGGAATGATGTCGGAATTCAAGGAATTCGCCCTCAAGGGCAATGTGATGGATCTCGCCGTCGGCGTAATCATCGGCGGGGCGTTTGGCAAGATCGTTGATTCGGTCGTCGGCGACCTGATCATGCCGATCGTCGGCAAGGTGGTCGGTGGTCTGGATTTTTCGAACTACTACGTTGGGCTGGCCGGCCAAGCCGCCGGGCTCACCCTGGTCGAGGCCAAGAAAGCTGGCGCCGTGTTTGCGTACGGCAGTTTCATCACCGTGGCCCTCAACTTCGCCATCCTCGCCTTCATCATCTTCATGATGGTCAAGCAAATGAATCGCATGAAGCGCGAAGCGCCCCCGGCACCGCCCGCACCGCCGGCAGCACCGCCCGAAGATGTCTTGCTGCTACGTGAGATTCGCGATAGTTTGAAGAAATAAGCGTCGGACCATCGGCGGTGTCTGTGCGACATCCGCCAGGGTCTGATCAACACTGCAAGGAGCGCCCGAATGGTTTAATACCACGGGCGCTTTTCTTTTGGTGGCGGACGATGAACGGGGTGAGGAAATAGGCGATGCGGATCGGGATTGACCTCGGCGGGACCAAGATCGAGATTGTCGTCCTTGATGGTGAGCGTGAAGTGTTGCGCGAGCGGGTTGAGACGCCGCGCGGCGATTACCGTAGGACGGTCGAGGCTATCGTCGGACTGGTCAAGACCGCGAGGCAAAAAGTCGGTGCTGGCGGGACGGCGGCAAGCGTGGGCGTTGGCATCCCGGGCGCCGAATCGCTGGTCACCGGACTGATCAAGAACGCCAACTCGACCTGGCTGATCGGCCAGCCACTACGCGCCGACCTCGCCGCCGCGCTCGGGCGCCCGGTACGTCTGGCGAATGATGCCAACTGCTTTGCGCTTTCCGAAGCCACCGATGGGGCGGGTGCCGGAGCCAGTGTGGTATTCGGCGTCATCCTCGGCACAGGAGTCGGTGGCGGCATCGTGGTCGACGGCAAAATCCTCCCTGGCGCCAACGCGATTGCCGGCGAATGGGGACACAATCCGCTGCCGGGCGAGCATCACCACCTGTCCTGCTACTGTGGGCGCAAGGGCTGTATCGAAACCTACCTCAGTGGCCCGGCGTTGGCGCGCGATCACCGCATGAATGGCGGTGCCGATCTCTTCGCAGAACAGATTGTTGCCAGTGCGGCGACCGGCGATGCGGAGTGCAACGCGACGCTGCAGCGCTACGAACTGCGGCTGGCGAAAGCGCTGGCGACGGTGATCAACCTGCTTGATCCGGATGTCATCGTACTCGGCGGCGGCTTGTCCAACATCGACCGGCTGTACGCCAACGTGCCCCAACGATGGGGGGCACACGTATTTTCAGATGAAGTACGCACGCGGCTGGTGAAGCATCGTCACGGTGACTCGTCCGGCGTGCGTGGCGCGGCCTGGCTATGAGCGCGCGCGCAACATTATTCATGGGCGGCATTCGTCCGCTGCCGCCGGAGAATCAGCCGACCGGAATGTTCAAAGCCGAACGCATGGAGCCGGTCTGGCTTGGCATCGAGGGGCTGATCGGAGACGCCCAAGCCGACCGACGAGTACATGGTGGCCCGGAGAAAGCACTACACCAGTACGCAATCGCCAATTACGCTCGCCTCGCGGCCGCTTTTCCCGAAGCGACTGAGCGGTTAGTTCCCGGCAGTCTCGGCGAAAACCTCAGTGTCTCTGGTTGGGACGAAAACAACGTGGAGATCGGCGACGTGTTCCAACTTGGCGAAGCGCGCATTCAGGTCGCCCAGCCGCGCTCACCGTGCTGGAAGATCGATCGCCGTTTCGGCGTCGAGGGTATGACGCAATTGATCGAGAACGACGGACTGACAGGCTGGTACTTTCGTGTTCTCGAAGAAGGTCAGGTTGAAGGTGGCTGCGAATTCAAACGCATCGAAGCTAGCGGCCACGGACTGACGATCGCCGGCCTGTTACGCCTGATGCGGTCTCATCGCCCGGACCCGGCGGAACTCGAGGCACGCCGTGCGACGCCTGGCCTATCGCCCAACTGGCAACAAAAGCTGCTGAGCCGCGCGGCGTGGCTGCGAACCCACACAGGGGCCGAAAAATGAACCTCTGGACGCGAATTTTTTTGCCCTTTGCGGCCGGGTATTACTTCTCCTACTTTCTGCGCAATGTGAACGCCGTCATCGCGCCGGAATTGACACGTGAACTCGGTGTCTCGGCCAGCGATCTGGGATTGCTCACCAGCGCTTACCTACTCACGTTCGGCGCCGTGCAACTGCCGCTCGGGTTGGCGCTCGACCGCTACGGCCCGCGCCGTGTCGAAGCCACCTTGTTGCTGATCGCCACACTCGGCTGCGTGCTGTTCGCGCTTGGTGAAACACTGCCCCAGCTTGCCGTCGCGCGCGGCTTGATCGGGCTCGGTGTCTCCGCCTGCCTGATGGCCTCATTCAAGGCCTTCGGCCAGTGGTTTGGGGTCGAACGCCAGGCCTCGCTAAATGCAGCAATCATGGCGGCCGGCGGTCTCGGCGCACTCACCGCCTCGACCCCGCTATCGTGGGCGATTCCCGTTCTTGGCTGGCGTACGGTGTTCTTTGCCCTCTCCCTGGTTGGCCTGGCCGTCACCATCCTGATCTGGCGCAGCCCGGAAAAGCCCATGGCGGCGGCCGGCGAACCGTTCGCCAAACAACTCTCCGGGTTGGTCAGTATTCTCAAGAGCCCGATTTTCTGGCGCTACATGCCGCAATCGACATTGATTGTGGGGGGCTTCATCGCCCTTCAGGGTCTCTGGGCCGTGCCCTGGTTGATGAACTTCTCCGGCTTGCCGCGCGAGGCCGCCGCAAGCCATCTGCTCTTGATGAGCATCGGCATGCTGCTCGGCTTTCTCGGCATAGCCTTCGGCGTTGGCCCGCTCGCGGCACGCGGCATACCCGCCGAGCGCTTGCTGCAAACCGGTATGGGCTTGGGCATGCTGGCGACGCTGTTGATCGTGCTGGGTATCGGCCCCAGCGAGCCACTATGGTTTGCCCTTGGCCTGGTATTCTCGGTCGGCAATCTGGCCTACGCCCTGCTGCAAAAAAACTTCGCCGGCAATTTGGCCGGACGCGTCAACACCGCACTCAACCTGATGGTGTTTGTTGGTGCCTTCTCGATCCAGTGGGGCTTTGGCGCGGTGGTGGACGTACTACAGACCAGCGGACTGAACGCCCGTGACGCCTACCAAACCACCTTCGCCGTGCTGTTAGCGGCGCAGATCGCGGGCTGGCTTTGGTATCTGCTTGGTACGCGAACGCGATAGCGAGCGACGGAAGTATCATCCAAAGCAGTCCCAAACGACACCAGAGCACCTTTCAAAACCACCCCAATACTGAACAGCGACAGAGAACAATTATGGGAATCAACGGCTTGAAGAATTCAAGGAGCTTCTTGCTGTTAGCGTGCAGCATGCTCTTTGCCGCCGCTCACCAGGAGACAGTTCTCGCACAAAGCATCATCGCCCCAGCGCGACAGATGCATGACGAGTCAACCGCGAAACTCGGCGCCAAGGGCAAGTCGATCAAAGGTTTTGTCACCAGCCAGGAAATTGGCGATGTGGCCTGCTACTTGAATATACGCGACGATGCCGGCCGCGAGACGACAGAGATGGCAGACTTCGAACTCTGTACGCGAAATCCAAAATTGCAAGGCAAGAGCATTGAACTGGGATTTACACCGCGACAAGTCATGGATGAATCCTGCGGTGGTGATCCAGCGTGCAAGAAGACGCGCCAGGTACAGATCGCAACAACGGTAAAAGTCTTCGGTGACTCCGCTCAAGCCCCGCCCTCATCCCGTACAGTAGGGCGAGCTTCCCATTGCACTGCGGCAGAAATGGTGGTGTTTGCCTGTCGCACTGGCACCAAGCTCGTCTCGATCTGTGCGGACCCAGCGTCGGCTCCCAAGAAGGGCTATATGCAATACCGCTTCGGCAAACTGGGTGATCGCGAGACTCTGGATATCAACTGGCCGGAAAATGGGTTACCACCGTCGGTAATGTCCACCGGCGACGCAGATGCCTTTTCAGGCGGCGGCGCGGCCTGGCTGAGAATCCGCAAGGGTGACTACGCCTATGTGGTGTATTCCGGGATCGGTCGCTGGGGTCCCAATGGGCAGACACAAGTCAAGGAAGGTGTTTTGGTCGAGCGTGGGGCGAAAGTGATCACTTCACTCAAGTGCACTCAGCCTGCGACGAGCGAACTTGGTCCGGCATGGTTTGGCCAAGTGGGCATTCAATCGCGCGGTGAGATTTTCGATCTCCCGGATTAGAAATCCGTCGGATCGACATCAATATGCCAGCGCAAACCCGCCGGCATTTTCTGCGCGTAGAGGCAGTCCATCCACCCCGCAAGAAAGGTCTGCAAGGCCGGACGACTGTAAGACTCAACCAGTAATTGGCCTCGCTCCAGCGTCATCAGACGCGCCATGCGCATCGGCACCGGATCGTAGAGCGTGACGAAATCGCCGGCCAGCGACTCGGCCGCTGCGCGGGCGGCGGTCAAAAATGCAAGTGACTGTGCCATATCCCGTGCCTCGGCGCGCAGCATGGCCTGAAAGCTGAAGGGGGGGAAGCCGGCGACTTCGCGTTCTGCCAGCTGGGCGCGAGCAAAGCGCGCGTAATCGTGATCAACCAGCGCCTGATAAAGCGGATGCTCCGGGTATTCGGTCTGAATCAACACTTCACCCGCCAAGGCGGCACGGCCGCTGCGGCCACCGACCTGCATCAGTTGCGCAAACAAGCGTTCCGGCGCCCGAAAGTCGGCAGCGAACAATGCCGCATCCGCACCCACCGCGCCCACCAAGGTCAGGCGCGGAAAGTCGTGTCCTTTGGCCAGCATCTGGGTGCCGATCAGGATATCGACTTCACCATTGTGGATGACTGCCAGCAACGCCTGCCACTTAGCCGGGGTGTTGGCCGAATCGCGGTCGATGCGCAATATGCGGGCTTTAGGGAAGCGGGCACCAAGGGTTTCCTCCAGCCGCTGCGTACCACGGCCAAAGGGCTGCAGGTCGAGGTTGCCGCAGTCGGGGCAGGCACGCGGAATCATCGTCTCAAAGCCGCAATGGTGGCAGCGCAGGCGGCGGTCAACGAGATGCACCACCAGATTGGCGGCGCAATGCTTGCACCGTGAAATCCAGCCGCAGGGCGGGCAGGCCAGCACCGGGGCGTAGCCCCGCCGGTTAAGAAAGACTAGGCTTTGCTCGCCACGCTCGAGGCGTAGTTCGAGCGCGGTGAATAGGTCCGATGACATTCCATCCTGCAACTTTTCCCGTCGCGTATCCACCACGCGCACGGTCGGCAGAGTTTCGGCCACGGCGCGCAGCGGCAGTTCCAGGAGACGAAAGCGGCCACTATGGGCGTGATGAAAGGTTTCCAGTGAGGGCGTCGCCGAACCGAGGACGATCGGCACGTCAGCCTGATGCGCACGCCAGATCGCCAGATCGCGCGCCGAATAGCGGATGCCATCCTGTTGCTTGAAGGAGCCATCGTGTTCTTCGTCGACCACGATCAGTTGCAACCGTGGCATCGGCATGAAAACCGAAAGTCGCGTGCCGAGCACAATATCGGCACGACCTTCGAGCGCATCGAGGTAAGCCCTTGCTCTCGCCGCATCGCCCATGCCGCTGTGGGCAGAGACTACGTGCGCCTGCGGAAAGCGTGCCGCGACGCGGCCTTCGAGCTGCGGCGTGAGGGCGATTTCCGGAACCAACATGAGCGCCTGGCCGCCGCTAGCCAGCACCGTTTCGATGGCGCGCAGATACACCTCGGTCTTGCCGCTGCCGGTCACGCCATGTAGCAGAAAAGTCTCGAAGCCACGCGCAGCGGTAATTGCGGTTACGGCAATCTGCTGATCAGACAGCAGGGCAGGTAAAACTGGCACCGGGTCGTTGACGCCGGGCTTCTCCTTAAGTCGTCTGGGTAATTTGCCACGCCGCAACAGCGGTGGCAAGGCAAAGCTCATCACCTCGCCGAGCGGTGCCTGGTAGTAGCGGGCGCAGAACTCACAGAGCTCGGACCATGAGCGTGGCAACGGTGGCATGTCACGCAGAAGCTCCAAAGCCGGCTTGAGTTTCTCGACCGGCTGGTCGCTTTGATTTGTAACCGCCACGACCACACCAAGCTTGGAACCCGCGCCAAATGGCACTCGCACGCGGTAACCAATATCACTTTCGACAGAGTCCGGCGCGAGGTAGTCAAACACACGCGGCAGCGGTACATCAAGGGCGACACGGATGATCTTCATTGCCTGTCAGATGCTTGCCGCCCAAAGCTGGAAAAAGAATCGCAAAACAGCGCTAAGTCCATGTTCCGATTAGCTTACTCAGTTACCCACAAAATCTGTGGATAACTTTGTGGGTAAGCTTGTCGAAACGCACCTAAGTGGCCGTCCCACAAAGGAGTTTTTTACTTTGCGCAACATTTGATCAGAAATAATCTGTTTAAAAACAGTAACTTGAAAAAATACATCAGTTCCAATAGGGAATTGCAACAAAAACCGGCTCAGGATCAGGAACTGTGCATAAGTCAAGCACTTACGAAGAATATTTGGATCTTTTTCCGCGCGCCGGAAGGCACCTGAAAAGCCTTGGCGGCAGTGGCGCGGCGCCGGGCATGTAGCGCCCCAGGCCGGGCGTTAGGGGGTTTACAAACTCAACCGACAGCCAAGCCGCGCCGGCTATGGCTATGGACCGCGTCGACCAGTGCGGTAACGTGGTCTGGCGGCGTGAACTGGCTGATGCCATGACCCAGATTGAAAACATGCCCGGTGCCCGAACCGTAGCTGTCGAGCACCCGTTTTGCCTCGACGGCCACTTTCTCTGGCGAGGCAAACAAAGAAACCGGGTCCATATTGCCCTGCAACGCGACGCGATCGCCGACGCGGCGGCGCGCCTCGCCCAAGTCTGTGGTCCAGTCGAGTCCGATCGCGTCGCAACCGATGTCGGCGATCGCCTCGATCCATTGTCCGCCGCCCTTGGTAAAGACGATGCAGGGGACGCGCTCGCCATCGTGCTCGCGCTTCAGCCCAGCAACGATCTGGCGCATGTAGGCCAACGAAAACTCGCGATAAGCGGCATGCGACAGTGCGCCGCCCCAGGAATCGAAAATCATCACCGCCTGGGCACCGGATTCAATCTGGGCATTGAGGTAGTTGGTCACCGCCGTCGCCGTCACCTGCAGGATACGATGCATCAGATCGGGACGGTCGTAGAGCATAGTCTTGACCGTGCGGTAATCATCGGATGAACCACCTTCGACCATATAGCAGGCGAGGGTCCACGGGCTGCCGGAAAAGCCGATCAGCGGCACCGAATTGCCCAGCGCGCGGCGAATCTCGGCCACCGCATCCATGACGTAACGCAGATGCACATTGGGGTCCGGCGCCTGCAAATCGCGGATTTCCCACTCGCTGCGTAGCGGGCGCTCGAATTTTGGCCCCTCGCCTTCAGCGAAATAGAGGCCGAGACCCATGGCGTCGGGCACAGTCAGAATGTCGGAAAAGAGGATCGCGGCATCGAGTTCATAGCGCGCCAGCGGCTGCAGCGTCACCTCGCAGGCCATCTGCGGGTTCTTGCACAGATTGAGGAAATTGCCAGCGCGACGGCGTGTTTCGCAATACTCAGGCAGATAGCGTCCGGCCTGGCGCATCAGCCAGACGGGGGTGTAATCGACCGGTTCGCGCAGCAAGGCACGCAGAAAGGTATCGTTCTTGGGGCGGGACATGGTGCGCTCCGGGGAGGAAAACCCTGATTATCGCACCCGATCCCGGCCTCAGCGCCGTCCTGCCAGCGCCGACTTTTTTGCGTCGCCCGCATTAGGCGCCAAGTCCAACCCAGGCGTCCTCGACCGGACTATGATCAAATTTGTAAGAACGCTGCGCACGGCGCCATTTGTGGAGATTCCCATGTCTGATTCAGGATTTGCAACTTCCCTCTACCCGAACATCGCTTTGGCGTGCGATGGCCTGAACCGGCCTTACCCGGTGGAGCTATTTGTTAACTTCCCGCGACTGGCAAAGAAAATTGACTCACTCTGGGGTGACTCCGAAGCCATCGCCTACATCAACCAATTGCTCTTGCCGGATCGTGGCGAGCGACATGGGTTCTCGGTCAAGGTTCTGGATGAACTCACCACGCTGAAGCAAATCCACACCTTCCGCTACCCGGATGCGAGCCTCAGTGCCCACGATCCGTTCGCCCTGCCGACGCTCGACATGACCGGAAACGAGAGCCTTGCGATCGAAGGTGGCGGCGAGACGGCCGTGGCACCGGTCAGCGGGCGGATGCGGTCGAAATGGAAGGAAATTACCAACGCCCATGAACTACGGCTTATCCTCGAAGAACGAATGAAGGGTCAGGTTTCGCCGCCGCACGACCAACGCAATCTCGGTGAGATCCTGCTCGGCAACGGCTTGATCAGTGCCAGTTCGCTTGAGGCAGCGCTGGAAATTTTCCGTCACCAAACCAACGCCCGGCGCCAGCCACTCGGCCATTTTCTGGTCCAGATTGGCGCCGTCGATAGCGAAAACCTGACCAAGGCCATTTGTACCCAGTTGGGCATCCCGATAGTCGATATCTCGGCCTTTTCAGTACCGGCCGAAATCTTCAATCTGGTCCCGGAAAAATTTGCCCGTCTGCACCTGGCGGTGCCTGTCGCCACTGTGGGCGACACCATGTTCCTGGCTGTCGACGATCCTCTGCAATTCAAGGAAAAAGCCTATTTCAGCTTCCTCACCAACCATACGATTGAGCTGGTTCATTGCGCCAAGAACAAACTGGTCCAGTGCTTGAACCACTATGGCCAGATGAAGAGTTCCGATGGTGCCGAAAAGGCCTTCCAGAAACTGGCCGAGCAAGCCCTGCCACGTACTGGAACCGGGACCGACCACTTCCAAGCCGATCGCGGGCTAGACGAGGAGCCCGACAAGCTGGTTTACAGCGATGGTGACGTCACCATCATTGATCTGGTGAACCGCATCATCGAGGATGCGGCGAACTTCCAGGCCTCCGACATTCATATTGAGACCTTCCCCAGCAGCCAGGCGGCGCCTGCCCTGACCCGTATCCGCTTGCGGCGCGACGGGCGCCTCGAACACTATTCTGAGCTGCCTAGCCGTAGCTACCATGACGCCATCGTGTCGCGCATCAAGATCATGGCCGACCTCGATATTACCGAGCGACGCAAGGCACAGGACGGAAAAATCTCCTTTGTCCGGCCCTCGCGTTCAAAGATGGAATTGCGCGTATCGACCATCCCGACCCTGAAAGGCAAGGAAGATGTAACGATACGTTTGTTGCCTGAAGGCGAACCCCTGGCACTGGACCGGATTGGCATGAACCCCACGGCCCTGCTGCGACTGAAAGCCGTGCTGGATCACCCGTATGGCCTGATCCTGGTCTGCGGACCGACCGGCAGCGGCAAAACGACGACACTGCATTCCGTGCTGCGCGAGCTCAACTCGCCCGAGCGCAAGATCTGGACCGCCGAAGATCCGATCGAAATCGTGCAGAAGGACATCTGCCAAGTGCAGGTCAATCCGCGTATCGGCTGGACTTTCGCTTCGGCCTTGCGCTCCTTCCTGCGCGCTGACCCCGACGTGATCATGATCGGCGAGATGCGCGATCACGAAACCGCCACCATCGCCATCGAAGCCTCGATGACTGGCCATCTGGTGTTGAGCACCCTGCACACCAATTCGGCCTGCGAAACCGCCGCCCGGCTGCTTGATTTGGGCACCGATCCATTCAATCTCTCGGATGCCATCCTGGCCATCCTGGCACAACGCTTGGCGCGTCGCTTATGCACCAATTGCGGTGAACAACGTGCTTTGTCCGCCGACGAGGTTCGCGCCTACGCCCGTGAATATCATTATTCCGCACACAACACGGAGCCCACCGAAGGCGAAAGCGAATCCATCGTCGCTGACTGGCAGAAACGGTTTGGCATCGATGGCAAGCTTTACGTCCTGGCTTCGCCCGGCTGCGACAGTTGTGGTGGCACCGGCTATCGCGGACGCGTCGGTTTGCACGAATTGCTGATCGCCACGCCGGCCTTGCGCAAGTTGATTCGCGAACGCGCATCGGCCCTCGACTTCCTCCATGCAGCGCTCGCTGGCGGCATGCAGACGCTCAAACAAGACGGCATCGAGAAAGTGCTGCAGCAGATCACCGATATCAAGCAGGTGCGCAGCGTCTGCGTCTGATTGCTGAAAAAGTCGGCGCTGGCGAGACGGCGAACGAAACGAAAAGCCCGGCGTAAGCCGGGCTTTTCGCAAACTGATGCAACAGAAAACTTACTGCACGCGAATTTCCACGCGACGGGCCTCGGCGGCATCGCCGCCGCCCAGAGTCACGGCCGGTTTGCGCATGGCCACCTTGTCCGCCGCAACGCCGCTTGACAGCAGGGCCGCCTTGACCGCGACGGCTCGGGCCTTGGCGATTTCGGCATTGACGGCAGCACCGCCGGTTTCATCGTGATAGCCAGAGAGCAGCACCAGCTTGCCGGGTTCGGCGGCCAGTTTGGCGGTTACCTTGGCCAGTTCATTCTTGGCCACCGCCGGCAGATCAGCCTTGCCGGAGTCGAAATAGAGCTTGACCAGGGGTTCGCCGACTTCGGCTATCTCGGCCACATTGGCGGCGGGTTTGGCATTGTTGGCCTGATTAGTGACATAGACGGTGACGCCAATCACCAGCGCAATAACCAGCGCAATAATGCCAAACAGAATACCCAGCACGAGGGATTGGCTGTCGTCGTCTTGTTCCATCAGATTGATCCTTAAAGAGTGGGGGGAGATTTTTGGTCCGGGGAGTATACCGCCGAAGCCCGGTAAGCCGCCTATTGCCAGGGCATACGCAAACCCGGCGGCACGCGCTGGGTTTCTTTCAGCGAAAGTCCGTAGCTCTGGCCGACGATCACCGCCACGCTTTCGACGCGGCCACGCACCACCACCTCTTCACCGTCGGCGGGAAGCTGCGCCGTGGTCCACACAACGATTTCGCCACTGCCATCCTTGACGCTGTAGCCTTTTGACTCGGTAAATGGCAGTCTGATCTGCTGGCTCGTGCGTCCCTTGATCTTCACCTCACGCCCCTCGAACGAGGCACCGGCCTTGGTGATCTCGCCGATCGGGATGGCGCCCTGGCCGGCATCGCAGCCGGCCAGCAGCAACGCACCAGCGGCCATCAGCAACATTCCGTTGATCTTTACGACAGTACCTATGGTTTGCATCGCGATCCCTTTCATCGATTTCCGCATTTGAAGAATGCCAAATGCAGCGGCAGCAGATATTCGTTACTTGCGCCAGAAAGCTGGCGTGAAAACAACTAGCAGGGTGAACAACTCGAGTCGCCCCAAGAGCATGGCAAAGCTGCAGACCCAGGTCTGGAAGTCAGTCAGGACAGCATAGGTCGTCGACGGACCAACCTGATTCAAGCCGGGCCCGGTATTGTTGATGCTTGCCACCACAGCGCTAAAGGCTGTCACGATATCGAGCCCGGAAAAGGATAACAGCAGCGTCATCGAAACAATGCTGACCATGTACATGAAGCCAAAAGCCAGCACTGCGAAAAGGATGTTCTGCGGGATGGGGTCACCGCCGACGCGGATCGGCCAGACGGCCGTGGGGTGCATGGCGCGGACCAACTCCCGGTACACCTGTTTGTAGAGAATGATGGCGCGGATCATCTTGATGCCACCCCCTGTGGAACCGGCACTGGTCGAAAAACTGCACAGGAACAACATCCACAGCGGCGCAAACATTGGCCACAGGGCGTAGTCCACACTGGCAAAACCGGTAGTGGTGGCGATGGAGACGACATTGAAGGCAGAGTGGCGAAGCGCGGTAAGGAACTCGGGGTACACACCCTGCAGGTTCAGGTAAAGGGCAATACCGAGAATGCTGCCGATGGTCACGCCAAGGAAGTATTTGGCTTCCGGATCGCGCACATACGGCATCACACTGCGGCCACGCACGGCCAGAAACAGGGTGGCGAAATTCATCCCGGCAAAGAGCATGAAAACGATCGTAATGCCTTCGATCAGCGGTGAATTCCAGAAACCAAAGCTTGCATCGTGGCTGGAAAAGCCGCCCAGACCCATGGTCGAGAAGGCATGCATCACGGCGTCGAACCAAGTCATTCCTGCCCAGCGAAAAGACAGGATACAAAGCACCGTAACCACCGCATACACCACCCACAAACCCTTGGCAGTCTCAGCCATGCGCGGAGTAAGGCTGGAATCCTTCATCGGCCCCGGCGTCTCGGCCTTAAACATCTGCCGGCCACCAATACCCAGCAGGGGCAACACCGCCACCGCCAACACGATGAGGCCCATGCCCCCGGTCCAGACCAGCATGCCACGCCACAGATTGATCGACGGCGGCAACGTATCGAGGTTGGAGAACACCGTCGAACCGGTCGTGGTCAGGCCCGACATGGCCTCGAAATACGCATCGGTAAACGAAGCATTGAGCTGGAGGATGAACGGCAAGCAGGCGAACACCGGCAGCAAGGCCCAGACCAGCACCACCATCAGGAAGCCATCACGAACCTTGAGATCCTTTTTGGCATGACGTGCCGACCACCAGAGTGACACACCCGTAAAGAAAGTCAGCAGCAGCGCTTCATCGTACGCCGACTGCGCCCCGTCCTTGATCGAATAGGAAAAAATCCACGGCACCAGCATCATCAACGAAAAGCCGGTCAACAAGACCCCGA
The DNA here is from genome assembly GCA_945902805.1 of Propionivibrio dicarboxylicus. Classification (GTDB taxonomy): domain Bacteria; phylum Pseudomonadota; class Gammaproteobacteria; order Burkholderiales; family Rhodocyclaceae; genus CAMDMZ01. The sequence goes on along the minus strand of CAMDMZ010000005.1, from coordinate 16,900 downwards.
ACACCCGGACGACTGGATAGTAGGCGCGCATGATCAGACGAACTGGAAGCCGACCTGGAACAGTTTCTCAACCTGCGGTATCTGCTGTTTACGGGTGCAGAAGACGATCACATGATCGCCATCCTCGATCACCGTATCGTGATGCGGAATGATGACGCGGCTGACCTGCGCATCGATCAGAAAGCCTTCCTTTTGGATTACCTTGGTGTCGCCGCTGTTGCGCACGATGGCCGCGACCCGTGCGCCTTTAATGGCTGGCAACGCATCGACGCGGCGGCCGACTACTTTGCTGCTCTTCAGGTCGCCATGGACAACCAGTTCCAGCGCCTCGGCCGCGCCACGGCGCAGGCTGTGCACCTTGGCAATGTCGCCCCGGCGCACAAAGGCCAGCAGCGAACCAATGGAAACCTGGGCTGGCGACAGTCCGATATCGATCGGCCCGCCCTGCACCATGTCGGCATAGGCGCGGCGATTGATCAGCGCCAGCACCCGCTTGCAGCCCAGACGCTTGGCCAGCGAGGCCGCCATGATGTTGTCTTCATCGTCATTGGTCAGCGCCAGGAACATGTCCATCTCGTCAATGTTTTCCTGCGCCAGGACATTTTCGTCAGTCGCTTCAGCGTGCAGGACCAGCGTGTTCTTGACCCGCACGGCAACGGCTTCGGCACGCCGCGCATCACGCTCGATGATTTTGACTTCGTGGTCCACTTCCAGCACGCCAGCGATCCGCGCCCCGATGTTGCCTCCGCCGGCAATCATGACCCGTTTGACCGGTTGCAACATGCGGCGCAATTCACGCATCACCGGACGAATGTATTCGGTGGCAGCGAGCACAAAAACCTCGTCGCCATCCTCGATCACGGTCGTGCCTTCGGGATCGACCGACTGATGCTCGCGGAAAATAGCAGCGATCCGCGCTTCCACGCCGGGCGGTAGATGATCACACATGGCCTTGATCGGATGCCCCACCAACAGGCCGCCTTCGAAGGCCCGGACACAGACCAAGGTGACGGCACCTTCAGCAAATTCGAGCACCTGCAAGGCCTCGGGAAACTCGACCAGGCGGGCGATGTAGTCGGTGATTTCCTGCTCAGGGCAAATCGCATGCGTGACGGCGAAATTCTCATCGGAGAGCATGCGTGGATCTTCAAGAAAATCGGCAGAACGCAGGCGCGCGATGCGCGTGGTCACATTAAACAAACTGCGCGCAATCTTGCAGGCCACGAGATTGGTGGAATCGGACTGGGTCACGGCAACGATCATGTCGGCATCCTCGATACCGGCACTTTGCAACACCGACGGCAGCGCGCCGTTGCCGACGATGGTGCGCACATCGAGTCGATCGGCAATATCGCCGAGATTTTCGCGGCTCTGATCAACAATGGTGATGTCGTTGGCTTCCGAGGCCAGAGCTTCGGCCACACTGGCGCCGACCTGCCCGGCACCGAGAATGATGATGCGCATCGAGTTTTCCCTTTTTAGCGCAAACCCAGATCCTTGAGCTTGCGGTACAAATGCGTGCGTTCCAGACCTGTCTTTTCAGCCAGCCGGGTCATGTTGCCGCCGTCTTTTTTCAGATGATAGTCGAAGTACATGCGCTCGAAAGCCTCGCGAGCCTCGCGCAGGGGCAGGTTGATTACCTCCGGTGCCAGACCCGGTGGCAGATCGCTTTCAACACCCGCCGGGGCGAGCAGAGCCTGCACTTCTTCCAATGCGATTTCTTCGACCAGGCTGGCGAGTGCTAGGGACTTCACCGCGCCGCGCAATTCGGCATAGCCACCCGGCCACGGATGCTGGCGCAAGCCATTCAACGCACCGGAGGCAAAGTGGCGCATGGGGATTTCGCCACTTTCGGCCAGCTGGGTCAGCAGATGGGCGGCGATGTCCGGCACCTCGTCGCGCAAATCGGCCAATCCGGGCACGCCGAGCGCAGTTTCGAACAAGCGTGTCAGCGGGCCGTCTTCCCAACCCAGCGCCGCCAATTCGGCAAGGCTGTGTGTAGTTCCGGCCACCAGCCGCAGGTTGTACTTGTCGAGTCGCTCCATGGCGAAGACGAGATTCTTCTGCTGCAGCCGCGTTAGCCGACCAATCTCCTCACACCATAGCGCACCACCACTGGCACGCTGGAGGACTTCGAGACTGAGCGGATTGGGGTCATGCGCCAGATCCAGCCAGGGCTTGCCGACAATCTGCACGGTACGCGCCACCAGTTCGACGATACCGCCCGGGGCTGAGCGCAGCAGCAGCAGACGGCTCTTGGCTGACATCTGATCCAGCCGTTTCTTCAGATCACGCAAGGGGCCGGGGCGGGCGAATGCCGCCAGCGTCAATGCCGTATCACGCAGACTGGCGCCACGTTCGAGAGCTTTTTTCACGGCGCCGAGCAGCTTTTGCATGCCGATTGGCTTCTCGAGGAAATCCAGCGCACCGATCTTGGTTGCCTCGACTGCCGTATCGATCGTGGCGTGACCGGACATCATCACCACCGGCATGGTCAGCTGGCCGTTGCCGGCCCACTCCTTGAGCAGGGTGATACCGTCGGTATCCGGCATCCAGATGTCCAGCAACACCATGTCGGGACGTGCCGCTTCGCGTTCGCGCCGCGCGGCCGTGGCGTTTTCCGCCACCACCACGTCATGACCTTCATCACCCAGGATTTCGGACAAGAGCTCGCGGATGCCGACCTCGTCGTCAACCACCAATATCTTTGCCATCAGGCTTCTCCCTTTTCAGTGTCTTGCGGTGGTGCTGTCAGCGTTAGCCAGATACACACGGCGCTGCCGCCTTCGGTTCGATTGGTAATCCGGATTTTGCCGCCATGGTCATCGATAATCTTCTTGACGATGGCCAGACCCAGACCGGTGCCCTTGGCCTTGGTTGTTACATAGGGTTCAAAAGCGCGCGCCAGAATCTCGGATTGAAAACCACTGCCATTATCGGCAATCGTCAAGCGCAAACGCTGGCCATCGACGGTCAATGCGATATCAATCTTCGGTGTGGCTACATCCACCAGGGCATCCTGGGCGTTGACGAGCAGGTTATGCAACACCTGGCGCAACTGGTTGGCGTCGGCCGAGACAAAAGTCGGTGCTGGCGGAACGGCGGTAATCGTCGGTCGCACGCGGGAATTGGCGTAAAGGTGCAGGATTTCTTCGAGCAAAGCAATCAGATCGACCGGTGCCAGGTTCGGCGGCGGCGTGCGGGCATAGTCGCGGAAATCATTGACCATGTTCTTCATCGCCTCGACCTGATTGACGATGGTCTGCGTTGCTCGCTGCAACAAATCACGCCCGGGCTGGTCAAGCTTGTCTGTCAACTTCATCTGCAGGCGTTCGGCGGACAACTGGATCGGCGTCAGCGGGTTCTTGATCTCATGCGCCAGACGCCGCGCCACTTCCCCCCAGGCCGCACTGCGTTGCGCCGCGATGAGTTGCGTGATGTCGTCGAACACCACCACATAGCCGCCACCACCCGTCGCCGGCAGGGCGCGGCCACGCACCAGCAGCGCTTGGGGTCCGCCATCCGGATTGGCGATCTCGATCTGTTCCTGCCATTCGCTGCCACGCTTGGAAAAGCCATCGAGGATGGCACCCGCCAGGGCGTCGTGGCGCGGCCAGTCCGGCAGTCGCAATTCTTCAACATCGCTCAGATCATCACCCAGAATGGTCAGCGCGCCCTTGTTTGCCGCCCGCAGACGATAGCGGGAATCGAAAGCCAGTACACCGGCCGAAAGATTGGCCAGCACGCTTTCCAGATAGGCCTGCGCCGTCTCAAGCTCCGTCCGGTGGCGCTCGGCTTCCGCACGCGCATCGCCCAATTGGTGTGTCATGGTGTTGAACGAATGGGTCAGCACGCCCAGCTCGTCCGATGCAGCCACAGTGGCACGCGGGGTGAAATCGCCGGCCGCCACCGCCTGCGTACCTTCGGCCAGAATCAGCAGCGGTCGGGCAATGCGTTCGGCAAGGAAAAACGCCAGCGCAATCGCTGCAAAAAAAGCCAGCAGCAGAGTCAGCGTCAGGGTCAGGGTGTAGATCCGCTTGAGGCCTTCGCGGCCAAGTTGCAATTCCTGATAGTCACGATGCGCCGCTTCGACGTTGGCCGCACTGCGGGCGATGCTGACGGGTACCAGTTGAGTGATCTGCAAAATTCGCGGCTCGACGATAAAACCTTTGCCGGTCAGCGGCACCAAGGCGCGCAACATCAACTCGCCATTGCTGTCGCCCTCGCCTTCACCGACACTGGAGATGCCGCGACTATTGCGCGCCGAACGCAATTGGGAGGGCGCCGGCATGGAGGGCAGCAAACTGCCCAAGTCGCCACTGCTTGAGGCCAGCACCTGACCGCCCGACGTCAGCACGGCGGCCGTCTGGGCGCCGGCCTGTTCGCGCAAATTATTGAGTTGCGAGACGCTGACGTAAGTGCCGTCGCCCAGCGCTGACGCCACGCCACGCGCCTTGTCGAGTACATCATCCTGCAAGGTGTCGAGCACACTGCGGCCCAGACTGAGGCCGCCTTCGAGCGCGGCATCGACGCGGACATCGAACCACGAATCGATACTCTTGACGGCAAACTGCATCGATACCGCATACACCAGGGCTCCGGGCAGGACTGCCATCAAACTCAACATCAACAACAGGCGGGCTTTGAGGCGGGAACCGAAGACTCCGGCGCGCAAATCACGCCACAAGCCGCGCAACTGGACAATCACCAGCACCAGCAAGGCGAACGCGGCGAGCCCGTTGACGCCCAGCAACCACGGATAACTCTGGGCAAACAGCGCCGAATTGGATGTCGCCTGTGCCAGCAGGAGCAGCAGTATCGCGCTCAGCATGGCGAAAATAGCGAGCGCAATTCTCATGGCGTAAACGTCCAGCGCAGGGTCTTGGCCTCGACCTGCCAGGTCTTGTCGGTGAATGCATCGAGTTGGAACGGCTTGGGTAGCTGGCTGCGGTCGAGTGACAAGCGCACCGCCGCCTGATAAATTTCGCCGGCCTTGAGTTCGCCTTTGTCGATGACCTGCAAACTGCCCACCTGACCGAGCAGACGCAGTGCCTCAGGCAGCGTGTCGAAAAACTGGTTGAGCACGCCGGAACTGATGCGATATTTGCGCGTCAGGCTGCTGTAGGACAGCTTGTAATTCAACTCGCGGCTGGCGATATGCTCGGCAATCCAGTATTTTCGCGGGCGTTCGAGCACCACCTCGACCTTGAAGAAAAGCGGCACTCCGCGGGTCACCGCGTCCTCGAGGCGCGCGCCGAGGTCAATGGCGAATTCAGCGCTCAAGGCATAGGATTCGTCGTTAGCCGTGATCTCGGCATGCTTCGGTTCAATCTGGCCGGCCCAGGCGGGTTGGCCGAACTGTGCCGGCAGGGCCCAAAGCAGACTGGCAATCGCGAGCAACAACAGCGACAAGAAGGGTTTACTGTCGTTGCAGCAGCGCATAAAAGAAACCATCGTGCGCCGCATCGGGCAAGAACTGCACCTGGCAGACATTCTGTTCCGCGCCAGGTAAGGCGACAGCCTTCGCATCGGCATGGCGTGCGATAAAGGCGGCAACCTGATCCTGATTTTCTGTCGCAAAAACCGAGCAAGTCACGTAAAGCAGTTTCCCGCCCGGCGCCAGCGTTGGCCACAAACTGTCGAGAATCTCGGCCTGGGTCCGGGCGAACTGCGCCACATCACCGGCGCGGCGCAACCACTTGGCATCCGGATGACGGCGGACGACGCCGGAGGCCGTGCAAGGCACGTCGGCAAGAATGCGATCAAACGGGCGCCTGTCCCACCATTTGGAGAGGTCGCGGCAATCTTCGGCCACCACACGGGCCGACAAACCAAGCCGGTTCAGGTTCTCGGTTACTCGCTTTGCGCGTGTCGGATCAGCATCGAGTGCCAGCAGATCCAGATCGTAGCGTTCCAGCAGATGCGCGGTTTTGCCACCGGGCGCGGCACAGGCATCGAGCACGCGCATGTCGTTCGCGCAATCAAGGAAGGTCGCCGCCTGTTGTGCGCCACCATCCTGGACAGAACACAGTCCGGCGGCAAAACCAGGCAGACGCTCGACGGGCAGCGGCCGCTCCAGTTCAAGCGCACCATGACTGGACTCGCGCACCACAATTCCCGCGCTATCGAACTGCTGCAACAAGCTCGCTCTGGCAGCAGCGTCGGGCACGCGACGCTGATTCAGGCGCAAGCTCATCGGCGGTCGCGAATTACCGGCTTCCAGGATCGCCTGCCACATCTGTGGGTGATCATGCTTCAGGCGCGCGATCCACCACGCCGGATGCAACCAACGCGCCACCTCGTTGTTGTCGGCCTCGCCCAGAAGCTCCTCGCGGCGACGCTCGAAGCTGCGCAAGACGCCATTGACCATGCCTTTGAAGTGCCCGCCGGCAAGCTTTTCAACGGCTGCGACGGCCTGATCGACGATGGTGTGGGCTTGTTCCGGGCGGGCTTCGAGACGCGCCAGTGCCACCAGCAACAAGCCGTGCACCCGGGCGTCCTTGAGCGGACGCTCCAATAGTCGCTGCAATGCGAAGTCACCACGCCCGAAGGCGCGCAAACTGGACAAGGCCAGATCCATCGCCGCTGGCCGTACCGGCGCCGCTATCGCCTGCAAGGCGGCGTCCGGCGTGTGTCCGCCCAGAACTGACGCCACCACATCGGCGGCGGCACTCAGGCAAACGGCCAACGACGGCTGCGATAGTTGCGATGGTTGCGATGATTTTCCGGCACCCTGAACGGTGCCCGCGAGTCGTGGGCCGAGAGTCATTGGCATAGTCTAACGCCGTCCCGCCAGCACCGACTTTTCAGGCACCGGTGAGCGTTTCGGCACGCTGCAGGCGGCGCCGGTCCAACCACCAGGCCAGCACTGGCAAGGCGAGGAAAGAACCGGGCAAAACCATGATCACCAGATACGGGGAGATATGCGCAAAGGCGCGCATCTGCGCGGTCAATTCGGCACGCTCGGCAGCGGACCAGCGTTCGCCGTTACGCGGCTTCATCAGCAGCGGCATCAGCCCCCGGATCTTCACCAGTTCGGCAAGCACCTGTTCGCGCTCACGTTTCTGAGCCGCCAGCATTTTGTGAATCAGGCCACGGCTGATCCGCATCCCGCTCGTTGAATTCAATTCACGTTGCAGCGCGTCGGCCGCGCGACGTGACCCAAACCGAGGCCCGTTTTCCATCCTAGCGCGGCGCAGAACGGGTAGCAGTAAAGTTAAGAGCGGACTCCAACATGCCACGGGCACGACGCCAAGTTTGCCAGGCACCAAAAGCGCGGCGCGTCCAGCGCCAGACGCCTCGCGGTCGACTCACGACCAGAGCGACACCAATCGCCACCGGAATCGCCGGACGTGCTTTCAGCCAGCGCCAGCCAAGACGAAGCTGATCGACCCCATCGCAGATCGGCGGCACAATCGAGGCGCTGCGCGCTAGGCGCTCGCGAAGTTGATCGCTGGTGAACTGGATGCGCTGCTTTTTCAGCGCCAGCTCAAACAAACGTGCATCGCTGGAATTCATTGCTCGGACGTTATTGCTCGGACTTCAGCGCGTCACGATCCTTGCGCAATTCGGCAAGGCTGGCCGAGAACAGGGATGATTTCTTGCTCGCATAACCCAGCGCGGTGATCAGCGCCACCGTGCCGCCAACGAGAAATACCGAGGCGAAGATGCCCAGCGCCAGCAAGCGGTTGCTGTCCCACATCAAGACCGTCACGAACATCGCCAGAAACACGACGCCGGCGCCGAGAGCAATGAATGCCACGGCGCCATACGCCAGCAATGCCAGCAGGCGCACGCGCTCCTCAGCGAGTTCAACGCCAAGCAACTCAAGACGGTTCGCCACCAGCGCGACGCCAGAATCCGCCGCGCCGCGCAAACTCTCGAGCAGTCGCGGCGGTTCCGGCGTAGCCCCGGACCCGCTGTCAAATTCGCGCGTCATTCGGCAGACCTAAGCGTCAGTGCGGTGTGCCTTCGCCAACCGGTCAGGATCAACGACGACCAATCAGCATGCCGGCAATAAAGCCAATGCCGGCGGCGAAGCCGACCGAACGCCAGGGATTGTCATGCACGTAATCATCCGCCGCACGTCCGGCCGCCTTGGCCGAATCAATCACCATCGCTTCGGCATCGGCCAGCTTGATCTTGGCGGTGCTGAGGTGCTCCTGGGCGCGGGCACGGATATCGGCAATCTTTTCGCCGGCAGTACCGGCCGTGGCACGCAGCAATTCTTCCGAATCGGCAATCACCAGCTTCACGTCGGCAATCAGTTTGTCCTTGGATACTTGGGTCATTTCAGTCACGGGTTTCTCCTGCAAGTGTAAGTAGTAAAAAGCAAAGCGACGGGGTGAAGGCTACCGATTTTGTGGCATATCCGCAACGAGATTCACCAGTGTCATTCCAGTCGCACCGGCGCCAGGCCCCACTCGGCAACGCCCTCCGGCAGATGAATGGCCGCAAATCCTTGTTGCTTCAGGAGAAATACGGCATCAACCGCCATCAGGCAATACGGACCGCGACAATAGGCGACGATGGTCTTTCCCTGTGGCAACTCGGCCAGACGCGATTTCAGCTGGTCAATCGGCATCGACTGCGCATACGGAAGATGCGCCGCTTCATATTCCGCTGCTGGACGCACATCGAGCACCACGACATCACCCGTCCGAGCCAGTTTGACCAGCGAATCGCGGTCCTGCGGCGTCAGTGCGCGCGGGTCACTGGTCAAATTGGCCAGGGCCATTTTCAATTCCACCAGGCGATCTTCCGCCAGCGCACGGATCGACACCCAAAACTCGGCAACCTCGCGATTGGCAATCCGATAAATGACGTTTTTGCCCTGTTTTTCCGTCTCGACCAGATGCGCCAAGCGCAGTTCACGTAAATGCGCACTCGCCAGCTTCATGCTGATCGAGGTCTCGCGCGCCAGCGTCTCCACCGACTTTTCGCCCTGACAAAGCATCTCGATCAGTTCCAGCCGCTTCGGACTACTAGCCGCCTTGCCGATGCGAGCCACCTGCTCGTAGAGCAAATCCTTGATGTTTCGTGAATTCTCCATAGGCGAAATCTAGGCAGTGAGTAGGTTTCTGTCAAATCCCGGTATCGCGTTGATGGCGCTGTCGCCATTGACAAGAGCGTCATTGCCGAGCATATTAGTCTAACGATCGTTAGATTGTTATTGGATAAAAGGAGGGAACATGGCCAATACGCTTTTCATCCTCAACGACGCACCCTACGGCACCGAACGCAGCTACAACGCGCTACGCCTGGCGATTTCGCTGGCCAAGTGCGAGGGCCAGGTAGTCAAAGTCTTCCTCATGGGTGACGCTGCCGCGTGCGCCCGGAATGGGCAAAAGCTACCCACGGGCTACTACAACGCCGGTGACATGCTGGTCATGGTGGCGCGCAAAAATGCCGAAGTAGGTGTCTGTGGCACCTGCATGGATGCCCGTGGTCTGAACGAAGGCGATTTGGTCGAAGGCGCCAAACGCAGCACCCTGGCGCAACTAACCGAATGGACCGTCTGAGCCGACAAGGTCCTAATCTTCTGACTTGAACTATCGTCCATGAGCGAGCCTGTCTACCTCGACTACAACGCCACAACGCCCATCGCGCCAGAAGTGGCGGCGGCCATGCTGCCGTTCCTGCAAACCGAGTTCGGCAATCCGTCGTCGGCGCATGAACGCGGCGAACGGGCTCGGCACGCGGTCGCCGCAGCACGTGCCGAGTTGGCGCAGCTGCTCGGTGCCCAAACCGACGAGATGGTGTTCACCGGCAGCGCCACCGAAGCCAACAACCTGGCCCTACTTGGCGTCGCCCGTGCCTTGCCACACAAGCGCCATATCGTCATCAGCGCCATCGAACATCCGGCCGTGATGCAGCCGGCGCTCTATCTGCGCGAACTCAGCTGGGACGTCAGCATCGTCGCGGTCGATGCCACCGGTCGCGTCGATCCGGCCGATATCGCCGCAGTGTTGCGACCCGACACCGCGCTGGTCTCGGTGATGCACGCCAATAACGAAGTCGGTACGTTACAGCCGGTGGCCGAGATCGCCGCCCTGGCCCACGCAAACGGTAGTTTGATGCACACGGATGCAGCGCAGTCCGCCGGCAAACTTGCGCTCGACGTCGACAGTCTGGGCGTGGATCTGCTCACTCTTGCCGGGCACAAGTTCTACGCACCGAAGGGAATCGGCGCGCTCTATGTGCGCCGTGGTACGCCGTTGAAGCCGATCCTGTTCGGCGCCGATCAGGAACACAACCTGCGACCAGGGACCGAAAACATACCCCACATCGTCGGCATCGGGACGGCCGCGCGGCTGGCGCGCGAACGCCTGCCGGCTGCCAGACACACCCTCGCAAAAATGCGCGATGACTTGCATCAACGGCTGCTCGCGGCCATCCCCGGCTTGCAGCTCAACGGCCATCCCGAGCAGCGCTTGCCGAATACGCTGCATGTGTCCTTCCCGGCGGTATCGGGCCGCGACCTGCTGGCCGCCTGTGCCGAATGGGTATCGGCCTCCGTCGGCTCGGCCTGCCATGCCCGTGCCCACGCCGATGCCGTCAGCGGCGTGCTGGCCGCCATGTGCTGCGATCCGGCGCGTGCACGCGGTGCCGTTCGTCTCTCGGTCGGACATGACACAACGGCAGCCGACATCGAGACGGCGGCCGAGGCACTGATCGACGCCTGGCGGCGGCTGACGACCTGACATTAGGTCGTAGCGCCGTCTCGCCAGAACCGACTTTTCGAGGTGAACCGATGAACATCGAACAAATCATCCTGAGCAACGAACCCATCATCCGCCTCGGCTTCTTTCTCGGCGTGTTCGCCGTCATCGCCACCTGGGAGGTGCTGGCGCCGCGCCGTGCGCTGACCGTTTCAAAACCATTGCGCTGGACCAGCAATCTTGGCCTGGTGGTCCTCAATACGTTCGTGCTGCGGCTACTTTTCCCGCTCGCCGGTGCCGGCATGGCGCTGTTTTGTGCCAGAAACGGTTGGGGGCTGCTGAATCACTTCCAGGTACCCGCCAGCCTGGCCATTCCATTGAGCGTGATCGCCATGGATTTCATCATCTGGTTGCAGCACGTCATGGTCCACGCCGTCCCGCTCTTGTGGCGCCTGCATCGGGTGCATCACGCCGACCCGGATTACGATGTCACGACCGGGGCACGTTTTCATCCCATCGAAATTATTCTGTCGCTCCTGATCAAGTTCGCCACCATCGTCGTGCTCGGAGCGCCGGTCGTTGCCGTGGTGATTTTCGAAATCATGCTCAACGCCACAGCCATGTTCAACCACGGCAATATCGGCTTGCCACCGGCGCTTGATCGCCTTCTGCGCTGGGTTCTGGTGACACCAGACATGCATCGCGTGCATCACTCGGTTGAGGACGACGAGACCAATTCCAACTTCGGCTTCAGCCTGACCTGGTGGGATCGCCTGTTCGGCACTTACCGCGACCAGCCGCGCAGCGGACAACTCGGCATGACCATCGGCATCCGCGAATTCAACGATCCACGCGACGTAGCACGTCTGGATGGCATGCTGCTGTTGCCGTTTCGCGGCGAGATCACCGATTACGCCATCAATCGACGCCACTTTTCAGACAAGGACTCAGGATGAACAAAGCCGTTTTACGCGGGATGTTGGGATTGATTCTGCTGGTCGCCGTCGGCGCGGCCATCGCCCTGCGTGATCGTTTTGATGAGTCTGCGCTGCAAGCCTGGGTGGAAGGTGCCGGCGCCGCCGGACCCGCGCTGTTCATGGCCTTGTATGCGCTGGCGACGATCTTGTTCCTGCCCGGCTCGATTTTGACGCTCGCCGGTGGCGCCGTGTTCGGTCCCGTCTGGGGCACGCTGTGGAATCTGACCGGTGCGACCATCGGTGCAACAATTGCCTTCCTGATCGCCCGTTACCTCGGCGCCGACTGGGTGACTCAACGCGCCGGGCCGCGTCTGACCAAACTCAACGCCGGCGTCACCAGCGAAGGCTGGCGCTTCGTCGCCTTCGTGCGCCTAGTGCCCGTGTTCCCCTTCAACCTGCTGAACTACGCTCTGGGGCTGACACGTATTCCCTTCCTCGCCTATGTGCTGGCTACCTGGATATTCATGTTGCCCGGCGCCCTGGCCTACACCTGGCTAGGCCATGCCGGGCGCCAGGCGCTGGGTGGCGGCGAGGGCATGATCCGCAACATCCTGATCGCCCTGGCGCTGCTTTCCGCCGTCGCCTTTCTGCCGCGCTTCGTGCGCAAACTGCGCGAAAAACCGATGCTCAGCGTGGAATCGCTAAAGCAACAACTCGATGCCGCTGCCGACGTCCTGGTATTGGATGTGCGCACCGCCGCCGATTTCATTGGCGAACAGGGCCACATTGCCGCTGCCCGCAATCTGCCCTTGGAAGAGCTGCCCGCGCATTTGGCCGATCTGCACGACCGCAAGGCACGCCCGATTCGCCTGGTTTGTCGCACCGATCGACGTTCCGCAAAGGCCGCCAAGGTGTTGCTGGACGCCGGTTTTACGGATGCCCAGATCATTCAGGGCGGCATGACGGCCTGGATTGCCAAGGGATGGCCGGTCGAGACAATCCTGAATCAGAAATCCCAGTCGTAATCGATCGTCAGCGGTGCGTGATCAGAAAAGCGCTGCGCTTTGTATACGTTCGCCCTCTTTGCCGTGGCCGCAATGCCGCTGGTCGCGATTTGGTAATCAATCCGCCAACCCACATTCTTGGCCCAGGCCTGGCCGCGATTCGACCACCAGGTGTAGGCCTCGCCAGTAGCTTCCGGCTCCAGCTTGCGATGGGCATCGACCCAACCTTGCTCGCCAAACAAACGCGACAACCAGGCGCGTTCCTCGGGTAAAAAACCGGAATTCTTCTGGTTGGATTTCCAGTTCTTGAGATCTTTTTCGGTATGCGCGATATTCCAGTCGCCGCAAATGACAACTTCGCGTCCGCTTGCAGCGAGTTGCTGAAAGCGCGGCCAGATTTCCTCCATGCAGCGAAATTTCGCATGCTGGCGTTCTTCCGAGCTCGACCCCGACGGCAGGTAAAGCGATACCACCGAAAGATTGCCAAAATCGGCCTGCAGGTAACGACCTTCGGCATCGAATTCCGGATTGCCAAAGCCTTCAATCACAGCATCAGGCGCTCGCTTGGCGAAAATGCCGACACCGCTGTAGCCCTTCTTCTGCGCCGGATGAAACGCACTCCACGCAAAAGTCGGTGCTGGCGGGACGGCGGGAATATCGCTCAACTGGGCTTTCAATTCCTGCACGCAGACGATGTCCGCGTCCTGTTGCGCAAGCCAGTCGAAAGCGCCCTTAGCGGCGGCGGAGCGGATGCCGTTGAGGTTCAGCGAGACAATACGAAGCATGATTCGCGTAGCATGTAGAATGACCAAAAACAGGAAGATTCCATGGATTTTAGTCGCGATTTCATAGCCTTCGCCTGCGCTCAAGGCGTTTTGCGTTTTGGTGAATTCACCACCAAAGCGGGGCGGCTCTCGCCCTATTTCTTCAACGCCGGATTGTTCAACGACGGCGCCTCGCTCGGGCGTCTGTGTGATTTCTACGCCTTGGCGATTCAGGCCTCTGGTATCGAATTCGATGTCCTTTTCGGGCCAGCCTACAAGGGCATTCCGCTGGCCGCCGGTACTGCTGTGGCGCTGGCACGCTTGGGCCGCAACACGCCTTATGCCTACAACCGCAAGGAAGCCAAGGATCATGGCGAGGGTGGCACCGTGGTTGGTGCGCCGCTCAAAGGCCGCGTGTTGATCATCGACGACGTGATTTCCGCTGGCACCTCGGTGCGTGAATCGGTCGAGCTGATTCGCGCCGCAGGCGCCACCCCGGCGGCAGTGGTGATTGCGCTCGATCGCCAGGAACGTGGCCAAACCGAGCTTTCTGCGACCCAGGAAGTCGAGAAAAGCTATGGCATTCCCGTGGTAAGCGTGGCTCGTCTGGCTGACCTGATCGACTATCTTGGCGGACATCCGGAACTTGAACGCAACCTCGACGCTGTGCACGCCTATCGCACCCGCTACGGTGTCTGATCGCATTTCCTAGGGAGACTCTCATGCGCCTTGCCCCCCTCGTATTACTGCTCGGCTCTGCCTTGGGCGCCGCCCTGGCACCCTCTGCTGCCTGGAGCCAAGCCCGTATTTTTTGCTGCGACGACGAACAGGGACGCAAGGTGTGCGGCGATTTTCTGCCGCCGGGTTGTGCCAAACGCGCCTATGAAGAACGCGACGAGCGCGGCTTTGTGGTCAGTCGCAAAGAGGCGCCTATGACCGCCGCCCAACTTGCGAAGCGCGAAGCCGAGATGGCCAAGAAGGCCGAGGACGAGTTGAAACGCACGGAAGAACGGCGCCGGAATCTGGCCCTTCTATCGACTTACTCGACCGAGAAAGATATCGATTCGGCACGCGACCGCGCGGTGAGAGAAGTCCAGACCCAGATTGATCAGGCCGAGAAGCAGCTGGCCGAATCGACCAAGAATCGCGCCCAGGTAGATAAAGAAAAAGAGTTCTACAAGAACAAGGCACTACCGCCGCAACTCAAGAAGCAGATCACCGATACCGAGGCCGATCTCAAGGCCAAGCAGGATGCGTTGAGCGCACACAAGGCCGCAATCGACAAAACACGGCAGCAGTTCGAAGAGGAAAGAAAGAAATTCCGCGAACTGAAAGGTATCGTCAATCCGGGGCCAGCCACCATTACGCCCTTGGCCGCCGACGCGCCGGCCGCTCCTGCTGCACCAACGGCCCCTGCGGCGCCGGCCGCTGCAGCTCCAGCGGCTCCGACGGCTCCCGCTACACCGTCACCCGTCAAGAAATAATCAGGAGCCTAGTTTCAGCTTCAGCAGGTCATTGACCTGCTGCGGATTGGCTTTTCCCTTGGTTGCCTTCATGGCCTGGCCGACCAGCGCATTGAAGGCTTTTTCCTTGCCAGCGCGGAACTCCTCAACCGACTTCTGATTGGCGGCGAGTACCTCGTCGATGATTTTCTCGATCGCACCGCTGTCGGTAATCTGCTTCAGCCCTTGTTTTTCGATGATCTGGTCGGCCGCATTTGCCTGATCTCCGCCTTCACCGTTCCACAAGGCATCGAACACTTTCTTGGCGATATTGTTTGAGATCGTGTTGTCAGCAACGCGTGCGATCAGGCCGGCCAGTTGCTCCGGCGAAATCGGCGCATCTGCCATATCGCGCTCTTCGCGATTCAAGCGTGCCGAGACTTCGCCCTGGAGCCAGTTCGCTACCAGCTTGGCCTGTGCCGTACCCACCAGCGCGACCGTCTTTTGAAAGAAATCGGCAACTGCACGTTGAGCGGTCAAAACCGCTGCGTCGTAAGGCGAAAGGCCGAATTCGGCCTGCAATCGCTGCTGCATGGCCTGCGGTAATTCCGGTAGTCCGGCCTTGACCTCGGCGATCCATGCCGGCGTAATTTCGAGCGGCAGCAGGTCAGGATCGGGGAAGTAGCGGTAATCGTGCGCATCTTCCTTGCTGCGCATGGAACGCGTTTCGCCCGTGTCGGGATCAAAAAGCACCGTGGCCTGCTGAATCTTGCGACCTTCCTCGATCTCATTGATCTGCCACTGAATTTCGTAGTCGATCGCCTGCTGCAAAAAGCGGAAGGAATTGAGGTTCTTGATCTCGCGCCGCGTGCCGAGCGGGGCGCCAGGTCTACGCACCGAAACGTTGGCATCACAACGGAAGCTGCCTTCCTGCATGTTGCCGTCGCAAATCCCGATCCAGGTCACCAACGAATGCAGCGCTTTGGCATAAGCTACAGCCTCGGCGCTGGAACACATGTCGGGCTCGGTGACAATTTCCAGTAACGGTGTGCCAGCCCGATTCAGATCAATGCCAGTCTTGCCGTGAAAATCCTCGTGCAGTGACTTACCCGCATCCTCTTCCAGATGAGCACGGGTGAGATGAACGAATTTTTCGGTTTCGCCGACGCGTATGGCCAAACCACCGCCCAGAACCACCGGAATCTCGAACTGGCTGATCTGGTAGCCCTTGGGCAGATCCGGGTAGAAGTAATTCTTGCGGGCGAAAATCGAACGCGGCGCGATTGCTGCATCCACCGCCAGACCAAACTTGATGGCACAAACCACGGCTTCGCGGTTGAGCACCGGCAACACACCGGGCAGCGCGATGTCCACCGCGCAGGCTTGACGGTTGGGTTCGGCGCCAAAAGCGGTCGACGCACCGGAAAAGATCTTTGATTTCGTTTGCAACTGAGCGTGGGTTTCCAGCCCGATAACGACTTCCCACTGCGCTTCCCTGTTCATTTCACCCCCTCCGGCATCCGCGTGTGCCAGTCGGTCATCTGCTGGTATTTATGTGCCACGTTCAACATCTTCGCCTCACCAAACCAGGGACCGATGATCTGTAAACCCACCGGCATGTGGCCCTGGCCGAATCCACATGGCAAGGACATTCCCGGCAGACCGGCGAGATTGGTCGAGATGGTGTAGATGTCGGACAGATACATCTGCACCGGATCGGCACTTTTGGCGCCAAACGCGAAGGCCACCGAGGGCGAGGTCGGTCCCATGATGACATCGCATTCGTTGAATGCTGCCGTAAAGTCGGCGGCGATCAGACGGCGAATCTTCTGTGCCTGCAGGTAATAGGCATCGTAGTAGCCATGCGACAGCACATAGGTGCCAATCAGGATGCGGCGCTTCACTTCGGCGCCAAAGCCCTGGGCGCGACTCTTGGCGTACATGTCGTTGAGGTCGCTGTACTCTGGTGCACGATAACCGTAGCGGACGCCATCGAAGCGCGACAGATTCGATGAGGCTTCGGCCGGGGCGATCACGTAATAGGCGGGCACCGAGAGGCCGGAATTCGGCAGGCTGATGTCGACCGTCGTCGCCCCCAGGTTGCGGTACTCA
>CAMDMZ010000004.1 GCA_945902805.1 Propionivibrio dicarboxylicus | reverse complement strand
CCAAACGGGACGATCGTTGGGAACAACAAGATCTGGCGGACGATCACGTTCCCGGCGCTGACGACGGACAAGATCCGGGTATGGGTAACGAAGGCACAGTACGCGGCACCCTATACATACAGCCGGATCGTCGAACTGGAGGCATGGACTTTAAAGTGACATAATTCCGCCCTGATTCGTTACGCTGACGGGGAGAATCGATGGACTTTTGCAGATCTGTTGATCGAATTGACGGACCCGGTTACTTGTTCGAACTTTCGATCATTCCTTGGGATACTGAAATATTCGGCTATCGCGTAGCCCAGATTGATCGAATCGAGCTAGTCTCGAATGTGAGTGAAATTCAAGGAGTGGATGCCTTAACGCGATGGCTGACTGAGCACGAGGTGAAGCTTGCATCCTGCCGCCTTCCAAGCCGGAGTCTGCGTGAGTCGATGCTTCTGGAGCAAGCCGGATTCCGGTTTGTTGAGATGGTGTATTCGCCAAGTTTGTCTCCCCTGCCCGAAACTGAAGAGCAAGCAGGGGAAATAGTGTTTTCGCCTGTAGTCGAGGACGAGGTGTCCGAGGTGGAGTCTATCGCCGGCACTGCATTTATGACTGGGCGCTTCATCTTGGACCACCGTCTGGAAGCTGAGGCCAGCCACAGACGATACCGCAAGTGGGTCAGGAACGCTTTGCTGGACTCTCGACAGAAGATATTCACGGCAAAGATTGGGGCCAGTATGATCGGTTTCTTCATATTCGAAGAGAAATCCGATGGCAGCGTCTATTGGCACCTGACCGCTATGTCCCCGGACTGGCAGGGCAAAGGGCTCGGGATGAAGGTTTGGGCCGGCATGGTCGCCTTGCATCGAGAGAACGGTGCGGCGAAGATTGAGACCACGATTTCCGCGCATAACACTGCGGTCATGAACATCTATGCCGGATTGGGTTTTCGCTTCAGCTCACCGTCAATGACATTTCACTGGGCGCCGCCAATCGAGCGTTAGCCTCCCGCACAAAAGCAACCCGAACGAGAAAGAGCCATGAGCATCCCATTCAATCGCCCCCATATGACCGGCAAGGAGTTGTGGTACATCGCGCAGGCACACCACAACGGCCAGCTTGCCGGAGACGGTCCGTTTACCAAACGTTGCCACGCATGGCTGGAGCGGCGGACATCGGCCAAGAAAGCGCTACTGACCCATTCCTGCACCGGCGCCCTGGAAATGTCGGCCATCCTGGCGGGGATCGACGCAGGGGACGAGGTCATCATGCCGTCGTTCACCTTCGTCTCCACGGCAAACGCGTTTGTGTTGCGCGGCGCGACACCGGTCTTTGTCGATATCCGGCCCGACACGCTCAATATCGATGAGACGAAGATCGAAGCGGCCATTACACCGCGCACGAAGGCGATCGCCGTAGTCCATTACGCGGGCGTCGGGTGCGAGATGGATGTCATCATGGAAATCGCCGGGCGCCATGGCCTCATGGTCATCGAAGACGCGGCACAAGGCCTGATGGCCCGCTACAAGGGACGCGCCCTGGGGAGCTTCGGGGAGCTTTCCGCTTTCTCCTTCCACGAGACCAAGAATATCGTTTCCGGCGAAGGCGGGGCGCTGATCATCAATGATCCCCAGTTCGTCGAGCGAGCCGAGGTCATTCGTGAGAAAGGGACGAATCGAAGCCAATTCTTCCGGGGGCAAGTCGACAAATACACTTGGGTAGATGTCGGCTCATCCTATCTGCCGGGCGAGTTGATTGCAGCCTTCCTTTGGGCGCAACTTGAGGAGGCAACTCCGATCACCACCCAACGGATTCGGCTCTGGGAGCGCTATCACGAAGCGTTTGCCGAAATCGAGGCTAGCGACCTCGTTCGCC
The DNA here is from genome assembly GCA_945902805.1 of Propionivibrio dicarboxylicus. GTDB lineage: Bacteria > Pseudomonadota > Gammaproteobacteria > Burkholderiales > Rhodocyclaceae > CAMDMZ01. Next base: position 153,293 of record CAMDMZ010000004.1, on the reverse strand, counting down.
GCCCGATTGTTCCTGCGCATTGTGAACACAATGCGCACATGTATTACTTGCTGCTGCCCAACCTCCCGGCAAGAACTGCTTTCATCGACTCATTGAAGGCAAAGGGTGTCCACTCTGTGTTTCACTACGTTCCCTTGCATAGTGCGCCCGCGGGCCTAAAGTACGGGCGTGTCTCGGGAAGCATGCTGCAGACCGACAACCTCAGCGACCGGTTGGTCCGGTTGCCAATGTGGAATGATCTCGGCAGCGATCAAGACAAGGTCATCGAGGCCACTTTGGCCGCTGCGCGATCGGCCCGCCAGTAATCGGAATCATGCATAGGGCCAATTAAGTTGCCCGGCGATCGCCGACAAAGCCCCAACATCCTGAAACCAATGGAACCCTAGATGCGATATCGTCTCGGTCTGATCATTGAAGCTCTGCGGGACCTGTATTTTCTTGCGACGATTCCTCTGCTCCGCTTGTTGCGAGCCCTGATCGTGCCACTGGCCGCTTTGATGGGCGGACGCAGGCGTGCCGAGTACGCTTTGATCAACCTCTCGAACCTGCTCGTCTCGCCGCTGACCCGGCATCTGGGGCGGTCGCGCGACGCGATGGAATCGCTGGATCGGTTCTGGGATACGTATGACCGAAACGGCTTGGAAATATATGCCGAAATCATGGGTGATTCAAAATGGTTCGCGGGAAAACGCGTTCTTGATTTCGGCTGCGGTGTTGGGCGCAAGGCCTATGAACTTGCTGCGAACGGTGCTGCCGAGGTGGTCGGCATCGATCTCGCGGAGCGCTGCATTGGCGTGGCGCAAGCCAAGGCCGGGCAGAACGGGTGCCTGAGCTACCTCGCGGTGGATCTCGCCGACCTGCCGGATCGCGGATACCGCAGCGCTTTCGATCATGTCGTCAGCTTTACGGTGTTCGAGCATCTGTCCGATCCGAAGTCCATACTCGCGGGGCTTTCCGAACTATTGGCCCCTGGCGGGCGGATTCTGATCGTGTTCAATTACTACCACGATAAATGGGGAATGCATCTGGGATCGTTCGTCTCCCATCCCTGGCCCCAGGCGATTTTTTCGGAGCAGATCCTGTTCGAGTACTGGACCGATCGACTCAAGGATGCGCATCGGCGCGGCGGGATGGGCTACTTTCCCGCCGACTATCGCCACGGCGCCGATGGGCACAACAACGACTGCTTCTTGAATCTCAATCGCTGGACGGTTGATGACTTCGAGAGGTGCGTTGCCGCGTCGGGGTGGACGATCGCGCGGCGTTCGATGTATTCACGGTCGCCCTTGGCCAGGCTGCTGGGAACGCGCGACGGAAGCGCCCTCGGCAAGTGGCTCGCCGGGTCGGGGGCTTACCTTCTGGAGCGAGCCGGCGGCAAGGCCTGACCCGCTGCTCCCGTGGCTACAACCGCAGCGCATCGAGCAGCGGGCTGGCCAGGCCGAGCGTCCAGCTCGTCTTGCTGAACAGGAAGCCGCCCGCCGATGCGGCGCCGTCGCGCATCGCATTTCGGGAAGTGTGATGCCACCTTTCGTACAGGAACTTGCGAAAGCGCCGCGCCGGGAACAAGCGCTTGGCTGCGTTCGCGGACTGGAGCTTGAGCAGCCAGTCGCCGATGGCCTTCAGTTGTTGGCGGTCGCTGTAGTCTGCTGCACTTCGGCCAATGGCATCGTGCAGGTCCAGTTCGGCGTCGGTCGGGGAAAGATTCAGTTGGGATAGAAGCCGAATGTGAATGGTCCTCGCGCAGCGTGCCATTGCCGCCGAAGCCGTATTGCTGAGCGCGTCCTTATGCCGACGATACCGTACCAGCGGTTCCGGGATATTGGCGACGCCGCCGATCAGCGACATTCGCGAAAAAAGCTCGTAGTCGGAACACAGTGCGACGTCGGGGTCGTAAAGGTTGCTGAGGACAGGAACCGCCGACGCTCGAACGACGGCCGACGTATGGGCGATTTCGCAGCCGAACAGGAAGCGGCATTTCAAGTCTTCGACGTGAACCGGGTATTGCCAGACCTCGTCGCTGTCGCCGAAGGTCCTGACCCAGGAACCGACGACGTTGATCGTGGGGTTGGCTTCCAGCAGGGCAATCTGTTTTTCGAATCGGGTCGGCTCGGATAGGTCGTCCTGATCGTGCGGCGTGATGTATTGGCCACGCGCCAGCGCTGCCGCCTTGTTGCGCGTGTGGGCGACCCCCAGATTGCTTTCGTTCCGGATCAACCGGATCCTCGAGTCCTTGATTGCTGAAACGACGTCAACTGTGTTGTCGGGCGACGCGTCGTCGATCACCAGTACTTCGAGGTCGGAGAAGGTCTGCCCGAGAATGCTTGCCAGCGTCTCGCCGATGAACCGCGCACCCTTGTAGGTCGGAACGATGACCGATAATTTCGGCAAGGATTGATCATTTTTCATTCATATCTCCGAAGGCGTTTTTTCGGCCGACGACGACGGCGCGCAAAGCCGGGGTGACAAAGCCGAACCTCATCAAGACCCGATTGATTTCCTGAAGCAGTTCATGGTCGAGGACGCGAAGGGCGACGCACCACGCAAGGGTGCCGGCGCCGCCGAAGGCCGAAAGCACCAGAACCGACGAGAGCGCCGATCCGTCCCAGCGGGCGCCGATCGCCATCGCAGGCAGCGCGACGATGATTGCGACCAGCGTGTTGCGCAGGAAGATCTTCAACAGGCGACCGATGCGAAGTTGTAAGGTCGCCGCCGTCGCCACGTATGCCGAGGTCACGTAGAGAACGGCGATCGGAATCGTCGCATAGGCGACGATCTCGAGCCCGAATCGCGGAACGAAAAGGAAGACACAAAGGGTCGGACCGATGACAACCAAGCGCAGCAGCACCAGGCTGCGTATCTGTCCCGATGCAATCAGGACGTGCTCGATCCCGAAGCCCAATGCATACACTGCGGCAGAACAGGCCAGCGCTGTTGCGAGTGGCGCGGCCGGCCCCCACTGGTTGCCGAAAAGCAGGTTGACCATCGGCGGCGCCAAGACCATGATGGCCGCGTAGATCGGAAGAACGATTGCCGTCACGTAATTCAGCGATCGGCAGTACAGATCGCTGCAGTCTTCTCCGGCCCGGATGCCGCGCGCAACGGCGGGCAGGAAGACCGAACCAACGCTCTCGAATACGGTGGTCGTGACCAGGTAGACAGCGGAGTACGCTTTCCCGAACATGCCCACTGCGTCGAAGTTCAATGTCTTCGCTAGCGTGAACTCGGGAATGCGCGCGTTGATCTCGCCGACGACCGCCGCAGTCGAGGCATAACCGCCAAAGTGGAAGATCGAGCCGCCTCCATGCAGGGACGGCTTGAACCACTGGAGGCGGCCGTTGGTGGCCACGGCGCCCAGCGTGGTCACGGCGACGCCGGCCACTGCGCCGTAGGCCAGGCTCATGAAACCGAGGTCGCCCAGGGCGCACGCGACGCTCACCGACGTTCCGACGATGGATGCGCTCAGGTTGATCCGGGCGATTTCCTTGAAGCGCATCTCCCGGCGCAGCATTGCGAGGAGGGTCGCCCCGAACGGAATCAGAACCATGTTGATGCAAACTACATTGACGACGTCGTGGATTCCCGCTTGGTCGTAGTAAGACGCGAGGAAAGGGCCCAACGCAAAGAGGATGGCCCCGAGCCCCCCGGACAACAGGAACGACGCAGTCATGGCCGTGCGTATGGTCTGGTCGTCAATCTCCCGGGCCTGGATCAGATAGTTGCTGATCCCGAAATCCCTCAGGGTCTGGGCGAGGCCAATCGCCGCGATCGCAACCGAATACACGCCGATTTCCGACGGCGTAAGAATCCGCGACAGGATCGTGGTCGATACCAGCGAGATCAGCAGGGATCCGTATCGCTCGACGAACGAGAAAACGAGCGACTGACGAACGCTTCCGGACGGTTGGCTCATGGCGACGGCCCGGCGATACACGTCGAGTCACCGTGTCGCCCGAACAGCACGTGTCCGTAGGCGTCGTTCATCGAACGGACGGAGAACCGGCTTTGCACGGAAGTTCGCAGGCGATCCCCGAGGGAATTCCGCAATGGCGCATCGTCCAGCAAGGCATCGATTTCCTTTGCCAGTTGGTCGGGGTCACCCGGGGGGACGAGTCTGCCGAGGTCGGGCGAGGCAATGATTTCCGGGATTCCACCGACGGTGGTCGCAACGACTGCGCGGCCCATTGCAGCGGCCTCAAGCAATACTAGCCCCATCGCTTCCCTGTGGGATGGGTGAGCGAACAGTTCGGCGCCGCCGACCAGCGCGGGGATCTGTCCGTGCGGCACGTCGGCAAGGAAATGGATTTTACCGTCGAGTCCAAGTTCGGCGGCGCATTTCTTGAGGTGTGCCAGCCAGTCCCCTTTCTGAGCACCTCCTGCGAGTACCAGATGCATGTCCGGATGACGGGCCGCAACCTTGCTGAACGCGTCGAGCAATACGTCGTGACCTTTGAGTGGAACGAAATTGCCGACGGCCAGAACGTAGCGGAAGTTCGATCCCTCCAGTGGTGACGGCCTGTCGGGTGTGAATTTTTCGAAGTCGATTCCGTTGGGCACGACGTGGATTTTCTCGATTGGCCAGAGTCCCGTCTCAGCGACCTGCCGTGCAAGGGATGCGGATACCGCGGTCACCGCGTCCGTCGCGCCGGCAATCGTTCGCCAAAGATGCTGGCCCGGCTTGACTTCGAGGACATCCGAGCCATGAAACGACAGGACCAGGCGACCGCGCCAGAGTCCGAGCGATTTCAGCAGCGCCAGCGGATAGACATTGGCAGTCGGGAAATGGCAATTGACGACGCCAATTCCGTACTGGGAGAGCAGGCGCATCAAGCCGCCCGCCCGGCGCCCAAAGGTCACCGCATACCGCAGCCATCCAAGGTTGAAGCCGATCGGTGGCGCCGGCAGATTCACCGAAATGAAGGCTCTTCCTTCCTTATCGTGATATTCGCCCGTCTTGATCCAGTCCTGCTCTCCGATCCAGATCCGGCATGGAAACGACCGTCGGTCCATGCCGGAGGCTATACGGTCGACGACCACATCGACACCACCCAGCATGTCGAATTGCCATGGGACGTACAACATGCAACCAGTCAGTTGATTGTTATCCGGGTGGGCCGAGTCCTTCATCCCGCAGGCATCCAGTGAGATATAGGTTCGAAGTCTTGTGTCAGCATCAGAAGGCCTTTACAAGGCGTGTTTGCGGTTATCACTAATGTCGATCCGCTGTTGTTTGCCGTAACTATCATTGGAGCGTGCTCTCAATTGAGTTATTGAAATGGCTATGATCAAAGGTACAGCAGACGCGAGAGTGGTTGATCCTAAACACTTTCAAGCGAGAGATGACGGCGATGGATCGATTTGTTCTCAGAAATGACCAATGGGACCGAATCAAGGATCTGCTGCCGAGGAAGCCGGGCGACCGCAGTGTGACCGCCAAAGACAATCGCCCATTTACCGCAGCAGTGCTCTGGATGGGCGTACGGGGCCCCTTGGCGGAATCTGCCAACAAAGTCCGGACCGTGGCACAACGTATATATTCGTTTCGCGCGGTGGCGCGACAAAGGCGTATGGCAACGTGCCTCGCCGGCGGTGTCGCAGGATCCGGACAGGGAGAAATTGATGATCGACAGCACGATCGTGCGGGCGTACCAACACGCAGCGGGCGCCCAAAAAAGCGGGGCGCAGGCCATAGGCCGCTCTAGGGGCGGCCCAAGCACCAAGATTCATGCGGCGATGGACGCTCGCGGGAATCAGGTGCGAGTGATCATGACCGCCGGCCAAGGGGCCGACATCACCCAAGCCGACGCCCTGAATGCAGGCTTCGTTGCAGATAAGGTTCTTGCCGACAAGGGGTACGATGCCGACGCGTTTGTCGTTAAGATTACGGGTCAAGGAGCTCATGCCGTCATTCCACCTCGATCCAATCGAATCGCGCAACGTTCCGTCGACTGGCACGTGTACAAAGATCGCAACTTGGTTGCGCGGTTCGTCAACAGACTCAAACAATTTCGCCGCATCGCGACACGATATGACAAACTCGATACCAGTTTCCTCTGCGTCATTTTTCTCGTTTGCTCGGTCATTTGGCTACTTTGACTATTGAGAACACGCCTAGTGCATACGTAAATGGCTTAGCTGCCCAGTTCGGGATGTGCCAAGGATGGTGGCCCCCGTTGATGGGGCGTGTGCCACTGATGCTACCACTTACGCATGGATCACCGACTAGCCTCTGCGTGCACTTGAAGACGTAGATCACGATACCGTTTCCTGTCTAGCGAGATTTACGCAGGGGGCAATTGCCTTGTCTCGGAGTTGTTCACAAAGTCCATCATCAGCGCATCCGCATAGAACTTGGTCGCCCAGTTCGGGTATTGCCAAGGATGGTAGCCACCGTTGATGGGGTGTGAACCCTTGATGCCACCGCGTTCATCCAGGTCGCCGCCCAGGTTTTGCGTACGCTTGACGAAGGCTAGTACGCGGCTGGTGGTTTCTTTGTATTTCGCTTCGCCGGTGATCTGGTAGAGCCGGCCCCAGTTGATGCCGAGTTGGCAGTCACCAGTGAGGCATGACCACTTGACGGTGGGTTGCCAGCGGTCATTGAAACGTCCGGGCAGGAAACCGTTGGCGGGCAGGTTGGCGATCATCACGTCGCCGATGACGCGCGCGGCCTGGATGAGGTCTTCGCGTTGCGCGGCAGCACCGATTTCCAGCAGGCCGCGCATGGCGTAGGCAATGGTGTGGGTGAAGGGCTGGGTGCTGTCCTGCAGGCAGTTCTGGGCGAGCCAGCCGACGTCGTTGCGCTGGGTCAGAGCCCATTCGGCGTTCTTCACGGCCACGTCGAGATAGCGTTTTTCACCGGTGATGTCGAACACGCGGGCGAGGCACCACGCGCTACGCGTGTTGTAGGTATTGATCTGCTTGCCGGTCATCGGCGAGCCGTACTTCCGCCAGCACCCGTCGTCGTCCATGATGTCGCAGAGCCAAGTCGCTGCGCGGATGGCCGCGTCGCGATAGCGCTCGTCGCCTTCTTCTTCGAAGGCCCGGACCCAGCCGAAAATGACTTGTCCGGTATTGAAGACCGTGGGCTGGTCGGAGTCGCCGAGTGCGCCGGCTAGCACGCCGCCGGTCGGATGCTGGATGTCGATTTCCCAATCCGCCATTCGACGGGCCCGTTGCCGTGCGTCATCGTCGCCTGCCAATCTAGCGTAGCGATAAAAGGTGGGGATGATGTAGCCGGTAGTTTCGGGGTAAGAGGGCGCCCACTTACGATGCTTGACCAGATAAGTTTGTGCGACACCTCCGTTGCCAGTGACATCCTGGGCATGCTTGAGCCAGGCGATGGCAGCATCAAGGTGGTTACGGTTATCGGTGGCTTGGCCGAGACTGAGGCCAAGTTGATCCTTGATGACGCGGGTTTTCAGTCGAAGGGTTTCGGCGATATTCATGGAGTGCAAATGTTTTTGGTCAGGCGGTGGTGGGCAGCATGTCGAAGAAATGTGGCCCCAGTTTAGCGAGAGATTCGGCACCGGTCACAAGATCTGCGGTACGAATCCAAGTCATACGCGAGTTGCCGAGGCGTTTCTGCTTGAGGCTACCGGCCCGGGTCAGGTGTTCAATTAGTCGCGGCTCACGCCGTTGGCGATTGGCTACGGCAGACAAGACATTTACCGCGCATTCGATTTGCTGGCCATCGCGGCCGATGACCGTGCCGGTCATCGGCTCGGTTTCGTAGAGTGGGAAGGGCAAGGTGTCTTGCAGTCGATCCTCGACGAAGTGGGTAAAGGTGATCGAGGAAAAACCGACATCCAGGCACAGCAGCAGGGCATTACGTTCGAGCAGCTTGGCAAACGGCGACTGCGGACCGAAGGGACGGTTGGTTTTCTCGTGGTCGGCAATGAAATCTTGCGCATCTTTGCCCCAGGCGAGTAACGGATGGGTGGGGCTGAGGCTGCGCACGACTTCTTTATTGCGCCGGAAGACTTCCGTCAGCAGGCCCATGGCCGATGGGCTGCGACGCACGTCCATCGGCTTGCCGCCGGCGAGGAACTCGGCCGAGCTTTGGTTGTGGTAGGTGAGCGAGGGCATCACCAGCAGGCCCTCGGGGCCGAGATATTCGCGCAGCGCAGCGCCAAATTGCGCTGGGGTGCCTTTGAAGCCGTTGAGTGGCTGCCACGACGAGTGCAGCATCAGGGTGTCGCCACGCTGCAGGCCGCTGCGCTGCAGGAAACGCCCCAAATCCCCCGCATCGTAGGAGAACAGGTGCTTGACGACGGCGGTCTTGAGTCGTTGGCGGAGGTTCATGGACGTGATGAAAAGTGCGTGGGCATATTATGCCTTTGTTCATCGAATCTTCTTGGCACAGTCATTCTACGTCCGCCGCGAGACTTAGGCCGCGGCGGCCAAGTGCATGTCGACATGGATGTCGGCAAAGGGGCAGACGATTTTGTCGTCCTCGTTTTTTTCGAAAATGCCAAGCTGGATCAGTACGCGAATGTCTTCTAGAACGCGCTTGGGGTCGCGCGCGAGGCGACGTGCCAGTTCGCGCACGCTCATTGCATTGGCACTTTGCATGTGGCGGATGATTTCCCAGCGCCTTTCGGTGAGCTTCCCGAAGAACTGGGCGGGTGCCTCAAAGTTGAGGTATTCGCCTTGGTACTCTCCATTTGCCGCGCCATGTGCTGCTTTGGACCCGGCTGCGCGCAAAACGTGCTTCCAGTCTTGCTGCAAGGTTATGGTGAGGTGTCTCATGCGGCTCTCCTTTTATCTACGGCGGCGATAAAGTCTTCGATCCGCTTTTCGAGAGTGATAAATGGGTAGGCAAGCTCGATATCGTCGATATGGTAATGGTCGCCCTTCCCTCGTTCGTTGTCGAAGCCGATGTGACGTCGGTCGGTTTGGCCACAGAACAGACGGTATTTGAAATGGTGCCCGCTGGATGCAACAGGTTGAGGCACGCGCCAGACGCGCATCTGAATGATTTCTCCCTCTGTGGTGACGTCCTTGAAATCGATGATCAACGATACCTTCATGTGGGCAATTATGCCTACACGAGCTTGGAGCGGCAAGCCAGTTCAATTCCGCTGTTTCGTCCGTGCCAATTTATTCCGCAGTGGCGATCATCTGGGCCTTTTCAGCATTGATCATCACTACCTAGTTGCGCTATTTACGAGGCTTGATCATGCGAGCCAGGGTTTCGCGTAACAAAAGCAGCATACCCATCGGGGATTTTGGATTGTAGGCCACGATGCCCCAGCGTTCGCGTCGCTGGTTCATCCAGTTCTGCTTGTAGGGGTCGTCACCGATCAGGTAGTCGACTTCGCCCACCCGGTCGATGGAGATCACGTGTTCCATCAGGCGGGCGGTAAGTAGGGTGCCGACAGAATAATCGCTGCTGTCTTTGCGGTGGGCGAGTTTGATGATCGATGCCCGGCCGTTCTGCACCGCCCAGAGTTGGGTGGCGATTGGCCGGCCGGCCAGGCGGGCAATGCCGAGCCGCAGTGCTCCGATGGCGGCGAGGTGACGGATTAGACCCGGCATGAAGTCGGGGTAGGGTTCCGGCACTTTCCAACTGGCGTTATAAATATCGACGAAGACGGTAATGGCGGCTTCAAGTTCGTCGCCCCCTTGGATGATATGGAGGGTACCACTGGCGGTGGCAAATTTCTTGCCCATGCGCTTGAGGGTGTTTTTGACTTCACCCGGACGGTCTTGCAGGTAGGTGGGCCAGTCGCTGACGACGGCCAGAGTCCAGTTACCGAAGCAGTAGTAGCGGAAGGGTACCCAGCCGATTTTGCGCAGCGCGGTCGGGAGTTGGCGGTAGAGAGCGCTGTCGCTATCTAGCGGGGCGAGGCGCAACTCGTGCAGCGGTGGCTGTTGGCGGAGGGCGTGTTGCAACAGTGCGGCGAGGTCGTCGGTGGCGGCGTCGGGACGCAGCGGCGGTGCGTAGAGCGAGGTATAGAAGTTGGTCAGGGCTTCGATGCGATGAACCGGGCGGCTGCGGTCGATGCGCAGCGGCAGCACCGCTAGGCAGGCACCGTCGCGGTGGGCGTGCAGGTAGCGTACGTCGTCGTTCGGAAAGACGTTGCGTTGTAGGTGGGCGAACCACCACGGCAGGGTTTCGAGGTGGGTTGTGCCGTGGAGTTCGAGCATCCTCTGCGCACTCGGAGGCAAAGCATCGACAGTGGGGGCCGTGGCGATATCGATCTTGCTTGCCAATGTTGGGCGCAGTTTGTCGAGTAGATAGCGCTCGGGGCCGTCAGGGGTACCGGCCAGGCGCCACAGCAACCAGATCGCCGCTGCATACGCCGTCCAGCCAGCACCGACTTTTGCCAGGAGCTGCCAGACGAGAGGTTGCGTGGGGTCGGTGGCCCAAGCAAGCAGCAGACCGGCCATCGCGGCAGTGGCGAGTACGGGACGCCAGGTGCTGGCGACGATATCGCGTAGGTGCAACTGTGGCAAGGTGCGCAGGGTAAGCCAGAGAAAGGCCAGCATGGCGAGGGCGGCTACCAGTAGTCGGGTGTGTGCGATCGTCTCGGCGCCGGCATTGGGGAGGGCGAAGATGAGCGTCGCGCCGAGTAACAGAAACTGCACCCAGAAAGCTACGGCTTGTAGCCGTACTTTACCCAACGCAAGCAACAGATAACCGCTGCTGTGAGTAAGGGCGGTAACAATGCTGATGAGGGCAAGTATTTGCAGTAGCGGGATGGCCGGCAACCATTGTGGTCCGAGCAGCAGGGGGACAGAGAGATCGGCTACTGCGGCGAGACCGACGCCTGCGGGCAGGGCAATCAAGGTTTGGCTGCCGAGAGCAAGGAGGAACGTCGTGCGCAGTTCCTGCGGCTGGTTGGCGAGTTTGACGAAGGCGGGCAACAGCACCCGGCCGATCGGTGCGAGCAATTCGGTGACTGGCATGGCCGCGATGTCATCCGCCAGTTGGTAGGCTCCCAGCGATTCGGCGCCGGCACGGCGGCCGACAAGGATCTTATCGATCTGTTGGGCGCCATAGATGCCGAGGTTGCGCAGCAACATCCATTGCGAGAAGCCCCAGATTTCCCCTAGCTTGCGGAATGACAAGCGGGGTCGAAACTCGTGCATCGTGTAGCTGAGCACGACGCCGACCAATCGCCCGATCAGGGTACCGAACACCATTGCCCAATAGCTGCGTAGCCACAGTGCCAGTGCCAGCGTGACCAGGAACCCGGCCAGGCGGCGATAAAAGAAGAATTTGAATTCGCGGCCGAACTCCATATTTTTTTGCAGGGCCACGATGCCGATATTCTCCAGGCCGCCGACCATGACCGACAGCGCCATGATCCAGAGGACGCTTTCGATACGGGGATCGTTGAAGTAGTCGGCGGCAAGCGGCGCTGACAGCAGGGCGATGAGTGCAGCGGTGAATAGGGATTGGATTAGGCGGAGTGTCCAAGCGGTATCGTAATGGTCGCGGTCAGCCGTTCGGTTTTGCACTAGCGCGGCGTTGACGCCAAGGTCGAGCAGGGTGTCGATGAAAATCACAACCAGCGACGCCATGGCGATGATGCCGAAATCAGCGGGCACCAGCAGCCGGGCGAGGATGAGTGTGCTGACGATGCCGAGCAGCCGGTCTGTCCAGCGCATCGCGATGGTGAGCATTGCACCACGGACGATTGAGGTGGAGGCTGCGGGCTCTGGCGACGGTGTCACTGCAATTGATCCAGGTATCCGGCTAGCTGGCGGGTACGCTCGCGGCGGGAACAACTGGCGATTGCTACGGAATCGGGCAGTGTGCCGAGGCTGGGGTGTTGAATGAAGCGTGCGAGCAGTGCGGCAATGGCGGTTGCATCATTCAATGGGGTGATGGCGTCGATCCCGGCGGCGGCCAGTTGACGGCCGGTATCGCCGTGCGGTTCAGTGAGGGCAAGGATGGGCTTGTGCGCGCGAAGGTATTCGTAGAGCTTGGCGGGGATTTGCTCGTTGCAGTTGGCGGCTTGCAGGATAAGAAGGCCGTCGGCGCGCAGCATTTCGGCAAGCGCGTGCTCGTAGGGTAGCGCGGGCAGAATTTCGATCTGGTCGCCCAAGCCGTGTGCGGCGGCAAGGCGGCGCAGCAGGTCTTCATGGACAGGGGCACGGAAGCGGAGTTTCAGGCGGTTGCGGTCGGTCAGCCGGGACAGTGCGGTGAACAGGGGGCCGGGGTCGCGTTCGTCGGGGTAAACGATGCCGCTGTGCAGGAGGGTAAGTTGGCCTGGGTTGAGTGGAAGATCACTGGTGCGGTCTTGTTCAGCGGCGGCGAAGGCGGATTCGTCGTAGCCGTTTTCCAGAATTTCAATGCGTACGGGCGAGTTAGGGTAGCGTTGGCGGTAGAGGTCGGCAGCGCTGTGGGTGGTGAAGGTGCAGAGCGTCGCCTGCCCGAAAACCCGCTCTTCGATGCGTTTGAATGCCTGCCAGGTGCGCGGGTTGGGCGGGTAGCCGTCTTGCGCCATCGGGTCGCGAAAATCGGCGATCCACGGCAGGCCGCTGCGTGCGGCAAGCGCATGGCCGATCACGTGGGCCGTGGCGATCGGATAGGTGCTCCAGATGGCTTCGGGTTGGAACTGACGGATCAGGCGCATGCCTTCACGGATCGCGGCAAACTGCCAACTGGCCCAGCGATCCGGCCGGGCTAGCCAGTCAGGGTACCGTCCCCACAGGGAAAGGTGCCGTGCGGTGTCGAGGGCGAAGACACGGCTGACATGCGTGCTGGCAGGGATCTCGCTTAGGAGATCGTCACCGGTCTGCTCGTAAGCGCGGGGATGCGTGGTGAGTACCAACGCCTGCCAGCCGAATTCGGACAAGTATTGGGCAAAGCGCAATGTTCGCTGTACTCCGCTACTTCCAACCATGGGCGGGAAGTGGTAGGCGATCATCAGGACGCGTTTCATGGTCAAGTATCTGGTCCTCGGATCAGACGGGACCAGACCTTAGTGAAAGTTTTCGTCCGTGCCAGGCACACAGCCACAGCAATATCAGCCATAGCCAGAGAAATCGCGGTTCATCGATCAGGGTGTTCAGTGTTCCAGATGTGAAAAATGCGGCCAGGGCGGCAAAGGCGGCCATGCCAGGAATTCGATATTCCTTGAATGATCGCCATGCGCCGGCAACGGCGAGGCTGGTGGCCGCTAGCGCGGCGACGAGACCGAGCCAGCCTAGGTCAAAGAACAGGGCGATCGGCAGGTTGTGAATGTGCCAGGGTGGGTCGATGTCGGTCGCAAAGAACCAGTGATCCAAGCCTCTTTCAAATGAGCCGTTGCGTGTCAGGTAGTGATCGGTTCCTGTCGGACGCAGACTCACATTGTCTACGTCGATGGCCACTCCCCCTGCTGGGGTGGTCAGGGAAAGCTTGGTCGGAATGAGCCAGGCAAAGGCGTTTCGCGGTTCCGGTAGTGGCGGGAAAGCTGCGTATTGCGTCTGCCAGATCCCCGCCGCCTTGATGCCCTTGACCTCTGTCGATTCGCATTCGTCTGCGGTGAGCAGGGTCTTGCGGCAGAGGGTAGCTGCAATCACGGGCGGCTGAGCGGTGGCGCTGCGTAGGTTGAGGGTGAGCGACAGATCCTTTCCGGCGGGCGGTGAAATGATCTGCTCGATGTAGAGGGGAGCACCAGATCCCAGGCGCAGGAAGGCGTTGCCGTTGCCCGGTTCCAGTCGGTAAGTTGCGGCACGCGGTTCGCCGTGGCTGTGCCAGAAGTGCATTTCCGGAAAACGGCCCAAGCCCACCCCGAACAGGCTGGTGCTTACCCGGTCATCTCGGAGGCCGAGTGCGGCATCCCAATGCGATTGCCGGATCGAGAAATCCTTGGTCGTCGCCGCAAGACGTTCACTTGCGTAGCCACCGCTCAGAATCAGCAAGCTACCTATCGCGATCAATCCCAGAAGCAGCAAGACTGGTTTGACATAGTGATGATGTTGCCGCAGTTGGCGCCCGACGATGAGGAAACCGATTCCCAGTCCGACCCCGAGTGCGGCGTAGCCGTTGCGGGAATAGGTGACGAAGATGGCATAGGTGGTCAATGCGAGCAGGATAGCTGCCGTCCCCGTGATCACCCGGTTGCGACTGGTGACCAATTCGGCGATGACAAAAGCAGCACTCACAGCGAGAAAGCATTCGATGTAGGCACCACCCTTGTTCATGGTCGAGAACGGACCGGTTACCCGGTACTCGGTAACAAAATCGAACAGGCTTACCGTGGCCATGCGCTCTAGTAGTACCACACTGACCGTCAGCAGAAGTCCGCTGGCGATGCCGAAATGAAACAAACGGGCGAGCGCGGGCTTTGTTTCGACGTGTGACCGATAGGTGAAGATGAATAGTCCCGCCCATAGCGCGCCTTTGAGAATTCGAATGCCATTGAATGCGCTGTGGTAATTGGAAAAACTGTTCATGTCGAGGGGCCATGCGCCCCCCAGCCCCTTGGCGGCGCCGATCAGCAGCGTACCCCCAAGAAACAAGAGGATGAGCGATGATGGGGTGCGCAGGTTTGGCCAGTGTATGACGGGCTTTTCACGCGCCCACCAGACCGCAAAGCTGGTCGCGCACAGCAGGTCGAATTCGTCGACATAAAAGCGCCCTGACCATGGGGCGAGATCAAATACCGGCATGGCCGCCGGCAACAGCACCAGGATCGCCGCCGGTTGCCACCAGGTCAAGGCCGCGCTGGCGCCAATCACGCTGACGACGAGCCAAGGGAAAGCAGGCCAGTTCGCCGCATTCCATAAGATCAACAGGATGAATAGTGGCAGCCAGAGATCGCGACGGTCCACGTGCCATTTCAACGGTAGCTTTGCTTCGGGGTGTTCCGGTTGGGGTCGCTCTTCTGTCCTGCGGGCGATTGCCTTCTGTGTTGGCTGACGGGATGATTGACGTCCGCCGCTCTCCCAGAAGGCCAGCGCATGTTGTAGCAGCCAGACCGAGGCACCGGCGATGAGGATGTTGGTGGGGTCCGGGTGTGTCCCGTTCATGAACAGCTTGCCGCTCTCGATGACGAGTGCAAGCATCGCCGTGATCAGCACGGTTCCGGTAGTACGAGCCATGCGCGCCCAGGCCAGAACACCAAAGGGCAAGTACGTCCCGACGATGCTGGTCAGACTGGCCAATGCCTTGGCTTCGGTGGTGAAGTAGTGGTAATAGAACGGCAGCAATCGAAGGGATTCCCAGGATTGTTGCGCGTGGTCCCAATCGCGCCAGGGGTGAGTACTCCATGAAGTCAGAGCGAGGGCGACCAGGTAGAGGAGTAGAAGAAAGCGAAAATGTCTGTTTAGCCAGATGCGCACGGAGTTCAGGCTGTCCTTCTGCCAGGTGACGCCGATCGCGGCACCCAAGGCCATGCCTGCAGCACGACTGACGACAGAGGCGCCCTGGCTGACCCCGCTGGCGATTGTGAGTTGGCCAATTTCGATGATGAGACCGAGCAACGTACCAATCACTAGGCCACGCTGAATGGCGAAGCGATGAGCGTGCCCGAGGCCGAGCACGAAGCCAAGCGGCAGGATGGTCACTATCTCGGTCAGCCAGACGAGCAAAATGCGCATTCCGGTGGTGTCGCTCGGCAATGCAAACAACCATCCCCAGTTCTCGCCGGTAAGCTTGCCCTGGAATTCCTGATACGAAATCAGCAGGTCGTAGGGGAAGAAGGAATAGAGAAGAAAGGCGAGCGCGTAGACCTGCCACGCAAGGCGCGTCCAGACTGATCGATTGCCTATCCAGGCAAAATGAAACCGTTTCAGCCAGGATTCGAGCCAGAATGCAGCGACGCTACCGATGCTGCCACCAATGGCTTCGGCCAGAAGGTCATTCTGGGAAACGGTGCGGGGCGGAAAGTGGACCTGTGCGAACTCAATCACAAAGGCCAGCAGGACTGCCACCAGCAGGGAGACCACTACCCCCGCGAGGCGGTAACTCGCTGTGCTGAATGCCCTGGCACCCAGGAAGCCGAGCGGTACATAAAGCACCCCGTTGGCGATCCAGTCTGCTCGGGACTCAACACCGAGTTGAAGAAACGGAGTCTGCTTAAATACTGCCCAAGCCTGCTCAAACGGCAATGGGCGAAAATCGAAGGGAACCAGGCTGCCGTAAATGACGAAGGCGGCGTAAACCAACCACGCCCAGCCGGCAGCCCTGGAATTCAATGTGGAAGTCGTTGGCGGTTTGACGATTTCAGCTTGATGCTGAAGCTAAATTCAAAAGCATAAATCAGCTTGTGTTCTTCCTAGAACCCACAAGCGCTTCCTCCAGAGGTTGTCCAAGCTCCTGTCACATTAGTGGCCCCGCAGAAATGGTACGTGTTACTACCCTCCTTACAGACCGTATATGAGTAAGGCTGTGGGTCACCTGTGTAGCTGTATATGATCTTGGCAGAGGGGTCCGCAGATACTGACCACCCGCCAACGCCTTCACCTCCAGGCGTATTCCCCATTTCGAAGATGCTGCCGTCGTTTTTATGCCACTCCTGCCACTTGTCGCTAGCGTAACTCGCGCAAACAGTCTTGTTCCCGAGGTCCTGTGTTATCTGTAAGTTCGACATTACATCACCGCCTGCGCACGGGCATCCTGCGGCGAGGGCAGTACCAACGGTGAAATAGGAAAACATACCTGCAATCACGGCTAGTTTGGAGAAATGACAGTTCATGATGATTCCTTAGAAAGGGGCCGTCGTTCACAACGGTGACAAGGCTGGGTTCACTTACGCAATTTTCGAACCATAAATGAATAGCTAATAATAATCAATGCTTTCATTTAGGTGGTCTCTGGCTGAGTGTAAATATTTCCGACACCCAAAGCGCTGCGGGAAGGCTCTACTAAAGGAGCCATCTTTCATTCTTGTCCAGGTCGAAGGAGCGCATGCGCCAGGATTGCAACGATGCGCTCGGCAGTCTTTCCATCCCAAAGGTGGGGGCGCCGCCCTTGTTTGCCTTCACCACGCGTAATCTTGTGTGCCTCGGCGACGATGCGTGCCGGGTCGGTGCCAACCAGCACGTTGGTACCTTCTTCCACCGTGATCGGCCGTTCGGTGTTTTCACGAATGGTGATGCAGGGCACCCCAAGGGCGGTGGTTTCTTCCTGCAACCCGCCGCTGTCGGTCAGGACGACGACGGCATCTTTCCAAACATCGAGAAAGGCCATGTAGGCTTGCGGGCCGACCAGCGTGATGTGCGGGCCAAGGTCGATGCCGAATTTTTCAAGATTGCCACGGGTGCGCGGATGTACGGGAAAGATTAGTGGCAAGTCTGCTGCGATTTCTTTTAGCGCACCAGCGATGCGCGTCATCATGTCGGCGTTGTCGACGTTGCTGGGGCGATGCAAGGTGACCACCCCGTAGCGCGGATGCTGCTGTTTGAACGGGGCGAACTCGAGTGGTGTGTTGCTTTGCGCGAGCTTTTCGGCCTGGTAGAGCACGTTGTCGACCATGACATGGCCGACGTAGTGGATGGCGCTGTCGGGTTTGCCTTCGCGTCGCAGGTGTTCAACGCCGCTCGGTTCGGTAACGAAGAACCAATCGGAAATGCTGTCTGTGACAAGGCGGTTGATTTCTTCCGGCATGCTCATGTCGCCGCTACGCAGGCCGGCTTCGACGTGGGCGACGGGGATATTCAACTTCTTGGCGACAATGGAGCAGGCCAGCGTTGAATTGACGTCGCCGACAACGAGCACGGCGTCGGGTTTGTTGGTCTGGCAAAGTTCTTCAAAGCCAATCATGATTTTTGCGGTCTGCTGTGCGTGGCTACCACCACCGGCGCCCATGAAGACGTCGGGCTGTGGGATGCCGAGTTCTTCAAAGAACACGTCGTTCATCTCGCGGTCGTAATGCTGGCCGGTGTGGATGATTTTGAAATCGAGGCCGCCATGAGCCTGGAGGGCACGCACAATGGGGGCAATTTTCATGAAGTTGGGCCGCGCGCCGGCGACGAGGTAGATGAGTGGCATGGGAGGACGAAGGAGTGGACGCAGGCGAATTATGCCGTTTTGTTGGCACGGATGGCGGCCTCATGCGATGGGAAAGGCAGAAGCAGCTTCGCGAGCAGGGTTAAGTTGCAGGCCGTAGTTTTCTGTCGCCGTCTCGCCAGCACCGAGTTTTGCGGATTCGTTCAGGGAGTGGTTTGACTCGTTGGGGCCCGTTGCACCTTCGGCATGCCAGCTTTTCTTGCCTGCCATAGATCATAGGCTGGCTGCTGGGCGATCCATAGGTCAGCCCGCCCGCCGTTGGCTAATCCCAGCCAGCCCTCGAGGCGCAGAGCCATTTCGGGCGAAATTGCGGCACGTCCATTCAGCACACGCGATAGCGCGGCACGGGTGACACCCAGTTGCGCAGCGGCATCGGTCACGGTCAGACCCAAGGCGGGGAGTACGTCTGCGCGCAAGGTTTCTCCAGGATGCGGGGGGATGCGAGTCATGATGTTGCTCCTAGTGATAGTCGTGATAGTCGACCAAGATGGCGTCGCCGTTCTTGTCCGAGGCGCGGGCACCGCGAAATTCGATATTCTCGATACGGAAGTCGCCGTTGCGGATGACCCAGATGGCCTTGCCCTCGGCGCATTTGCCATCGGCGATCAGCACCGACCGCTGGCCGATGCCGCAGATGGTGAGCTGCTTTTGCAGCCAGATGGCAACGTCGCCACGGTATTCACCGGGCAGGATTTCGATGGTGTCGCCATCCTTGGCCAGACGGGCGGCTTCGGCTATGCGGGTGAGTTTCTCGCCCGGACCGACGCGCAGGATGGCGGCGTGGACAAGGGGAAGGCAAGTTGCCAGCAGGAGTGCCAGAACCCAGCGGCGGAAGTGGAGTGGTCGGAGGATCGGCGCACCGTCGATTTCATTGTGGCTGCGATGAAAGCAACGCTGTTCGTTACTCTTGGCAAAATACTCAAGCAGGGGGCCAATAAAGCGGCTGTTGAAAAATGGGAGACGGTTGTAAAGCTCACCATTAGGGCGCGGTCAAGGGCTGGCGTGGAAAAGTGAGCGTGACCGAAGGAAGTCCCCTTTTCGGGATTGGCGGGGCGGCGATATAGGCGGGTTTTGGCGAGACTATGGGCGATATTGTTCAGCGAAGCGGCGTCGCGAGCGTAATTTGTAGGGGCTGCTGGTGACGTAGTCGCCATACCGGCCGATGCCGGGTGGGCGGTGGAATTCGGTGAAAAAGGCGTGCGAGGCATCTTCGACGAGGGTGATGCCGCGTTGCCGGCACCAGGCTGAAAGCCGAGTGAAGTCTTGTGAGATGCCGAAGAAGTGGGTAGCGAGCACAACCTTGACGGGCACGGGGGCAGCATCGGCAAGGACGTCGAGTGCGGCCAGGTCGGGGGCGAGATCGGCGTGCAGCGGATAGAGGGCGACATGACCGCCGAGCGCGAGGGCGGGGTCGAGCATGGTGCGGCAATGGTAGGCGGGGGCGAGCAGGGTGCCGCCCGGGCCGACGCCGGCGAGACGGTAGGCTTCGCGCAAGGCATAGCGCCCGCGGGCGAAGTGGCGGAAGTGGTTGGCGGGCGCCCAGCGGCGTCCGCTGGCGCGGGATACGCCATCGAGCCCGACCGGCAATAGCGGCACGCGCGGCGTGGGAAAGCCGCAGGCGCTGGCGTCAAAGATCAGTGTGTCGATGGACATGAGTTACTGCGGTGATGAAATATACTGATCAAGGACGCCATTCGGCGAGCCAGCGCTGTGATGCGGATGGCTTCGACTGGTTGGGTTCCTTTTTCTTGTCGCGAGGTCGGTCAGTCTTTGGCGCAGCGATTTGCTTCATGCGCCAGTTCTTCGATATCCAGTTGCGGCAGGCCGTCTCGCCGCCATTCTGTGTAGTCGAAGCGATCGCGCGACAGTGCAGTCAGAAAACGTTCGGCCTCGACGAGCCCAAGCGATCCAATCAGGGCTTGCATGCCTTGCATGCGAATTTCTGCATCAGTTTTCATACCATTGCTCCAGAAGTGCCAAGGCTTCGCCCGGCGGGGCGGCGCGCAGTTCAAGATCACTCATGCGTCTGAGGTGCTTGAGCAGTTTGTCGTCTGTGGTTACAAACACGTTCGCTTTTCCGGCGATTGCCAAGGCGACATGCAGTGCATCTTAGCTAGTGATTCCGGTTGCCGCGATTGCGTGCGCCCGGGTTATCACTCTGGGGTCGGCGATGATCATGGAAGTAGCCAATTGGCGCCATTGTCGTATGGCAAGCTGCAGTTGCGGAGACAGAGCTTGCCGCGTTCGAAACGGATGCCGGCACCATTTCTGTCCGAGGCGCGGGCGCCGCGAAACTCGATGTTCTCAATATGGAAGTCGCCGTTGCGGATAACCCAGATGGCTTTGCCTTCGGCGCTTTTGCCATCGGCGATCAGCACTGGCCAAGGCCGCGAATGGTGAGCTGCTTTTGCTGCCAGACGGCAACGTCGCCGCGATATTCACCAGGCAGGATTTCGATGGTGTCGCCATCCTTTGCCAAGCGGGCGGCGTCGGCGATGCGGGTGAGTTTCTCGCCGGGTCCGACGAAGCGGCTGTCAAACATCGGGTGGCTACCGTAAAGTTCGGCATTCAGCCGATCCCATTCGGGGGCGAAGGCGGGGAAGTGGTCGCGTGCGGGTTGGAGTTGCCAGGACATGGGGTCAAGTTGGGCTGGGGTGCCGTCCTGTCAGCGCCGACTTTTTTGTGGACATGTAGCGCTTATAAGCAACTGGCTTCGATGATCTTTTCTGCCCAGTCGACTATCACCCCCAGCATTTCTTTCCACTCTTCACGAGAGATTGCGGGAATGATCTCGTCGTTGTAGCGGTATTCCACCGCAAACGGATTGATCTGGCGTAGTGTTCGATGTCTGTTGGTAAGGCGGTTCCCTGATTCTCGATGCTTTGTGCAAGTGCTGTCAGGTCATGAGTGCGCCGGATTTCGATTTCGCAAAGGGTTGCAACCGCTTTTAGAGATTTTTCGACGGCTTGTTGGGTGTTAAATCCCAAGGCAGCCAAGCTGGCCTTGGGAGGGGATAAAGCAGGTCGAAGGTTTCCTGATCGCGCCGAGCCAGACGCAGTAGTCTGAGCGCCTCTTCACGCTGCGGCGTCATAGAGCAGCTTCCCTTCCTTCTTGGCCCAATAGGGCAATGTTCCGGGCACCTGGCTGCGTCGCTCAAATTCATCCCGGGAAAATACCAGCAGGTCGACACCCACACCGATCAGTCCGACGGCACGATGCAGCTTCAGGTATTCCTCGGCTTTGTTTTCGATATGTGGCTCGATGACCAGCAGATCGAGGTCCGAGCCTTCATCTGCATCCCCGCGACCGTAGGAGCCGAAAACGATGATTCGGGCAGGTTGAGTGGCCGTTTGGGCAACTCTGTGGGCGGCGTCCATTATCGATTGGTTCGAGAGCATCGCAATATGATTATGAGTTAACAGCCAAGTCTTTATTCTAACGGATTGATCTGCAAGTGACTTTTTGCACGGCGGCAATCATCCAGTCGAGCTGGGGGGGGGGAGTGATGGACTGGTGGCAAGGCAGGTGGAGCAGGCGCAGGCGGTAGTCGAGGGCGGCAGGGCAGGTGCAGGCGGCGATGCAGTACCAGCGATAGATGGGGACGCCGAGCTTTTTGAGGAGGGCGAAGTGCGGGGCCGGCTGTGCGAGGATGAGGGGGAGCATGTAGGGGGTGCAGCCCTCGGGCAGCTCGGGCGCGAGTGGGCGGCAGTGGGCCAAGCTGCGGGGGGTGGCGGCCCAGTGCTGGTAATTGCCGCGGCGGCGGTGGGTGACTTCGTCGGCGTTGGCGTGGCGGGCGATCCAGCGCGAACTGTGCAGTGCGGCGAGCCCTTCTTCTGCGCGGCGGTAGGCTTCGCGCAAGGCATAGCGGCTGCGGGCGAAGTGTCGGAAGTGGGTGGCGGGCGCCCAGCGGCGTCCGCTGGCGCGGGATACGCCATTGAGCCCGACCGGCAGCAAAGAGACGCGCGGCTTGGGAAAACCGCAGGCGCTGGCGTCAAAGATCAGGGTGTCGAGGGGCATGCGCTAGGGGAGCTTGGTTTGCAGTGCGCCGGGTGCCCAATTCGCGGGTGAGGCGAGCGGTCGGGTGCCGATGGGCAGGGTGAATTTTGCGGCGGGTTTCAGGTTGTCGGGCAGGTTGGCGGTGTCGGCGCCGAACCAGCGCAGCGGGGACTGTTGCGGCAGGCCGAAATCGAGCGCCTGCGGGTCGGCCAGCATTAAGCATAGGGCGGGGTAGTTGCCATGGAATTCGCCGCTTGCGGCAAGGGTGAAGGCGCCAAGGCCGACGGTGAGGTTGTTGATGGCGCGCACTTTGGGCGGGGTCAGCGGGCGCGGGATTTGATCAGGTGGCCGATTTTGACGGCATGGAAGCGGCTGCCGGTGATGGTGACCTGTGCGATGCGGCCGACGTAAAGGTTATGGGTCAGGCCATCGCCGGTACCATTGCGAGCGAACTCGCTGTTTTCGATGATCAATTCGGCATCGGCGAAGCTGCTGGTGATAAGACCGGTCTGGTTGTCCATGAAGCTGCAGTTGCGGAGATAGAGCTTGCCGCGTTCGAAACGGATGCCGGCACCATTCCTGTCCGAGGCGCGGGCGCCGCGAAATTCGATATTCTCGATACGGAAGTCGCCATTACGGATGACCCAGATGGCTTTGCCTTCGGCGTTCTTGCCGTCGGCGATGAGGACCGGCCGCTGGCCGAGGCCGCGAATGGTGAGCTGCTTTTTCTGCCAGACGGCAACGTCGCCACGGTATTCGCCGGGGAGGATTTCGATGGTGTCCCCATCTTTGGCCAGGCGGGCGGCGTCGGCGATGCGGGTGAGTTTCTCGCCCGGACCGACGCGCAAGGTGGCGATCATCCAGTCGAGTTGGGCGGGGTTGGTCCCTGACCTGAATGCTGAGGTTGTTTCGTCTCAGTCTGCCTTGACGGCAAATTCCATGCTTGCCGGATTCTTGACGCGTTGGCTAGCGTCCAATATTTCCAGGCCGATTACGTTGCCTGCAGCGTCAAAGTCCAGGATTACGCCAGGTTTGATTTCATCGGACTCTATCACCTCGGCATCGCTGAACACGACGGTGAGAATGTCGACTTGGCTGTCGTAGCCTGCTTTCATGGTTCTCCAATATTTCTCGATCTTGGTGGTTCGATATACCGTCAGCGCCGACTTTAGTTGCAGCCGGTAGATTCATGCTAACTCCACGCTTGCATCCTCGAAACCCATGCGGAAAGCATCAACAAATTGTTCCACTCTCGTCGTGGCGGCGTCTTCACCCGCAAGTTGCGTTGCGCGCAACAGTTGATCGATCAGCTGGCGGTGCAGCCCATCGGTCAAGATCCCGGTCACAGTCTTGGCGATGTTAGTGGAACAGACGGCTGCAGCATCCTTGCCCAGCAGCATGGCGCCCGCCAATTCCGGATCGAAATTGGTGGCCTGCAACAAGGGAGATTCGGTTTCGTACAGGCGGTCGAGGTTTCCAGAATCGGCATAGTACCGTGCGATCAGGAGAAAGTCGGTTGCATCCTTCGGTGTTTCCCGGTGGCGATCATGCCAGGCGATCAGTTTTAGAACCGCCAACGAAGGCAACGATGCCACCGGCACAACCAGATCCGCAGCGATCTGGACCATTGACGCAGAGGCGCGTGCCTCTGAAAATCCCGCCACGTTCATCACGACATCCTTGCCGGGCGGCCACGCGATGGTGCTGTCGGGGCGCTCTATTGGACCATATGGCAGCAAGTCGAGTGGTATGCCGAAAGCACTTTCGGATGGTAGGTAAATCAGTCGATGGGCAATGCCGGTCTGGACAACAAAATTGCCGCTTTGAATCAGGTGTGCCCGTAACACATCAAGCCTGTTCCAGTCGTCGATGCAAATACCCAGATCGACATCGCGTGTTGCACGTCCGGTGTTCTTGCCGAAGACATGCAGGAGGATCAGATCGCGTGCCAAGGCGCCGCCCACGAAGTAATCGATACCCAGTTCGCGTGCGGCGCCATCTGCTAGACGAAGTATGTCGAGCAGCAAGCTGTCGACCGGGCGATCAAGCCGTACGATGAGCGGGTGAGAGGTGGTGTTCACGGATCAGTTGTGCGGTTTCGATGTTGCGGGGATCGGTGCTTGCCATCAGATCAGCATAGACGAGCAATGGTGGAACGGTACCGTCGGGCTGGCGGACTTCATCAGGCTGCCAGAAGGTTTCCAGAATCTCGATTTCACCTTTGACGTCGGGGCGCAACCGCTGGGCAAAGATCAGTTTGTCCGGTTTCCCTTCGACGTAGAGGGTGATCCGTTCAGGTTTGAGGTAGCCGGTGAGCTTGGCTGCGGCGACCTCGCCACCCCAGTAGGCGCCGTACGGGCGGATATCCAGGTTTTGCCACCCGTCTGGGTCGGGTGCCGTAAATCGGCGCGCATTCAGCTTGGGCCGGAGTTTTATGGGGTAGTGGGTGACCCATTCCTCCTGCAGACGCTCGGGTGCCAGCAGACGTCTTGGGCCGGGTTTGTCTGGGGCCAGATGACCACGTTCTTCCAGGTCGGCCAACACTTCGCCAACGGTGCCGAGCGCGACCTTGGCACGTTGGGCGATTTCACGATAGGGCACGGCCACCAATTCGGGGTGGTTGAGCAGGGCGAAGGTGATTTTCAGCCCGGCGGGGGTGAGTGCGCGAAAGGCGGGGGCTGTCGTCACCCGTTGCGGTCGTCGCTGCCCCGTGACGAAGACGAACAGGCCGGGAGCCTCGATATAGGCATTGCCGGCGGTGTCGATGAAGGGCAATCGCAATGCCCGGCATCGTTCGGCAGTTTCCATGGTGATATGCGGCGCTACCAGCAGGCGAGGATATGGCGCGCTGTCGGACTTGGTCTTGAGGGTGCCGAGCGTTTGAAAACGGTCCACGACCTTGATGGTGGGGACAAAGCGTACTACCCGGCCTTCCGCGACAATATCGAGCAACGCCTCAGGTTCGGCACGGTCCGTGAGCTGTGCGTGCAAGCCGGTAGCCGCTTCAAGGGCAGCAATGGCCAACTGTAGAACCTCTTTATCTTTCATGACATCACGGTTTCGACGAGTGTTCAGTTAATGCTTTTGTACATAATACGCGAACATTATAAAAAAACTGAACTAGTTGCGTGGCTTGATCAAAATCTCCGGCGGATACCCCAACCTTGATCGTCTGGTTTGCGAAGCAAACCTATAGGCGAAGCCGCCCGATCAGGTTGCGGGAGGAAACCGGGAAGTTGTTTGTCTTTTCCCGGCCGTGGGCAACCAGGCATAGCCGTAGCCATCACCTCGCTGCAAAATCCGGCAGAATTTGTATCCGATACCCTGAATTACTTGGCTGCCGACCTGAACGTTGAAGCTACGGGTTTTTCGAATGGCGACACGTCCGGTATGAATGCCAGCCTTCTTGCCGGCGGGCACTGTCGCGATGACCCGATCTCCGGTACGAAACCCTTTGATCGACTTCTCGCGCATAAGAATGCCTCTTGGAAATCCGAAGGCATCCAACCGTGTCCGCTGGTAGCCGCCACGCCGGTGCATTCGAGAAAACTAGCGTCGGTTTCTGCCAGCCAGCGATAGCCGACACATGCACGGCATCAGCGGTTTCTTCCGTTTGTCGATTAAAAAAAAGCTTTCGCCCTTCACAAGCCCCCACCTACCGCTTTAGCGGAGGTGGTGGGTAATTGACCTTGATGCTTGCTTTGCAACCATTGCTCCAACATAGTCATGATCCAGACCAGCTCACCGTAAAAGCCCGGATGGGCCGGCAAGTGCTCCTTGAGCAATGTGTCGATAAATTCCCTGCGAACAATGCCACGGTCGGCCAGGCCATGGAGCGAATCCGTGGCGAGTTTGTTCAGTGGCGCGTGGTTCACAGCCCAGGGCCCAAAGGGCAAACCGAAGCCGTGTTTCTTCTTGGTCAGGATTTCATCAGGCAGAAAGCCGCGCAAGGCTTCTTTGAAGAACCAACGCAGTTTGACGCCCTTGAGCTTGTACGCGGTGGGCAGTTTGAGTGAGAAATCGAGCAAGCGGTCATCCAGCAGCGGAAAGCCGACTGCAACATTGGCCAATCTGGCCGAACCGACCACCTTGGGCAGATCGTTCTCGGCAAGGGTGTAGCGCCAATCGTAGGCAAGCATTTTGTTGACCAGCGAGGCAGATGCCGGGCACGTCGCATAGGCTTCACGTTGGTGACGCTCGGGTTCTGCGGTATCGATCTGTACCAGAAAGCCGGGAGCAAACACTTGGTCGAGCCCCATGCGCATGAGCAAATTATAGGTTTGCATGCGGTCTGGCATGGGTACGCGCGCCTGGCGCACGTAACTGGCGCCTTTCTTGAGCAGGGGAATATGGTCGAAAACACCACTATCGGTGAGCGGCTCGGCCAAGCCTTTACGCACAATGCCGGGCAAGGCGTCGTAAATGCCGAAGACGCGTTGCTTGGCGTAGCGGGTGTTACCACCGAAGAGTTCGTCGCCACCGTCACCGGCTAGTAGCTTTTCGATACCGTCCTGCTTCGCGCGCAGCGCACAGTAGTAGGCGGGCACGGCGGAGGAATTGCCGAAGGGTTGGTCGTAGCTCGCCGCTACAGCGGGCATGCCGCGCACTAGGTCGTCTGGCGTGATGTAGTACTCGTGATGATGGGTGCCGAAATGGCGTACGGCGAGGCGCGCGTATTCCATCTCGTCGTAACCGGGTACGTCAAAGCCGATGGAGTAGCTCTCGGCCGGCCGGCCGGTGATCTGCGTGAGCATGCCGGCGACGGTGGAACTGTCGGTGCCACCGCTCAGGTAACAGCCAACAGGCGCGGTGCCGATGCGGCTGGCGACGGAGTCACGCACAATCTGCAGGAATTCGTCGCGCAGCGTGTTGAAAGATTCGCCGTTTCCTTCTTCGAAACGGGGGATCCAGTAGGGTGCGACCGTTAGCCTGCCATTCTCGTAGACCGCGCAGTGACCAGGCGGCACGCGGAAAACGTCCCTGAAGATGGTGCGTGGCGACGGGATGACGTGGAAATAGAGATAGTCGAAAATGGCTTGCGGATCAAGTTCGGTCGCGCCCAATTGGTCGGCGCGTTCGGCAAATGCTAAGCGTTGGCCATCGAGGCGGTAACAGAGAGTCTGGATGGCGAAGCGGTCGATGGCGAGGAAAACTCTGTCATCGGCCAACTCGATGGCCACCGCGAAATCCCCTGAAACCCGGGTTGGCGCACCCGCCCCGTATTTCTGGAAAGCCTGCCGCCAGGCGGCGGGGATGCCTTCGCGTTTGGCGAGGGCAGCGAGATCGTTGTCGGCGAAACGTGGCTGGCCGAGACAGAGTGGAGTGTTTATCACGGTGATCGAGCCTCTAAGCGGCCTTCTGCAAGGGCCGAATTTCCTGATTGATCCTGCTACCCAATTCGCTCCGAGCATGTGTCAGATCGAAAGACGTTTGCAGGTTGAGCCAAAACTGTGCCGTGGTACCGAAGTATCTAGCAAGCCTCAGTGCCGTGTCGGGCGTTACGGCGCGACGCTCGCGTACCACATCATTGATTCGTGGTGCTGGCACATGCAATTCCATCGCCAAGGCATTTGCGGTCATGCTGAGTGGGACCAAAAACTCCTCACGGAGGATCTCACCCGGGTGAATCGGTCGCATCTGGTTCGTTGCCATGTTTTGTCCCTCAGTGATAATCCACGATCTCTAAATCCTCCGGGCCAGCATCAGTCCAAACGAAGCAAACACGCCACTGATTGTTAATTCGGACGCTATGTTGACCCATACGATTCCCGCTCAATGCCTCCAACTGGTTGCCGGGCGGCGAATTCAAGTCGCTAAGTTCAACAGCCGCATCGAGCATTTGCAGCTTGCGTTGGGCGATGTTCTCATTGTTCCCGAACCTCTTGGGACTCTCGCCCTCATAGATGGCTTCAGTATGAGGGGACCGGAAAGAGCGTATTGCCATGCCGCAAGGGTATAACGCTTCGCGTTAAACGTCAACGCGCATTCGTAGCCATTCGAGCATGACGAGCGCGACATTCTTGCGCCACTGCCGTGTCGCAAACGTATGATCCGCGCCCGCCACATCGACGCGCGTCAGACCCGGCCGCGCCAGCACCCCCTGCCAGCGTTCAGCCGTGGCCGTAAATTCCAGGAACTCCTTCGCCGTGTAGTCATTCTCGCTCAGAATCAGCAGCACCCGCCCGGCGAAGGTGTTCAAGCCCCGCGCCATGCGCGCCTGAAACGCAAGTGACTCACCACGACGGACAGGCCCGGACGCCTGCCCCACCTTCCGCAGCAACTCGCCAATCGACGTCAGGATATTCAGGCGCCCACTCAACAGCTTCACCCAGAATTCCTTCTGCAACAGACGCTGACCATAGTAGTGTTTCACTTGCGTCTTCGCCAGACTCGCCTCGGAGCGCACCCAGGGATTAAGCAAACAGAGCCCGGTGATACGCCGATCGTGCGTCTCATCGCAATACAGCAAGGCCGCCGCCGCCGCATCGCACAGACCCCAGAGAACCACGCGTGTCGCGCTCGGACAAGCGCCTTGCAGCGTATCGATCGCCGCCCGAATATCCGGCGTCACCACCTCGAAATCACGTTGTGCGCCGCTGCTGTCGCCCATCCCCCGATAATCGAAGCGCAAGGTCGGCAAGCCCGCCGCCGCCAGGTCGCGCGCCAGCAGAACAAACTGGCGGTGACTCCCCACCCGCGTCTGTGGCCCCCCGACCACAATGACAACACCGATGTCGCCCGGCAATTCCGGTCGCGCCAGAACGCCGAACAGGTGCTCACCTTCACAAGGGAAAGCCAAGGCTTCTTCGGTCACCGTCATGGCGTCATACCGCTTGCGCATCCAGCGCCGCCAACGTCGCATCCAGCAAGGCCGGTGCTTCCTCGATTTCACTGGTCTGCCAAAACGTCGGCGCTGGCAGAACGGCGCTGTGGACGCGATGGCCGGCCGCCTGCCATTGCTCGATCCGCTGAACCGAGACCGGCGCCAGCGTGGCATCGGCGCGGGTCGACAGCTCGAACCAGATCGCCTTGCTTGGCTGCGGCGGTAGCCTAAGTTCCGCCGCCTCCAGCCCACTGGCTAAGGCCGTTGACAGGGTGTAGCCGACAATCTCCACCGCCTGACCGCTGGCCAGTGACTGCTTCAAGCCCGCCATCACGCCCTTGCTGTCCCCGCTCAGCATCTCCCCCGCCACTTTCAGACGCAAGAACTGCTGCAGAAACTGCTTGCCTGCGCTGACGGGCTGCCAGAACAGGAAATTGGCCTGGCTGATCTGGCGGGTCTGGCTATTGAGCTGCCTGGCTGCATCGACCGCCAGCAGGCATCCCGCGCGCAAGCCCCACAACCACAGCGGCGCATCACAACGCTCGCGTAACCAGGCGTGTGCCGCCAGCACATCCTGTATCCAGCTTTGCCAGCTCGCCTCGCCAAAGTCACCACTGCTGTCACCACAGCCGTGCAGATCGATTTGCAGCACAGCGTAGCCGTGCCGGGCCAACAAGCGCGCTTGTTGGCCCGCCACCCGGCGCGACTTGTTCATCTCTTCGGCAAAGGGATGCAGGTAGATCAACGCCCCTTTGACCTTGTTGGTCTCGTTCGCCGTGTTGACCTTGCTGGTGACCGGCGCGTGATAGAGACAGAAGCGTTGTCCGTCAGCGACCCGGAGGAAGAAGGCGTCGGGCGCCGGCGGGCTCATGAGCACTCAGCCGGCGAGCTTGGAATCGACAAACTCCACCAGTGAGCCGACCGTGGCAAAGATGGCACCGTCGATCTCGTCATCCTCGGCGGTGATGCCGAAGCGTTCCTCCATGCCGGTAATCAAGGCCACGACCGCCATTGAGTCGAGTTCGGGGATCGCCCCGAGCAACGGCGTGTGGGTGGTGAATGCCGCAGCACGACCGTTAAGGCTGAGGATCTCATCGAGCAGGGCAAGGACTTCGTGCTGGGTGTTCAAGGGAGTTCCCGTCTGAGTGGGCTGGAATGGACAGAATTATAGGATTATTGCCCTTTGCCAGAGCATGCGATACTGATCTTCGTCATCGTCGTCGAGCCAAAATCGCTATGCAATATGCCACGCTGCTCCCCGAACTGATTGCGCTCTCGGCGCAACGCGACCCCCATGCCGTCGCCCTGACCTACCAACAACAGTCACTGCGCTATGGCGAGTTGCACGACGCCGTGACCCGCTTTGCCAACGGCTTGATGGATCTCGGCCTGCAACGCGGCGAACGGGTGGCGATCTATCTGGAAAAGCGTTTCGAGACGGTGATTGCCAGCTTTGGTGCGCCGGCGGCGGGTGGTGTGTTTGTGCCGCTCAATCCCTTGCTGAAACCCGAGCAGGTGTCCTACATCCTGCGCGACTGCAATGTGCGCGTGCTGGTGACCTCACCAGAACGCCTGGCTTTGCTCGCGCCGGTGCTGTCCGCCTGCCATGATCTGCGTCAGGTAGTAGTGCTGGATTCTGACCCGCCGCTACCTGCGGTGGCGGGGCTGAGCATCAGCCGCTGGAGCGAGCTGCTGGCGGCTCCCGTGCGTACCGGCCATCGGGTGATCGATACCGATATGCTGGCGATTCTCTATACCTCGGGCAGTACCGGCAAACCCAAGGGCGTGGTGCTGTCACATCGCAACATGGTGGCGGGGGCGAAGAGTGTGGCCTCCTATCTGGAGAACCGGCCGGGGGACACCTTGCTGGCGGCACTACCGCTCTCATTTGATGCCGGCTTCAGCCAGCTGACCACGGCGTTTCATGCTGGGGCACGGGTGGTGTTGCTCAATTACTTGTTGCCGCGCGATGTGTTGAAGGCGCTGGAGCGCGAGAAGGTGACGGGTTTGACGGCGGTGCCGCCACTCTATATTCAGCTATCGCAACTGGAGTGGCCGGCGGGCATTACCGACCATTTGCGCTATTTCGCCAATACCGGCGGGCGCATGCCGCGCGAGACGCTGGCGGCCTTACGTGCGCGCCTGCCCAAGACGCAGCCGTTCCTGATGTACGGGCTGACGGAGGCGTTCCGTTCGACCTACTTGCCCCCGGATGAGGTGGAGCGGCGGCCCGATTCGATTGGCAAGGCGATCCCGAATGCGGAGATTCTGGTGTTACGTGACGACGGTACGCCGTGTGCGGCGAACGAGGCGGGGGAGCTGGTGCATCGGGGGGCGCTGGTGGGCATGGGCTATTGGAATGATGCGGAGAAGACGGCGGAGCGCTACAAGCCCTTGCCGGTGCATGCGCCGGGTCGTGAGGCGGGGCTGGTGTTGCCTGAGTTGGCGGTGTTCTCGGGTGATACGGTGCGGATGGACGAAGAAGGATTCCTCTATTTCGTGGGACGCCGCGATGAGATGATGAAGACCTCGGGCTATCGGGTGAGTCCGACGGAGGTGGAGGAGATTCTGTATGAGACGAAGTTGGTGGGCGAGTGTGTGGCGTTCGGGGTGGACCATGCGACACTGGGGCAGGTGATTCAGGTGATTGCGACGCCGCCACCGGGGGGAACATTGGATGCGGCCGTGCTGCTGGCGGAGTGTCGGGCTCGCATGCCAGCGTATATGGTGCCGGCGGGGATCGACGTGCGACACGGTCCCCTGCCAAGAAATCCGAATGGAAAGATCGATCGCAAGACGTTGTGTGGGGAATGGAGTGAGGAAAGATGACTATTGCGCGCTAACAAGGGACAGATTCGTACTTGCGCTCATCACCATCAATCACTATGACTAAGTTTGATTACACTTATCGGGATCGCCATGGTACAAGCCGGAACCAAAGTTCTCACAGCCCATGTTCGGCTGCTGCTTGCGGAACGGGTTGATCAAATTGCCACGAAGCTTGAACGCTCGCGGGGTTGGGTCGTCAGTCAACCTGGATCGACCAAGAGGACGAGCGCAGTTGTTTGACCCGTGAGGCGCTGGCAGATGTCGATGCCGGCCTGTTGATCGATCAACAGGCCGTCCAAGCATCGGCCGATAGTCTCGCTACCGCAGGGCCGTTGCCATTGCCCCGTTGATGGAGCTGAAGTTGACCAGCAAAGCGCTTTCTAATCTGGCGCGTTAATATGAATTTCTCGCCTTGGCGAATCAGGCCGCCGCCCGGCTCGCCGATCGTCCGAAGTATGGCGTGCCGGCCGCATCCCCGGCACCCGTGAAGTAGTCGCGCACAAGAGTTACTGCCTAGTCCTAGTTTAAGAGATCGAGCAGGACATCGTTTGAATGCTCGCCTTGGCGCATACCGCCAAGCAGTGGCCGCCAGTGGCGGAATAACCACTGTCCCGCCAGCGCCGACTTTTACGGTACCCGTGGTCTGACCCATATTATTCTGTCGGTTTTTTTTACACCCAACTGATTCTTCCGGTCTGTCATTTTCATAGGTCATTGTTTTTCAATTGAATATTAATCATGGCATACCGATTGCTTTAGTAGAGCCAGAGGTCAGTCACAAAGCAAGTCTGCCCTTGCCAATCGTTCAGAACCAGGAGATAAACATGAAAGCCAATATGAAAAAACTGATGACCAGTGTAGCGGTTGCGGCAAGCCTCGGATTTGCGGCAAACGCCAATGCTAGTATTTACGATATTAATATCGATTTATTTGATAGCACGACAGCCCAGGGTGTTACTGATTACGCAAACGACTCGCTAGGTGTTTTTAGTGAATTTCAAGATACCGTCGCTCCTATCACGATCCTCGGTGGCTATCGCGATTTGATCGTGAGCACTGCCAGCGGATCCAGTGTGGTTGATGAGTATGGTACAAAACTCAAAGTACTCAGCACTGGCGGACTTTCCTTCAGTAATGATGATGGCGTTAAGGGAACAGGCATTGTGCAGTGGGACGGTGGGGATAACTCCGCTAACCTTGGCATGGGTCTCGGCAATCTCGATTTGAGTGGCAAGAACCAGTTTGAAGCAACAGTCGGCCACGCTGACGTTGGCTTCTCCTACACAATCGGTGTATATACCAGCGCCACCAAGTATTCAACATTAACCAGCGGAGCTCTGTTTGGTGTCGATAACTACACCACCAGCTGGCTGTTCGACTGGTTCCAGTTAGCTGCAGGCGATCATACGGAAGGTGGGTTACCTTTCACTATCGCGTGGGGGGATGATGGGGCGGTTGATTTCTCACATGTCAACGCCATTGAGTTGATGCTGACAAATGATTTCGATGGTGGAACAGTTTCTCTGGACATGAACATCAAAACAGTGAAGGCCGTACCCGAGCCCGCTTCAATGGCTCTTGTTGGTCTCGGCTTGATGGGTCTGGCTGGTCTGCGTCGCCGCAAACTGCCTGTCTGAAAATCGAAACAAAAGGGGGCAGTCAACGGTTTCCTGCCACCCCCCTAGCTCTCGATTCTCCGAGGGTAACCTCCGCAAAACCCGCCTCCACAAAGGGGCGGGTTTTTTAATGTACGAACCCCAAAAGCGCCGTCTCGCCAGCGCCGACTTTCCGCTATGCTTCGCCGAATACGTTCTCCTGAACAAACTGAACAATGAGCACAATTTCCTTTGATACCTTAAGTTTTACGCGAAAGTTGCGCGACGCTGGATTCGACGAGCGGCAGGCTGAGGCAGTTGTCCGTGTGATGGCTGATGCCCAAGAAACATTGGTAACTCGAGATCATTTCGACGCGAAACTTGAGACTCTGGAGGTGCGGTTGGACGCAAAGATTGACAAGTTATCTTGGATGATGGGCATTCTGATCGCCTTGGCGGTTGCCAACTTTGCAAAACGGTTTCTTTGAAAAAGTATTCGTAACTACCCGCGTAGCCTTACCCATTGAAAAATAACGATAAACCCGTTCGGCCTGAGCCCTTCGACTTCGTTAAAGAGAGCCTTGTCGAAGGTCCGAATCGCTCCGAAACCGGCAGTTCGACAAGCTCATCGCGAACGGTAGTCTCGCTAAAACAGCAAGTTAAATGCAATTGCCTGACCTGGGTAGTTACAAATATTCAAGTTTTGGAGGTCAGACGCCGGTTACCCGTCACTCCTAGCCCTCAACTCTCCGAGGGCCGTCTCCCAGAAACCTGCCTCCCGCAACGGGTGGGGTTTTTGACGCCCACATCAGATCATTGGCGAATTTTGCATAGCCGAGACCATGCACAAATGATCCGCACCGGAGGTGCGCCGTGAAAACAGTTTCTTATAGTTCTTCAGCGCTGAAGCGCCCCGTCCATCTCACGCTGAATGAACGTAATGTTGAACAAGCACGACAGTCACCAACAATTTATCTGCGACGGTAGATACGCTCCTCGCCGAGTTCGTTGCGCGAGAGATGGTCGTGCGCCAGGAAACGCGCGCGCTATACGCCTTGGTATCAGAAACCTGGAACCAGTTTGAAGAACGTCATGGTTCGTTCGCCGACGAACATTCGACGCTGTGAGTCAGTTCGACGTCCATCGAAATACCGGCCGCAATTCGGCGGTGATACCGTTTGTCGTGATCGTCCAGTCCGCTACTTGTGACGACCGACGCCGAAGGATTGTTATCCCTTTGGTCGCCACCGCCCAGACATAGGGGTCGATCAAATTCCCGGCCAATCCCGTCAATCCCACCTTTACGTTTGCCGGCACCGACGTGATCCTGAATCCACTTGAAATGACGTCCGTAGAGATTGCCTCACTCGGCGAGCTTGTTGGATGGTTGGCTGAACGCGGGGACATCATCATCGTGGCGCTCGATGATGTATTTTCGCGCGCATGGCGCTGACGAAACCCCGCTCATGGTGCTGGACAAGCGCATAAATCAACGCCAAACTACACGCTTTCACGTTGTCTCGAGGCGTGTGTTCACGCTAACCGTATTGTGACCTAATCAGGAGGTACTCCATGTCAGTGCAATTCAACTACGACACCTTTGTCACGCGTAACAGTGGCTACGTTAGCCCCGCGACCCAGGCTACCATGCGCAAAAAGACTTTGCTGATTGCAGGATGCGGCATCGGCAGCAGCGTCGCCGTGTGTGCCGCCCGAATGGGTTTCGAAAAGTTTGTCCTGGTCGACGGTGATGTGGTCGATGCGCATAACCTGAACCGCCAGTTTTACGAATTTGCGGATATCGGCAAGTCGAAGGTTGAAGGGCTGAAAGACAAGATTCTTCGCATCAACCCCGAAGCGCAGGTGGAAGCGATACAGGAATACCTGACTCCGACCAATACGGACGCCATTGTCGCGAAAGCGGACATCGTCTTCGATACGGTCGACTTCCTTGATCTTGAGGCGATCCTGAGTCTGCACACCAGCGCCAAGAACCGCAATGTTGAACTCTTTACCGCGCTATCGATTGGATTTGGTGCCGGCGTGCTTTATTTCCCTGCCGGCTCCGGTATGTCGCTGGCCGACGTGGTTGCTGGTGATGTCGCCAGCGCCGATGCCGATGGCGGCGCCCATTACACCAACGTTTTTGCATCCATCATCCAGCGCATTGGCGCCCACCTGGACGCTCAGGTGGTCGAGCAGATTGCCAAGGCGCTCACCATTATGGAAGACGGAAAGCCCTGCCCGGCCTCGCAAGTTGCCGTCGGTAGTTTCACCATCGCGGCGCTGGCCGTCACGATGATGCATGATGTACTCGACGGCCGAAGCATCCCGACGGCTCCCCATATGGTGATCCATAGTTTCAGAAATAATGTCACCAAGTTGGTGAATCTATTGGGCTGATCGACTAACCAACAACGGCCAGACCACGATTACCGTCGCCCGGCGCCCTCAATTCCCCGGGGACCGATAGCATTTTGGCTGACATCAACCATCGGCGCGAAGTTATATAACGCTGGATTTCTCGCCGTATGAAGCGGCGAGAGTCGCTTCGATATTCAGATCGTGGGTTTAACGCCACCTAATCGTTAGATTTTGCGTGGGCCCCTCGAGCGTTGCCCCATGCACCGCTTTGAAACCGCACATTGCCTAACGATTGAGGTGAGATCGTGCGAAGCTAAATATGGCTGATGCATGGCCCTGCAATCCAATATTCGATGATAACAAGCATCAGATAATTGGTTCCATTGCCTCTTAAAGCAGACTATGTCTTCATTGCGCATGAAATAACGGACAGGTCGATTGATTTTTGGTAGCGTGTCTGTTAATGTTGGCATTAAGTCATTTGTGTCACATTAAATCGACAATATGAAGATCGACCAAAATTCAGCCATACCACCCACACTCAAGGCACAACTGATGGAGCTTGGCTCGCGGTTGAGCAAGGTGCGAGTCGCACGTCGTGTACGGCAATCCGAGGCGGCGAGTCGGGCCGGCATTTCCCGGGCAACGGCATCATTGATTGAAAACGGTTCGGCATCAGTCTCCATCGGTCAGGTGGTGAGGTATCTGGATGCGATTGCTCCGGGCAAGACCTTGGTTTCGCTCCTGACGGCCGATGACCCCGCCGTGCTGGCGATGGAGCATGAAAGCCTGCCCAAGCGGGCACGAACGCTATCCCAAGCAGAACTGAAAGAACTGGATTTCTGATGGCCACTACGCTTGCCGTATTTGCCCATCTGGATGATCGCTTTGTTCCTGCAGGGCTGCTGACCATGGCAGAAACGGGCACCGAGGTGCTGACCTCAGATTTCAGGTATGGAACGCTCTATCTTGATCGTCCGCAAGCCGTTGAAATTGATCCCGTCAGTTTGTCTATCGCGGATCGCGCCGCTGTGCGCGGCAAGGAGCTTCGTCCCGTCGAAGGATTGACCCTGTTCGGGGGGATTCGTGACGCCGCCCCTGATGCCTGGGGTCGGCGTGTGATCGAATCCCGCTTGAAGGCACCACCGAATGGCCTGCCGGAATCGACCTATCTGCTGGAGGCGGGAAGCCAACGTGTGGGTGCGCTGGATATTCGTCGCTCGCTCGATGCTTCCCCTGTGTTGGTGCGCAACAGCATTCATCGACTGGAATACCTGATGGAGGCGGCGGATCGCATTGAGCAAGGTTTGCCGATACCTGCACAGTTGGAAGATATCTTTCTCGCGGGTAGCCAATTAGGCGGCATGCGCCCCAAGGCTGGCGTGGAGGATGATGCCGGCGTGCTCTGGTTAGCAAAGTTCCGTTCTCATGGCGAGCGGATCGACGTACCTGCCATTGAGTCTGCCACCTTACAGTTGGCCGATGCAGCGGGCCTGGATGTTCCAGCCGTGAAGACAGAGACGATCGGCGGCAAGACCGTCATGCTGATTCAGCGCTTCGATCGTAGCTTGGTGGGTGGTGTGCAGCATCGGCATCACATGGTCAGTGCCCTGACGATGCTGGGCTGCCACGAATCGCAGTCGCGCGATAAAAGCTACGCCGACATTGCCGATGTGATTCGCGCCCGAACGGACGAGCAATCCATCAAGCCCGGCTGCCGCGAACTCTTTGGCCGGATGGTGTTCAATATCTTTGTCACCAACGACGACGATCATCTACGTAACCATGCATTTCTTTGGGAAGCAGATATGCGTTCATGGCGGCTGTCGCCCTTGTACGATGTTATGCCGTGCCCCATGCTGGCGACTGAGCGCCATTTGCACCTAAGTGTCGGCCAACAGGGACGAATAGCAACGCTCGATAACGCTCTGTCAGGTCATGCCAGGTTTGGCATCACCCGGCAGGACGCACTGGGAATCATCGATCGGATCTGGCGTGTTGTACGCGAGTGGAGAGTTCGCTTCGAAAGCTATGGTGTTGCGGGCCGTGAAATTGTGGCAATCGCGTCGGCCTTCCGACATCTCGATGAGGTGGCATCCCCGAATCTTGGGAAAATCTTGCAAGAGCATTTGCCTTGAAAAAGGTCACTTGCACGACAGTCAACGCGCTGGCGCTCAACGCACGCCTCGGTATGAATATCATCGAAATGCCATAGGCCGGAGAATCGCATGCAGATTTGCGGAGGAAAGACAGGTGAAAGCCCGTCTTCTACTCTAGGCAATCATTCCGTAGGTCACTATTCGAGCATGATCTACTGTGTAGTGCGGTGACCCGTTTGGCATTCCCCAGCCAAGTGAGATCGAGACGATCAATGGTGGATGTGGCGGCGGCAGCGAGTTGCGTGCGCAACGCCGAGTCTGCACACAGGCGGGTCAGCGTACGTTCGAAGGCAACCGGTTGATGGGCATCGAAGAGGAGAGCATTGTCACCATCGGTGAGAATTTCTTCGATGTTGGGCTGACGCGGAGCGATGACGGGTTTGCCGAGGGCAAGGTATTCGAAGAGTTTGAGCGGGGAGGCGTAGGCGACAACAGCTGGTTGCAGGGCGATGTCGAAGGCGGCAACATACTCCGGTACGCGATCGCGATCGATCACACCAGTGAAGCGTACGCGATCCTTCAGCTTGAGTTCGGCGGCAAGGCGTTCAAGATCGGCGCGCACGGGTCCATCGCCCACAACCATAAGCACCGCATTAGCCGGGGCATCAACCGATGCCATCCAGCGAATGACGCGGTCGACGCCATGCCAGTCACGAATAAAGCCGGTAAAACCGAGAACGAGCGCACCGGATAGACCGAGAGTGCGCTTGGCTTCCTCGGGCGCGGGCGCAGCGGCAAAGTGGGCACGGTTGATGCCGTTCGGGATGACAGAAATACGCTGCGGTGAAACACCGACAGCAAGGACGTGCCCAGCTAACACCTTGGTTACGGGAAGGACGAAGTCCGCGTTTTGCCAGGCGCGGCGCTCGGCCCAGCGAGCAAGCCACGGGAGGCCAAGCCCGCCAAATCGACCCCGCTCTTCGGCGAGCGGGGCGTTAACTTCGAGCAGTAACGGAATGCCGAGTTTGCGCCTGAGCATTGCGCCGGCAAGAAGGAACAGGTTGTAGCGTTCGTAAATGATATCGGGGTGAAATTCGCGCGCGGCGGCGGCAAGGCGCCGGTAGGCGAGCAGGGTATAGGTGAGTTCGAGGAGTTCGTAAGCGGCTTTCGGCAGGGCGGCCTTGAGTTTGTGGACCCAGGTAGCGTCATCACCCATGCTCCCCCCGGAAGCGCTACCGGTTGGGCCGACAACACGCACATCATGCCCAAGTTCGCGTAGCGCGCAAATCATTTCTTCGATGTGCACCGCCTGTCCATCTTTGGATGCGGTGCGATGGTGGTAGAGAATTTTCATTTAGCAGAGAATTGGATAGCAAAATCGGGTCTAGTTTGCTTCGTTCTTGCGAAGGAAGGCAGCAAACATCAGTAGAACCCAGATCGGGGTGCTGTGATCGCGTTGGCCGGTTTCGTGTTGGTCGACGATCTGGCGGATCGCATCATGGTTGAACCAACCGGTTTCGAGCATGGGGCCGCCGAGCAGTTGGTCGCGCACACGTTGGCGCAGAGGGCCACGGAACCAGCGTGCCAGCGGCACAGCAAAGCCCATTTTGGGACGATACATGATGTCGTGCGGCAAATGCGGCTCCATGGCTTTCTTGAGCAGGTATTTGCTTTCGCTACCGCGCATCTTGAACGAACTCGGTAGCGTGGCCAGCCATTCGACCAGCGGGTGATCCATCAGCGGTTCGCGCACTTCGAGCGAGTGTGCCATGCTGGCGCGGTCGACCTTGGTGTTGATGTCGCCAATGAGATAGGTGTGCAGGTCAAGGTACTGGATGAGCGCTAGTGGATCGTCGGTACCCGCGTTGGCGGCGTGGCGATCGAAGACCTGCTGCGCGTTGTAACCACCGAGTGCAGCTTTGAAAGCGGGGCTGTAAATCTGGTTGCGTTGAACGTTGCGAATGACCGAAATGCTGTGAAAGTAGGCTTCGACCGAGGTACGTGCGAGCCCTTCGAAGGTCGTCTTGGCCCGGAAGACGCGGGGTGCCCAGTCGGCCTTGGGGTAAAGCCGTCCCAGTGTGCCAAATAGCGGGCGGCGTAGCCCCAGTGGCAGGGCAGCACGCATTTGTTCTTCCATGAGATGCAGCGAATAGCGACGATAGCCACCGAAACTTTCGTCGCCGCCATCGCCGGAAAGTGCGACGGTCACATGCTTTCGCGCCAGTTGGCAAACGCGGTAAGTGGGGATGGCGGAACTGTCGGCGTAGGGCTCGTCGTAGAGCTTGGCCAGGGTATCGATGAGATCGAAGTCGTCGCTTTCGACGGTATCCACGAAGTGGCGTGTGCGGTAGCGGTCGGCTACCTTCTGCGCGAACACCGCCTCATCGTACGCGGGGTCTGAAAACGAGATCGAGCAGGTATTGACGGGGGCATCGGTCAGCCCGGCCATCATCGCTACGACGGCACTGGAATCGACACCACCGGACAGAAACGCGCCAAGCGGCACCTCGGAAATCATGCGCAGGCGGATGGATTCGGTCAGCCGCCGCTCGAGTTCGTGGCAGGCTTCGGCGGGATCGATGCGGGCATCAAGGGTGAAGCGTACATCCCAGTATTCGCGCGGCTGGAGTGCCTGCAGCGCCGTCCCGCCACGACCGACTTTTAGGGTACAGGCGGGCGGCAGCTTTTTGGCCTGGCGGAAAATACTACGGGGTTCAGCGACGTAACCGAGGGCAAAGTATTCTTCGACGGCCAGCGGGTCGATGTCGCGCTTGAGTCCGCCATGGGCCAGAATCGATTTCAGTTCCGAGCCAAAGAGAAAAGTTCCGTCATCAAGCAGGGCGTAAAACAGCGGCTTCACACCCAACCGGTCGCGGGCGAGAAACAGGGTTTCGCGGTTTCGATCCCACAGGGCGAAAGCGAACATGCCACGGAAACGCTCGACACAGGCGTCGCCCCATGCCTCCCAGGCGTGAACAATCACTTCGGTATCGCTGCGGGTATGGAACACATGTCCCAGCGTCTGCAGCTCGGGAATCAGCTCCTGGTAGTTGTAGATCTCGCCGTTGAAGACGACGCAGACCGTGTTGTCTTCGTTGTAGAGCGGTTGCTGGCCGGTAGAGAGATCGATGATGGACAGCCGCCGATGGCCGAGACCAACCCCCGGCTCAATGTGCAACCCACCCTCATCCGGACCACGATGGAACTGGGTTTCGTTCATCCGATGCAGCACGGCGCGATCAATATCGCGCTTGCCTCGGGTATCAAAAATGCCGGTAATGCCGCACATAGTCTTGGTTATCGATTCTGGTGCTTTGCTTTGGATAGTAACCGATCATAGAGCGATTGATACGCCCCCATCATGGCACCCATGCTAAAGCGGCGTTCGATTTCAGTGCGGCCAGCCTGCCCGGCGGTGCGGGCGTATTCGGGCTGGTGAGCATAGGTGAGGATTGCCTGCGCCATCGCTTCGGGATCACCCACAGGCACCAGCGCACCGGTGGCTCCTTCGATGACGAGTTCCGGGTTTCCTCCAACACGCGTGGCAATCACCGGCAAGCCCGAGGCCATGGCTTCGAGTATGGTGTTGGAAATGCCTTCGGCCAGCGAGGGCAGGACAAAACAGTCGAGGCCACGCAAGACATCGGCGACATCGTGGCGCTCTCCTGGTAGCCAGGCCAGGTCGGCGACGCCGGCGCGGTCGAGCAATCCTTGCGCCTCGGCACGCAAGGGGCCGTCGCCGATCATGACCAGTCGCAGACGCGACTTGAGTTCAGGAGCCAATTCTAGCGCACGGATAAAAGCGCGGGCCAGCAATGTTTGGTCCTTGACGGTCTGCATGCGCCCAACAGTACCGACCAGCCAATGGTCAGGACGCTGAAATGGGCAGTCCGCGATAGCTGCCAATGCAGCGCCAGGATGAAAGCGGCTGGCGTCGACCCCGTTGTAGATCTGCGCGACCTTGCGCTCGGGAATACCGACACGATCAATCAAATAGCTACCGAGATCACGCGACAGGGCAATGAAGTGGGTCACGAAGGGGTTGTAGGCACGACGTACCCACTGGTACTTGCGATTGGAGCCATCGAGATCGCCCACATCGCGACCATGCTCGCCGTGCACGCGCACGGGCACACCGGCGGCCCAGGCCGGCACGGTGACTTCCAATGCGGCAAGGTTACGGCTATGCACGATGGCCGGCTTGAGATCGCGGAAGATGCGATATAGGCGCGGATAGAGGCGATACAAATGCCCCGGTGGTTTGTTCAGACTGATGAACTGGACATCATCGCGTGCAATGCGCTTGTGGAAATCGGTGATCTCGGTCAGGGCGATGATGGCATGCCGGTAGGCGTCGGCCGGCATATGATTGATCAGATTGACGACGCCGTTTTCCAGACCGCCAACATCGAAACGATAGAAGACGTGAACGACCAGCGGTCGCGGATCATCTGGTCGAGGCATGAGCTTGCGCGTTAGGCAGGGTCAAGATGAGCGACATACCAGGCCATCGACTCTTTCAATCCGGCGTCGATCCGATAACTGGGTGCATAGCCAAGCAGGCGGACCGCCTTGCCGATATCGGCTAATGAATGGCGCACATCGCCGGCACGAAACTCACGATAGATTGGCTTGTAGTCGTTGAGATGGGGGTAGGCTTCGGCCAAGTGCTTGAGAAGGAATCCGCAGAGATCGTTGAGCGTCGTGCGATCTCCTACGGCAACGTTGTAAACCTGATTGGTGGCGTCGGGATTTTCAGTCGTGGCCGCGAGCAGATTGGCCTGTATGGTATTGGCGATGTAGCAAAAATCGCGGCTAGTCTCGCCATCGCCATTGATATACACGGGCTGGTTAGCGATCATGGCGTCGATCCACTTTGGGATGACTGCGGCGTAGGCGCCATTGGGATCTTGCCGTTTGCCGAAGATATTGAAGTAGCGCAGCCCGATCGACCTGAATCCATAGGTGCGTGCAAAGACATCGGCGTACAACTCATTGACTACCTTGGTGACGGCATAGGGCGACAATGGATTGCCGATCCGGTCTTCGATTTTTGGCAGATCGGGATGATCGCCGTAGGTCGAACTGCTGGCGGCATAGACAAAGCGGCTGACCTTTGCATCGCGCGCAGCCACCAACATATTGAGATAGCCGTCGATATTCGCCTGGTTGGTGGTGATTGGGTCATCGATCGAGCGCGGAACACTGCCAAGTGCCGCTTGGTGAAGCAAGTAATCAACCGGGATGCGCGTATCGCCGTGCTGCCAGGTCATAGCCTGGCGACAGGTGTCCAGATCTCGGATGTCACCTTCGATGAAGTGAAACAAGGACTCAAGTTCGGAGCGCGGACGACCCGTCCAGCCATCTGACTGGCTAGCATCGTCAACGGCGGCGGCAAGATTGTGGCGATGGCCCGTAGCAAAATTATCAAGACCGACGACACGCTGATTGAGCGTTAGTAATGTCTCGAGCAGATTACTACCGATAAAGCCGGCGACTCCGGTTATCAACCAGGTCTTAGGGGTGGCGTGGAGAGTCCGTTTCAGTTCTTCGTAGCGTGTTGAGTCCTGCATGTATTCGCCTTCCGTGAGAAACGCCAACCGACCTTAGAGCCGCCACATGGTGTAGCCGGCATTTGCAATCGCCTTGGCATCGTAAGCGGACTTGACGTCGACGAAGACGCCTTGCGGCTTGAGCTTAGCCGTTAGTTCGCCCAGCGGCATGGCGAGATACTCTTTGTGAGAGACGGCGGCGACAATCGCATCGGCATCCGCGGGAAGATTGGCCCAAGAGGTCAGTGTGATGCCATATTCGTGCACCGCCTCGGGGGCTTCGGCGATCGGGTCATGGACAGCCACTGCACAGCCAAAGGATTGCAATTCAGCCACCAAGTCGGCCACTTTCGAGTTACGCAAGTCTGGGCAGTTTTCCTTGAAGGTGAGGCCGAGCACAATAACTTTGGCGCCTTTGACGGATACTCCGTTGTTGATCATTTTCTTAACCGCCTGCTGCGCCACGTAAGCCGCCATGCCGTCGTTAATGCGTCGTCCGGCAAGGATGACTTGCGGGTGATAACCGAGCATTTCGGCCTTGTGTGTCAGATAGTAAGGGTCTACACCAATGCAATGGCCACCAACCAGACCCGGTCTGAAGGGCAGGAAATTCCACTTGGTGCCCGCCGCCTGAAGCACTTCCAGCGTATCAATGCCGATACGGTCGAAAATCAGGGCCAACTCATTCATTAAGGCAATGTTGAGGTCACGCTGGGTGTTTTCGATCACCTTGGCGGCCTCGGCCACTTTGATGCTACTGGCTCGATGTACGCCTGCGGTAATCACGGAGCCGTAGAGCTCGGCAACGGCTTCGGATGTCGGGCCATCATCGCCAGATACGACCTTGACGATTTTGGTAATGGTGCGCTCCTTGTCGCCCGGATTAACGCGTTCCGGCGAATAGCCAACGTGGAAGTCTTGCAACCACTTCATCCCGGAATGCTTTTCCAGCAGTGGGATACAGACCTCTTCGGTCGCACCGGGATACACCGTGGATTCATAAATCACCGTGGCGCCACGTTTCATGTGCTTGCCA
Source organism: Propionivibrio dicarboxylicus (assembly GCA_945902805.1). Taxonomy (GTDB): domain Bacteria; phylum Pseudomonadota; class Gammaproteobacteria; order Burkholderiales; family Rhodocyclaceae; genus CAMDMZ01. The sequence goes on along the minus strand of CAMDMZ010000004.1, from coordinate 109,052 downwards.
ACCGTGGTGGACGACCCAACCAGTGGTGAGAAATCGGGGATGTGTGCGTCGCCGACAGGGGTTGGCACCGCCACAATGATGAAATCGGCTTCGATCAGTTGGGAGGGATCGGTGGTCACCGTGAGCTGGGTGGCTGCCTTCAGATTTTCGGTGCTGACTTCACCGGTTGGATCGCAAAAGCTCTTGTAGTGATTGACTTTGGTTTCGGATAAGTCGAAGCCTATGGTTCGGTATTTCTTTCCGAACTCGACCGCCAACGGCAAGCCAACGTAACCCAACCCGACCACTGCAACGCAGGTACTTGAACCCAAAGTCATGACTCACTCTCCCTTTCAAAACCCGAAACCCGGTAATCGACACCGGACCAATGACAGAAGTATAGCCGAGCTAACTTGCGTGTCGGCGAAGTCGTTTTCACTCGTATCATTAGCGATATTGAAAGGCTTCCGCTGGTTTTTGAAGCCTTGCCATACACTGCAGGGAGAGCAAGGGCACATGAAAATACTCGTCACCGGCGCGGCCGGGTTTATTGGATCCGATCTTTCGCTGCGTCTATTGGAGAGGGGCGACACGGTCATTGGTATCGACAACCACAATGACTACTACGATCCGGCGATCAAAGAGGCGCGTTTGGCGCGGCACGCCAGTCACCCTAACTACACGCATTTGCGCATCGACCTGGCCGATCGCAAGGCAATGGAATCCTGCTTTGCCACGCACCAGCCGCAGCGCGTGGTGAATCTGGCAGCGCAGGCTGGGGTGCGTTATTCGATCGACAATCCTCTGGCCTATATCGACAGCAATATCGTCGGTTTTGCCCATATATTGGAGGGCTGTCGCCATCATGGCGTGGAGCATCTGGTCTACGCCAGCAGTTCCAGCGTGTATGGGGCGAATACCGAAATGCCGTTTTCGGTTCATCACAACGTCGATCATCCGCTAAGCCTTTACGCCGCGAGCAAGAAGGCGAACGAACTGATGGCGCACACTTACAGCCACCTCTACCAACTGCCGACCACGGGTTTGCGCTTCTTTACGGTCTATGGTCCGTGGGGCCGGCCAGACATGGCCTTGTTCAAATTTACCAAGGCGATTCTGGCCGGTGAGAAGATTCCGGTCTTCAACTACGGCAAGCACCGGCGCGATTTCACCTTCATCGATGACATCGTTGAAGGGGTGATTCGGGTGCTGGATCGCCCGGCGCCAGGTAATCCGAATTGGCGTGGCGATCAGCCCGATCCGGGCACGAGTACCGCACCGTGGCGGGTCTATAACATTGGCAACAATCAGCCGGTGGAACTGATGGATTACATCGCGGCACTGGAAAAAGCGTTGGGCAAGACGGCTGAGAAAGAAATGTTGCCGCTACAGCCGGGGGATGTACCGGATACCTACGCCAACGTTGACGATCTGGTCGAACAATTTCACTACAAACCAGCGACGACCGTGGAAGACGGCGTGAACCGCTTTGTGGCCTGGTATCAGAATTACTTCAAGGTGTAGCGGCTGGACGCAACGCACAAGCATTCTTGATTCAGTTAGAGTGCCAGATTGTTTCGACATATGCCATCGGCTACCACGTACATGAACTCACCAAATACACCGAATACACCGAATACACCCAAGACCCTCCATCCCGTGATCCTTTCCGGCGGCAGCGGTACGCGCTTGTGGCCGCTCTCACGCTCGGTCTTTCCCAAGCAATTGCTGGCGTTGACGGAGTCACGCACCATGTTGCAGGCGACGGTGGAACGCGCCGCAGCGTTGCCCGGTGCGCAACCGCCGCTGCTGATCTGCAACCAGGAACACCGTTTCCTGATCCGCGAACAAAGTCTTGCCAGCGGCCAGGTGCCGGCGGCGATTTACCTCGAACCGGCGGGCCGAAATACGGCGCCGGCGATCGCGCTGGCGGCACTTCATCTGGCCGAAAGCGATCCTGAAGCGCTAATGCTGGTGTTGCCGGCCGACCATGTAATCGACGATCAGGACACTTTCGCCGCTGCGGTGAATACGGCAACCGACGCGGCAGCGGAAGGTTATTTGGTCACATTCGGCATCGTGCCGTCAGGGCCCGAGACTGGCTACGGCTATATCAAGGCGGGGGCCTTGCTCTCCCGGACCGACAACACGGGACACGAGTTTTTCTCGGTTGCGCGCTTTGTCGAGAAGCCGAACCGGGAGGCGGCGCAGGCTTACCTTGATGAAGGCGGCTACACCTGGAACAGCGGCATGTTTCTGTTCTCGGCGCGACGTTATCTCGAAGAACTTGGCCAGCACCGCCCTGATATTCTGGACGCTGCGACGACTGCCTGGAAGGGTCAGAGCGTGGATCTCGATTTCCGCCGTCCCGCCAGCGCCGACTTTTTGGCCTGCCCATCCGAGTCGATCGATTACGCCGTGATGCAGGCTACCCATCGCGCGGCGGTGGTGCCGGCGCATTTCGGTTGGAGCGATGTCGGCTCCTGGGATTCGCTCTGGCAGATTTCGCCCAAGGATGAGGCCGGCAACGTCATTCGCGGCGACGTTTTCGCGACCGAAACAACCAATAGCTATATCCGGGCCGAAAGCCGGCTGGTAGCGGTGATCGGCGTGCAGGATCTGGTGGTCGTCGAGACGGCGGATGCGGTGCTGGTCATGCATCGCGACAAGGCGCAGGAAATCAAGCGCGCTATCAAGTTTTTTGAGCAACAGGGTCGCCGCGAGCATCTGGATAATTTGCGCGTGTATCGGCCCTGGGGCTGGTACGAGGGCATCGATGCTGGCGACCGTTTCCAAGTCAAGCGCATTATGGTCAAGCCCGGCGAAAAGCTTTCATTGCAAATGCACCATCATCGCGCCGAACATTGGGTAGTGGTCAGCGGGACGGCCAAGGTGACCGTCGATGGTCGTGAAATGCTGCTCTGCGAAAACCAGTCGACCTATATCCCACTCGGCCATACGCACCGTCTGGAAAACCCGGGCAAGATCGATCTGCACATCATTGAAGTGCAATCCGGGGCTTATCTCGGCGAAGATGACATTGTGCGTTTTGATGATACGTATGGGCGAGGCGAAGCAGCAACGAACCCAGCAAGCTAAAGTTTTGGCGCCTCAGCCAATCCGCCGTTCTTGAGAAAGGCGTCGAACATCAGCAGGCTCCACAGCGGCGCCGAAAAATCGCGTTGTCCGGATTCATGCTGGGAAATCATGGTGGTGAGACGGTCACGGTCAAAATAGCCGGTATCGAGCATGCGTGGTCCGAGCAATGCTGAGCGCAGACGCGCATTCAGCGGGCCACGCAACCAGCGCGCCAGCGGCACCGAGAATCCCATTTTCGGGCGATACAGCACGTCGTTGGGCAAGGAGGGTTCAAAAGCTTTCTTGAACAACCATTTGCCTTCGCCGTCCTGGATCTTGAAGTCAGTGGGCAGCGTCGCCACCCACTCCACCAGGCGATGATCCATCAGCGGCTCGCGCACTTCCAGGGCGTGCGCCATGCTGGCCCGATCCACCTTGGTATTGATGTCGCCGGTGAGCCAAGTCTTGTAATCGATGTACTGGATTAGCGCTAACGGATCATCGGTGCCGGCGCGACCGGCATGCAGACGAAAGACTTCGACCGCGTTGTAGCCAGCGAGGGCGTTGGTCAGCTCGTTTGAATACATGGCGGCACGCTCGTCATCACGGGCGATCGACATGCTGTGAAAATAGGCTTCGACCGAATCCAGCGCCAGGGCCTGGAACGTGGTTTTGGCGCGCAGTATTCGCGGCGCCCAGTCGGCCTTGGGGTAGAGTCGGCCCAAACTACCGAAGAGCGGCCGGCGCAGCATCAATGGCAAGGCACCACGGGTGCGCTCCTCGGCCAGATGCATGCGGTAGCGCCGGTAGCCGCCGAACGATTCGTCACCGCCGTCGCCAGATAAGGCAACGGTGACGTGACGGCGCGCCAACTGGCAGACGCGGTAGGTTGGCAGAGCTGAGCTGTCGGCGTAGGGTTCGTCGTAGAGCCAGGCGAGGTAATCCATCAGGGCGTCGGTGCCGGATTCATCGCCGCTGATGACATCGAGATGATGGTCGGTGTGATAGCGCTCGGCAACCTGGGCGGCAAAGGCTGATTCGTTGAAATCCGGATCGTCGAAACCAATCGCGCAGGTACGCACCGGGGTATTGGCAAGCCCGGCCATGGTCGCCACCACGGCACTCGAATCGACGCCGCCGGAGAGGAACGCACCGAGCGGTACCTCGGCAATCAGGCGCAGTTTGACGGCTTCATCGATGCGTTCGCGCAGCTGAGTAATGGCTTCGCTGGCCTCCAGTCGGCTATCTCCCGTGAAGCGAACATCCCAATATTCCCGCGGCTCCGGCAAGGCGTGACCGCGCCGCAGCAGCAGCGAATGGCCGGGCATCAATTTGCGTGCGGCGCGGTAGATGCTGCGCGGCTCGGCCACATAGCCGAGCGCAAAGTACTCTTCCACGGCCAGGGGATCGAAGTCGCGCGGGAAGCCGGGAAACGCGGTGACCACCTTGAGTTCGGAGCCAAAAACAAAGCTGCCATCGGCGAGTAGCGCGTAATGCAGCGGCTTGACACCCATGCGGTCGCGGGCCAGGAATAGCGTTTGCTGCCGGCGATCCCAAACCGCGAAGGCAAACATGCCACGGAAACGCTGGACGCAGGCTTCACCCCAGGCTTCCCAAGCGTGAACAATTACTTCGGTATCGCTACGGGTGTGGAAAATGTGCCCGAGAGCCTGCAGTTCGGGGACGAGTTCCTGAAAGTTGTAGATCTCGCCGTTGAACACGACGGCGACGGCGCCGTCTTCATTGAACAGCGGTTGCTGGCCGGTGGCAATGTCGATGATGGAAAGCCGACGGTGACCGAGGGCGACGCCCGGTTCAAGATGCAGACCGGCCTCGTCGGGGCCGCGATGCGACTGGATATCGTTGATACGCTGCAGCAGATCACGCGGATAGTCGCGTGTTCCCGTAAGGTCGAAGATGCCGGAAATGCCACACATGATGAAGGTCTTAGCGCCGTGCTCGGGTCGCTTCCAGGGTCTGGCGCAAAGCGCCACCGGTGGCGGCAACGGCTTGTTCCAGCGCCGCTTCCGCACCGTCCGGAACATCTTCGGCCGCGTAGAAGAAGATCGCAGCGGAATCATCGCCACGTCCCAGCAAGCGCGAAAGGGCCAGATAAAGTTTGCCGAGGTGATCACTGGCTACCCAACGGCCATCGATCCAGTACCAGTGCCAGACCAGCAGACGCAGCGGTTCCGAACCCATCAAGCCGCGCTGACCGCGCAGGACTCCGGTGCGGATGGATGCCGCCTGACCGTCGAGAACAAGGTCTCGTCCACTGCGGTTGACCTGAGCCCAGAGTTCGTCATTACTGACGGCCAGCACATTCTGGGAACTGATCAACTTGCGTTCGTAACCTTGTTGGCGGTAATAGGCGATGAATACGCCGACGCGCTGCTCGTTGTGGCCCAGGCCAAGATTGAGAATCGCCGAGGGATTGGCAAAGTCGGGCTGCCAGTCGGCAGGCGGTGTGTCGAGTTGCGACCAGCCAGTCTGAATCAGGGTGGCACCATCGACGATCGGCGTTGCCACGTTAGTCGGCGAATTCAGCCGGCTTAGTGCAAGCTGCGGGACGGCAGCGATCACCAAGACGGCCACTGCCGCCAGAGCGAGCGGTTTGACTTGCGTATGGGCACGTGCGAAGACGGCGGCGGCCTGTTCGGCAGCGGCATCGTAAACGAGATCCGGCTCGCGCCAGCGCATGCCAATGGCGAACATGATCAGGATCACGATGCCGAAGAAGACCCAGCCATAAATCAGGTGATCGGCGCCGGTCGCGAGTTCGTTGCCGGACAGATGGCCGAGCATCACGATCAGGTAGGCGCGCCCCCAGTTGGCGGCGACCGGCACCAAGATGGAGACCAGCACAAAGATCAGGCGGCGCTTGAGCGAGTGATAATTGAGGTAGGCGTAGAGCGTGCCGACGGTCAGCGAAGCCAACAGGTAGCGCACACCACTGCAGGCTTCGACCACCGACCAGCGTCCCGAGGGGATGATGAACTGCAAGCCTTCCTGATACACCGGGATGCCGCTCGCACGCAGAGCGAGGACGGTAAAGTCGGCGGTCCAGTCCATCAACTTGGGCATAACGAATTCGCCGATCGGCACGGCGAAAAACAGGAAGCCGAGCGGAAATGCGATTTGAAGCGCCAGCGGTAGACCAAGGACCAATGGTACGGCAAGCACCAGCATGGCAACAAAAGCAAGCTGGGTTACCGCATTCACCGCCGCAAGTTCGCCGAGCAACCAGGCGACGGCCAATCCGACCATTATGGGCAAGAGCCACCAGGTCGGACGCGGCACGATTCCGGCCAGGGTGTGCCGTCGTTCCCAAATCAGCCACAGTGAAATCGGCGGAACGAGAAAGGCATGATTGAAGGTTTCGGATCGCCACCAGATGCCAACCATCGCGGCGGCCGTATCGTAGAACAGGGCGATAAGCAGCAGCTCGACCAGAGCGATCGCCGTGACAGCGGACCAGCGCGAAAAAGTCGGTTCTGGCGAGACGGCGGTCATGGGCGGGTGGGCTCCAGATAGGAATCAAGGCGGCTCAGATGGGCGTCCCAACTATACCCGGCGATCACTCGCGCGCGGGCGTTGCGACCGATGGCATCGCCACGCGCCCGATCCGCCAGCAGGCTTTCGATTTCAGTAATGAACTCGGCAATATCGGCGGCCGCCAACAGCTCGTCCCCGACCTTGGCCTCAATCGGAGCGGCGCAATTGGCTGTGGCAACGACCGGCCGCGCCATGGCCATGGCTTCGAGCACCTTATTCTGGATGCCGCGCGCGATCCGCAATGGTGCGACGATTACGGCGGCGTGGGCGATATAGGGCCGCACATCATCGACGGTTCCGGTCACCACCGTGCCCAGGGCGCTATCGGCAGCAAGTGCGTTGACAGCGGGATCGGGATTTCGACCGACGACGTAGAAGCGTAGCTCGGGATGGCGGGCACGCAAGGCCGGCAGGATATCGTTGGCGAACCAGATGGCGCCATCGACATTGGGCCAGTAGTCCATGGCACCAGTGAATACGACCGGAGTGATGTCAGCCGGGTAGGGCGATTCGCCGGCATTCTCTGGGGCAAAAAAATCGGAATCGACCCCATTACAGATCGCCTCGACGCGATCAGCCGTCTCAGGAGCGGCACGACGGAACAAATCAGTTTCGGCATCGGTAACGAAAAACGATCGGCGCGCCCGCATTGCCACTGCACGCTCGAAGGCGAGCAAACGGCTGCCTTCACGCCGATACAACCAGGACAGGGGCCAAGCATGGGTCGATGCGTACTGAGTCCATTTAGCGGAATCCATGTCGACGAAATCGACCAGAGTCGGCAGGCTCGCCATGTCGTCAAGATAATCGGCCATCACTGACGAGAAGATGACGGCCTTATCGATCGGGGCGGCGCTGATGGTGTGTTGCACCCACTGACGCAAACCGCCATCGCGGTAATACGGCAATGACAAGGCTTCACCGGTCAGCAGACCCGTCAGGCTACGCAGTTTGCCCCACCGGGGAGACAGGCGCGCGACGTAGACGTCGGCGCAATAAGACTTGACCGCATCGAGATAGGCTTCGTCTTCCGGATCGTCGATGAAGGTGCCGAGGAAAATTTGATGCTGCTTTGCCAGGTGTTTGAGCAGATTGAACGAACGTACCTTGTCGCCCTTGTTGGGCGGATAAGGTAGGCGATGCACCAGGTAAAGCAGATTGGCCACGCGCCAAATCAGCCCAGGTTGCGCACGATGAGCGGGCCAAGCCGGTTGGCCACCCAGACCGGCAAGCGCCGCCAGGTGGCGATCATCAGTTTGTACTTGGGATTGTTCGGATTGTTCTGCGGAATGCTGTCGCGCGTGTAGAGGCGGTATTCGTAATGTAACGGGGTGGGCTCGAATCCCCAGTTTTTCTTGAACGACCACGACCCGGCGCCGACCTTGCTGCGTCCATAGTCGAATATCTTGAGCCCGCGTTGGCAGGCGCGACGCATCAATTCCCAGTATTTGAAATCATTGGCCGCGAGATCACGGGCACGCTCGGCGTCGCCCGCGTAATAAGGCAGGATCTCGTCGCGGAAGAAGAAGCTGAACACACTGCTGATCGCCTGGCCATCGGCATCGACCACGGTCATGACTTCGCAATCCTTGCCGAAGACCTGCAGCAGGGCCTCGAAGTAGCGCTTCGGCATCGCCGGCGTGCCATGGCGCAGGACATTGTCGGCGAACAGATCGAAGAAGCGATCAACGCCCGGATCGATTTCGCTGCGCAGCCCGTTCTTGATGCCCTTGCGCACCATGGCGCGCTGCTTGCGCGGAATGGCGGTCATATTGGCCTCTTCGTCGGGCAGAATTTCCTTGCGGAAGGTGACGTAAAGATCCTGGCTCGGCCAGTCGGCATGGTGCGTGTCGACGTTGCGGTACTCGAGATGGCCGACACCCAGTTCGCGCGCCAGCCGATCCGCTTCCGCTTCAAGGGCGGCCGCTGCCGCGTCATCGTCGGCGACGACCCCACCATAAACCGCAAATGGAAGCGAGATCAGGGAATTGCCAAACAGCAGGCTCTTGACCTGGGCAAGCGGCAGAATGCCGCAAATATGGCCGTTGCGTTCGACATACAGAAAATGACAGCGATGATGAAATACGTCGCGCAGGATGGTCTGCCAACCGGCGCGATGAAAGAAGGTGGCGCTCGGGGCGGTGGCGACGTAAGCCTCCCAGCGGGCGAGATCGGCCGGTTTGTCGCTGTCGAGGCGGCGCAGGATCAACCCGGAACCGGTCGCTGCTGGCGTGCTGTGATCACTCATTGCGGGAGGAAGATCCGATCCATCCGACCCCAGGCAAAGTCCCGGACCAGGCGAGTCAGGCGCTGCTCCATGCGGTCAATATTGACGTAATGACGGAAGCGCGTCTTGGCGTCGATACCGGCGACTCGCGGTTGGTCGGCATCGATTTCCCATGGATGGAAGTAAAAAACCGCCGATTGTTCCTCGACCCGATTCACACGCTGGATCAGGAGGCGCGAAAGACCATAAGGCATCAATCGAAAGTAGCCGCCACCACTGGCCGGCAGATTGCGGTTAAACAGGCGCACTGTGGTTGGCGGTACCTCGATCAGGTCGGTGTGAACCTGATATGAAAAGCGCGGCGCATCCGGCATGCCATAGTGGTCGTGCCGCACGGGATAGACGCTCGAACTGTAGCGATAGCCAGCACGATCAAGACAGGCAAAGGCCCAGTCGCGATTCGCGGCACCAATCGAAAAACTGGGTGCGCGATAACCGCGCACTTCAACACTGCCGAGATCTTCAAGCAGGGCTTTGGCACGCACGATATCGTCAAGAAATTGTTCGGGCGTTAGATCGCTGGCACGCTGATGACCGTAGCCGTGGCTCGCGAGTTCGTGCCCACCGGCGACAATGTCTCGTACAACTGCCGGGTAACGCTCGGCAATCCAACCAAGAGTAAAGAAAGTCGCCTTGACCCCCGCTTTTTCCAGCAAGGCCAGGATGCGCGCCACGTTGCGCTCGACCCGGCACTCGCAATTGTCCCAATCGTCGCGCCGAATATAGGGCGCGAAGGCCGAGACCTGAAAATAGTCCTCGACGTCGATGGTCAGGGCATTGGTGATCATGAACTGACTGTCGGGTCGGCTGGGGCTTCTAGCGTCGCGGCATCTGCACCATCAGACTTTCTGCGCGCCGTATCAACCAGTTTTTGGATGATGCGCAGGAGCAGCGAATTAGTGTGTTCCAGGCGGAGCATGCTGCGTTCGAGCCGAACCAGTCGATCGACAACACGTCGGTTGTTTGCGCCGGTCAGGAGTTGATCGGCTTCCGCGAGGACAGTCGAATCGAAGGCCAGATTGCCCAGATCGACATCGGCGAAATCTTCGCCCATGGCGCTTGGCGATTGCAGGCCGCTACCCATGCTTTGCCGGGTTCCCGAAGTTGCCAGTCGGTCGTCAAGCTCGGCCGCCACTTCCTCGACATCGGTCTTGCCAATATCCTTCTTTTCGCTAAGGAAGCCCGCCAATAACAAGCGGTCGCAGATCGCGTTGATCCGTCGCGGAATCCCGCCACTGGCCTTGAATACACTGACGAAAGATTCGTCGTCGAAATGGGGCTCACCCGTGGAGCCGGCGCACTGGAGTCGATGTTCGATGTAGGCACGCGTTTCGCTAACGTCAAGGGGTCCAATGTGGCACGCGGCAATAACACGCTGGCGCAGCTGCTCCAGCTGTGGGCTCAGCATGATGGCGCGAAATTCGGGCTGACCCACCAGGAAGGTTTGCAGCAGTGCATGCGACTCGAACTGAAAATTGGAGAGCATGCGCAGTTCTTCGACAGCGCGTGGGGTGAGGTTTTGCGCCTCATCGACGACCAGCAGGCAACGCTTGCCTCGACGGGCGATGTCGACCAGGAAAGCTTCCAGTTGCAGAAGAATATCTGCTTTGGCCATGTCTTTGAAGCGCACGCCGAATGCGGCAGCCACCATGCGCAGGATGTCTTCGGCATCCAGTTGGGTGCTGACCAGTTGGGCAGCGACGACCTTGTCGTTATCCAGGCTTTCCAGCAGGCCACGGACAATGGTGGTCTTGCCGGCTCCAATTTCGCCGGTAACCACAATGAAGCCTTCATTCTGATGCAAACCGTACTCAAGATAGGCCGAGGCACGGCGATGCTGTTTGCTGTCGAAATAAAAGCGCGGGTCGGGATTCAGCTGAAACGGTTTGGTCGTCAAACCGTAGTAAGACTCGTACATAAGATCGAGCTGCTAGAAGGAAACGAGCAATGAACCCGTGACCGCCTGCTCGTCGTAACTGTTGCCGGCGGTGGCACGATCCGTGTTAGTTTGACGGAAGCCGAGACTGGCAGACGTTTTCTGGGCCAGGCGTGTGGTCAATAGAACTGACCAATTTTGGAGTCGTGACTCCAGGGCAGCGGTTTCCCCTGCCGTCTTGTTGCGTTGGGATGACACGGTAAATGAGGAATCCGGTGTCAATTTGTGCGCCCAATTCACTGAAAAACCGGACTGACGGATACGCGGACTGATCGCAAAGTCGTCGGTGGCCCCTGTGATGGCGGACAATTGTTCATTCGATTGCCGTTGGGCCGTAAATGTGACCGTATTCAGCGCCCCGGTGATTGAGACCGAGGCTTCCTGGCGACGTTGCAGGTACGGTCGGGCGGATAGAATATTGCCCAATAAAACCTGGTCGGGAGAGATTCCTGCGGCAGAGAGTAACGCTCGGGCTTCCTGCTCGCGCTGTACCGGGTCTGGGAAAGCAGACGTCAGTTGCTGTGTTTGCAACTCCAGTGCGGTCGCCGATGACACCTTCGACAATTGGGCGGCAGGAACCTGTACATCACGACTATCGACAAATTTCCAGGCGGTCAGAGCGGTTCGGTGCGAGAGTTCGAGGCTGTATCCATCGCCAAAACTACGTTTGTCACTTTGAACTCGAACCATCGTACGTTCAGTCGGCGCCCAGGCGACACCGGCGCCGTAGGTACTTCGACTGCTACGCGACAATGTGGTGTAGTTGTCCGCTTCGCTACCTGCGCGCAGGAAGGTTTTCAATTGAGGATCGACACGAAGCTCCAACTCACCAGTCAAGCGGCGCATGCTGGTATTGCCCGTTAGTGCGCGCGATGAATCCTGCCGATTCATCAGCAGCGACCAGCCCATGAAGCTGAGTGGTGTCGATCCAGCGATACGCCCGTTCCATGAGTTCACTGCCGAGCCGTCTCCCGTTAGCGCACCGGCATCGGACCGCGATTCGGCGCGGCTAAAGCGCAACTGATAGTCGGCGAATGTTCCAAAATGGCCCTGGATACGAGGCGCCACTTCAAAGGAGCGCACTTCGGTACGATTACTGCTGATCAGTTCATTGCTTACCCCCGACGCCACCGGGCTGCCGAACGCGGATACCGCCTGCTGGCCGACGTTGCCCTGAGCTTCGAGAAACAGCCACTGGTCGACAACCTCGGCCAGCGCCTTACCGGACAGCGTCGTCTGCAGATTATTGCGTCCGCTGTCCTTGGAGTAGATGTACTGATTCAGACTGAGTGACGCGTTACCGGAAACGCGCCCACCCTTGCCATCGAGTTGTACTCCCGGCGCCAAATGGGTAATGAAATCGCCTGTCTTCGTCGCCTGACCCGGATTGACATTGTCAGTCAAGATGCCATCAACGCTGATCCTGGGAACAATCCGCCACGCCGGCTGACCCGATGCAGCACCGGTACTTTCTTGCGCACCGGCCGGGGTGATGGCGACCATGCTCGCCGCGACAGTCAACGCAAGCTGAAGTGGCGCGAAAAGTTGTGGTCTTCTTAACACGGTTTGCGATTCTCCTGCATTTGCTCAGGAACTTGCCGTCGGCGGCGGAGGCTCGCTACTTGCCGCGTTATGGCCATAACCATAGCCATAACCATAACCATAGCCGTAACCACCCACGCCCCCCTCCGAAGTCATATTCAATGCGACCATCTTGACGGGGCACGCTTCAATCGCCGCTACAGCCGCTTTTACTTCCGCGTGGCTGGTGCTTTCGGCCTTTACAACCAGAACGACTTGACCCATATGGCTCGCCAGAGCCCTCGCCTCGGTGGTCACAAGCAATGGGGGCGAATCAAAAATGATGATCCGGTCCGAATACCGCTTTGCCAGATCGGCCAGCAGGCGATTCATGCCTTCGCTGGCCAGAAGTTCAGTTGCCCGGGGATGTTGGGTACCGGCAGGCAGGATGGTGAGTTTGTCAATATTGGTTCTAAGCAAAACATCACTGGGATCCAGCGAACTATCCGTTAGCAGATCCAGCAACCCCTTTTCGCGACCAATGCCGAGCAATGCGGGAAGGGAGGGGCGAGCAACGTCAGCGTCGACCAACAATACCGTGTGATCAAGCTCCATGGCAATGCTCATTGCGAGGTTCGCTGCGATGTGCGTCTTGCCCTCGGCCGGAACCGCGCTGGTTATCATGATCAGGTTGGCATCCTTGATCGGTACCGCTGACTTACCGGCAACATTATTCAACAGTGGCCGTTTGATTCCCCGCATTTCGTCTGCGAGCAGGGAACGTCCGGCGTCCGGAGTTACGACACCGCGTGCGGCCAAGCCAAGCATGTCAAGCTCGATTCGACGCGACTGCGATGGGACATTTTGCCCCGGAACGCCATCAGATACGGATCCACGTTCTTCTCGTACCGGGGACGCAGTCAATTTCGGCGGTTGTTGCACTGCGGGAACGGCAGCGACCTCCGGCGCATTCGGTGTCGCTAGTATCTCGGGAACATCCAGTCCGGCGCTCCGTAATTGCTCAAGTCGTTTCGCCGCTTTTTCGATCAGGTCCATGAATGTTCCTCAGGCAACAGCGCGCGGCGCAAGCACGAACACGATTACGATCACAATAGCATAAAGCGCAACCAACGCTCCGGCACTGATTCCGGCACGAACAATGCTGCGCCGTTCACGTGCGCGCAAGACTGGCGTTAGTTTTCGCGTTACGCTGCCTAAATACGGCAAACCCGTCGTTTCCCGCAGGGAGCGTGGATCGAAAAACGTTGGCCGCAACTGACTCGCAACAAAACTGGCGGCCAATCCGGCCACCACGGACGCAAGAAGCGCCATGGGAAGCAGCAACAACCGGTTAGGTGCTGTCGGTTGATTTGATGCGCGCGGCGGGTCAATCAAACGAAAATCGGCTACGCCTGATACGGCAGACATCCCTTCACTGATTGACGCAGACTCTCGTCGCTGCACCAGATCATCGTAGTTCTTTTTGATGACGCCGTAGTCGCGATTCAACTGGGCATACTCCGCCTCAACTTCTGGCATGAGACCGACTTTGCCCTTCGCTCTGGCATAACGGGCCTCGTGTTCAGCAGCGCGCGCGCGTAGTGCCGCGACCGTCGCCTCGGCTTCCATCAAGGACACCTTCATCTGTTGATAGGCCGGATTTGCATTCACCGATGCAACCGCAGGACTAGCTGCGGCAATCTTTTTGCGAATAGCAATCTCTTGTCGCTTTTGCTCTTCGAGATCTTTGATCACACGGCGCACCCCGGCGACATCGGGATGTTGGTCCGTAAAGCGTTGCAAAAGAGCGTCCAGGTTTCGCTTTTGCGATTCAATACGTCCGTCGATTTCCGGAATCGAAACGCTCGATTCAGTACCCGGCATATCCGGAAGAAGTACGGGTTCTTCACCGGCAATCTGCCGCTTCATGGCATCTCGACTCGTTTCTGCCTCTCGTAGCGAGAGGCGGGTTTGGCTGAGTTGAGTGCTCAATTCATTGATCCGTCCGCCGCCGCCACCTTCTTTGTCGAGTTCCATCTCAATATTCTTGAGCTTGAAGTCTTTCAGTCGGGTCTCGGCTTCTTCGAGCTTCTTGCGAAAAATGTCGATTTGGTCGTCAAGGAATCGACGGGCAGAATCGGTGTCGTTACGTTTGCCGCCCAAACCCGACTCAACGAAGATCGTGGTCATTGACTGCACGACCTTCTGTGCTTTCTGCGGACTTGGGTCCAGATACTCAAGAATGTAGATATTGTCACGACCGACACTCTTGATCTTGAAGGTCTTGGTGACATGGTCAATCAGATTCTCTCGATCCGAGGCAGACTTGGCCTCCAGATCGAGATCCGCCATGCGCATCAGTTTCTCTACGTTAGGCCGACTGATCAGCGTGCGGCTCAACATCGAGATTTGCTGCTCGGTGTTCGCCTGGACAATCAGGCCGCTCATCAAGGGCTTGAGAACCGAGTCGGTATCGACAAAGATACGCGCGGATGCCTGATATTTGTCGGGAATCGCAAAGACGACGGCCCCCGCGATAATCCCGACCACCCACGCCACACCCACCGCCAGGCGGCGATGAAGCCACATGGCACGAAGAATCAAGAGAACCTGACGTAGTAAGTCTTCCATCTGTTACCAAACGATGTGGGTTAGGCAGGCGGTCAGAACCAGCTGCGCGGAATGATCAGGACATCGCCTGGCTTCATCTCGACGTTGGCGGCGACATCACCTCGCTTCACCAGGTCCTTGATACGTACCGAGTACTGCTTGTTGCCATCCGCCGCACGCAGGATGGACGCGCCGTTGCCATCCGCGAAATCGGTCATCCCGCCCACCGCGATCATGACATCGAGCAGCGTCATCTTTTGCTTGTAGGCCAGAACCTGCGGCTTTGCCGCTTCGCCCACAACCCGGATCTGCTCGCTATACGGGCCAACAAACTGGGTCACGATGACGGTCACCACGGGGTCGCGGATAAACTTGCTCAACGCCTTCTCGATATCACGGGCCAATGTCGTCGGGTCCTTGCCAATGGCCGGCAGATCCTCGATCAAGGGTGCAGCAAGCTTTCCATCGGGTCGAACCGGAACCGACATCGAAAGCTCCGGATTGCGCCATACCACGATATTCACGTTATCACCCGGACCAATGTGGTAGTTGTAGTCACCGGAAGCGGCCGACGCGGGGGCCGGCGGGAAATCACTGGTCGCACAGCCGGCCACCAGCACGCCGGCCGAGGCGGCAACGAAGAGCCGCAAAATAAACGAACGCGACACGTAAATCCGCCGCCGAATTTCTGATTTCAACGCTCGAAGCATTGCCGTTCCCCCAGAATAACGTGAGTCAATGATAAAAATGCTGATCAGTTCAGAGGTCAAATGAGCCATTGAATCGGGCATTCCTCTTTGACCAAGTTCAGTACTTTCCAAAACAAGCAGAGAAAGTCTTAATGGACTTTCCCGAAAAGTGAGCTTAAATACACAATTAGAATAACATATTGACTCCGTTTGAGCATTACATAGACTGAAAATAAGCCGCTATTCCTTCGTGTGTTATCGGATCAACCACAAGCCCCGATCCCTGAGTCTTGGCCCGAGATGGGGCGTGTATCCTTTTCTTTGCCTCCTCCACTGAATCGCTAGGCGTATCCAGACAATGACCGCAGAATCCACTCCGCGACGCAAAGAGCACGCTCCTCAGGTCTCGCCTTTGCACGCCAAGATCTACCTGACTCGGGTTTTGTTCTCCGGCATGGCGCTGGCGGTTCTGTTAGCTCACGACTTTGCCTGCAACGCGCCTGGTGGATTGCGCATCTGGTTGTATCTGGTGGTCCTCATTTATCCGCATATTGGGCATGCGATCCTTGGGCGGTTCACCCTCCAGCGGCGCGGAAACGCCTTGCTATTGCTGGATGGGCTGCTGGTGGGCGCCATCCTTGGGGCAATGAATGTTCCTTTGCTTCCGGGGATTGCTCTGGTGTCGATTATTGTTTTTAACTGGATCATTCTGGGCGGCCTTCGCCTGCTCATTATCGGTCTGCCGGTCCTCATGATGGGCGTGCTATCCATGGTCCCGGATGTCGCCCAGTCGGGAACGTGGCTATCCTCTTGTCCGACAGCAGATTGGCTGGCGGGAAGCATCCTGATGCTCTACCTGATGACGATTGCCTATATCATCCATCAGCGTATCAAGGAGTTCAGCGAGCATCACGAGCAGCTGAGAACCACTACTGACTCGGCTGAAAATGTCCGTATCCTGGCCGAGCAGGCGTTGTACGCTGCCGTGACACCTTCAGCGATTGATTTGCTGCGAACGGCAAGCGAAGAGAGATCAAGGCACATTCCGGACGCTGCGCTCATGCTGATCAATTTGCAGCCGCAGGACAGGCAGGCGTTCCGTACCCAGGAACTTGCAATGACTCTTCGCTCCTGTGACACGATCCTTTCACGTCATGGACTGGAAATCGTAAAGACTTTGGGTGGCCGGATACTTTGTTTCTCGTCGGGAATAAATGGCGCCCAAGACGCGTTAGCGGCCACGCGAGAACTGCTCGCTTTTCTCGACGACCATCCTGATCAGAAAAACACCCGCCTGCAGGTCATTCTTCACACAGGCCCGACAACGCTCGCCATGATTTGCCTAGAGCGACTCAATGTCGACCTCGCGGGAACTACCGTCGCCGAGTTGGTCGAGTTGGCAGAGCGAGCGCACACGTCACGATTGCAGCGTGTTCAAAATGTGTTGGCGACAGCGGCTTTTGTACGCAGATCGGGCCAACCAGAAGCGTTCTTGACGATACCCAGCCCGGCCGAAGAGAACCATGTTTGGTATGCGCTGAAAACAAGCGACGTCACCAATTGATTTAGAACCCATCGTCGATGACCATTTCCGCTGCATACCGAGTCATTCTAGAGGCCGCACTGACCCGCCTCGTCGGCGAAATGGCGGCCGACCTGATGGACGAACTAGTGGCCAGTATCCCGCTTGTCCGCACTCGAGTCGGGACGGCACTCTATCGCCAAGGAGACGAAGGACACACGCTACATATTCTCCTTTCGGGGCGCCTGCAGGTTCGCGTCACTACGCCGGAGGGACAGGAGAATGTTGTCGCTTATCCTCAGCCTGGCGAGGTAGTTGGCGAGATGTCCTTGTTTTCCGGAGGGACGCGCGCGGCGACCATCATTGCGGTGCGCGACTCGATGCTTGGTGTTATCAGCCGCGACGATATCGATCGCCTCGTGGCCCGCTGTCCCCAAGTCTCGTCGAATCTCGCGCGTCTGATTATTGCGCGTCTACGCAACCCCACCGGGCATATCCAGCGCAGCAAGGGCGCACGCAGCGTCATGATTCTGCCGCTGCATCGACGTATTGATATCCAGGCGTTTACGGCGTCACTGAGGCAAGCCCTACTACGGTTTGGCTCGGTCATCAGTCTTGATGCCAACGCGGCAAGCCGTCGTTTTGGCGCCGTACCGAGGGAAGAATACGGTCACTATCTGGACCAACTCGAGTCATCCTACGATTACGTGCTGTTGAATGCCGATGCGGGAGATTTGGAGTGGACCCGCATTTGTCACGGCTACGCAGATCGGGTCTTGATGATCGCTGATGCGCAACAGGAACCTGAGCTGACCGAAGTCGAGCGTTTGATCTTCAGTAACGGCGATTCCGGGGTGCACTTTGCGCGAACGGAGCTGGTTCTGCTGCATGATGTTGGGACAAACCCCAAGAATACGCGTCATTGGTTGGCGCCACGGCGGCATGTGAAATTGCATCACCATTTGCAAAAATCGCGGACGGCCGATTTGGAACGGTTGGCCCGATTTGTGTCCGGCAATGCAATCGGGCTGGTTCTGGCCGGTGGAGGCGCTCGCGGCTTTGCTCACCTGGGCGTAATTCGGGCGTTGCATCAGGCCGGGATTAGTGTGGATGCCGTCGGCGGCACCAGCTTTGGTGCCCTCGCCGCCACTGGATTAGCGCGCGGAATTGACGACATTTCAGCACTGGAGGAGCTGCGGATTGCCTTTACACGGGATGATCCGCTGCGTGACTACACGATTCCGGTGATGTCATTGATCCGCGGGGAACACCTCAACCGCATCCTGGCCCAGCATTTGCCGATGGACATCGAGGATCTCTGGATCCCTTATTTCGCCGTATCCAGTGATCTTTCGGCCAATAGCGTACGCATACACGAGACCGGATCGCTTTGGCGAGCAATACGCGCCACAGTCTCTTTGCCGGCCATCTTGCCGCCGGTTCTGGAAGATGGTCATTTGCTGGTTGACGGTGGGGTACTCAATAACCTGCCCGTCGATGTGATGCACAGCCGCCTGCAAGGCATCATTATTGCCGTGGATCTCGCTGTGGATAACGATTCGGCGACGCGGCAGACCGAGATTCCCAGTGCGGCGGAATATATCAAGAGTCGCTTGCTCCCCGGCAAACAGGCCATCGATGCTCCCACACTGTCACGCGTCATTCTTAAGGTAACTACTCTGGCTTCGCGTAAGGAAGTTCAAAACGCACGGAAGCTCGCCGATCTGTATCTCAATCCGCCTGTCGGTGACTTCGATCTGCTCGATTGGGCACACATGCGCGAGATAGCGGAAATTGGCTATCAGCACAGTTTGCCGCGGATTCGTGAGTGGCTTGGTTACAACCCGAGGCATGTCGAGCGCAGTCGTTACATGGACTATTGGCTCCAGCAAACCAGTCAAAGCAGGGTTTGACTCAATGGACGCCGCAGACAGCACGGTTATTTTGTGGAGTTACGGTCTAGCGGCGCTGGCTTACCTGGCCGTCAGCATCAGCGTCGCCCAATTGCACCAAACCATGGGGCGGGGCAGTACCCGCGGGTGGGTGTTAGCTGCAGCCAGCCTCAGTGCGGCATGGGCCACTAGCGAATTTCTGCGCCAAACCTCAGCCCTCTGGCTGCTCGATTTCCTCGCGATGACGCTGGATACCTTGCGCCAAGGCGCCTGGCTGGGGCTTCTGATCGACATGCTGTATCGCGAGAAGTCGGCTGGCCCCCTGGCTAGCCGAATGCGTGAATGGTGGCCGGCGGCTGTGGCCACCCTGCTCATTCTCGTCGGTCTGGGGCTCCAGTGGGCAAAACAATTCGACGTCGGTACATTTGATCGCCTGGCCCAATTCTGTTCACTCGGCGTCGTCGTTTTCGGGCTTTCGCTCACCGAGCAACTGTTCCGCAACACACCAGAGGACGCGCGCTGGAAAGTGAAACCAATCGGTATTGCGTTGGTTGCCACATTCGCTTTTGATCTCTACTTTCATTCGTTGACCCTATTGTTCAACAAAGTGGACGCGGACGCCTATACCGTTCGCGGACTTGCCGCCGCCATCGTAGCGCCATTAATCGTACTGACCATCTATCGAGCCAAAGCTCGCCGCCTTGACATTACCCTCTCGAAAACGGCCGTCTTTCAGACGACTAGCCTGGCGATCATTGGCGCCTACCTGATTGTCGCTTCCGTTGCTGGGTATTACGTTCGCTACCTCGGTGGCAGTTGGGGGGGCGCACTCCAGATCACCATCATCTTTGCCGCGTTGTTGCTTTTTCTACTGCTGCTACTCTCAGGTTCCGTTCGTTCGCGGATCAAGGTTCTCATCAGCAAGCATTTCTTTCACTTGCGCTATGACTATCGTGAGGAGTGGCTCAAATTCACCAGTGCCCTGTCTATGGAGGACGATCCGCGACAAGCCGGTCCACGCATCATTCGCGCCTTGGCCGACATGGTGGAAAGTCCTGGCGGTTCGCTTTGGATGCGTGATGCGGATAGTGGCGCACTAATGCAGACGGCTCGTTGGAATTTGCCTCATTGCGACGCCCGAGAGTCTACTGACAGCTCCATGATGCAGTTTCTGGCTGGGAATGCCTGGATCATCAACCTTGAAGAATACCGTCATCTCCCGGGGCGTTATCAGGCGCTGCAGCTACCGGAATGGCTGACCACGACACCCAACGCCTGGCTTATCGTGCCCTTGGCGACAGCGACGGGGCTGGTTGGTTTCGTCACGCTGACCACCTCGCGCACTGAAATCGACGTCAATTGGGAGGTCAACGATTTACTCCGCACCGCCGGACGCCAAGCCGCCAACTATCTGGCAGGAATACAGGCGACCGAAGCGCTGCTTGAAGCACGTAAGTTCGACGCCTTCAATCGCATGTCGGCATTTGTCGTGCATGATCTGAAGAACATCGTTACCCAGTTGTCGCTGATGGTGCGCAATGCAGAGCGCCATGCTGATAACCCCGAATTCCAGCGCGACATGCTGTTGACGGTGAGTAACTCGGTTGACCGGATGAAGCAATTGCTCCTACAACTGCGCGAAGGCGCTACTCCCCCGGATCGTAGCGTCGGGGTCGCGCTTGAGCAGTTAATCAGACGAATCTGCAAATCCAAGGCACACCAGGTACCGGCGGTAGAAATCGTCGTCGACGAACGAGTTGTCGTTCGCGGCCATGAAGAACGCATCGAGCGAGTCTTGGGGCATCTGGTTCAGAATGCACTCGAAGCCACGCCGACGGACGGTCGCATCTGGGTCAAGATTGGCCGCGCCGGTGGAATGGCTAGGGTCGAGGTCGGCGACACGGGACGTGGCATGTCCGAGGAATTCGTGCGCAACCAGTTGTTCAAACCGTTTCAGACCACCAAGGATGCCGGTATGGGCATCGGCGCTTATGAAAGCCGCCAGTACATTCGCGAACTGGGTGGTGAAATTCAGGTTGAGACCACAGAGAATGCGGGATCGAGGTTTATCGTCACACTTCCGCTTATTGAGCGCAGTTCGGCATCAGACTTGATGCAACAGGAGAAAAATTAGGATGGATAAGTCGCGCACACTCCTGGTCGTGGAAGACGATCCAGCCCTGCAAAAGCAAATTCGCTGGGCCTTCGACCAATACGAAGTGGTGGTTGCCGATGATCGCGAAACAGCGCTCAATCAGGTTCGTCGCCATAACCCGTCGGTAGTCACCATGGACCTCGGTCTGCCACCCGATGCGGATTCTGTTTCGGAAGGTTTCCGACTGCTCGAACAAATTCAGGAACTCAGCCCGGACACCAAGGTCATCGTCCTCACCGGGCAAAACGATCAGGCCAATGCCTTGCGCGCCATTGGTCTCGGCGCCTACGATTTCTTTGCCAAGCCGTTCGAGCCGGAGATTCTGGCGCTGACGGTTGACCGTGCATTTCGCTTGTTCGATCTTCAGCAAGAGAATCGGCGTCTGCAGGCGATGCGCCAACCGGATGTGATGAGCGGTTTGATTACCCGTGACCCGGAAATGCTGCGCATTTGTCGCACCATCGAAAAGGTTGCGCCCAGTTCGGTCACCGTGATGCTGCTTGGCGAAAGTGGCACCGGCAAGGAAGTGTTGGCGCGCGGATTGCACAATGCCTCACCCCGCCGTGATGCCCGCTTTGTCGCCATCAACTGTGCGGCCATCCCGGAAACCCTGCTCGAAAGCGAACTGTTCGGTTACGAAAAGGGTGCTTTTTCGGGCGCCGCGAAGACCACGCCCGGGAAAATCGAGACAGCGCACCACGGCACCCTGATGCTCGACGAAATTGGCGACTTGCCCTTGCCGTTGCAAGCCAAACTGCTGCGCTTCCTGCAAGAGCGCGTCATCGAGCGCGTGGGCGGACGGCAGGAGATTCCGGTTGATGTGCGCATCATTTGCGCCACTCATCAGGATCTAAAGGCGCAAATCAGCGATGGGCGGTTCCGCGAGGATCTTTACTATCGCCTGGCCGAAATCGTCATCACCATCCCGCCTCTGCGTCAGCGGTCAGGCGACGCCGCCTTGCTTGCTCACGCCTTTGCTCGCCGTTTTGCCCAGGAACTCAACCAGGGATCGCTCAGTCTCGGTGAAGAAGCGCTGAAGGCGATCATTGCTCATCCCTGGCCGGGCAATGTGCGCGAGCTGGAAAATTGCATCAAGCGCGCCACCATCATGGCCGAAGGAAGCCACATTACGGCCGCCGACATCGGCATACCCGTTTCGGATGACGAGGCCACCTCCAGTCTCGAGTTACGCGTGGTTCGCGAAGAAGCGGAGCGCAACGCCCTGGTGGCGGCGCTCAGTCGCGGTAATGGCAATATTGTGCGAGCCGCCGAACTACTTGGAGTCAGCCGCCCAACTCTGTATGATCTTATGCACAAGCTCGGCATCAAAACATGACATTCGGGCGACGAACATTCCGCGCCATCTCCCATCGTATCTGAGTCCTCTTTCCAGGTAACGTCCCATGAAAAAGTCTATCAGCCTACCTGCCGTCCTCATCATTTCGGCGCTACTCAGCGCGTGTGGTGGCGACTCTCCGGAAAAACTGTTGGCCAATGCCAAGTCTCACCTCGAAAAGAACGATTCGGCGTCCGCCATTATCGAGTTGAAGAATGTTCTTTCGAAAGAGCCGAACTCGGCCCAGGCCCGGCTGATGCTGGGCCGGGCACTGCTCAAATCGGGCGACGCCGTGGCCGCCGAAGTCGAATTGCGCAAGGCCATCGAACTCAAGCTCCCGGCCGGAGACGTGAGTCCGATATTGGTTCAGGCTCTCCTGGGGCAAGGCAATTTCAAGGCCGTGATCGACGAGGCGACCAAGAACCCGGCCACCAGCGATGAGGGTAAGGCGGAACTCAAAACCGCCGTCGGTAGCGCCTATGCCGCTCTGGGTAATCTGGATGGCGCCAAGACCGCCTTCACCGAGGCCATCGCCTCCCAGAAAACCCACTACCCGGCGAAATTGGGCCTGGCCCGTCTGCGGGCGATTGCGCAGGACATCCCCGGTTCCGCAGCGATTGTCGATGAAATCATCGCCGCCGATCCCAAGAACGTCGCCGCATTACAGTTCCGTGGCGACCTTTATCGTGCCGAAAAGAAAGATGCCGAGGCACTGGCCGCCTATCGCAAAGTGGTCGAAATCGACCCCAAGCTGGTGACCGCTCACGGCGCCATCATCATGAACCTGCTGCGCGATCAGAAGGCGGATGCCGCCGCCGAGCAGCTTGCTGTCATGCAGAAGAACGCGGCAAAGCATCCCTTGACGCTCTACATGCAAGGACTGGTGGCCTATACCAAGAAAGACCTACCGACCGCCCGCACCGCGATGGAAGCCCTGATCAAGGCCCAGCCCAACAACCCGCAGGGCCTGCAACTGGCCGGTCTGATCGCCTTCCAGTCACGTGCAGACCTGCAAGCCAAGGAATTTCTGTCGAAAGCCCTGCAACGCGCCCCTGGACTCGATATGGCCCGGCGTGCGCTGATTCTTTCGCAACTGCGCAGCGGCGAACCGGCCAAGGCACTGGCCACACTCCAGCCCGTATTCAAGGATGGCGAGACAACACCTTCCTGGCTGGCTATCGCCGGCGACGTCTATCTGCAAAACGGAGATGTCAAGCGCGCCGAGGGTCTTTACAGCCAGGCCGCCAAGTCCGATCCCAACAATCGGCAGGCGCAAACTGCGCTTGCCTTGGCCCGTATGCAAATGGGGCGCGTCGATGAGGCTTTTGCCGATCTGGAACAGATCGCCTCGGCTGATACTGGCGTTTCTGCCGACATGGCGTTGGCGACCACCAGTCTGCGTCAGCGTCAGTTCGACAAGGCGCTGAAAGCCGTCGCCGCACTGGAAAAGAAGCAACCCGACAGCGCCGTCCCCCACAATCTGCGCGCTACGGCTCTGCTGGGCAAGGGTGATGTGGCTGGCGCACGCGCCAGTTTTGAGAAAGCGCTGGCGATCGACGCCGCCTTCCTGCCCGCAGCCGGCGCCCTCGCTCAACTCGATATTGCCGACAAGAAGCCTGAGCAGGCGCGCAAGCGCTTTGAGGGCGTGATTGCCAAAGACCCGAAGAACGTCCAGGCGTTGTTGGCTCTCGCCGAGCTTCGTGCCCGCGAAAAGGCTGACCCCAACGAAATTGTCGATCTGGTGAAAAAGGCGATCACCGCCGGACCGGCCGAACCGGCACCTCGCGCGGCACTTGTCGGTCTGCATCTCAAGAACAAGGACAACGCCAAGGCACTCACCGCCATCCAGGAGGCCATGGCCGCCATGCCTGACCGGCCGGAAATCCTTGACCTCGCCGGCAAGGTGTATCAATTTACCGGTGACTTGCAACAAGCCTTGAGCACCTACGGCAAGCTGGCGACGCTGCTGCCAACGGCCGCCCATCCGTATCTGCGCATGGCCGAAATTCAGATCGCCTTGAAAAGCAAGGACGGTGCTCGCGACAGCCTGAAGAAGGGCTTGGCGCTGTTGCCATCCTCGGTCCCCTTGCAACGCGCGATGGTGATGCTGGATGTCGACGCCGGTAAGTTTGATGATGCGCTGGCCCACGCTCGTTCGCTGCAGAAATCCCGGCCCAAGGAAATTGCCGGATTCGGCATGGAAGGTGATGTCCACTTCGCCCGCAAATCCTGGAAGGATGCCGCGAACGCCTATCGTGCCGGGCTGAAAATTGCACCGACCACCGAGCTCGCTGAACGGCTTTACGCGGCGCTGACCTTTGACAATCAGGCGGGTGAGGCGGCGAAGTTTGCCGATGGCTGGATCAAATCCCAACCCAAGGATGGCAAGTTCCGCCTTTTCTTGGCGGATGCCGCCAATCAACGCAAGGACTTTGCCACGGCCGCCGGACATTACCGTGCACTCTTGGCGGTGGCGCCGGAGAACGCCGGCCTGATCAACAATCTCGCTTGGTCGCTCGGCCAGATGAAAGATCCGAAAGCACTGGAGCTTGCCGAAAAAGCCAACCGCCTTGCGCCCAATCAGCCGGCGATCATGGACACGTTGGGCACGATCCTGGTCGAGAGCGGCAAGGTCGATCAAGGCGTCGAGATGCTCGCCGCCGCCGTGGCCGCTGCGCCAGATGCCGCCGAGGTGCGCATGAATTTCGCCAAAGCACTGATCAAGGCCGGTAAGAAGCCGGCCGCCAAGGCCGAACTCGAAACGCTTTCCAAACTGGGTGATAAATATCGCAACCAGGCGGAAGTGGCGGCGCTGCTCAAGGCGCTCTAAGCTATCCGGTCTGGCCATGCTAAAACGACTTCGCCGTTCAACCGCAATTGCCGCTACGACGGTGCTTGGCGCCGTCTCGCCAGCACCGACTTTTGCGGCAAGCACGTTGAGTGCCGCCGAGGGCATGCATGTCGCACGTGAGCAAGCCCGCGCTCTTGAACACGGCGAAGGCATCCAAAAGGACATCCCACGGGCCATCGCTTTGTATTGTGAAGCGGCCCGCGCCGGCGACCCTGAATCGCGTTACGACCTTGGCTGGATCTACGCAAATGGCCGTGGTGTTCCGCGTGACGACCGTCTCGCCGCCTATTTCTTCCAGCTCGCATCAGCCCAGGGCCATGAGCACGCCACCCGGATGTTGCGCTCGGTGGGCGATGAAATCGCTGACATTCCTGACTGCATGCGCGAACCCGAGGTCAAGCAAGTGCAGGTCGCCATCGCGCCGTTTATCGACGAAAACAATCTGAATGATCATCAGCGCAAGCTGATTTCACTCATCAAACGGCTCGCACCCGACTACGGCGTCGATCCCATTTTGGCTCTCGCGGTCGCTTGGACGGAGTCGCATCTCAATCCCGGTGCGGTTTCGTCCAAGAATGCTCAGGGTTTGATGCAACTGATTCCCGAAACATCGGAGCGCTTCAATGTCCGCAAACCATTTGATCCCGAACAGAATGTGCGCGGCGGCTTGGCCTATCTGCGTTGGTTGCTGGCGTACTTCAAGGGCGAAGTACCGCTCGTTGCCGCCGCCTACAATGCGGGGGAAGGTGCGGTGAATCGCTATCTTGGCGTTCCGCCATACGCAGAAACCCGCGACTACGTTAAGCGTATTTTGAATAACGTGCAGCAACATAAGCACCCCTTCGATGAGGCGATAACCACACCATCGCCGGATCTTGAGAAGATTCAGCGGAAGCTGCTGCGCAAGACGTCGTGAAGCTTGTTTTCCTTTTCTTTCTGATGCTCGTGCTGCCAGTGGCCGCCCGAGCGGATCTGTCGGACACCATTGCCAAAGTAAAGCCGTCTGTGGTTGTCGTCGGCACTTACGAGAAGCTGCGCAGCCCTGCTTTTGAAATGCGCGGTACCGGTTTTGCTGTCGGGGATGGCACACTAATCGTCACCAATGCCCATGTAATCAAGCCGGCCGAGACCACCGAAATCCGGCATGCGTTTTCGGTTCTGATTCGAAATGGTGAAGAAACACAACTGCGTGATGCCAAGCTGGAGATTTCTGATCCCGATCACGATCTCGCGATCTTGCGTATCACTGGTGTTGGACTGCCACCGCTGAAAGTAAGGTCAGGCGACACAGTTCGCGAAGGACAATCCATCGCCTTCATGGGTTTCCCCATCGGGGGCGCCTTGGGATTTTCACCGGTCACTCATCGCGGCGTCATCTCGTCGATCACCCCGATCGCCCTGCCCGGAGGCACTGCCGGCCAACTACGCGGCCCCTCGATACGGCGCCTGCGCGAAGGCAGCTTTCCGATCTATCAGTTGGATGCGACGGCCTACCCCGGCAACAGTGGCGGCCCGATGTTCGACGCGGAAACTGGTGACGTTATTGGGATATTGAACATGGTGTTCATTAAGGGTGCAAAAGAGGCGGTACTGGAAAAGCCGTCGGGGATCAGTTATGCGATTCCAAGCGAACACTTGGTCGCGCTGCTCCGTCTCGTCAAATAGTTGAGCAATTCCTACGAGCAGGCAGCAGATCAAGGTGTCACGGGTTCCTTGGTCGAAAAAGCCACTTTCAGTTTGTGAGTTAGGTGTCTTACAAGAAGATGGGGTGGTAAACGAAGGCTAAGTTCGCGCAGCAGCAAGAGTAGATCGGCGGATAGCTGCCAATAAGGCCGAGTGTCGGGATGCCGGGTGCTGGCCGCATTTGCCAGAAGCCGAATAAGGAACCCCCGATGTAACCGACTACCCTGTGGCAACCGTGTTCCATAAAAGTGACGGCAGAGGGTGAATGCTTGCTCCGCAATTTCGCCAAGCCCAATCTCGAGTGCTCGCACCTTCACCTTGTCAGTGAAATTAGAATCCGTCGAGCCGAAATGCCGCAAAAGAATGTCGATGTCACCGAGGTCACGCAGCCCGTGGCTGAATTCCGAATTCAGCATTAGATGACTGGCCGCATGTAGCACCATATCCTCGTCCCGGAGGCGAAACCAGTTTCCCTCCCCGGGAATCAGGACGGCATCGCCGATCATGCGCTCTGTATCCACGCGAATATTGCAGGTTGGCATTACCAGGGAATGATGAAGGTCGATCGTCGTTCCTCGCTGTAAATGGGTCATCGGCGGGATCTCATGCGCCCACTCGCGGTAGTAACGCTGATCATAGGCATCAACATGAGCGGCTGCCCATCCTCCCAGCATCAAGGCTCCCTCGGCGTCGGGCAGATGAGAGCGAGAGACCAGCAGGTCAATATCGGAAAAAATACGCCCTTGCGCGGCGGGTAAATCCGCAGTGACATAGGCCGCCCCCTTCAACAGAATCTTTCGCGTATTGACGGACTTCAGGGCGTCGGCAACGAGGATCAGTTCGCGTTTCACATCAAGCGACAGGCTTTGACCTTGCCGCCGGGCAGAGACGATATGCGGCCGTACCTTGTCTGGCATCGTCGGGCAGGGAGCAGCATTGATTTGCTCTGCAATACGCGATAGCAAATCCGCAGCTCGTGCCTCTGCCAGAAGCAAACTCCAGCCTTCATCGTCCAGCGCCGTCAGCGAGCTCGGACTAGCCAGAAAATTCAATAGTGGGGAGGCTCTAGGCATCGTCGGCGATCAGCGTGTCGAGTGCATCGACCGCGTCATCGAGATTCGAATACTCCAGCTCCCACGCCTTCGCAGCAGTAACAAGATTGGCAAGCATCGAAAACCCCAGCCGCCCAAGCACGGAATAGTTGAAAGCCTGATCAATCAGACGCATGGCCGCCTGCCCTGCTCCAAGCGGACTAACCCGAAGACTTGCACCTGCCGTCCATTTCGGGAAGACGATGAGCGACGGAGGTGCCGTTTCGTGGGCGCGATCAACGGAGTCGTTTGGTGCGCAGAGGTGGGCGATGGTTCCCTTTTGAGTGTCGCGCGCGATTGGGCCAAAGCGCGCGCCTTGATGCCGGTTCGTAATCACTTCTATCGATTGATTCTTCAGGCTAACGGGACGGGGAAACGGTATCAGGCGCAATTGCGGCCCATCCAGTAGCGCCAGCTCATCCGAAAATAAACGCCAATCACGCATGGCGAGCTCCGCCGCCAAGGTGCTCTTGCCGCTACCTGAATATGCCGAAAGCAGCAGCCCTCTGCCGTGTTTCTCCAAAACCGCCGAGTGAAGCATCAGGTACTGATGAACTGAGCTGCTGACGGTCCAATTGAGTCCCCACTCGAACAATGCGTGCGTGTTTTCTGCTGGCATCGGCAAGAAGGGGGATTGGCCGGATAGGCAAAAAACGGCATTTCTTCTCAGCCAATGCCGAGCTACCGAGGCTGGACGGATTTCCAGATCGTAATCGTAGAAGCCTCCGTCCGTGAAGATCGGATAGTGTCCATAGACCTGACGCAAACCGGACTGCAATTCAGGTACCCGACTTTGGATGCGCAATGAAAACGCTCCCACCTGAAGTCGGAACATCCCATCGGTCAAACTATGCTTGAATACGGCGTCGGATACGTCTCCGAGCCTCAACATCGGCGCACTAGACTTGCCAATTCCATGCCTTCAAGTAACTGCGTGGAAGACGGACTCAACTCTCCATTGCCATATGAGGCGAGTAAGGCTATTTCGAGGCCAGCAACACCTGCCTGCGAAATCTGCTTGAAAAAACCCCATGCAACAGGCGGCAAAAATCGGGTGGCACGAGATGCCGGCTCAAAAACTAGAACCCCGTCATCCACTACGCACACATCCAACTCTCCAACCAGATTAGAGCAATACCGTACTCCAACTCCAGACATACAACCGTGAGCTAAGCTTGTCTGCGGTCAAAGGGGCATCGTTGTTTTCAGATATGTGACGATAAGTTCACCGCCCCATTTAACGCCAGCGGTCGGTTCATAGCTGCCAAGGCGACCACCCCACATCTCTCGTAGCTGTGAGAGGCTCAGTACAGTTTCTGGCACCCAGCCCCTTTTCAAGTTTAAGTAGGCAGCAGAAAGGTGGGCACCAAGCTGGGAGGCATCCTCATTTCCACCAAGATTCATAACTTGTTTAAGAGTCTTTCCACTAAATCCACTGAGAAAAACATTGGAAAACAATACCCCCTTTCCACCGGCCTTCTCCCAATCAAGTGGGTGGGTAGTACTTGCATTCTGCCAGAAACCTGGAGTACGTCCGATACACGACAATTGCTGTCGATCTAGGCGACTCTTAAGCAAATCCATCGATGCGGCTGCAGACGGAGCAACGCATTGCGCAGCAAGCGCTGAAGGCGACTTAACAGTCAAAATAATCGGAGCAGCAATACCAATACCATGGATGAAGCGCCGACGCCCGACTCCTGTCAGCTTTTCTGGTTCCTTGTTGTCCGTGCGGATATCGTTAGTCGGTAAGTTCATGAATTTCTCCTTGGGCATATCCCAGTACTTTGCAAGTATCCAAGCAAAAATCACACCAAGCCAATAGGGCGGTGAAATAAATTAAAAATCATTTACTTAGCAGATCGCGATGCAATTAATAGATCATTGCTGTAAAGAAAACCGACAGAAACTCACTGCGCTCCCTTGCCCCCGACCACTACCCCCACCGTCTCAAACAGGATCACCATGTCCAGCAACAGGCTGTGGTTCTTTACATAGTAGAGGTCGTACTGCAGTTTTTGGGCCGCATCATCCACTGAAGCGCCGTAGTGATATCGGACTTGCGCCCAGCCGGTGACACCTGGTTTGACGCTGTGGCGTACCGCATAGAACGGAATTTCGCGGGTGAGTTGATCAACGAAGAACGCGCGCTCGGGGCGCGGTCCCACCATACTCATGTGACCGGCGAGTACGGAGAAAAGTTGTGGGAGTTCATCAATCCGCAACTTCCGGATGATCTTGCCTATCCGCGTCACGCGATCATCGTTCTTGGTCGCCCAGCGCGGCTTGCCATCTTTCTCGGCATCGCGGCGCATGCTGCGGAACTTGATCACGTTAAACAAGCGACCGTTGAAACCCACGCGTTCCTGTCGATAGAGAATCGGAAAGCCGTCTTCGATGACGATCAGGATCGCGGTCACCAGCATGAGTGGCGCAAACAGCAGTAACAGGACGGTTGCAGCCAGGATGTCAAAGATGCGCTTGACCAGTGTTCGGTCCAGTCCTTGACGGAAACCCTCGCCAAAGATAAGCCAGCCTGCACGCAAGGCATCGAGCCGGATCTGCCCCAGCCAGCGTTCGTAGTGATCGGATAGATCCATGACCAGGGTACCGGCCAATCGGCAATCCAGCAATTCACGCAAGGGCACCCGGCCACCGCGTCGTTCGCCAACGGCGACGACGATTTCATCCACCTTTAGTTCCTGAACTTTATCGAGCAAGGTGCGATCGCGAGCTAGGAGTTTGTCACGCGGCACTGAAATCTCTTCAGGGATTGGCCCCGGATAAAAGCCGACAACGCTCACCGTGGGATCTTCCTGACTCAGGGATGCGGCGACAGCGGCCGCTTCAGCACCACATCCGAAGATCAGCAAGCGCCGGCTAACATACGCCCGATTGCGACGGTGAGAGGCCATGACGCGATTGCTGAGCATGCCAAAAATTGCCGCCATCCCAGAAATTTCAAGGAATTGCCGGTTGACGTCGGCAATCGGCAACATCACGAAGACGATGTAAGCAATCGGCACGGAAAGATGTAGGGAAAGCACCGCGCGCGCGCGCGTATCCTCTACCGTTCGGCTGTGAATTCGTTGATAGAACCCGAGCCAGCCATTTACGGCGAGCATGATTAGGGCCAAGAGAGCCGAGTAGGTCGCAATTACCGCGAGATCAACGGGTAGGCCATTGCCCACCCAAAGCACGGCCGTGAGCATGCCGACGACGACGAAGCCGAAGTCGAAAACGATCTGTAGAAGGGTGTCACCACGGAGAGTGTGTCCCATTACCGACGTAGTCATTGCTCTCGAAACACCTCATCAATATGCACAGCATCCGGTAGCTACGCAAATGCCACCAAGAACAACATCGGACTGATCATCCGCGAGGCCAACACTCCCGCTCTGGCTAAGTGGCCGTCACCATCCCCAAACAGATGATCTGGACGGACGGATATTACTCCGCCATGCCGGCGAAGTCTAACCGTACGGGAGTCCGTTGAACACAGCTGAGGGGGGGGCACAAAAGTCCCCAACACCATCTAAACACCTTGCCGCAAAGCTTCACCGATATGCATCTGGCTAACTTTGCGCGCGGGCAGCAAGGCGGCCAGGACGGCCGCAATGGCGCCGGTGCAAAAGGCCAGGGCGACGATGTGCGGCACGACCACAATACGTGAGATATAACCCTGATCGGCATTTGGCGGTGGTGGCATGGGGATACCGATCACTGAAATGGCGTGCGCCAGAGCGATACCCAGGCCAACGCCAATCGCGGCACCCAGCAAACCAAGGCACAAACTTTCGGTCACGATCAGGTTGAATACCCGCGCGGGACGGTTACCGATGGCCAGCATGGTGCCGAACTCACTGACGCGCTCGAAGATGCCGATATTGACCGAATTCGACACACTGAGCAGCAGCATGATGAGGATGATGACCACCAGGAAGCCAAATTGTTGCTGGTAGAGGGTCACTGTCTGGTTATAGAACTCGTTCAGATCAACCCAAGTCTTGATCTCGAAACCTTTGGGATTCAACTTGCCTTTGATCGCCGTGGCGACTTTGTCGGTATCGGCCGTCTGGTGCAGCAAAATCACGCCCGTGTGGGCACCCGGGGTGGCCAGCAACTCCTGCGCCGCCGTGAGGGGAATGCGCACCGCCCGGGCGTCATAATCCTTGGAGAAGGTCTGGAACACGCCGACCACCTGGAATTCGAGCAGATTGGTGGCGCCACCGGTTGTACTGACAAGAAGATTGACTGGGTCGCCCGGCTTGAGCTTCAGCGCCTTGGCCACACCGGCCCCGATCATCATGCCGAAATCGTCCTTATCGGCCAACTGCCGGCCAGCAACCACCGTGATGTAACTCGCCAGCCGGGCCTCGCGCGTCGGTTCGACGCCTTCGCCAATGATCGACCAATCGGTCCGGCCATTTCCCAGCAAGCCCGAAAACGCAAGGCGAAACATGACATCCTGCACTTCTGGCATCGCCGCCAGGTCGCGGCGCATGGTATCGGGTTGTTCGATCAGGTACTTTTCCGGATTGCGCGAGCCATAAGTCCAGTAGCCCTGGCGTCCGATCTGCACGTGGCCGGTGCTGGAGCGGATCATCGATTCGCCAGTTTCGACGATTGTGTCTTCGATAAATCCACCCGACAGAATCAAAGCGATGACGCCAAAGGCCACCGAGGCCAGCGCCATCAGGGTGCGTCCGCGATGGCGAAAAACATTACGTAAGGCGAGCCGAAGTAATTGCATGGAGCGCCCTCTCGTCTATTTGTTGTGCCGGATGGCTTCGACTATCACCATCCGCGAGGCTTTCCAGGCCGGATAGAGGCTGGCCAGCGTGGTTGTCGCCATGGCAATCACCAATCCCTCGATGATGATTCCCGGCGTTAGCAGGATACGGGCGGTGTAGCCACGCGTGAGACTTGGCGGGGGGGGCATTTCGATTTGCAATGAATCCAGCAAAAGGCTTAACAGCACGGCCAGCAACAATCCAGACAAGGCACCAATCAGTCCAATCAGGGCGCCTTCAGTAACAAACTGCACCAACAGCGAGCGCCCCTTGATTCCCAGCGCCATCGAGGTCCCGATTTCACCGGTTCGCTCAATCACACTCATCATCATGGTATTGGCGATGCCAAGCAGGATGATGGCAATAACAATGAAACGCACCACCCCCAGTTGCTGCCGGAACAGATCGACGGCCCGCATATAGAACTCGGCCAGTTGATCCCAGGTGCGAACCTCGAATTGGCTGCCCGCAAAGCGTGATTTGAGATCTGCCGCCAGGGTCGCGGTATTTTGGGTGTCATCGGCATACACCAGCCAGCTATGCGCACCATCGACCTTCAACAGCTTGCGTGCTGCCGAAATATGGATCAATGCCGCGCTGTCGTCGTACGCCTTGCTCACCGATTCAAAAACCCCCGCCACCTTGGCATCGATCGCCCTCATTCCCCCGGTTGGCGAATCAACCATCAGAACGACGCCATCCCCGGCTTTGACGCCAATCAAGGTCGCAAGACCACGTCCGACTAGAACCTTGTTGTGATCTTTGGGTCCCAGACGCTGGCCCTCGACCATGCGCAGCGAGCGATCATCGGTCAAATCATTCGCCGGATCAAAACCCTCGGCGACAAAGGACATGGTCGATTCACCGTGACTGATCAAACCCACAAATCCCAGGCGCGGCCCCCAGGCACGCACATGGTCCGCTTGTGTCAGGGGCTTCGCTGCGGGATCACCGGGAAGTAAATAATTGAACGGGTCGGCACGACCGTTTTCGTGATAACCGGGTTTGGTCACCTGTACGTGGGCATACTGCGATGCGATGGTGGCCTCACGAAAATCAACGAACATCCATTCGATATAACCGCTGGCGACCGACAACGCGGCAATGCCGAAACCTACCGATCCAATCGCAATCACCGATCGTCGCCGGTGGCGCAGCAGGTTGCGCAGGATGATCGAGATGAGGACCAGGAAGCGCATGTTTTGTGGTCAGGCCAGCAAGGCATCCGAAATGCGCTTGATTTCGTCGCTCGCGCTATCCACTATTTGGCCGAGTGATTTGCCATCCATCTCGTAGGCCAGCATATCGGCAACCGACAAGCCTTCGGAGACGGCTCCGAACAAGGGTGATGGTGTCGACGCAACCGTGTTGGCGATGACCAGCACGTCGCCCGCTGTCAATGCCGGATGTGTTGCCGATTCGCCGGAAAAAACGAACTCAACAGCGCTCGCCACGGGTTTGGGCACTTTCAGCATGTGCAGGATGGCATGTGCCAGATGCGAACGGGCCACCAGATTTTGACTAGCCGGGTCGTCAACCAGCAGTTCGGGGAATTCCTTGGCTCGCGAAAGCAGATAGAACCCGTCGATCTCATGCACGATGCCGGCAAAGAGGGCGGTTTCCGGATCAATCGTTGAAAACTCGCGGGCAATGATCTTTGCCAAGGCCGCTACATTGGCGCAGTGATGCCAGAGTTGATCGGCTTTCTGCTTGAGCGCAGGATCTGTTATCGCACTCGCCAATTGACGAACCACAATCGCGGCAACCAGGGATTTGAGCGGTGTAAAGCCCAGCAGACTGACCGCCGTGCGTACGTTACTGATGTGACCACCAAAACGTGTGTAGGCCACCGAGTTGGCAATGGCAACCAGACGCGCGGCAATCAGCGGTTCGGCCAGCACCATGTCGGCCGCCGCGCCCAGATGGCAATCGGGATGACTCAGCGCCTCCTGCAAACGCAGCGAGGCTGCCATATTGGTCGGGAAAATGAGCTCTCCCCGTCCAGCTTCGGCAAGGATGCGGTCCAGCGCTTCGTTTCTGTTCACTATGTTGCTCCTTACCGGCTCAGGCCCGTTGTACCCAATCAACGAGGATGAAATTGTGTGCGAAACCAATATTCCTGTAAGCACCATCGCCGATGGAAATCAAGGCGCAATGGATCTGTCTGGCTGTTTCAGGCTCGCTCTTAACAAGCGTCGCTTTGACAAATCGTCGCTCGATACGAGCCAGAAATGCTTTCATTCCGAGACCTCGTTCGTGAATTACAGCTTACCAAGCATGCCGAGCTTGTACTTGACCATGGTGCTGATCAGCATCCAGTCTGAGATCTTGTCGCCACGAAACCAGGCCAGCAGGAAGGGGTTGGTCTTCGCCAGCGCCACCTCCAATTCGCGCAAATCGGCAATGTAGGTCGTCACCGGGCCGTAATAATCAGTCTCGGGGCCGACCGGAACAAAGTGAAATCCCATCCGATCAAGCAAGCGGGCCAGGCCCTTTTCCATGGCCGCGTACCAATAGCGGATACCATTGTCGATGCTGTAGCGGAATATCTCGCGGTACATGCCGATCATGATCTCCGGGCTACTACTACGGCGTTCTTTGCCAGTGATACCGGTTGGCGGGGCGATACTGGTTGCGTCACCCTTGTCCTGAAACTCCTTCGACACACCCTGCATGGAGTCGCCCGGCCGGCGACGGAAGGTGCGTTTGACGATCAGGCGCGACACCTCGCCACATTCTGCCTTGGGTGGCAGCTTCAAGTCAGGGAACACGGTGCAGTGCTCTTCAAACGGAAACTCCTGCTCCTGGGTCGCCAGCACCAGGCGAACCGTACCGATCACCTCGTCCTTGGCGTTCTGAGCGGCAACATGAACGGACCGGTCTTCAAAGCCATCGGTTTCCAGCCCGGCTTCGAATTCGGTCTCATCCAGGTACTTGCACTCAGCACAATAAACGTCGTAACGCAGACGAGCAATTTCCTCGAAAATCCGGGTCTCCGATTCGGTATGCATCACGGTATGAAATCTAAAGTGTGGAACCAGCAGATCTTTCGTGCCGCCTTTGGTGAGGTATTGGACCAGCATCTACTTCCCTTCCATCAAGGCGCTTCGCTTCAATACGAATAGCGCAGCTCGGTATACACGCGGTCTTTATCGCCATAACGGCCAAAGTAGCCGGTGGGTGGGCCATAAAACACGTCAGCGCCGACAACAAAGCGCCAGTTCCGCTCAAAACTCCAGTTCAGCTTAGGTCGCAGCATCCAGTCGTTCCGGTCCAGACTGGCCGCCCACAAGATCTCACCTTCGATCTTCGGCGTCAGCTTACTATTGACCAAGACACTATAGCCCGATTCGAATTTCTTCGGAATGATGTCGGGGTCGCGATTCAGCGTGGCGGTCTGGAACGCCTGGAGGTTGAGCCGGGTTTCCGATTCGAAGGGAATATCCAGGCTGACGGCCCAATCCACCGTATCTTGTGGCACCAGGCCGGTCGGTTCGGTCGAACGAAGAACGGTTTGCTGCCGACCACGGGTATAGACCGCCTCGGACTTGAGGACAAAATCGCCGAAATCCTTGGTCAGTGAGCCGCCTGCCTGGGAAATACGATCGTGCCTTGCCTGGTAGATAAGTTCAGGCTGCGGCGCAAGGATCACCTGGCGCGCAAAAGTTGGCGCCACATCCATGCTGCGATAGAAGAAACCTGCCAGATCCCAGCCATTCTTGAGGACGCCGCCGCGGAAACCGTAATTGCCGTTGCCAAGTTTGCGCGCCGGTGTGATCTCGTTGCGGTAACTGGTGGCTACGCCAGGCATTTCCGGTTGATACGGAAAGTAGTCTGCACCCGGCTTGCCGACCTTGTCGTAGCTGGGTAGTGGCACCCAGAGCAGTTCGCCGTGGAAATCATCCTTGAAATATTCGGCCCGGGCTGCCCACTGGGGAATGCGTAACGTGTTGAAGTCGGGAAGGATGAACTCGCGCAACTCGCGTGCCGACACAACATCCGCAATGAACATGCCGATCATTTCGCCCCAGATGACATGCTGGCGACCGATGCGCAGATCCCAGTTTCCCAGGCTCTTGTCGATATAGGTTTCGCCGAAATCGAGACTGGCTCGCTGATCGCGCCGGACGTCGGTTGGGTAAAAATTGGTCGCATCAAAAACATGATCGTAGGCCGCCCGCAGATTCCACTTCCATTTGAATCCGAGGTCGCTCTTACCACCGTTACCGAACTCAACACGGGTTCGCATCTTGGACCAGTGGGCAGGGTCCGAGATCGTTCGCGCCAATTCAAACTGGGCAAAGCCGCGTAAGCCGTTTGCGGGTTTGGGCGCCGGAGCGGCAAGCGTCGCCGCATTACGCGCATCATCCTCGGCGGCTTGACGCATCAACGCATCAATGTCGTCGGTCGCGTTGGCGGGTGCCGCAATCGCAGATACATGCAGTGTTGCACAAAGCGTG
Source organism: Propionivibrio dicarboxylicus (assembly GCA_945902805.1). GTDB lineage: Bacteria > Pseudomonadota > Gammaproteobacteria > Burkholderiales > Rhodocyclaceae > CAMDMZ01. The sequence continues at coordinate 71,614 of CAMDMZ010000004.1, read as the reverse complement.
GCCAGCAGCAGAGAGCGGCCACCATGATCGAGCAGTGAAAGGATCGACTTCATCCAGTTTGTCCTTGAGATCCTGTAGCGCCAAGACTCGCGCGGAGATCTTCGCTGACACGAGGCTTTGATTCCTTCCGGGATGAAGCCGCCGGAACCGTCGTCCAGGCATTGCCGCGCCGAATACCAAGCTCTCGCATGACGCCGTCTTCGATCCGAACCAGGCGATTGGACAGATCAATGACGCGCTGGTCATGGGTGGAAAATATGAAAGTAGTCCCGAGATGTTTATTGATATTTCGCATCAACTCGAGAATTTCACTGCCAGTCGCACGATCAAGGTTGGCAGTGGGCTCATCGGCGAGCACGATGGCCGGTTGTACTGCGAGTGCGCGGGCGATTGCTACCCGTTGTCGTTGCCCGCCGCTCAACTGGTTGGGGCGATGATCTCCTTTTCCGCCCAAGCCCACCATTTCGAGGAAATACTTGACCCGACGCTGTCGTTCCTCGCGTGAAACATCCTTGCGATACAGCAACGGATATTCAACATTTTCAGCGGCTGATAGCACCGGCAACAAATTGAAGGTTTGAAAGATGAAACCGATGGTGTGCGAACGCAGATCGGCCATCTTGTCATTCGACCAACCGGTTACATCCTGATCATTGATGAACACCCGGCCTTTGGTCGGCTGATCGATGCAGCCGATAATGTTCAGCAAAGTGGTCTTGCCACTACCTGAAGGACCCGAGATGGCAAGAAAAACTCCCTGCTCAATCTGCAGTGTAATATTCGACAACGCCTGCACGACCTGATCCCCAAGGAGATAGTCCTTGTATATGCCTTCGACTCGAACGACATGCATTTTGGGGTGCTCCGCGTGACCGGCCGTAGCCTATTAGAATTCCAGATCATCCATTCAAACCCAGGAGCGGCCATGCCAAAAACAAAATCATCCCGGTTTTTGTCGATCAGTTCCCTGCGCCATGCCCGAGTCGGGCTGCTTGCCGGCATGCTCGGCGTCGGCCTTTTGGCCCCCTGCGCGAGCCATGCGCAGCAGAATACCGACGCCACCGCAGCTCCCCAGCCAGTGGATGCAGCGGCGATGGATATCCTGAAGAAAGCCGACCAGATACGGTTTCCGTCTGAGTCATTTCAGGTCAATATTTCGATTTCGACCAAGAAGGCCGATCAGAGCAGCGAGACGCACAAGTACCAGGTGTCGTCCAAGGGCAACGATCAGACCGTGATCATGGTGACCGAGCCGGCGTCCGAACGAGGCCAGGCCATTTTGATGAGCGGGCGCAACTTGTGGGTTTTTCTGCCCGACGTATCCCAGCCGGTGCGCTTGTCGCTGGCACAACGCCTGACGGGCCAAGTTGCCAACGGGGACTTAGCCCGGGCCAACTTTTCAGGTGACTACAACCCGCGCCTGCTACGCACCGAGGCGATTGGCGGTGAGAACTTCAATGTGCTCGAACTTAATGCCGTCGACCGCAGCGTGACGTATCAAAAGGTTGTGTATTGGGTCAAGCAGGGCAACAACTATCCGCACAAGGCCGAGTTTTACTCGGTCTCGGGGCGTCTGTTGAAGACGTGTCGCTATGAGAATTTCCGCACCATGGCCGGGAAAACTCGGCCTACACGCCTGGTCATGGAGGATGCGTTGCGCGCCGGCGAGCAATCCGTCCTTGAGTACGATGCGATGGTACTCAAGGAACTGCCCGACAAGATGTTTACCAAGGAATACCTGAAGCGCGCCGAGTAAGCCTCGGTCGCACAGTGGACGTCGGATACTCAGCCCTCCGGATACCCGGAGGGATTGTTGTCCTGCCAGCGCCAGGCATCGGCGCACATGGCCGCAAGATCCAGCTCAGCGTTCCAGCCCAGCAACTCCCGCGCTTTTCCGGGATCTGCGTAACAACAGGCGACGTCGCCCGATCGGCGTGGAGCAATCCGGTAGGCAACACGGCGGCCACTGGCCTTTTCGAATGCGGCCACCATGTCCAGCACGGAATAGCCCTGTCCAGTGCCGAGATTGACGGTCACTATTCCTGGATCGCGTTCGAGTGCGGCCAGCGCAGCAAGGTGCCCCTTCGCGAGATCAACGACATGAATGTAATCGCGCACCCCGGTGCCATCCGGCGTCGGGTAATCATTACCGAACACCGAAAGACAGGCCAGCTTGCCGACGGCCACCTGCGTGACGTACGGCATCAAATTGTTGGGAATGCCATTCGGGTCTTCGCCGATCAGGCCGCTACGGTGTGCTCCCACCGGATTGAAGTAACGCAATAGCGCGACGTGCCAGGTGGGATCGGCCGCCGCGATATCGCGCAACATGTCCTCGATGATGAGCTTGGAACGACCATACGGATTGGTCACCGACAAGGCGGCATCCTCGCGGATCGGCACCTCTTTCGGGTCCCCATAAACGGTTGCCGATGACGAGAAGACGATGCGCTTGACGCCACGGGCGACCATGGCAGCGAACAACACCAAGCTCCCTTCGACATTGTTGCTGTAGTACAGCAGGGGTTTTTCGACCGATTCGCCCACGGCTTTGAGGCCGGCAAAATGGACGACCGCCGTACACCCTTCAAGCGCTGCTTCGACGGCCGCGCGATCACGTATGTCAGCTTGAATGAAGGCTGGACGCCGACCGGTGATTTGTTCGATCCGGTCAAGAACGGTAATCTTGGTATTCGAGAGATTGTCGATGACGACGACATCGTGACCTGCCGTCAGCAGTTCGACGCAGGTGTGGCTGCCAATGTAACCGAGCCCGCCCGTGATCAGAAACTTGCTTCGCACGATTTGTCAGTCCCACTTATTCCAGCAGCGTGTTGACGGCCTGCAGGTCTTCTTCGCCGAGGCTGCCGGCGGCCGCCTTAAGCTTCAGCAGTGCGGCCAGCGTATCAAGACGCGCCTTCGCCAGTTTCTGGCGGGTATCGAAGAGTTGAGTTTGCGCGTTCAAGACGTCAAGGTTGATGCGCACACCGACTTCGTAACCCAGCTTGGTCGAGTCGACCACGGATTGCGACGACGTCAGGGCGGCTTCATACGCCTTGACCTGTGCCAGACCGGAGGTCACGCCGAGATAAGCTTGGCGCGCATTGAGTGCGGCGGTACGGCGGGCATTATCAAGGTCGGCCAGCGCCTTTTCCTTGAGGGCGACCGCTTCGCGATCCTTCGACGAGATGGCGCCGCCGGCGAACAACGGGATAGCCAGCTGCATACCGATCGTGCTGGAATTCGCATCGATGCCAGATCCGGCTGTGCTGCTATAGGTCTGAGCATTGCGACCACGGGTTGCCACCAGATCGAGCGTGGGATAGTGACCGGCGCGCTGGCGCTCGATTTCCTTCTGCGCGATGTCGAGGCTGGCCTGCGAAATCTGCACCGTTACGGCACCACTCTCCGCCATCTCCACCCATTTCGATAGGTCAGCCGGTTGCGGCGGGCGCAGATCGAGACCGGCTTTCAAGCGCTTGAGGCCATCGGGCTCTTTGCCGATCAACGACTGGAAGGCATGCCGTTTTACCGTCAAGTCATTCGTCGCAGCAATTTCCTGGGCAACGACGAGATCGAATTTGGCCTGTGCCTCATGGGTATCAGTAATGGTCGAGGTGCCTACCTCGAAATTCCGTTTGGCCGATTCAAGTTGTTCGACAATCGCAATTTTCTGCGCCTGTGCGGTGGCCAAGGTATCTTGTGCCAGCAAGACGTCAAAGTAGGCTTGGGCAACACGGACGATGATGTCCATTTTTGCGGCTGCGAATTGTGCCTCGGCTACCGCGACGGCCTGCTCCGCCTGGTTGTAGGCGACCCAGTTTTGCCAGCGGAAGAGGGGTTGGGTAAGCGATACGGTCCAGCCATGGGTGTTGTAGTTGATGCTGGATTCGGTGGCTCCGGCAACGCGACGTGTGCTGTCGGTGTCATTCCATGTCGTGCTGGCACCCAGTCCTATGGTCGGCAGCAATCCGGAACGCGCCTGTGGCAGTTTCTCCCGCCCGGCGTCGAGCGCCGATCGCGCCGCCGCAAATTGAGCGTCGTAGCCTAGCGCTTCGCGATAAACCGAGAGCAGATCAGCCGCGTGAGCGGCGCCGGACAACAAGCTGCCAGCGAGCAACAGGGGCAGTATCTTTTTCATGTAGGCGTTCCGTTTCGAAATAGGGGGGCGGCGTATTCAATGGAAAAATCAGTACGTGGGCATTGTCGGATCGACGTCGCGTGCCCAGGCGGCAACCCCGCCGTAAAGATTGATAATGTTCGAAAAACCGCGCTGTTCAAGGAACAGCCCGACCTGAAAGCTGCGTGCGCCGTGATGGCAAACCACCACCACATCCGCGTCCCGTTTCAGTTCCAGGTAGCGTGCCGGAATACTGCGCATGGGCATCGACAAGGATCCGTCGATCTTACATGCCTGGAATTCCCAGGGTTCGCGCACATCAAGCAATAATGGTTTTTCGCGCTGCGGGTCAGCAAGCCAGTCCTTGAGCTGGGCGGCGGTCATTTGCTGCATTAGAAGACGAACCCCGGTTGTGCCGGTGCCTGCAAGCATTCGGCAACGGTTTCAAATAATGGCCGGTTCAGCCAATGCGTGTCGCTGCTGCGTGTCACCAGCTGCGCCTGCATCGCGGGGGCATGTCCAACCACGGCAAACAAGCGACCGCCAAGCTTGAGTTGAGCCAGCAGTTCCTGGGGAATCGCCGCTACCGCACCCGAGACCATAATCACATCAAACGGACCCTGCGCCTGAAGTCCGTCGAGGCCATTGCCGACGCTAACCGTTACGTTGGTAACACCGGCACGCGCCAGGTTTTCTCGTGCCGTAGCAGCAAGTTCGGGAACGATCTCGACCGACCAGACGTGCTCAGCGTTTGCCGCCAACAACGCCGCCATGAAACCAGACCCGGTACCGACTTCAAGTACCCGCAGCTTCGATTCCGCGTTCATCGCCAGGGCTTGCAAGGCACGCGCTTCGAGGTTCGGTGTCAGCATGGCACCACCATGCCCGAGCGGGATCTGGGTATCGGCAAAGGCCAACCCTTGATAGGCACTCGGGACGAAAAGTTCGCGCCGGACGTTAAACAGCAGATCGAGCACGCGCGTGTCCGTCAAATCCCACGGACGGATTTGCTGTTCGATCATGTTGAAGCGGGCTTTATCGAGATTCATGTTGTTTTCGCTATTCCACTCATAATATTAGCGCACCCTAATAGATGGGCGCATCAGAACAATTTCAAGAGGCTTTCACCGTAGCACGAAATTTTACTCTCGCTCAGACTTCCTCTTCGCTCACTCGGTACCAGGCAGCGTAAAGGGCGGGCAAGAACAAGCAGGTAAGGGCTGTCGCCACGACCAGGCCGCCCATGATCGCGACGGCCATTGGTCCCCAAAAGACTTGCCGTGTCAGTGGGATCATAGCCAATATGGCCGCCGCTGCCGTCAGCACAATGGGTCGGAAACGACGCACCGTCGAGCCGACAATAGCCTCCCACGGACTCTTGCCCGCCTGCTCGTCCTGTTCGATCTGATCGACCAGAATTACCGAGTTGCGCAGGATCATGCCCATCAAGGCGATCACTCCCAAATTGGCGACAAAACCAAAGGGCGCACGGAATATCAGTAACGAGAGTGCGACGCCGATCAGGCCCAGGGGCGCCGTCAGCAACACCATCACGGTACGACTCATGCTCTGCAACTGCATCATTAACAAGGTGATCACCGCGAGCATCATGAGCGGCATCACGGCCTTGATTGACTCCTCGCTCTTGCCTGATTCCTCGGTCGAACCACCCACCTCGATGCGGAAACCGGTCGGTAGCTTGGCGCGAATGTCGGTGAGTTGAGCGTCGACCTGATTCGTTACCGTCGGCGCCTGCAGATTGCCCACCAGATCGGCGCGGATCGTAATCGCCGGCAAGCGATCGCGGCGCCAGATCAGGCCATCTTCCAGTATCGGCACCAATCGCGCCACTTGCGCTAACGGAATGTGACGCCCGCTGCTGGTAACGATATCGAGATCGGGCAAGCGATCCAGGGTGCGCAAATCGACGCTACCCTTGCCATTGCCGGCGCGCCAGACGACGTCGATCAGTTGATCATTTTCACGGAACTGCGTGACGGTGGCGCCGACCAGCCAGCCTTGCAAAGTGAGCGCGACTTCCTGACTTGTCACGCCCAACGCCCGTGCCCGTGCCTGGTCGATTTCAACCCGCATCGATTTGACGCGTTCGTTCCAGTCGAAATTGACTTCCCGCAGATTCGGGTGCGCACGCATTACGCTGGCGATCTTTTCGGCGTTGGCCCGCAGTTGGACGAAATCCTCGCCCATGACGCGGAACTGCACCGGGTAACCGACCGGCGGACCGTTTTCCAGCCGTACTACACGCAGGCGCAGATGCGACCAACTGCCATCCTCGGCAGCGAAGGCGGCTTCCAGCTTTTCCTTGATCGCCTCACGCTCTTTCAGGCCCTTGGTCACGATCACCATCTGGCCGAAATTATCGGCAAAGAGTTGCTGGTCGAGCGAAAGAAAGAAACGTGGCGCGCCGTTGCCGACGTAGGACGAGAGCGACGCCACGCCCTCATCCTTGTCCAGCAGGGCCTCGACACGCTTGACCTCACGTTCGGTCGCTTTCAGCGAAGTGCCTTGCGAAAGCCAGATATCGACCATCAGCTCCGGACGGTTGGCCGCCGGGAAGAATTGTTTCTGTACCCCGAAGTTGAAGGCCACGAGCGAGAGTATGAAGATCACGACGGTACCGCCGATCACCAGCCAGCGATGACGCAGACACCAGACCACCAGCGCCCGGAAGCGACGATAGAAGGGCGAATCGTAGATGTCGCCGCCGTGCTTTTCGGCCACAGCGCGCAACTTCACCGGATCGAGCAATTTGTAGCCGAGCCAAGGTGTGAAAATCACCGCGACCAGCCAGGAAATCAGCAGCGCGATGGTGACGACAGCGAACATCGAAAACACATACTCACCGGCGCCAGATTTGGCGAAACCGACCGGCGTAAAACCGGCCGCCGTGATCAGCGTGCCGGTCAGCATCGGGAACGCGGTCGAGGTATAGGCAAAGGTGGCGGCCTTAAAGCGGTCCCAGCCCTGTTCCATCTTCACCACCATCATCTCGACGGCGATGATCGCATCATCGACTAGCAGGCCCAGTGAAATCACCAGGGCGCCGAGCGAGATGCGCTGCAGGTCGATGCCGAACACCTTCATGGCGAGGAAGGTCATCGCCAGAACCAGCGGAATCGACATGGCGACCACCGTGCCGGTGCGCCAGCCCAGTGACAGGAACGAAACCGCGAGCACGATGATCATGGCTTCGCCCAGGCTCTGTACGAAGAGCGTGATCGAGGTCTTGACGATCTGCGGTTGATCGGCCACCACATGCACATCCATGCCCAGCGGCAGATCCTGCTTTAACGTGTCCATGGCCGCAGACAAGTTGTCGCCGAGCGAAATCACGTTGCCACCCTTGGCCATCACCACGCCGAAACCTATCGCCTCCCGTCCGGCGACACGCATCCGTGGCGCGGGCGGATCGACCAACCCACGGCTAACTTCGGCAATATCACCCAGGCGGAATTGGCGACCGTTGGCCGTTAGCGTGGCTTCGCGCAAGGAATCTACGCTATCGAATGCTCCCGTCACACGCAGGCGCACGCGATGTGTCTCGGTTTCAACGAAGCCGGAAGCGGCCACCGCATTCTGTTTCTGCAGGGCGTCGAAGACCTGGGTGGGCACCAGGCCCATCGCCGCCAGTCGGGCCGGGCTAACGTCAACGTAGATCTTCTCGTCCTGGATGCCGATCATTTCGATCTTCTTTACATCCGGAACACGGCGCAGTTCGCGCGCCAGGCGGTCCGCTTCACGCCGTAGGTCACCCATGGTGTAGTCAGCACCGGTGAGCGCAAAAATCTTGATTTGCACGTCACCGAATTCATCATTCGGGAATGGCCCCTGCACGCCTGCCGGCAGCGTGTGGCGGATGTCGTCGAGTTTCTTGCGCACCTGGCGCCAGGCTTCGGGCACTTCGGCTTTGGGGGTGAAGTCCTTGAGCACGATGATGATCAAGGACTCACCCGGCTTGGACGAACTCTTGACGTAATCGACCCAGGGAGTCTCGCTCAGTTTCTTTTCGATCCGCTCGGTCAGTTGCTGTTCCACCTGTAGCGCCGTGGCACCGGGCCACAGCGTCCTTACCACCATGGCCTTGAACGTGAAGTCGGGGTCTTCAGCACGCCCGAGATTGAGGAAGGCCAGCACGCCGCCGACCATGAAGACGATCATCAGGTACAGCACCATCGACTGGTGCTTAAGCGACCATTCGGAAAGATTGATGTGCTTCATTTGTCGGCAACCACGCGGACCTTTTCACCCGCGCTCAGGCGATTCGCGCCGGCAGCGACGATCGTCTCGCCTCCTGTCAGGCCGGATTCCACTACGGCGCCGGCATCGGTGTAGGCGCTGACGACGACCGGTGTCAGGTTCACCGTATTGTCGGCGCCGAGCGTCCACACGGCGGCTTGCGCACCGGATTGATAAAGCGCGCCAAGCGGGATGACGAGTTTGCTGCCGGTTCCGGTTGCCTCGGACCGGGGGAATCGCACCGTCGCGCTCATGCCCAGCGGCAGGCGCGGATCGGTATTCTTCAAGGTTACGCGAACCGCATAGGTGCGGGTGACCGGATCGGCTACCGGCATGATTTCCCGCACGCTGCCGGAAATCGTTGCGGTGTTGGCCCACAAACTGACTTCTGCCGCCTGGCCGATCTTGATCGCGGCGACTTCGGTTTCCGGCAGGGCAATGGCGATCTCGCGATCGCCGTCAGGTGCCATGCGATACACCGCCTGACCGGCGCTGACGACCTGACCGGTTTCGGCCAGTACTTGTCCAATCACGCCGTTACGTTCGGCCGACAAGGTTGTGTAGCGTGCCTGGTTTCTGGCCAGTGCGGCTTGCGCGTCGGCGGCCTTGAAGGCCGTTTCCTTGGCATCGAGTGCCGAGGCGCTGATGAAATTCCGGCTCTTGAGATCACGGAAGCGTTTGACATCTGCCTCCGCCAGGCTACGTTGGGCCTCGGCCTGCGTCGCTTGCAGCTGCGTGTCGGCAGGGTCAAGTCGGGCCAGCGGCTGGCCGGCTTTGACGCTTGCGCCGGTATCGACCAGCCGTTCGACGAGCTTGCCGCCCACACGGAAACCGAGCGTGGTTTCGATCCGTGCCCGCACTTCGCCGCTGTAGGTTCTGCCGATCACCTCCGGCGCCGTCCCGCCAGCACCGACTTTTTGTGTGCGGACCAGCTTGAGCGGCGTGGGCGGTGGCGGCGGCACGCTGCAGGCGGTCAAAACCAGGGCCGCAATGAAAAGGAACAAGGCACGATGACTCATCGGGTTTCTCCAGCAACCGGACTGCACAGGCCGTGCAGCAGGATCGCAAAGTATTCATCAAGAAATTCATCAATTGGTGCGGCGGTGGCGCCACAACCATCCATCGAGTGTTGCCAGATCATGCGCATCAGCATCGGTGCCACCAGAATATGAACCGTGGCCAGCATATTGCGCGGACGGAATTCGCCGCGCCGTATGCCGCGTTCCACCACGCTGGCAATCAGGCTGGTGCCGCGACGAATCACCTCTTCATGATAGAAACGGGCGATCTCGGGAAAGTTTCGCGCCTCGGCAAACACCAGTTTGGGGAGTCCGCCGACGCGTTGCGAGCCGATCTGCAGCCACATGCCGGCGATCACTTCACGTAACAGCGAAGACGAATCACCGGAATAGGCCGAAACCAACTGCTCGCCTTCGGCCAACGCCGGCAGCAAGCCTTCGCGCACGACGGCCTTGAACAACGCCTCCTTGCTGTCGAAATAGAGATACAGCGTCCCTTTGGAAACGCCGGCGCGGGCAGCCACATCATCGAGCCGCGTGGCGGCGAAGCCTTTTTCGACGAAAAGATCTAGTGCCGCCGCCGTCAATTCACCAGGGCGAGCTTCCTTGCGTCGTTGTCGGGTCGGTGCATTTTCACGCATGAGGGTAATTTATTACTGACTGGTCAGTCAGTTTAATGAATTTCAGTCTTGTGTCAAGTTTTGCGGCGGCTGCCCATTCCCGCACTCCGTCGCCTGCAAGAAGCCGGAAACACGCATGCCGTGGGGTAAGATTCCGCCGTTGATCACGCGACGCTGGAGCTACAACTTGTTCGAACTCATCCCGTTTCGCCGTCACGTTGGCAATCGCGCTCCGGCTATCGCACCGACATGGGCTGTCCTCCTTGGCAGTCTGTGCGGCAGCGTGTTTCTCTGGGCAGCGCCAGGCCACGCTGAAAGCCCCCCAGCCCAGACCACAGCACGTCCCGCGCTGACAGTCGCGCTGACCAACGCCACGCCGGAAAGCTGGCCGCTGACCATCGCCGCCAATGGCAACATTGCCGCCTGGCAGGAGGCGGTGATCGGTGCGGAAATTGGCGGTCAGCGTATCGCCGAAGTGCTGGTCAATGTCGGTGATGTGGTGAAAAAAGGCCAACTTCTGGCACGCATCGCCGCTGAAAACCTGACCGCCGACCTGGCGCAGTCGCGCGCCGCCGTCGCAGAAACCGAAGCCGCGGCAGCGGAAGCCAAGGCTAATGCCGAACGAGCGCGCCGACTCAAGGAGCAGGGCTTCTACAGCGCGCAACTCGCCAGCCAGGTGCTCACCGCCGAACAAACGGCCATCGCCCGGCTGGCGTCGGCCCGGGCGCGAATGGCCGCCGACGAGCTGCGCTTGTCTCAAACCCGCGTCATGGCGCCTGACCATGGCACGGTATCGGCTCGGGCCGCCACCGTCGGGTCATTGGCTCAGCCGGGACAGGAACTCTTCCGACTTGTGCGCGGCAACCGCATCGAGTGGCGCGCTGAGGTGACGGCCGCCGAGATCGGTCGCATCAAACCGGGCATGCGCGCCATGCTGATGCTGCCCGGCAGTGGCGACACCCGCATCGAGGGCAAGGTGCGGGCAGTGGCGCCGACCATCGACGCGCAGACCCGCAACGCCTTGGTCTATGTCGATCTGCCAAACGCATCGCCAGCACGTGCCGGCATGTATGCGCGGGGCGAGTTTGACGCCGGCCGGGGCGCCGCGCTGACCCTGCCACAAACGGCGGTACTGATGCGCGATGGATTCAGTTATATCTATCGTGTGGGCGCCGACAATCGCGTGACCCAAGCCAAGGTGGGTGTCGGACGACGCCAGGGCGATCGCATCGAAATCACGTCGGGACTGGATGCCGCCGCACGTGTTGTCGCCAGCGGTGTCGGCTTTCTCGCCGATGGCGATCTGGTGAAGGTCGTCGGGCCATAGCCATGAACGCCACATGAACGTTTCCGCTTGGTCAATCCGGAATCCGATTCCGGCCATCATGTTGTTCGTGATGCTCACGCTGCTCGGCGTGATGGCGTTTCGCACGATGAAGATTCAGCAATTTCCGGACATCGACCTGCCGACGGTGAGTGTCACGGCCTCGTTGCCCGGGGCCGCCCCGGCGCAAATGGAAACCGAAGTGGCGCGCAAGATCGAAAACTCGGTCGCCACGCTGCAAGGCATCAAGCATATCTACACCAAGGTGCAGGACGGCACCGCCACCGTCACCGTTGAGTTCCGCCTGGAAAAGCCGACACAGGAAGCGGTTGATGACGTGCGTGATGCGGTTTCGCGCATCCGTGCCGATCTTCCCGGCGACCTGCGTGATCCGGTCATCACGCGCATGAATCTGGCCGGGGCACCGATACTTACCTACACCGTGGCCTCCAGCCGCATGGACGACGAGGCCCTGTCCTGGTTTGTCGATAACACCGTCACCCGGCGCATGCTGGCGGTGCGCGGTGTCGGCGCGGTGGCTAGAGTCGGCGGTGTCGATCGCGAGGTTCGAGTCGAACTTGATCCGGTGCGCATGCTGGCGCTCGGCGTTACCGCCGCCGATATCTCGCACCAACTGCGCCAGGTCCAGGGCGAAGCCTCCGGCGGCCGTGCCGACATCGGCGGCGTCGAGCAGTCAGTGCGCACGCTGGCCACCGTTAGCTCGGCCGAAGAACTTGGCGCGCTTGAAATACCACTCATGGGTGGCAGTCGTCGCGTACGTCTCGATCAGGTGGCGACGGTTACCGACACGGTCGCCGAGATCCGCTCGACGGCGCTGCTCAACGGCAAGCCCGTGGTCGGCTTTGAGATTACCCGTAGCCGTGGCGCGGGCGAAGTGCAAGTGGCCGAAGATCTGCGTGCCCAGTTGAAGCAACTGCAGGCGGATCACCCTGACATTCAAATCACCGAAGCTTTCAATTTCGTTGACCCGGTGTGGGAGAACTTCACCGGCTCGATGGCGCTGCTGGTTGAAGGTGCCGTGCTGGCGGTCATTGTCGTCTGGCTTTTCCTGCGCGACTGGCGCGCCACGCTGGTCTCGGCGGCGGCCTTGCCGCTGTCCATCATTCCGACCTTCGCTGCGATGTACTACATGGGTTTTTCACTCAATGTCGTCACCTTGCTGTCGCTCTCGCTGGTGGTTGGCATCCTGGTCGATGATGCGATTGTCGAAATCGAGAACATCATGCGTCATTTGGCGATGGGTAAATCGCCCTTTGACGCGGCGATGGAAGCGGCCGACGAAATCGGTCTCGCCGTGATCGCCACGACCTTCACCCTGATCGCCGTCTTCCTGCCCACGGCGTTCATGAGCGGAGTACCGGGCAAGTTCTTCGTCCAGTTTGGTTGGGCGGCGGCGATCGCGGTGTTCTTCTCGCTAGTGGTGGCGCGCATGCTGACGCCAATGATGGCCGCCTACATCCTGCGCCCACCGAAAGTGGAAGCGCACCGGCCGACCTGGCTGCGGGTGATCATGGACTGGACGGCGTCCTGCCTGCGCCACCGTTTTCTTACTACGCTGGGTGCGGCCGCGTTTTTCGTCGGCTCCTTTGCGCTTGTGCCGCTATTGCCGACCGGCTTCATGCCGCCGGACGATCTGTCGCAAACGCAGGTCTACCTGACCCTGGCGCCGGGCAGCACCTTCAAGCAAACCCTGGCCGTGGCCGAAGACGCGCGCGCCATCGTCGAAAAGAATCCGCATGTGAAGATGGTCTATACCGCCGTCGGTGGAGGGGCGGCCGGTAGTGATCCCTTTGCGCCACGAGGCGCGGCCGAGGCTCGCAAAGCGACGCTGACCATCAACATGACGCCACGTGCCGACCGTGGTGGCGTCAAGAAACAGGATGTTGAACGCGAACTCCGCGCGGCACTGACCGAGCTTCCGGGCGTGCGCGTCAATGTCGGCTTCGGCGGTTCGTCAGAGAAATACATTCTCGTCCTGGCGAGCGAAAACGGCCAGGTGCTGGCCGACCATGCGCGCAAAGTAGAGCGCGAACTGCGCACCATTCCTGGCATTGGCAACGTCACCACCTCGGCTAGTCTGGTGCGCCCGGAACTGGCGATCCGCCCGGACTTCGCTGCCGCCGCCGATCTTGGTGTCACTTCGGCGGCCATGGCCGACACGCTGCGCATCGCCACGGCGGGCGACTACAACCAGGCACTGGCCAAGCTCAATCTTGCGCAACGCCAGATTCCCATCATGGTGCGCCTACCCGCTGCGGCACGACAGGATCTTTCCTTGCTGGAACGCATCGCCGTGCCTGGTCGCAACGGCCCCGTCATGCTGGCCAACGTGGCGCAACTCGCCATCGACAGCGGCCCAGCTGAAATCGACCGCTATGATCGCTTGCGTAACGTGAATTTCGAAATCGAACTGAACCAGCAACCACTTGGCGAAGTCGAGCGTCAGGCAATGGCGCTACCGAGCCTGAGCACCTTGCCGTCCGGCGTACTGCAGACGACCATCGGTGATGCCGAAGCCATGGCCGAACTCTTCACCAGTTTTGGCCTGGCGATGCTGACCGGCGTACTGTGCATCTACATCGTGCTGGTGCTGCTGTTCAGGGATTTCATTCAGCCGGCGACCATTCTGGCCGCACTGGTGCTGTCGGTTCCCGGCGCGTTCCTGGCGCTCTTCGTGACGCAGACGGCCATCTCGATGCCATCCATGATCGGCCTCATCATGCTGATGGGTATTGCCACCAAGAACTCCATCCTGCTGATCGACTATGTCGTCCTGGCGCGCCGCGAACACCACCTGACACGCTGGGATGCCTTGCTCGATGCCTGCCGCAAGCGGGCGAGGCCGATCGTGATGACCACCGTTGCCATGGGTGCGGGCATGTTGCCGATCGCCATCGGCCTCGGCACCGATCCCAGCTTCCGCGCACCGATGGCCATTGTGGTGATCGGCGGCCTGATCACCTCGACCTTCCTCAGCCTGTTGGTGATCCCGGTCGTTTACACCTATGTTGATGACGGTATTGATTGGATGAGAAAGCGCCTACGACACGAATAGCGCCGTCTCGCCAGCACCAACTTTTCCAAGCCGATGCGGGCCCGGAACCCCTCTCAATCCCCATTGGACAATGGCAGCGCATTCCGTCAGGTAATGAAAACGTATACACTTCATCATTACCACCGTTCAGGAGTTCGTCCCATGTCCAAGGACGCCGTGTTCACCATGAAGCTGGAACCCGAGCTGCGCGCCGATTTCATGGCCGAAGCGCAGGCATCCCGTAGGCCAGCCTCCCAAGTACTCCGCGAGCTGATGCGCGAATTTGTCGAACGTCAGCGCCAGGCGCGCGAATACGACCAGTATTTTCGCCGCAAGGTCGATGCCGGCCGCGCCTCGATGCGTGTCGGTCGTGGCCGCTCGAATGAGGAGGTCGAGGCGAGATTCGCCGCCCGACGAGCGGCAGTCGGGCAATCGTGAAAGTCTGCTGGACGCCCGAGGCGGAAGACGATCGCTCCCAAATCTTCGATTACATCGCCGCCGACAGCCCGCGTTCCGCCAACAAAATCGACGAGCTGTTCAGCAAGGCCGCCGCCCGGCTCGCAGATCATCCGCAGTATGGGCGTGCCGGCCGCATTCCCGGCACCCGTGAAGTAGTCGCGCACAAGAGCTATTGCTTGGTTTACGAGATCGAGCAGGACACCGTTTGGGTGCTCGCCTTGGTGCATACCGCCAAGCAGTGGCCGCCAGTGGCGGACTAACCACCATCCCACCCGCGACGACTTCTACGGTAACCGTGGTCTGACACCTGCGTCGATGACGGTATCAATTAACTGCAACGGCGATTCCAGCCTGCATCCGCCGGCAAGGCCGAGTCGCAATAACCGACTCGCCTTCTCACCAGCACCGATCTTTGTCGGTGCCGATGCAAATATGGCTGATGTTTAGCGCGATTCCTTGACCAGTCGGCCGTTGGCCGGCTGAACGGGCCGCGCATTGTTCTTGTACAAACGCGCGAAGATGGCGATCTGCTCGGGTGAAATCTGCTGTGGCTGTTTCATCACCATCCACAACACATTTTCGGTACAAGGCGGTGTCGTCAGCGAACCCATGTAGGTCCAGTAGGTGCGGTTTTCCGGCATCAGACGCATGGGATCGAGCACATCGGCCGGCGACAGTTCCTGATTCGCTTCCAGCGGCATGTTGTTCCACAGCGTCTGGATCTGCGGATTCTCTGCTCCGGTTTCGAGCAGTACGGCGATCACGGCAATATTGTCGTCGTAGTCCTTGTGCACAAAGTGGATCACCATGTCGAAGGGGCGACCAAACACACGCTCTTCCGATGGCTTATGGAAATGGAACTGGACCAACTCGTAGCGCTTGCCCATGACGTGGATGGCGCTGCCGGCACCAACATTGACCTGCACCGTATGGCCGTTGTCGACGATGGTGAATTTGGTCAGACGGTAATCGAAGCGGACGCCTTCGAGATCCACCTTGATGCCGTCACGAATGTCGATCGGCGACTGCCGTTTGCCGATGTCGCAGGTGGCGTATTCGGGCTTCATCTTGCCCCAGTTGGTCGGCGCGCCAGCGCCGTCATAGCCCCAATGCGCGTGCATGTTCTGCGCCGGATTGTCATGAGGATCTTCCTTCTTGACCGCTTTGGTAACCTTCTTCGGTCCCGAAGTTGCCAGAATCAGTTCGCGGGTATGCCGGTTCTCGGCCGCTGCTGCAGCCTCGACCGCGCGGGAAACGGGGCGTGGTTCAGCGGTTTTTGCGGCGACCGGCGCAGGGCCATGCGCGGCTACCGGCGCGGCGGGGCTGGCATGGACTGCTGGTGCCGCCGGTTTTGCGGCGGCGGCAGGTTTGCTTGACATGCCGCTTGCGGCGGCTTCAGCTGCAGCCCGGTCAATCGGTGGCAACTGAATCATCTTGGGCCGTTCGGCACCGTGGCCGGCATCGGCGACCGGGATAACACGCGCGGTGTGTTCGCCAGCGAGGGTGCGCATGTCGGCGTGCATTGGGCTGGGGCGTTCAATGCCAGGATTTTGTTGCTGGGCCGTTTGCATCGCCGATGCCGCCACTTCGGCGATGCGCTGCGCTTCACCCACAGTCCGTAACCGACACGCTTCACCCAACAGGCGCGCATCGATGCTGCCGGCCTCGGCCTGATTCGCGCGCTTGCGCGTTACCGATTCCTCGCGTACTTGGGTGGCGCCATTGAAATACACGCGACGCAAAGTCGTAAAACTGCCGGATTCGCAGTTGTACAAATTCTGCGCTTCGATGGCGTTGTAAGCTCCCGCCTGATCCGGCACCGACTGCCCGAGTTTGATGCGACTCCAGGCCGTTGTGCCACTGGCGCCACGCGCGATGCGCGACTTGTCGATCTCGATGGTCTCCGACTTACCGGAAGCGACCGCTTGCCAGCTGGCCGCATGGAGGACCGGGACAAACGTCAACAGGGCGCAAGCGCCGACGGTGACCCCGCTGCGAAGCAGGACAGTTTCGATTCGTGACATGGCTTCCCCTAGACAATTTCCCTTGACGACGTTTCTGCGATTACGACCAGAGCCGCCAAAACTTTAAGCCATAATGCACTCACGGTTGAAATATCGGCGCAATTGCCGTAGTTTCGTCTGCCCATCCAAGGAATTTCCATGAACGCCACCGAAAAATTCATCGCGGCCGACGCGCTCGTCGACGCTGCTGCCATTGCCCCGCTGCCCAACTCGAAAAAGACCTATGTCGTCGGCAGCCGCCCCGATTTGCGCGTGCCGATGCGCGAGATTGCCCAGACACCGACTGGCGACACACCGAATCCGTCGATCACGGTTTATGACTGCTCCGGCGTCTATACCGATCCGACCGTAAAGATCGACATTCGCAAGGGTTTGCCGGCCTTGCGCGCTGGCTGGATTGCCGAGCGTGGCGACACCGAGGAATTGCCGGATCTGTCGTCAGAGTTCGGCCGGCAACGGGCGAAGGATGCCGAACTCGCTGGCCTGCGCTTCGATCTTGGACGCAAACCGCGCCGTGCACTGCCGGGCAAAAACGTGACCCAGATGCACTATGCGCGCAAAGGCATCATCACCCCGGAAATGGAGTTCGTCGCCATCCGCGAGAACCAGAAGCTCGATGGCCTCGAAGAACTGCTGCGCCAGCAACATCCTGGCGAGAGTTTCGGCGCCTCGATTCCGCGCGTCATCACCCCGGAATTCGTTCGCGACGAAGTCGCTCGCGGCCGCGCCATCATTTCGAACAATATCAACCACCCCGAGTCCGAGCCGATGATCATCGGCCGCAACTTCCTGACCAAGATCAACTGCAACATCGGCAATTCGCCGCTGGTCTCCTCGATCCAGGAAGAAGTGGACAAGATGACCTGGGCCATCCGCTGGGGCGGCGACACGGTGATGGATTTGTCGACCGGCAAGAACATTCACGAAACCCGCGAATGGATCGTGCGCAATTCGCCCGTACCGATCGGTACCGTGCCAATTTATCAGGCGCTGGAAAAAGTTAACGGCAAGGCCGAAGACTTGACCTGGGAGATTTTCCGCGACACGTTGATCGAGCAAGCCGAGCAGGGCGTTGACTACTTCACCATTCATGCCGGTGTGTTGCTGCGTTATGTGCCGATGACGGCCAAACGCATGACCGGCATCGTTTCGCGTGGTGGCTCGATCTTGGCCAAGTGGTGCCTGTCGCATCACAAGGAAAACTTCCTCTACACCCACTTCGAAGACATCTGCGAAATCATGAAGGCGTATGACGTGGCCTTCAGTCTCGGTGACGGCCTGCGCCCCGGGTCGATCTACGACGCCAATGACGCCGCCCAGATGGGCGAACTCGAAACCCTGGGCGAACTGACCCAGATCGCCTGGAAGCACGACGTGCAGGTGATGATCGAAGGCCCCGGCCACGTGCCGATGCACATGATCAAACACAATATGGACGAGCAGTTGCGTTTGTGCGGAGAGGCCCCGTTCTACACGCTGGGCCCATTGACTACCGACATCGCGCCAGGCTACGACCACATCACCAGTGCCATCGGCGCGGCGATGATCGGCTGGTACGGCACCGCCATGCTTTGCTACGTAACCCCCAAGGAACACCTCGGTCTGCCGGACAAGAACGACGTCAAGGACGGCATCATGGCCTACAAGATCGCCGCCCACGCCGCAGACCTCGCCAAGGGCCATCCGGGAGCGCAGACGCGCGACAACGCCTTGTCGAAAGCCCGCTTCGAGTTCCGCTGGGAGGATCAATTCAATCTCGGCCTCGATCCTGACAAGGCGCGCGAATTTCACGACGAAACCCTGCCGGCGCACGGCGCCAAGCTGGCGCACTTCTGCTCGATGTGCGGGCCGCACTTCTGCTCGATGAAGATCACCCAGGACGTGCGCGACTTCGCCGCCAAGCAGGGCCTGAGCGAACAGGAAGCGCTGGAAAAGGGCATGGAAGTGAAGTCGGTGGAGTTCGTCAAGGCGGGCAGCGAAATCTACAAGGCCAGTTGAACTCGACCAAAAGCACCGTCACTGCAAGAAAGTCGCGACTTTCTTGCAGTGACGGTTAAAATGGACGCATGAAACGTTATCTTGACGATCGCATTCGTACTGACCTGTTGCGAAAGCTGGTCATCCTGACTGGACCCCGTCAAGTCGGCAAAACCAGTCTTGCCAAGTCCCTGATCGCGGATCTGCAACCGGCTCAGTACCTTAACTGGGACATTGCCGAAGATCGGGCCATCC
Source organism: Propionivibrio dicarboxylicus (assembly GCA_945902805.1). Classification (GTDB taxonomy): domain Bacteria; phylum Pseudomonadota; class Gammaproteobacteria; order Burkholderiales; family Rhodocyclaceae; genus CAMDMZ01. Next base: position 52,504 of record CAMDMZ010000004.1, on the reverse strand, counting down.
TGCAGCGGCGGAGCTGGGACCGTAGCGCCAAGTTGCTAGTGATGGATGAAATTCACAAGATGCCGGGCTGGAAAGCGTGGCTCAAAGGCTTGGTCGATGGTCGTGCACCCGATCAGGCACTACTGGTCACTGGCAGCGCCCGCATGGATACCTTCCGCCAGAGCGGCGAGTCACTGGCAGGGCGCTATTTTTCGTGGCGACTACACCCCGTGTCGGTACGTGAATGGTGCGCCCATAGTGGCGCGACGCCTGCCGATGCATTGCGTCACCTGATGCGCCGAGGCGGCTTCCCGGAGCCCTGTCTCGCCGAAAACGACGATGAGGCCGCTCGCTGGCGCAGCCAATACGCGACCGACCTGGTTCGTGAAGATGTCCTCGAATTTTCCCGTCTGCACGAAATTACGGCGCTCAAGCTCTTCCTCGACATGCTTCGCCAGCGCGTTGGCTCGCCGCTATCGGTCGCCTCGATAGCACGCGATCTGGCGATTGCGCCCAACACATTGAAGCGTTACCTCGATATTTTGCAGGCGCTGTTTATCGTATTCACTGTGCAGCCTTGGCATCGCAACATCGGACGCGCCCTGTTGCAGGCGCCCAAAGTCTATTTCTACGATACCGGCATGGTTGCGGATGACCCCGGTGCGCGACTCGAAAATGCCGTCGCGACCATGCTGCTGAAACATGTTCAGTTCCGTCGCGATTCCCTGGGCAAGGATACGGGCCTGCACTACATCCGCACCAAGGATGGTGCCGAAGTCGACTTCGCCCTCAGCGAAGACGATGCGCTGACCCATCTGCTCGAATGCAAACATGCCGATCCCAACCCACACCGTCCTCTGCTGCGCTTCGCCCAGCAATTTCCAGACACGATCGCCCTGCAACTGGTCGCAGAACTTCGACAGGAGGAAAGTTTTGGGCAAGTAGCCATTCGTCGCGCCGGTGACTGGCTGGCGCAGCTGGACGCTTGACCATGGACTGCAGACCGGGTTGCGGCGCCTGCTGCATCGCACCGTCTATCTCGACGCTGGCGAAACCCGCCGGTGTTGCTTGTTCACATCTGGATGTGCAGTTCCGCTGCACCATCTTTGGCCAACCGGAACGTCCGGCCTGTTGTAGCGGACTCCAACCCTCAGTAGAGATGTGCGGCGAAACGCGCGCCTACGCCCTCGCTTGGCTCAACGCCCTGGAAGTCGCCACACGCTAGACGACTATTCACTTTAATGTTAATCTTTAAATTCATGATATATATGATGTTTACTTGAGTGAATAGGCCGGCACGCCACACTTAGGCGATTGTGGTAATCGCACAGGGGTTGGTTTAGGATTCAGAAAGCTGGTTCACTGCCGAGAAAAAAGGCCATGGTTATGAAGCGCACACCGATCCCCTATCGCCGCACAACGCAAATGCTTGCGCTGTCTGCCAGCCTGATGCTTTCCCCAACGTGGCCCGCACGGGCACAAACCACCCCGCAGGCCCCGGCCATTCCCATGTTCCCGATCGTACGCATTGTCGTCGAAGGGAATACGCTCCTGCCGCAAGCCACCGTCGATGCCACCGTACTGCCATTTATCGGCCCGCGGAAAGATTTTGGCGATGTGCAAAAGGCCGTTGAAGCGCTGGAAGATGCCTACAGGAAGGCCGGGCTGTCCTCGGTATCGGTGCTGTTACCGGAACAGGTTCTGGAACGCGGCGAGGTGCGACTAAAGGTGATCGAGGCCCGCATCAAGGAAGTGCGCATCACCGGCCAGCAGCACTTCGATGCTGACAACATCCGCAACAGCCTACCCGGCGTCCACGAAGGCGCGGTGCCGCAGCTTGACGATATTTCCGCCAGCTTGCGCGTCGCCAATGAAAACCCGTTCAAGAAGCTCAAGCTGAAAATGCAGCCCGGGCAGAAGGATCAGGATATCGATGCCGTCATCAGCGTCACCGACGAGCTGCCCTTGAAGATTGGTCTCACGCTGGATAACACCGGCACACCACAGACCGGACGCAACCGTCTGGGCTTCAGTTACCAGCACGGCAATCTCTTCAACCGCGACCAGATCCTGACACTGCAGTACCAGACATCGCCCGAAAAGCTGAAGGACGTAAACGTCTACGCTTTGGCCTACCGCTTTCCGCTGTATGCATGGGGCGACGTAATCGACGTCTATGCGACGAAGTCCGACGTTAATGCCGGCTTGGTCGCGGCCGGCCCCTTCAATCTGGCGATCACTGGCAAGGGCACGTCGGTCGGCGCCAAATACACCCGGAAACTCAAGCGACGTGGCGACTATGACCACGAACTGGTTTTCGGTCTTGACGAAAAAGTGTTCAAGAACAGCATCTCGACCACCGGCGTCGAACTCGGCACTGACGTCTCGGTCCGCCCGCTGTCAGCGCTATATTCCAGCCGCCTGGCACAGGATGGTCGCGAACTGAGCGTCAATCTTGGCCTCACGTACAACCTTGGCGCCGGTAGCAATGGCGACCAGGCAGCGATCACCAAGGCCCGACTCGGCGCCAGCCGGGAATACAGCGTGCTGCGCGGCGGCTTGACCTTCAGCCAGGCGCTGGCCAATGATTGGCAATGGCGCTTCGCCACCAGCGCACAATGGGCCGAAAAGCCGTTGATCCCCGGTGAGCAATTTGGCGTTGGTGGCGCCGCATCGGTGCGCGGGTTCCTCGAGCGCGAAATCGCCAACGACAAAGGCATTCAGGGCAACCTTGAGCTGTATTCACCGGAATTGTGTGCCAAGTCTTTCCCCGGCCAGCAATGCCGTGTCGTCGGTTTCTATGATTTCGGCGCTCTCTACCGCAACCAGCCGCAGATCAATGAAGATGTGCGCGAGCATGTCGCCAGCGCTGGACTCGGGCTGCGCTGGACGGTCAGCAAGGATCTCGCTGTGCAGGCCGACTACGCCAATGTCCTCAACGGAACCACCGCTCGTCCCTCGGGCCACTGGCGTTTCCACGGTCGCGTTGGCTGGTTCTTCTGAGACGATCGAACGCATAGACACCGCATAGACCCGAGTTGATTCACCGCGAAAACCATGCATCAAATGTCATGGAGTGCTGAAATGAGACCGACCGAATATCCACGCGCCGCCCACTGCAGTGCTTTGCAACCCGCGCTGATTGCCTTGGCCATTGCCAGTTGCTTTGCGATCCAGCCCGCCTATGCCTTGCCTGCCGGCGCCCAAGTGGCTGCGGGTACCGCCAGTCTGAGCAAGAGCGGCAATACCCTCACCGTCGCCAACACCCCCGGCACCATCATCAACTGGTCCAACTTCTCGGTCGGTGCGCTCGAATCGGTGCGCTTCCAGCAGCAGTCGGCCTTGTCGTCGGTGCTCAATCGCGTCACCGGTAGCGAGTCCTCCGCGATCCAGGGCGCACTCAGTTCCAATGGGCGAGTCTGGCTGATCAACCCCAACGGCATCCTGTTCGGCGCCGGTTCCCGGATCGATATCCCCGGCTTCGTCGCCTCCACGCTCAATGTCAACGACAGCGACTTTCTCGCTGGTAAACTCAACTTCAACGCAGGCGCCGTTGCTGGCGCGATCCGCAACGACGGTGTGATCTCGAATGCGGGCGCCGGCAATATTTATCTAGTCGCCCCGGACATCACAAACACTGGCCTGATCAACGCCGCCAACGGCGAAGTGCTGCTCGCTGCCGGCCGCCAGGTCAGCCTGGTCGACAACGCCCATCCCGATGTGCAGATCGTCGTTTCTGCGCCGACTGATCAAGCAATGAACCTCGGCCAGATCGCCACACAGAACGGCAGAGTCAGCCTCTTCGGCGCGCTGCTGAGTCAGAAGGGCCGTATCTCGGCCGATAAAGTCGAGGTCGATGACGTCGGGCGTATCGTCTTCCGTGGCAGCCAGGTTACATTGGATACCGGTTCGGTCACCACCGCCAACGGTAGTGGAGCTAACGGTGGCCAAATCACCATCCAGAGTACTGGCGACACCTACGTCAAAGGCAACGTCGACGCCACGAGTAGCACCGGCACCGGCGGCACCATCCAGGTGCTCGGCAACCGCGTCGCCGTCATGGACCACGCCACACTCGACGCCAGCGGCGAAACCGGCGGTGGCCGCATTTTGATCGGTGGCGATTACCAGGGCAAGAATCCAGCGATCCAGAATAGCCAGGTGACATACTTTGGACAGGATGCGGCCCTGAAAGCCGATGCTGAAAAAGTCGGTGCTGGCGGGACGGCGATTGTTTGGGCGGATGATACAACGCGAGCGTATGGAAGTATCTCGGTGCGCGGCGGCAGACAGGGTGGGGATGGCGGATTTGTCGAAGTGTCGGGTAAACGCTACCTGGATTTTCAGGGGCATGTGGACACGCAAGCGCCCCAAGGGTTGTCGGGTAGTCTCTTGCTGGACCCGAACAACATCACCATCAACAGTAGTGGCCCGGATAGTTTTCAGGGGGGGAGTTTCAGCGGCGGCATTTTCTCGGGCGGGACTGGAAATCCAACAATTACCTGGGGAACCATCAACGGCCAAACGGGCGCCGTCACGATTCGGACCAGCTCGGTGGCAACAAGTGGTTTGGGCGATATCGACATCACCGAAAGCGGCAGCGTGATAGGACCGTCGACGCTGACCCTGCTCGCAAACCGAAATTTGACCATCGCTCCGGGAGCGACCGTCAGCGGTGGCAGCGCCGACATAAACCTTGTGGCTGGGTGGAACAACAGTGGCTGGGCCGTCACAACGGGAACCGGCAATATCTTATTTGGTGCGCCGCTATCGACATCGGGAAAAATCTGGCTTAACGCGGGGAATTCCGTGAGTCAGTCAGCAGGAGCAATCATCACCGCCACTAAGTTGACGATAGGCAACACCAATGGCGGCAGCCTGCCTGGTGGTGTCAATCTTCCCGCAGGCAATGCGGTGGGCACGTTAGCTGTCCAGATCGATAGCGCAACGGGAAGCCTGACTTTTTCCAATGCGCAGGCGTTGACGATCGGCGCTGGTGATTATTCCATCAACGGAATCGTCGCCAGCGGCAATCCGAATCCGATCAACATCACCACCACAAGTGGAAACTTAACCGTCTCGCAGCCCATTGTCTCCAATGTGATGGGCGGGGCACCGATCAACTTGAGCGCTGCAAACACGCTAGGGGTTAATGCCGCGCTAACCTCTACGTTCAACGCGACTCCGACGGGACCGGTTACGCTCACAGCAGGTACTGGCGGAATCACCAGCAGCAGTAGTGGTGTTATCACCACCGGTGGGCTCAAAGTTGTGTCCGGAGGTAGCGTCACTCTGAATGCAGCTAACGTCGTCGGCACCCTCGCCGGGACTAGTGTAGGCAGTTTTCAATTTGCCAATTCCAACGGTTTCAACGTAGATACGGTGGCCGGAACCACTGTGTTGACGGCTAGCACTGGCGACATCACACTCAAAGCGGGAACACAGGACGCGCAAATTGGAATCAACAGGCCGGTCACCGCAACCGCTGGAAACGTGACGTACATTGCCGACAACATCAATGTTGGCGCCATGACCACGAGTTCTGCCACAGCAGGTTCCTATATCAAAATTCGGCCGCTGACCGCAAGCACGGCCATGAATATCAAGAATGTCCCCGATAGTGCAGGCCAGCTGAATTTGGCTCCATCATTTGAGTTGGGTAACCTGACCACACCGTTACTCAAATTTGGGGACACCTCAGCTACAGGCAATCTAAGTATCGATAATGCGATCGCCCCGACGACTTTCAGTTCATTGAGTCTTCTTACCGGGGGCAATATCAGCCAGACAGCGGGAAGTACGATTACGATCACCAACTTGAATGCCGACGGCTATACCGGCGTTACGTTAACCGAGGCCAATGGCGTTACGAATCTTGGTGGCCATACGAATAATGGAAATTTCCTGTTCGCCAACGGCCCAAACAGCCTCAACATCGGGTTGGTCGATGTGAATAGCGGCATTAGCGTAACTACCAGCGGCAATATCGAACTGACTACTGGAGGAGCAATCAGCCAAAGTGCCGGCTCAATTGTTTCGGCCCCTGCCGGTACTTTGACGCTCAACAGCGAAACAGGTATTGGTGGCGCAAACCCACTGAAGACACGAACCGGAACCTTATTTTTGTCCAATGGGACGTCTGGAAACGTGAGTGTTCTTAATGAAATTGGAATGATTGCTTCCGGGAACAACTCGGCACCTAGTGGCACAATCGAGCTTAGAGCGTACGGCCCACTGACCATTGATACTGACGGACTATCGTCTGGCGCTGGGATAACGCTCACAGCTGGCGGTCCAGCTTGGCTGGCGGGCAAGACAGGCGACAACCTAAGTATCAATGGGCCCATGTCATTAACCTCAGCCGGTGGCGGGACCATCACCCTGAACGCCGGCAACGCCATTGCCGGGAGCAGCGTACCCGTCAGCAGCCCGCCGGTAACTGTGGTCCTACATCCGAACCTAAACCCCTCGGCATTTACCAGCTACACGGTCTCGCCTCAGGTCGCCTCGGGTAGCGCCAGCCATACTTACGGCCAGGCACCTGATATCGTCTTTACCTACATCCTTTCGCCTACACCTACGGAAAGCATCTACGGTACGGCAGCGTATTCGCCGACCATATCCAGCCTTACCTCGGCCGGTAGCTTTACCGTCCTCTACTCGGGGGGCCTTTACGGTTCGATCACACCAGCGTCCTATTTTGTTACCGGTCCGGGTTTGACCTATACCGTCAACCCAGCGCTTCTATCGCTGTCGCTCACCGGTGTAGCCGCCTTGAGCAAGATCTATGACGGCAACCCGCTGGCCGGTTTCACCGGCGGCACGCTGCAAGGTGTGATCAATAACGACCAGGTTGGTTTCAAATTGAATGGTACGTTCGCCGATCGCCACGTCGGCACCGGTAAGGCCGTCACCCTAACCGGGGCGACTCTGAATGGCTCTGGCGCCGCCAACTACATAGTGAGTCCGCTCAGTGGAACCTACACCGCCGACATCACGCCACTCACATCGGTCGGTTGGATTGGTCAGCCCAATGGTAGCGGGCTCTGGTCCGATGCCACCAACTGGACCGGTGGTGCTTTGCCTGACCGTAACAACGTGCAGAACGTCAGCATCCCCTCCGGTGCCCACGTCACTTATGACAGTGACAGCACGCAGTTGCTGAACCTCACCAGCGGAGGTGAGTTGATCATGAGTCGCGGGGAACTCGCCATTGCCGAATCCCTCGGCACCGCCCAGTACAGCCAGATCGGCGGGATGCTGTCTGGTAGCGGAGCGTTCATCGCTAGCCATGCGTTTAGTAAGACCGGCGGGCTGTTTACGATGAGTGGTCCGGTGCGCGTGAATCAGTCGCTAGGCAACCTGTTGTTCACACATGACGCACCAGTACGCATCGTTTCGATAAAGGCACCATTGGGCACGGTGACGGTCGTGAATACCGGCGCCACTCTGATCACGGGGGACGGTGTCTTGGCGAGAGACAATATTGACATTACTGCCAAGAGTCCGCTGACTCTCGATGGTCCGCTCATCGGTGGTGGCAATGTCAACCTAACGGCCAGCTACCCGGGGCAAATGACCTTTACCTCAGCGGCCAGCATCAACGCACCTGGCAGCATCACGCTCACGGCAACCGGTGGCATTGTCGGCACTGTTCCGCCTGGTGCAACCGTTGTCGACAATATCGATCAAGCTCCCCTTCCGCATGGTTCCCTGGAGCAACAGTTGAACTGCCTGTTGAATCCGACCACCTGCAACCAAGCCCCATCGCCGGAAAGTCAGCAAATTATCGATTCGACACTGGACCAATCCGGCATCAACCAGCGGCAGGTAATCGAGGACGTCAGTCCCGAAACGATCAAGCCGGTGGAACTGTTGGCCGGAACGGGGGGGGGCGCAGGGAATCCGCCGAGCGATCCGGATGACACGGGGCGTAGCCAGCAGGGCTCGACCGGTAGCACCGGCTCAAGTCAGGGGAACACACCCAACACCCAGCTTCAGTACTGCAACTAGCCAGAGGCAGACACGAATGAACCGCTTACTACTGACACGGCGCGGGCTAGTCACCGCCATTGAGCGCATCATACGGCATGCTGCTGTGGCTCTCCTGGTCCTGTTGCTCCCTGCCGGCTTCGCCAGCCTTGCTCAGGCCCAAAGCGCGGGTCAGGTGACCCATCTCTCCGGACCGCTGTTCGGCGTCAAAGCCGATGGGGCGCGGCAGGTGCTCTCCGTTAATTCGGCTGTCGACCCAGGGGATACATTGATCACCGAAGCCAAGACCTACGCTAGGGTCAAATTCACCGATGCTAGCGAGATCACGCTGCGGCCGGATACGCAATTCAAGATCGAGAACTATGCCTTTGTCCAAGCCGATCCGGCGAAAGACAATGCGCTGTTCAGTCTGTTCAAGGGAGCCTTGCGTACCATCACTGGCTTGGTCGGCAAACGTGGCAACCAGGATGCCTATCGGATGTCGACACCGACAGCGACGATCGGTATTCGCGGCACACAGTACATCGCGGAGCTGGTTCCTGATACGGCGACTGCGGTGTCGCTGGTTCCGTATGCGCTACCGTTGCTCGCCTCAGCAGATCTGGACTGGATGAGCAAACCATCAATCAACGACGTTGGTAGCGGGCTGTTTTCGCTTCCCGCGCCTGACCCGCAAGCACCACTACTGGCGCAAGTGGGATTGCCCGGTGGCGGCCCCTTGCCGCCGGGGCTCTATGTCCAAGTGCTTGATGGCCAGATACATTTGTCGAACTCGGGCGGAAGCCAGCTATTCTCAGCGGGACAGTTTGGCTTTGTTCCTGACTTTGGGCAACCGCCGGTCATCCTGCCAACGAATCCCGGCATCATCTTCACCCCGCCTCCTCAATTTGGCGGTTTAGCACCCGGATCGGGACCAACTTTGGTTTCCCCACCGTCCGGCGCCCAAACCAATGAGGGCTGCGAAGTAAGGTAATGCTTTGCGCGCGGCATTTCGAGTAAAGTGCCGCACGTGAAATTCCCGGCTTACCTCATCCTCAGTTTGCTTGGCCTGCCCACCGCAGGCTATGCCGCATCGGGTGGCACCTTACCCGGTGTCGCCTGCCATGTTAGTTACGGTGGCGAAACGCGCATCGTGCGCGCTGCCGCCAGTCGGGATCCCTACACGGTTCCAGCCGTCGCCATCGGATCGTACTTCTTGTTCCGCGTCGTGTTTGAACACCCCGCGCGCCGGTTGCCGGGGATCAAGCTTTACACCTACGCCGACCGCGACGAAGGTGCCGTGCCGATCCATATCGCCCACTTTCCCCATCCATCCCATACGTCGGCGCGGGGCACGTGCTTCGGCTTCACCGGTGAGCAGTTTGTGTTCGAGCCAGTGCGCGACGGCGAACTGCATTACTGGTGTGAATTGGAGCGCGGTGCGCCAACCCGGGCAGCGCGTCGATGAGGTTTGCCGTCACTGTGCTGGCTATGTTTTGTCTTCTTTGCGGCGGCGCATCGGGCAAGGAACCGGTACAGCAGGTTCGCCTGGTTTTTGTCGGCGACATCATGCTCGACGAGGGGCCGGGGCGCACCATTGCTGCGGGCGGCGATCCGCTGGCGGCGTTTGACGGCGCGCTGCGCGATGCCGATTTCACGCTCGGCAACCTGGAATGTCCGGTCGCCACTACGGGCAAACCACTGGATAACAAAATCTTCAGTTTCCGCGCCGATCCGGCGGTCATGCGGGTGCTCAAAGGCCGTTTCAGTGCGCTTTCGGTGGCCAACAATCATTCCGGTGATTACGGGCGCGAGGCCTTTCACGAAACGCTGCAGCATGCGCAAGGTGCCGGAATTCGTGTACTTGGCGGTGGTCGCAATCTCACCGAAGCGCACGCGCCGCTCTGGCTTGAAAAGCAGGGTTTGCGCATCGCCATATTGGCCTACAACGAGTTCAAGCCACGCAGTTTCGAAGCTGGCGCCAACTGGCCCGGGATCGCTTGGAGCGAAGACAGCCATGTCATCGCCGATATTCGTGCGGCGCGTGCTGCCGGCGCCGATGTGGTGATTCCCTTCATGCATTGGGGTTGGGAACGCGAACCGGAACCGACTGAACGCCAGCGCCAGTTGGCACGCCTGATGATCGATGCCGGCGCCGATGCCGTCGTCGGCGGTCACCCGCACGTCACGCAAGGCGCTGACCACTATCGCGGGCGGCCGATCATCTGGAGCCTGGGCAATTTCGTCTTCGACGGTTTCGAGCTGCCTGCCGCAAAAGTGGGCTGGTTGTTGCGCCTGACGGTGGACAAGAAAGGCGTGGTCGCCTGGGATACGCTGGCTGTCCGAATGGATGAATCCGGCACACCAACCCCCTTGGCCAACGCCCGTACACCTTGTGGAAAGCGGGGTGAAGTGGCGCCAGGCTTATGCGGTGCCGACTAAAGCAGGTCGTTCAACGTCCGAAAGATTCCCCAAGCATTTCCCAGCGTCCATCCCGAATCTGCGCCAGACGCGATGAACGCGTGGCGAGGTGATCGGTAGCGGTAAAGCGATAGGACGGGCTGCCAAAGAAGTCCGGCGCTACCTCCATGCTCTCGAGCGCAGTGACAAAGTTTGCCACGCTCAAACTGGGACCGGCTTTGTCGAGGCCCTTGATCATCAAATCGCTGGAACTGTAGCCAAGCACCGCCCAGGTGTTCGGCTCCTGGCCATAGCGCTGCCGGTAAGCTGCGATCCATTTCGCCAAGGTGTTGTTCGCGCCCTCGGCATAGGGATGCGGTACGGCCACCACGCCATAGAGGCCGTTCATGGTCGCGCCACCCAGTTGCGGGATCTGGGCCGTGTATCCAGCCACGGTGACCAGCATGGGCACGCTCCAGCCCAGCTTGCGGGCAGCGGTATAGGCACCGATGGTTTCGCGGACAACCGTACCGAGGACGACGAAATCGCAGCCGGCGGCCTTCAATCTGGCCATTTGCGATGAAAACTCGGTGGCGCCGCGCCGGTAGCTGGCTTTTTCGCACAAGGGTTGTTTGAGCTCGCGCGCCAGCTCATTCATGCCGCGCAGCACATCCTGGCCGTAGTCATCGTCCTGGTACAGCACGGCGACCTTGCTGTAGCCCTGTTGTTGCATCAGCGCCTTGGCCGCCAGTGGCGTACTGATGCTGTAGGCCGGTGCCAGGGCAAATTTGAGCGGATGGAACGGTTGATAAGTATTCAGTTGCGGCGCCGCCGGGAATAAATGTGGCACGCCGGCATCGAGGTAGGTCGGCAGCGTCGCATTCACCACCACCGAACCGAGGTTGCCGATCACGGCAAAGACCTTCTCCTGTTGCAGCAGCTTGTCGGTTGCCAGCACTGCCTTGCGCGGGTCGTAGCCGGTATCTTCCACCACCAGACGCAGTTTGCGGTCATGCACACCGCCTTGCGCATTGGCCTCGTCGACGCGCATCTGAATGCCGTTGCGCAGATGGACGCCGAGCGGCGCCAGGGGCCCCGAAAGGTCCTGCAGGGTGCCGATCACAATATCGGGGCCGCCGGCGCTCACATTACCCATCAGGCCCAGCACGGCGGCGAGCAGAAATCTTCGGAATATCAACTTGATCATGAATCGGCGCGCGCAAGTGCAGGCTAGGAACATGCCCTACAGATTAAACCTCCCGACCCGCTGACGCAGCACATCTGCCGCCTGGCTGACCGAGCCGACTTCGCCGACCACTGTCACAACGGCAGCGGAATTCTCGGACGATGCGCCGGCAATCTGCTCCATGTGGCGCGCAATCGCCTGACTGGTGGCGCGTTGTTCGTGGAGGGCGTTGGAGATATCCTTGGCGGCGCCGGCGATAGAAGCCAGTTGGCGCTCGATCTCACCGATGCTTTCCGAAACATCAGCCACTTGGCGCGTGCCGACCTGAATCCGCTCGTGGCTGACTGACATTTGCTCGGATGCGGTGGTCGCGGTTTGCCGCACGTTTTCAAGAAGATCGCGGATCTGGTGGGTGGCGCTGCCGGTTTTTTCCGCCAGCTTGCGCACCTCGTCGGCCACCACGGCAAAACCACGCCCCTGTTCGCCGGCACGTGCCGCTTCAATCGCGGCGTTAAGTGCCAGCAAATTGGTTTGATCGGCGATCTCGTTGATCTGCACCACGATGCTCATGATGCTGTTGGATGACTCGACCAAGGACTGAATGGTGACCATGGAATGATCGGCGGCGCCTGACAAAGTCTGCATGCTATCGACGATGGTCAGGATCGCGGCGTGGCCGGTCTTCGCCCGCTCCAGTGAGGCCAGCGCGGCTTCGCCGGTGGCTGTTGCATGGTCCGACACGGATTCGATACTCGTCGCCAGTTCTTCGACACCGGCGGCCACTTCGGTTGCCGAATCCGCCTGGGCAGTCCCCCGTCGGGCGGTTTCCTGCATGTGTTCGAAGGTGGTCTGCGAGCGCTGGTCGATATCGGTCGCCAGGGACTGGATCTCGCGCACCATGTCCGCTAGCGCCCGCGCCATGGTCTTGAGATCGGAGAGTAGGCTGCCTTCGGGCACAGCACCGATATGCACATTGAGCTGGCCCTTGGCGACCGCCGACAGGGCCTCCGCCGCTTCCTTCGGTTCGCCACCCAACTGTCGCAGAATGCCACGCACAATCACGGCAAAGACAGTGCCTATTGCCAGCAATGTCACCAAGGCCAGAACGATCTGTGTGCTGCTGCCGACCTTTAATCGGGCGGATGTGTTCTCGTAGTCCTGGCGCGCAAGCTGTCCCTGGCCTTGAATCACCTCGCCCAGCGCCAGAAGTACATGGTCGAACTTCGGCCCGGCATTGGACTTGATATTTCCCAGCGCACTGGGAAGATCGCCGACCTGGATCATCTTTACCGACTGGTCACGGGCCTTGTTGTAGTCCGCGATCAGCGTCTCCAGCCGGGCCAGCGCCTGCTCTTGATCGGGTGCCGTAGCGGCCGACGCATGTAGCGCCGTGTTCATCGCCGTATCAAGCGCCGCCAGTTTCGCGAGATGGGCCTGCGCGGCTTCTTCGCGCTCCTCGGATAAGGCGATCAATATGGTTTGTCGCGCCCGGTGGAGTGCGTCGACCGCCTTCATCAATTCAACGGTCGGAGCGGTCCGTTCTTCGTAAATGCGTTCCGCTGCACCAGCAGCGATTCTGGCTTGCCACAGCCCTCCGGCCGTTGCCAGCAAAAGACCCATACCGGAAATCAGGGCGAGAAGGTAAAGACTCTTGCGAAATCCCAGAGACGTCATGGAAACATTCCGACCCGCGCGAGCGGGTCAGCCTCAACAGGCAGTGGATGAACCGGGAGGGTTTGCTTACTTGTAGTAGCCGGCGCAGATGGCAAGCTCGCCAGCTTTTTTGCAGTAGCTCACCTTGTCTTCGATCGCGCCGCTTTGCGGATTTTTGTATTTGTAGTCGACCGTCGCCATGCCGGTTGCCTTGACTCCTTCGATAATGTCCTTGCGGAACAGCTTGCCGTTGGCATCCGGCACATCCAGCAAGGCTTTGCCGACCAGCTTGGCATTGATCGGATGCGCCACCATGGTGCCGCTCAGATCGTAGGCAAATACGTAGAGCTCGCCTTTCACATAGCGCCCCTTGGCGTTGCCCATCTCGGCTACGGCGGCGGCCTTGTCCTTGGCCACGGCAGTCGCCGCGTCATTCACCATCTTGACGGCATCGTCCTTTTCGCTGGCGATGGCACTTCCCGCTGCCACAGCGGCGATCAACATGGCAGGAATCCACTTCTTCATCACGTTCTCCTTCAGTCGTTTATATAACTTTCGACCTAATTCTAATCCTCTCTCTAAGTAGGGGATTGAACGAAAAAGGGGCGACCCAAGGCCGCCCCTTTTTACTCCCGGAATCCTGGCTTAGTGGACCGGCAGATAGTCGGTGATCGCCACCCAGCGGCCATTCTGAATTTGGCCGACACGTGAGGTGGTATTGCCCAGGTGCTGCGTCGCAGTGAATTTGTATTCCGGGCTGCCGAACATATCGCGCGGGAAGGTGGTGCTCTCGAGCGCCTTGACGAAGGTGTCGGTGGTCAAGCTGGGGCCAACCTTCTTGGCCGTCTGCACGAACATGTCCATCAAGGTGTACCCGTAGGCGGAGAACAGTCCCGGATCTTCGTTGAACTTGCTCTTGTAGGCACCGACCCAGTCCCGCACGTTTTTCGACGGATCATCGGCATAGGGCACGCCCACCTGGTACAGCGCGTAGAAGCCGTCCATGGCTTTGCCGCCAAGCTTGTGGATCAGATCGGTGTAGGCGCCGACGGTGCCAATGAAGTTGGGGTTCCAGCCCAGTTTGCGCGCGGTGCCGATAGTGCCAATAGTTTCGCGGATCAAGGTGCCCATCACGACGGTATCGCAGTCCGCCGCTTTCATCTTCGCCACCTGGGTCGAGAAATCGGTGGCGCCACGTTTGAAGGTCGTGACTTCGGCAAACTTCATGTTGATGTCTTTCAAGCCATCCTCGCCGCCCTTGAACACCTCGGTGCCGAAATCATCATCCTGGTAGATGGCGCAGAACTTCTTCGCACTCCGTTCCTTGACCATCCATTTGACACCGACCCGAGCCTGGCCGTAGTAGGGCGCGGCGAAGGCGAACTTGAGTTTGTGCACCGGCTCGTACATTTCGCGCGCGGCAGTGAGCGGGAAGAGATTCATCACGCCCTTGTCAAACAGGGTCGGGAAGGTCGCCACCACCACGGCGGTGCCGATGCTACCGATCGAGGCGAAAATCTTGTCCTGCTCGACCAGCTTTTGCGCCGCCAGCAAACCCTTCTGCGGGTTATAGCCGCTGTCTTCGGCGAGGAATTTGATTTTGCGACCGTGGATGCCGCCTTGCTGATTGATCTCGTCGGCACGCATCTGCATGCCGTTCTTCGCCGCCTTGCCAAAGCCCGCCAGTGGCCCGGAAAGATCCTGGATGGTGGCGATGGTGATCTGATCCTTGGTCACGCCGATCTGGTCGGCCGCCAGCGCCGTCCCGCCAGTGCCGACTTTTACGAGGGCCAAGGCCACGATTGCGGCCGTCAGTTTGATTTTCTTCATGCGGTTCTCCTCCAGTGGATTTATGGTTTTCTACGACTACTCACGATACATCGACTCGATCAACTCTGCATATTTCTGATTCACCAACTTGCGTTTCAGTTTCATGGTTGGCGTCAGTTCTTCGTCCTCGGCGGTCAGCTTGTTTTCCAGCAGACGGAACTTCTTGATCTGTTCGACGCGGGCGAACTGGCTGTTGATGCGTTCGATTTCGTCGGCGATCAGGCGCTGCACTTCGCTTGAACGACACAGACTCATGTAGTTGGAGAATGGCACGTCGTGGTCCTGGGCGAACTTCTCGACGTTGTCCTGATCGATCATGATCAGGCAGACCAGGTAGGGCCGCTTGTCGCCGATCACCACGGCATCGGTGATGTAGGGCGAGAACTTGAGCTGGTTCTCCAGCTCGGAGGGCGTGATGTTCTTGCCGCCGGCGGTGATGATGATGTCCTTGAGGCGGTCGAGGATGCGGTAATAGCCCTGAGCATCCACGCTGCCGACATCGCCGGTATGCAGCCAGCCATCGGCATCGATCGTCTCGGCGGTCTTCTCGGGCTGGTTCAGGTAGCCCATGAAGACATTCGGCCCGCGCACCAGGATCTCGCTGGCATCGGAAAGCTTCATCTCGTTGTAGGGCGCGGCAGTGCCGATGGAACCGGGCTTGATGCGCTCGATCGGCATCGCCGCCGAAGCGCCGCCGGCCTCGGTCTGGCCCCAGACTTCCAGCATCGGCGCGCCGAGCGCCATGTACCAGCGCACCAGATCGGGTGAAATCGGCGCCGCGCCAGTAACGAGGAAGCGGCAACGATGAATGCCGACCAGCTTGCGCACATTGTCCAGTACCAGCCAGCGCGCCACCCGATGCGCATAACGCAAGCCGGCGCTGACCGGCTGACCGGCTTCGTGCAAAGCCACCATCTTCATGCCGATGCCGATCGCCACCGTGTAGGCCCAACGCTCGAAGGCATTGCTTTCCTTCAGCGCAATGCTGACGGCGGAATAGAACTTTTCCCACACACGCGGCACGGCGATGAACACCGTCGGTGCGATTTCGCGCACGTTTTCCGGCACGGTTTCCGGGTTCTCGACAAAGTTCAGCGTGCTGCCGGTATAGAGCGAAAAGTAGGCGCCGCCCAGGCGTTCGGCGACATGGCATAGCGGCAGGAAGCACATGCGTTCGTCGTCTTCGTTTTGCGCGATTACCGTGTTGAAACCATGCACTGAAACCATCACGTTGCGATGCGAGAGCATCGCCCCCTTGGGTCGCCCAGTGGTACCCGAGGTGTAGATCAGGATCGCCAGATCGTCGGGCTGGCGCGCGTTGATACGCTGCTGCCATTCGCTCTCCGCAGCCGGCCCCAGGCGCTTGATGCGCTCGCGGCCCAACACCTGCAGGCCGGCCAGGCTGATCACGTCGGGGTCGGCCAGATCACGTAGGCCATCCATGTCCCAGACGACGATCTTGCGCAGCTTGGGCAACTGCGCACGCACTTCGAGCGCCTTGTCGAGTTGTTCGTCATCCTCGACGAACAGGATGACCGACGCGGAATCGACCATCAGGTACTGAACCTGGCTTGCCGCATCGGTCGGATAGATGCCCGACGACACGCCGCCGATAGACAGGATGGCGAGATCGGACAGCAGCCATTCCTGACGCGTATTGCCCAGGATGGATGCTGTCTCGCCAGCGCCGACTTTTAGCTCGATCAGCCCCATGCCCACTTCGCGCACTTGCTGCGCCAGCTCCCGCCAGCTGATGCTGCGCCAGAGGCCGAGATGCTTTTGCCGGCACGCCACCGCATCGCCACGTTTGGCAGCGGCATTCCAGAACATCTGCGCCAGCGTCTCCCCCGGAACGATGATGTCCGTAGTTGACCAGAACTGTTTGCTGTCTTTCGTCCACATAGCCGCTTATCGCCAGTTCTTCTTTTTCTTCCAGCGCCGCTCGCCGCGTACGCCGGCCTGCTTGACGCCGAGGTAGAACTCGCGGATGTCGTCCTTCTCGCGCAGCACAGCACAGGTGTCGTGCATCACGATACGGCCGATTTCCAACACGTAGCCGTAATCGGCGTATTGCAGCGCGATGTGGGCGTTTTGCTCCACCACCAGCAAGGTCACGCCGCGTTCGCGATTGATGCGCACGATGATCTCGAAAATCTCCTTGGTTAGCTTGGGTGACAGCCCCAGGCTGGGCTCGTCGAGCAACATCAGCGTCGGCTTGGCCAATAGCGCCCGCGAGATCGCCAGCATCTGCTGCTGGCCGCCGGAAAGCTGGCCGGCTGGCTGGCTGGTGCGTTCCTTGAGAATCGGAAAGTAGCCGAACACCGCCTCGATGTCGTGCGCTACTTCGTCCTTGTCCGAACTCGGCCGCGTATAGGCACCCATCAGCAGGTTCTCACGTACCGTCAGCAGCGGGAAAATCTCACGCCCTTCCGGTACGTGCACCAGACCGCGCCGAACAATCTCGGCCGGATCGCGCTTTTGAATCGCCTCGCCCTTGAACTGGATGCTGCCCTTTTGCGGATCGAGAATGCCGGAGATGGTCTTGAGGATGGTTGTCTTGCCCGCGCCATTCGAGCCCAACACGGTGGCAATGCTGCCGGGCTGCACCTCAAGCGAGACGCCGCGAATCGCCTTGACGGCGCCGTAGGCGGCTTCGACGTTATTGAGTTGGAGAATCGCGTCAGACATCGTCAAGCTCCGCAGTCCCTAAATAGGCTTCGATCACGCCTGGGTGCGCCTGCACTTCCTCGGCCGTGCCCAGCGCCAGTTCCTGGCCCAGATTCAAGGCCAGCACGCGATCCGACACCCGCGAAACGAGGCCCATATCGTGTTCGACCATGATCACCGTGATGCCGAGATCATGCTTGATGTCGGCGATGCGAAAGCCGATATCGTCGGTCTCTTCGGTGTTCAGACCCGACGAGGGCTCGTCCAGCAAAAGCATCCGTGGGCGCATCGACAGGGCGCGCGCCAGTTCGACCACCTTGCGCACGCCGTAAGGCAGGCCGGCGACCAGGCTGTCGCGGTAATGCTGGAGGCCGAGGAAGTCGATCACTTCCTCGACCTGATGGCGAAACTCGACTTCGGCGCGACGGACGGAACCGGTGAAGAACAGATCCTGCCACCAGGCCGTATGGCGATGGCAATGGCGCCCCACGAGCAGGTTTTGCAGCACCGTGGCGTGTTCGAACAATTCGATGTTCTGGAAAGTGCGCGCAATACCCAGGCGCGCAATGACATGCGGCGGCATGCGCGAAATTACTTCGCCGGCAAATGCGACCTCACCCGAGGTCGGCCGATAGAGGCCCGAGATCAGATTGAAGATGGTCGTCTTGCCCGCGCCATTGGGGCCGATCAGCGAAAATATCTCGTTCGGCCAGACCTCGAACGAGACGTCATTCACCGCCTTGAGGCCACCGAACTGGACCGAGAGATGACGGGCTTCGAGCAGGGCCGCTGTCATCTGACTCTTTCGGATTTCATATACGACTTCTGCCGCTTGAACATACCTTTGCGATAGAAGGGAAACAGCTCGAAGAAAATGCGCACCTTTAGCCAGCGACCATACAAACCCATGGGCTCGAACATCACGAAGCCCACCAGAATCAGGCCGAAGATGGTCGGCTGCAGGCCGGTTTGCTGGCCGATCACGGGCGGCAGGTAATCCTTCGCCAGCACGATCATCTGCTGCACCACGATCCAGAATGCCGGGCCGAAAATCGCCCCATGCACCGAACCCAGGCCGCCAATCACCACCATCATCAGCAATTCGACCGACTGCAGGAAGCCAAACTGCTCGGGCGAAAGGAAGCGGATCTTGTGCGCGTAAAGCGCCCCGGCGATGCCCGCCAACGCCGCCGAGAGCGCAAAGGCGATCGTCTTGTATCGAGCAAGGTGAATACCCATGCTCTGCGCCGAAACTTCCGAATCGCGGATGGCGACAAAGGCGCGCCCGGTCGGGCTGCGCAGCAGATTGAGGACACCGATCACGCACAGCGAGGCGATGGCGACCACGAGGTAATAGAAGTTCCGGCCGTTGTCGAAGTCGATCCCGAAAATGCGTAGTGCCGCCACCGTCAGCCCGGTATTGCCGCCGGTGATGCCCTCGGCCCTGACCACGCCCTCTTCCAGAATGAAACCAAACGCCAGCGTCGCGATGGCCAAATACATGCCCTTCACGCGCAGCGCCGGCAAGCCGACGACCACCCCGCTGACGCCGGCCACCAACGCTGCCGCTGGCAAAGACAGCGCAAACGGCCAGCCCTTGGATTGCAACCAGGCTTCGGTATAGGCGCCCATGGCAAGGAAGGCAGCATGGCCGAGCGACACCTGCCCGGTGAAACCGGCGAGCAGCATCAGCCCCAGACAGGCAATCGAGTAAATGCCGATGAAGGTGAGTTGCGACAGAAAGTAATCCGGCAACAGCCACGGCGCGGCACACAAGGCAAGGGCCAGCGCGCCATACCAAAAGCGCTGACCACTGTGCCGGAACAGTGCGATGTCTTGCGCGTACGAGGTCTTGAAGAGGAATCTCACCCTGTGTGCCTAGACTTTCTTCGTCGTGTTGTCGCCGAACAAACCATTGGGCTTGAGCACCAGCATCAGCAAGACCACGATATAAGCAGCGATATCCTTGATCCCCTCAGGCAGATAAAAACCGGCCAGCGACTCGACGATGCCGATGATCAGCCCGCCCACCAGCGCGCCGGGAATGCTGCCGAAACCGCCGACCACCGCCGCCGGAAACGCCTTGAGGCCAACAAAACCCATGTTGGCATGAACAAACGTAATCGGTGCCAGCAGCAGACCCGCCGCGCCGCAGATGGCCGCCGACAGCCCCCAGATCATCATGTTGATGCGCCGCACCGGAATGCCCATGTAGAACGCCGCGAGCTGGTTTTGCGAGGTGGCCTGCATCGCGATGCCGAGGCGCGTAAAGCGGAAGAAGGCATACAGCGATGTCACCAGCAGGACAGTGACGACGATGATCACCAGATGCTCGACCGAGATCACCAGACCGGTACCCTCGCCGCCGAGCCAGATCACCTCGTCCTTGTAAGGCACCGGCAGCGTGTGCGTTTCGGTGCCCCAGTAGGGAATCATGGTCACCAAGCCACGCGCCAGATAGCCCAGGCCGATGGTCACCATGACCACGGTAAACGCCGGCTGCCCGAGCAAGGGACGCAATACGATGCGCTCGGTGGCCATGCCGAGCCCGGCCATGGCAACAATCGCCAGCATGAACGCAATCCAGAACGGCAGCCCGAGCAGGCTCATGAAGGAGAGTCCGACAAAACCGCCAACCATCATCAGATCGCCCTGGGCGAAATTCACGGTTTCGGTGGCTTTGTAGATCAGCACAAAGCCGAGCGCGATCAGCGCATAAATGCAGCCGATCGCCGCTCCGCTCACCACGAGTTGCAGAAACTGCAGCACCGTTTGTAACTCCTCACGGGGCGGGATGGTCGCCCACCTTCAACTATGCCCATTCGTTAGCTCTCAATTGATTATGCAACAGATGATCCCGAGATTCTTACTCAAGTGCCGTCTCACCAGCACCGACTTTTCGCAGGGCGTGGGTGGTTTGGGTAATATCTGACGCATGAGTACTTTTGAAAATCTGCCGAAACCGCTCGCAGTCCTTGGCTGTAGCAAGAATGAAGCAAGCTGGCGTCAGACCATCTGCACCGCCACGCCGGCCATCATGAAGCGTTATCTGTTGGCTTGCGACCATGAAATTTGAGAATTTCAAAGCCGGCGTATGGCGCAATCAGTACCAATATCGCAGCTTTTCACCGATACCCGTCAATGCGGAATGGATCTGGGAAGACCCAAAGATCAATACCTTGCTGGAGCAAGCTAACCGGGCACTCGGCGAACTCAATGCCTATTCGCTGATCGTGCCCGATATTGATCTGTTTATCGAAATGCACGTGGTCAAGGAGGCGCAAACATCGAGCCGCATCGAGGGCACGCAGACGGGGATTGGCGAAGCGCTATTGTCGGAAGAACAGATTCGTCCGGAGAAGCGCGACGACTGGCGCGAGGTGCGTAATTACATCGACGCCGTCAATCAGGCGGTGGGCGAATTGAAGACACTGCCGCTGTCCAACCGCCTGTTGCGGCAGGCCCACGCAACGCTGATGCGCGGGGTGCGCGGCGAGTACAAACAGCCGGGCGAGTTTCGTACCAGCCAGAACTGGATCGGTGGCTCCAGCATCGCCGACGCCGTCTTTGTGCCGCCGCATCCGAATGAAGTGCCCGACCTGATGAGCGATCTGGAAAAGTTCTGGCATAACGAGTCGATTGCCGTGCCACATCTGATCCGCATCGCCATCAGTCATTACCAGTTCGAGACCGTGCATCCATTCTCTGATGGCAACGGCCGCATCGGTCGACTGTTGATCCCGCTGTATCTCGTCAGTCACGGTCTGTTGGTCAAGCCTGCACTCTACCTTTCAGACTTTTTCGAACGCAACCGCGCCAGCTATTACGACGCCCTGATGCGGGTGCGCGTATCGAACGACCTGATTCACTGGGTGCGCTTCTTTCTTGTCGGTATGGCGGAAACGGCAGCCAGGGGGCGTGATGTATTTGGCAAGATTTTGGTTTTGCGTACCGAGGTTGAGCATGCGGTATTAGCACTGGGCAAGCGCGCACCAAACGCCAGAGCGGCGCTTAACCTGTTGTATAAAAAGCCGATCATTTCGGCATCCGAGTTGGAGCATGGGCTTTCGGTGAGCGGACCCACCGCTCAGACCCTGGTTCGGGAATTGCAAAAACTTGGAATCCTGGTCCAGATTGCAGGGCAGGAACGAGGACGGGTCTATGCGTTTGATCGTTATCTGAATCTCTTCCTTAGTTAAAGGAAATCAATTTCATTTAACTAAGCGCCAGGCTTAGTTAAAGATGGTGACGGGTGATGGTTGACCCTATTTGAAAAAGTCGGTGCTGGTGGGACGGCGCTCGACGGTCCCTGACAACCCATCTCTGTCGCCGATTGACGACACCACTTGCACGTCTCGCCAATGGCCTAAGCTGCCTTCATTACTCGCTTCAGGAGTCTGCCGCCATGAAATCCAGAACACTCGCCAGGATCTTTGCCGCTCTTTTGCTGGCTCTGCTTGCTGCCAGCGCCAATGCCGCGCATCTGCACCGTACTCATTTCCTGTCTGCCACCGGGCGCGCCATCGCCGCCGAGGCGATGACGCCCGATTGCTACTACTGGGACGTCAACACCGTGCGCCGACTCAAACCGGTGAGCGGGGTCGCCGGGCAAACTTCCTGCGTCGCACGCGATGGCATGAAGGTCGCCACCTTTACGTCGCATGAAGTTCGGACCGAGGTACTGCTACGGCGCATTTATGGAGAGGGCGCGTTGCCGGTGGTGGGCAGAGTCGCGGGAAAACGTATGGCTATTCCGATGCCGGCACGCAGTTCCAGTGTGCGCCGGCAACCGCCCGAGTTGTTGTGTCTGGATCACTTGGCGCTGCCACTCTGCTGATCAGCGACAGGCGCAGCACGCGTCACCGCGCTGACTGTTTGAACGCCGCCGGATCAAGATCATGGCGTGAAAGCAGCTTGTAAAACTCGGTCCGGTTACGGCGGGCAATACGTGCCGCATGCGCCACATTGCCGGCGGTGGCGATGAGAACCTGGACCAGATAATCGCGTTCAAAACCACGCCGGGCATCGTCAAACGCCACCAGTTCATTCTCGCTTTGCTCGCGCAGCAAGCGCTGCACCAGTGAAACCGGGATCACCGGCGCTACCGCTTGACTCACGCTCATGTCCACCACGGTGCGCAACTGGCGCACATTGCCCGGCCAGGGCGCCTCCTGCAGCAAAACCAGCGCATCGGGGGCAAAACTCGGTGCCGGGCGTTGCCGCTGCTCGGCCCAGACGGCGGTGAAATGTGCCACCAGCAGCGGTATGTCATCCTTGCGCCGGGCCAGACTGGCGAGTTCGAGCACGTTTCGCGTCAGCCGGTAATACAGATCAACGCGAAACTCGCCGGTATTGAGCAGCGTATCCAGTGGCTGCGAACTCGCCGCCATGATGCGGGGCTCGCCCGCACTGCGCGTCGGCGCGGCAAAAGGAGTTGCTTCGCGCACATACGGCAATAGCCGCGCCTGTATGGCCTGGCTGCTGGCGCCGACATCGTCCACAAACAAACTGCCGCCGCGTGCCTCGCGCAAGGCGTCGGCAAGCAGGGCCTCATCGGTATCCGGGCTGCAGCGCAAGGGCACGAACGCTTGCTGCGCACGCGCACTGGCGGCATGCACCAGACGCCCCAAATGCTCTTTGCCACTCCCCGGCGGACCCAACAGCAGCAGAGGTTCATCAGTCTCGGCAACACGGCGTGCTTGACGCAGCAGTTCGTCGGTCGTGGCGCTGGCGGCAACAAAATTGGCGCGCCAATCGCTACCCTCCGATTCGGCTGCAATCTCCGGCGACAAAACCAACGCTTCAGCGACGAGCGCCAAGAGCTGGCGGCCATCGAAAGGCTTGGTCAGAAAACTGAATACTCCGCGCTGAGTCGCGGCCACCGCATCGGGAATCGTGCCGTGTGCCGTCAGCATGATCACCGGAACCCCGGGTGCACTCTCATGCAGGCGCTCGAACAGGGCGTGACCATCCATTTCATCCATGCGCAGATCGGTGATGACCACCCGTGGTTTGCGTGTGTGAAACAGTTCCAGCGCCTCCGCACCGGAGGCAGCCGCCAAGACCTCATAGCCGGCCGCGCCAAGGCGCATGCTCATCAGGGCGAGCAGGTCAGGATCGTCGTCGACGACCAGAACCCGGGCGCGTGCTGTGTCGTGACTCACGTCGTGGTTCACATCGTTGGTCATCGCCCTTTTCTCCGCATCGTGCGATCGATATGGAGCAAGGCATCGAGCTTTTGTTGCAAATCGTCAGCCCGGCGTTGCTCAAACTGCAGCAAACGTTGGCGCTCGGCGAGCATGCGCTGGTGCTCCTCGCGTACCGCTTGCTGTTGCTCGGCCGCCATGCGTTTGCGGTCTTCACGCAGCAGCCTTTGTTGATAGAGAATCAGGCTGCGGATCAACTGCGCCAGCGCACGTCGCGCCGATCCACTGCCGGCGTCAGGCTCGATATCCTCAAGCAAACTCAGCAGCCGAACATCATCGCGCCACGGCGCACGCGGCAGCGACAAAATCATGGCAAGGCGCAAGCGCGCCGGATCGTCACGGCGCAGTTCCAGCTCCTGCACCGCCGCTTGGTAGGCTTTGCTCTGTTCCTCGATTGGCATCGCCAGCAAGCTTTCCCGGTAGACCAGCAATTCGGTAAGCTCCTGCCCGGTCCCGGCTTTTGGCGGCGCTGTTGCGCAACCCCCCAGCACCAGCAACAGGGCCAGAAACCAGAGCACAAGCGGCAAACGCAAACGGCTAATCATGTCGCGGCGTTGGCTAGTGGTAAGGCCAGGCGGAAATGACAACCCGTGTCGCTTGGCAGCAAATCGAGACTGCCTTGGTGAGCCAGCACCAGTTCGCGGGCAATCGCCAGGCCAAGACCGACACCGGCGACGCTGCGGGTCGCCGGGCTACGGAAAAACGGCTCGAAAATCTTGTCGCGATCACTTTCCGGAACCCCGGGGCCTTGGTCGGTGACATTGACGACGGCCTGCTCGGCCTCGCTACTCAAGGTCACACGGACCAAATGATCCTCCGGTGAAAATTTGATTGCGTTGGCGATCAGGTTATCCAGCACCGTAGTCAACTCCTCGCGCCCACCCTCGACGGCCAAGGGAGCCAGCGTGCCGGAAATATGCAGGCGCTTGTCACGCGTGGCAAGTTGATGCGTGACCAGAATCTGCTGGATCAGTTGATCCAGTCGGACGACCACCGGCTCGATACGATCACGTACATGACCGGCTTGCTGCATCTTGAGCAAACCGTCGATCAGTGCCTGCAAACGCAGAACATTGCCTTGCATGATGCTGGCGATACGTGCCTGCTGCGGCGAGAGTGGCCCGGCGACGCCCTCGTTGAGCAAACTGGCCCCCTCGCGCAGCGCGGCCAACGGGGTTTTCAGTTCATGCGAGACGTGGCGCAGGATGCGAGTGCGCTCAGTCTCCAGGCCGAGCAGACGGCGGCGCAGCCAGTCCAGCCGACTGCCCACCCATTGCAGATCGCGGGGGCCCTTGAGCCGGATGCGGCGATCCAGTCGATTTTGTCCGAGCGCCAGCACAGCGCGTTCGAAACGGCTCAACAGCCGCGCTAGCAAGTGTCGCCCAAACCAAAACAATAGCGCCGCCAGGGCAAACGCCGCCGCCAAACCGACCAGAAGTCGCTGCCGCAACATGGTGGTCTCGGCACGAAAGCTTTCGCGCTCCGCCTTTACCCGCTGTCCCAACTCCTCAAGCAGCGTCGTGGTTTCGGCTCTGAGGTGGCCAAGCACT
Organism: Propionivibrio dicarboxylicus; assembly: GCA_945902805.1. Classification (GTDB taxonomy): domain Bacteria; phylum Pseudomonadota; class Gammaproteobacteria; order Burkholderiales; family Rhodocyclaceae; genus CAMDMZ01. The sequence goes on along the minus strand of CAMDMZ010000004.1, from coordinate 27,062 downwards.
TCGCGCAATGCAGCGGCCTGGTTGATATTGGCAACGGCAGCGCGATACGCCGTGTCCTCGCTCGCCAGCATGGCTGCCACGCGCCCGGCCAACGCTGTCGCCAACGGAATGCGCCCGAGTTCGTCGGCTTCCTTGCGCCATTGGGCACGTTCCTCGGCATAGTCTTCGAGCAAGGTTTCGGTATGCAAGACCTCGAACTGCAACACGCTGCGTTCCATGTGCGTCAAGTGTTCCGGCATTTCCCAACCGATGCGCCCCGCCAGGGAAGCTTGTTCGACCACGGCGTCACCACGCTCCGCAATGCCATCCAGGCTGTGCCAGGCAAAGGCAATCGCCGCCAGCAGCGGCAAGGCCACCAGCAACCAGCCGATCAGGATCAACTGCAGGAAGGAACGGGGGTAAAGCGTCATGGTCGCTATGCTAATCCCGAGCACCCCAATACCAATGTGTCGGGGTTTGACGACAACAGACAAGCGGTGAGATGAACCGCATTATTCGCCCCGCTGAGCCAAAGATCCCGGCAAAGCGTGGCGCCGCGACAGACCTGTACGGCATCCCGAACAGAGATGAATGAGATCACAAGGAGTATTCATGAACAAGGCACGAAGCACGATTGTAGGCGGGTTGCTGATCCTGGCAAGTTTGCCAGCGCTCGCCCAGACCACCACCACAGCACCTCCCGCAGGGCGACTCTTGGCCTCGAATTGTTTTCAGTGTCATGGAACCAATGGCAGCGGCGGCTTCGAACGACTGACCGGTGAATCTGCGGCCGAGATTGTCAAGGAGCTGCGCGAAATGCGCACCAAGACCAGCCCCGACATCATGGATATCCATGCCCGTGGCTACAACGATGCACAACTGCAATTGCTGGCGAATTACCTCGCCGGCCTCTCCACCGCAAACAGCACGACATCCACCAGCACAACGACGACCAATACAGGTTCGACAACCACAGCCACCACACCCGTATCCAACAAGAAGAAAAAGGAGAACGACGATGACTAAGCGCCGCGAATTTCTAAAATATGCCGGCGCCTCCAGTCTTGCACTGGCTGCCAGCGGATTCTCCAGTCTGGCTTGGGCGGATTCAAAAACGCGCACCCGATCAACCACCGGCGATGCCACTGTGCCGACCAACACGGGCATCGTAGGTAATGTCGTGGTGATCGGTGGCGGCATGGCCGGCGCCACAGTGGCCAAGTACCTGCGGCTATGGGGCGGTACCGGGATCAAAGTCACCCTCGTCGAGCGCGATCCGTTCTACACCTCCAGCATCATGAGTAATCTGGTTCTGAGCGGCCAGCGCAATGTTTCCTCGCTGCAGTTCAGCTACGGCTTCCTCGCCAGTCGCTATGGCGTGACGGTCAAACAGGGCGAGGTGGTCAAAATCGATCCGGTGGGGCGCAAAGTCTCACTGGCCGACGGTACGGTATTGCCCTACGACCGGCTGATCGTTGCGCCCGGTGTCGATTTCGATGTGGTGCCGGGCCTGGAAACAGCGGATGCCCAGAAGCGTGTACCGCATGCCTGGAAGGCCGGTTCGCAAACCACCGACCTGCGGAACATGATCACGGCCATGCCAAACGGCGGTGTTTTCGCCATGACCATCCCGGCCGCGCCCTATCGTTGCCCACCCGGACCCTATGAGCGCGCCTGTGTCGTGGCCGACTGGCTGAAGAAAAATCGTCCGGGTTCCAAGGTGCTCGTTCTCGACGCTAATCCGGGCATCCAGGCGGAAGTGAACACCTTCACGACGGCCTTCACCAGCACGCACAAGGGAGTCATTGAGTATCACAGTGGCGTGACCATCGCAAGCGTCAACGCCGCCACAGGCGACATATTCACCAACATCGGAAATACCCGCGCCAATGTGCTCAACGTGATCCCACCGCACCGCGCCGGCAAGATTCTCACCAGCAACGGCTTGGCCGATGTCGGCGGAAAATGGACTAGCGTCGACGTTCGCTCTTACGAGGCCACGGTGGCACCGCACCTCCATGTCATTGGCGATGCTGCGGCCACAGGCCAACCAAAAGCCGGTCACATCGCCAACCAGGAAGCCAAGGTGTGTGCCGATGCGGTCATTCGTCTGTTGTCTGGGCGCACCCCTGATCCGGCACCAGTGACCAATTCGGCGTGTTACTCGCCGATTACGGCCGATACAGCATCCTGGCTCACCGCCGTGTATGGTGTGGATACCATGAACAGTATGAAAGTCATCCCCGGCGCATCGGGTGAAGGTCATGCCACTCAGGATAACTTCCAGGATATGTCAAAGTGGTTTAGCACACTCATGTCAGATAGCTTCGCCTGACAAAACCAAGTCGTTCCTCCCCTTCAGCCCGCCAAAACTCTTGAGGCGGGCTGTTTTTGGGTTTCCGGATTATCGGGTGGGCAGAGGGGATTTCTGACCTAGAACTTCCCTTCATCCAGAAGGCGTTCCAGTGTGGACATGTCGGTTCCAAGATTGGCAATCGAGTCCGAATTCTGACTTCATATTCAGGCTCGGCAACGGTCGCGTAGCTCATCAGGTACATGCGCTGGAAGCCTTCTGACTCCACATCATCGAACCGACGCTTCCTGACTCTGACCTTTTCCTGCATCTTGACGCGTTTCTGGAGCATGTCGGTATAGAGAACCTTTGCACGCAGCCGCTCAAAGCTGCAAACCGTTCCTAAAACCATAGCCAAATGTTCCATTGCTAAAATGGGACATCCGGCCAGACGTTCCCCGAACAGTTTTGGGAACGATTCGCGCCACGGGGTCGCGCCGTGGAAATCCAGATAGGACTCACTCCCGGCCTTACGGGCGAGAGAGGTGGCGGAGCGGTTTTATGCGCCCCACACCGGAAATGCGCTACATGCGCCGCTTTGAGACGTGTCCGAACCTTCGACCAGAACGACCATAACGGCTTCGCCCGATTCCTTGCAGGTAGGGCGAAGGTGATATGGCCACCGTTGCGGGCCGGCACGATGGCCTCCAGCACGGTCGGATGTTCGGACAATCCCAATCCTCGACGGGCGATGGCGTAAGCCGCGCCCTGATGTACTGAAATACCTTTTTGCTGGGCAAAATTAACCGCCCCAATCACCGACGTGTACGCCGGATTGACTTCGATCACCTCGACGCCGTGCCGGAATGCCGCCGCCTTGATGTTTGAGGACACCCTATTGCAGGTAAACGAGGAGATGAGCCGCGCCTGCTTCGGATGGGTGGTTTCCAGTTCGGCCTTTTTCTTCTGAAAGCTGAGCGATTCGATCACGATGGGCTTGCCTGCCGACTGAGCCTGGGCGGCAATCGCTACGGCGGCATCGCCGATGATCGCTTTCGCTTGGTCTGGCGTCTTACCGTAGGTGATCAGATCAATGCGCCGAGTGTCAATTAGGTTGCCGAAGCGATCTGTTTCCGACATAGCCAGATGGTCGGCATTGACATCGACGCCGATGGTGCCGAGTTCTTTCCGGGATACCTGTTCGGCCGGCCTTGCTTCAGCGCTGACGAAGATGCGCCAGCCTTTATCGTCGCGGACAAAACGATAACTCAGCGCCGTGCCGGCGCGCTTGATGGTCGGCTTGCCGTCTTTGGTTTGGCTGTGAATGCGCTGGCTGCTGCCAAGTGCCGCAACGATTTGCTCATGGCCGTAGGCGAAGTGGATGTTCTCAATGATCAGGTGCTTGCCTTGAGCCCCTATCGAGCTAGGCAGGCGAATCTGGAGGTTCAGCGCGCCATCTTTGGTAACAAACGCCTGACACGATTGATTGCCTGATACCTCATCCTGGCTGCCTAAAACAAAGAACTGGCTCGACCGGGCCTGTTGCCAGTCGGACTTCCATTCGTCGTGGGAGGCTATGCCGTTGGCTTCGAGATCGAATTGAGCGCGAAACAGCTTCTTGCTGCCGAAGCAAATACGGACGGTTCCGGCTTCCTGATCGGCCTTCAAAGCCGTCAGCCGGTCCTGTAGGCACATCAGCCGCCGCTTCTTCTGGTGCAGCTTGTTGGACGCGGGTAACTTCTTTTCCAGTTTGGAGACGACCTTCGCGGCTTTGCGGATGCGCTTTTCGGCCTCGGCGATCAGATCAGGACGAAGTTCCTTAATCGATTTGATCTTGCCTTCGAGTCCCACGCGGATCGCGTTGAATTGCCGCGCCGAGATACCGAAGCGAGGCTGAAACCGGCGCTTTAGGTCATTGAGCGATCCACCGGCTTGGATCGCGGCAAACAGGCTACGCTCAGCTTTACCGTATAGCTCGGCATAGGCGTCTAGGACTGTCGCCTGCTCTGGCGATAGTTCCGGGCGCGTCTGGTAGGTGAAAATCGAGCGATCACTCATTGCGCTGTCGCCTCCGGGGCAGACAGCGCATCTAATGCTTTTTGTGCGCGATTCTTGGCAGATCGTTTTCCATACAATCTAACGCACATCGAGACAATGACCTCATGCAGGTCGCGCACAATGTCGTCAGTCATTTCGTCCGGCTCGATGACGACTACCTTTCGATTCTGCGCCGCCAGTGCCGATTCGACGTACTCGAATCCGAAACGCATCAGGCGATCCCGATGCTCGACTACGATAATCTTTGCTTCTGGATTGCGTAATAACCGCATCATCCCTTTGCGGTGACCGTTGAGGCCGGAACCGACTTCCTTGACAGCATCAATGATGGAGAACTTCTGTGCAATCGCAAATTCAGTGAGTCTTGCCAGTTGGCGATCAAGGTCGGATTTCTGGTCAGAACTGGAGACTCGCGCATATAGCGCCACCGCATTGACCGCATTGACCGGCTGATGAATGATGACGGTTCCGGTCGCCAATTGCTCGGCAGGCACCGGCAATCGCTCATCCCGCCACATCCGCCATGCGGTTTTGTACGAAATGCCTTGTAGTTTAGCCCATTCACTCAGTTTCATAACTGCGAATTATGGTATGCATGGGGATCTTTGTCAATGTATGTCTATATACGTGTCAGTAGCTAGTAGCCCCTGCCGTTCCGATAGGCCGCCCGCACCTTCGCATTGAAGGATTCCGTAAAAGCGTTCGTCACGCGCTGGTCATCAAAGTAGTTGAGAATGTACGGTCGCCAGTTGCGGAATGTTGTCTTGATCACCCGGAACGGCTTGATGAGGTCTTTCGGGATGGAGCTTTCCCAATGCAAATACTCGCCCCAGGCTTCTTCTGGCGTCGTCGCGTCATAGATGGCATATAGCCGCTCTTTCAAATCATCGGCCGCTTTCAACTGCGGAAAGGTGTTGAGCCAGAAACGGTAATGAATTGCTCGGGTTTCAGGGTTTTGGCTCGCTTGTCAAAGAGCTTATGGGCGCGATTCAGGTCCAGTCCGGCGCCGTTGCCGCTTTCTCTGGCAATCTTTCGTCGCACCGCCTCGAAGGCGACATTAGTTTTCATTAGCAAATCCCGCCACGTACTCAACGAAAATGTTGCGGACAGTCTTCTCTTCAATGCGAACCTGCTTGGCAATTTCCGAGTACGGGTACTCGATGGACTGGCGACCAATCCAGTTTGTCAGGCGCTTCGTCATTTCACGGGTGGTATCAACCGCCGGGATAGATGCTGTCAATGTTTGATTGCAAGGCCGGCACTTCAGGCGAGTGACGTCCCGATGAACGACCACCGCTTTGCCATGACTGGGGATGTCGCGGATAACGAGCATGCGACGGGCATGCGCCTCCGTTTCATGTGAACGCCCGCAGTGCGGGCATAAACGGGAAATGGCTCGCGGTGTCGCCTTGACGTGATATTCAACTCGGTTTCCTTGAAATCGACAACAACCAAGCCGGGAAGATTAAGGAAATTGACGAGCATACAGGCTCAGGCAAAAGCCCGATTATCTAATGTCTGCCAACTCCTTTACCAGTTCAGGATGACGCTCGGCAATCTTGAGTAGCTTCCTCATCTGGGTGCTCGGTTTAGCGACGCCACGTTCGTAACGGGAAAACGCATTGACGCCTCCACCAAAAATCTTGCCAGCCTCCGCTTGAGACAGCCCAAGCTTTTCCCGGATAACCTTAATTTCAGGCGGATTGGCTTTTCGCAATGCCCGGATAAGTCCATCGCTGGCGGCCACCACGCGGTCATAACTTTCGTCATCGAAGACCGCTTCACCGCATCCGCTGCAACGATTACCACTGACCACATGAACAGTCATTGACTTGCCCTGGACAGTGACCAGTTCATCCCATGTTTCATGCTGCATTTCATATCCGCATTCAGGGCACTTCATGATTCCTCCTTCAGTCGCTTGAACTGTATTACTGGCGGCCTACCATCTGTATAGCCGGTCACCTTGATGTAGGCCATAACACCGACTGGCGTCATGGCGTGATACACATCCTGCCAAACCGTGTGGTCATGCGTGGTTGTCATCGACTTAAATAGGTTTTTGCCGGATAGCGCACAGACAACTTCGCGCATCTGGCCTTCCTCCAGCCCCAAGTCACGCCCACCAACGATGGCTGTCCGCGTAAAAGGCTTATGGCTTAGGTCTGCCACCATAGCTTGAATGTCGGCCAGACGATAATGAGGTTTGCACTTTTCCACAGTGAAATATTAACCTAGAACGCTACTAACCTTCAGGGTTATTTATATTCGAAAAATACTTCCACGTCACTCGCAGAGCGAGTACATAAGACTCATTGAGTGGAGAGTAACCTTGGAAAGAGCGCTTATTGCGCAAGATCCGGTTGCGGACGACGACAAAACCGATATGGCTGATTTCGACTCACCGGAACGCACCGGTTGGTAATTGGTGTGCCGCCTGCTCAAGGAAAATCATCCTATCGCGCCGGGCAGGTTTATGAGGTTGAGATTGGACAACCTGACCATCGAGCCATCCCGTTCTCAACTTGGGAGTTGTTCCTGCTGCTAACCAAGAAGCACCCGAGTATGAAGATCTCCCAGAAATAGGCTACGTCCACTCGAAAATCCGGAGTCTGCGAGTAATGTGCAATTCACCAATTTCGGTGTCGCCCACCGTTTAATCCGGAAACCGTTTTTTTTGGGGATGCGCAACGCTCGTTCTGGGAACTGACAGGGTCCGCAGAAGGCCCGCCAGACGGACGGAAGCGCGGAGTTCGCGGTCTGGTGGCGCGAACCCAAAGCGCGTCCGACATCAAATGCCATACAATCCGCCCTCCCCAGAGCACCCTCACGAACCCTGGAGCCAGATGCGCCGGGCAAACGGTGCAGACGCTCTCGCACCAGGGCAGTGAGGTTTTCGACAATAGCAGCGGTAGACGAAGCATGGACCAAGTTCACATTTACGATTCCACCTTGCGCGATGGTGCGCAGGCACAGGGCATTTCCTATTCCGTCGAAGACAAGATCAAGATAGTCGAGCGCCTTGATGCACTTGGTGTTGCCTTTATTGAAGCCGGCAACCCCGGCTCCAATCCGAAGGATCTGGAATTTTTCGGGCGTGTGCGTGGTCTGACGCTGAAGCACAGCCGCCTAATCGCCTTCGGCAGCACCCGCAAGGTCGGCGTCCGCGTCGAAGACGACGACAAAGTGCGCTCGTTGCTGGACGCTGGAACGGATGCAATCGCGATTTTCGGCAAGAGCTGGGATTATCAGGTGAGCCATATCCTGCACACGACCTTAGCAGAAAACCTGGCCATGATCAGCGATACGGTTCGTTACCTGAAGGCGCATGGCAAGGAAGTCGTCTACGACGCCGAACATTTTTTCGACGGCTATCGCGCCAATCCGGGCTACGCCATGGAGTCGCTCGATGCTGCGGCCTTGGCCGGTGCGGATTGCATTTGCCTGTGCGACACCAATGGCGGAAGTTTCCCGGACTTTTTGGGGGAGGTCACGAAAGCAGTCGTCGCCCGCTATCCGGGGCGCACCATTGGCATCCATTGCCACAACGATTGCGAGATGGCGGTCGCCAATTCGGTTGTCGCGGTCCAGGCGGGAGCCACGCAGGTGCAGGGTACGATCAATGGCATTGGTGAGCGTTGCGGCAATGCCAATCTTTGCGCAATCATCCCCAACCTTGAGTTGAAGCTCGGGAAAACATGCCTGCCGCCGAACAGTCTGATTCATTTGACGTCGACCGCCCGCTATGTCAGCGATGTCGCCAACATTCCACACAACGAAAAGGCGGCGTATGTCGGCAACGATGCCTTCGCGCACAAGGGTGGCATGCACATTGACGCTGTCAAGAAGAACCCTATTTCCTACGAGCACGTTGCCCCCGAACTGGTGGGGAATTCGCGCAGCATCCTGATGAGCGAAGTCGCCGGTCGTAGCATGCTGCTGGAGCGGATCAGGCTCATCGATCCGGCGCTGAACAAGGATTCGGCCCAAACCTATCTGATCGCCGACCGGCTCAAGGAGTTGGAACACGAGGGTTATCAGTTTGAAAGCGCTGAGAGTTCGTTCGAACTCGTCGTACGCAAGATCCTTGGCAAGCATCAGCCCTTCTTTGAACTCAGGGAGTTCAAGGTGATTGTCAATGAGCCGTCGAACAAGGTGCTTAATTCCAGCGCCATCATCAAGATTGCCGTTAACGGCCAAGAGGAATTGACGGCCGCCGAGGGGTATGGTCCCGTCAATGCACTCGATAATGGTATCCGCAAGGCCCTCGAGCGCTTCTACCCGACCATCCGGGAAATGCGGCTGATCGATTACAAGGTGCGTGTGCTTGATTCAGGCCAGGCGTCTGCGGCGAAGGTCCGGGTTCTGATCGAAAGTGCCGACCACGAGACGCAGTGGGCAACCATGGGCGTATCCACTGACATCATCGAGGCCAGTTGGCTCGCGTTGGTCGATTCGATCGAATACAAGCTGATGCGCGATCAAGCACGCGTCGGCTGATTCCGAGGCGAAGCTTTCGACTTCGCCAAAGGTAACGGTTCAAGGATGACCAGTTTCAGGGCTTCCTGATCGACCGGGTGCATGGTCAATTGCTGGTAGCTGACGATTCCATATGTAGCATGCTGGAAGTCACGCCGCCCGCCTTGACGATCGACGACGTCGTGCTGCTTCCAGTAGCGCGCGAAATCCGGGCTTTCCTCAGTAAGTTCGCCGACCAGGCGCTGTAGCGCGGGTTCCTCCAGTCGGGTCCGGCAGTCGGCCCGAAACTCGGCGACGATGCGGCGCGCCCGTACTTCCCAATCGACTAGCAGAGTCCTGGCCAATGTATCGAGGAAGACAAAGCGCAACAGGTTCGCGGTGCGTGTTTGTGGCATGTCGAGCCAGCCGGTAAAGAGCGCTGCAGCATTGGCGTTCCATCCCAGCAAATCCCAGTAACGGCCCATGAGATAGACCGGTGGCGCAATGTCGTCGAGGAGCGAAATGAGGATATCTGGAACCTGGTCTTCGTTCGGCTCGACTTCATCTTCATCCCGCCGGCCCGCCATCTCGAACAGGTAGGCGCGCTCGGATCGGGTTAGCTGCAGGGTAGAGGCTAGACGGGCGAGCACCTCGGCCGAGACGTTGACATCGCGTCCCTGTTCAATCCATGTGTACCAGGTCGGGCTGATCCCGGCGAGTTGTGCGACTTCCTCGCGGCGCAAGCCCGGAGCGCGACGTCGTCGGCCCGGGGGGAAGCCGAATGCCTCGGGAGCACGACGTTCGCGCAGTACTTTCAGGAACTCGCCAAGTTCCTGGCGGCGAGTGATGGGGTCACTTTTCATCGCGCGAACTAAAATTAACGTTTTGAATCAGGTGGTTGATGTGACGCCGTGTCGCCCGAATCATTGAGCTGTTAGCACTGATACTAGTATAGACAATAAACTTGTTATGGTATCAACGGCTCACTAAGATAGGTCTCAGGGACAGTGATGGACTGATAGCTGATGTCGCTTGGCCCGGTTTGACCGGTTCGGCATCGAACTGCGTCATGTTGCGAGAATCTTTTAAGGAGCCGCCATGGCTGGCAAGAATTTGTACGACAAGTTATGGGATACCCATGTGGTTCGCCAGGAAGCAGACGGCACCTGTCTGCTTTACATCGATCGTCACCTGATGCATGAAGTGACCAGTCCGCAAGCGTTCGAAGGTTTGCGCCTGGCCGGACGCAAAGCCTGGCGCAGCGACTCGATCGTGGCCGTGCCTGATCACAACACGCCGACCAAAGATTGGGATCGCGATATCGACGACCCGATCTCGAAAACCCAGGTCGACACACTCGACGCCAACATCAAGGAATTCGGCGCCCTGGTGTATTTCCCGTTCAAGCACCGCAACCAGGGCATCATCCATGTGATTGCCCCGGAAATTGGCGCCACGCTGCCGGGTATGACCGTCGTTTGCGGCGACAGCCACACGGCGACGCACGGGGCTTTTGGCGCCTTGGCACACGGTATCGGCACCTCGGAAGTCGAGCATGTGCTGGCGACCCAGACGCTGGTTCAGAAAAAATCGAAGGCCATGCTGGTTCGCATCGAAGGTGAGTTGGCTGCCGGCGCCACAGCCAAGGACATTGCGCTGGCAGTGATCGGCAAGATCGGCACTGCTGGCGGAACAGGCTACTGCATCGAATTCGCCGGCTCGGCGATTCGTGCGCTGTCGATGGAAGGCCGCATGACGGTGTGTAACCTGGCCATCGAGGCCGGTGCGCGCGCCGGCATCATTGGCGTCGATCAGACGACCATCAACTACCTCGAAGGCCGTACGCACGCACCCAAGGGCGCCCTTTGGGATCAAGCCGTTGCCTACTGGAAAACGCTTCAATCGGATGCCGATGCGAAATTTGACGCTGTGATCGATATGGCCGCCGCCGATATCGCACCGCAAGTGACCTGGGGCACCTCGCCCGAGCAGGTGTTACCGGTTAGCGGCACGGTGCCCAACCCCGCCGACGAGATTGATCCGGTTAAACGCCTTGGCATTGAGCGGGCGCTGAAATACATGGATCTTGTCGCCTCGACCCCGATTACCGAGATCCGCATCGACAAGGTATTCATTGGTTCCTGCACCAATTCGCGCATCGAAGATCTGCGTGCTGCGGCGGCGGTGGCCAAAGGCAAGAAGGTGGCTGATAGCGTCAAACTGGCGCTGGTCGTTCCCGGTTCTGGCACGGTCAAGCGCCAGGCCGAGGAGGAAGGATTGGACAAGGTGTTTCTCGCTGCCGGATTCGAGTGGCGTGAGCCCGGTTGCTCGATGTGTCTGGCGATGAATGCCGACCGCTTGTCACCCGGCGAGCGCTGCGCCTCGACATCGAACCGCAATTTCGAAGGTCGTCAGGGCCCAGGCGGGCGTACCCACCTGGTCAGCCCGGCGATGGCGGCGGCGGCGGCCATCGCTGGCCATTTTGTTGATATTCGGCAGATTTGAGGAACTCACCATGAAAGCTTTTACCAGACTCAACGGCTTGGTCTGCCCACTGGATCGTGCCAACGTCGATACCGATGCTATCATCCCCAAGCAATTCCTGAAGTCAATCAAGCGCGCCGGTTTCGGCCCTTACCTGTTCGACGAGTGGCGCTACACCGACCACGGCGAGCCCGGCATGGATTGCACCCACCGTCCCACCAACGCCGACTTTGTGCTCAACCAGTCACGCTACGCCGGCGCTCAAGTTCTGCTCGCGCGCGACAACTTCGGCTGTGGCTCATCGCGCGAACACGCGCCCTGGGCCATCGAGGACTACGGCTTTTGTGTAATGATCGCGCCGTCATTCGCCGACATCTTTTTTTCGAATTCGTACAAGAACGGCATCCTGCCTATTGTTGCAAGTGGCGATGTGGTGGATAGGCTGTTCCGCGAATGCGAAGCGACCGAGGGCTATCGGCTGGACGTGAACCTCGAGGCACAAACGGTGACCTCACCCAGCGGGTTCTCGTTCTCCTTCGAGATCACCCCGCACCGCAAGCACTGCCTGCTCAACGGGCTCGACGAAATCGGTCTGACGCTGATGCACGCCGACGAAATCCGTTCCTTCGAAGCCAAGCACAAAGCAGCCCAGCCCTGGTTGTAAGCCAGAGCGCAAGCCAAACAGTCAAACCCTCACGAACAACTTTAGGAAACAAAATGAAAATCTGCTATCTGCCAGGTGACGGCATCGGCCCTGAAATCATGGCCCAGGCCCTGCGCGTGCTGGATGTATTCCAGAGCGAAGGAATGAAGATCGAGCGCGAAGAAGCGCTACTCGGTGGTGCTGCCGTCGATGCTACTGGCGAGCCCTATCCGCCCGCGACCCAGCAACTGGCACGTGCTGCTGACGCGGTCTTGCTGGCGGCCGTCGGTGGCCCGAAATGGGACGTCCTGCCGCGCCCGCAGCGGCCCGAACGCGGTCTGCTGGGCATTCGCAAAGACCTCAACCTGTTTGCCAACCTGCGCCCGGCCGTCTTGTACGACGAGCTGAAAAATGCCTCTTCACTCAAGCCGGAGGTGGTTTCCGGGCTCGACATCCTGATCGTACGCGAACTCACCGGGGACATCTATTTCGGTGAGCCACGCGGCATTACGGTGGAAAACGGCAAGCGTGTCGGACGCAACACAATGATCTACGATGAAGACGAAATCCGTCGCATCGGTCGCGTCGCCTTCGAGGCTGCACGCAAACGCAGCAAAAAGCTCTGCTCGGTCGACAAGATGAACGTGCTGGAAACCACCCAGCTGTGGCGCGATGTGATGATCGAGATTTCTGCCGAATATCCGGATGTCGAACTTAGCCATATGTTGGTCGACAACGCCGCGATGCAGCTTGTTCGCGCCCCCAAGCAATTCGACGTGATCGTTACCGGCAACATCTTCGGTGACATTCTTTCCGATCAGGCGTCGATGCTGACTGGCTCGATCGGCATGCTGCCCTCCGCCTCGCTGGATGAAAACAACAAGGGCATGTACGAACCCTGTCACGGATCGGCACCAGATATTGCCGGCAAGAACCTCGCCAATCCGCTGGCGATGATTCTCTCGGTGGCGATGATGATGCGTTACAGCTTCGCCGACGAAACCACGGCCACGCGCATCGAGACCGCCGTGAAAAAGGTTCTCGCGGCAGGCTTGCGTACCGGCGACATCTTCGAGGAAGGAATGCAACGGGTTTCCTGCACCGAAATGGGCGATGCGGTAATCGCCAGGCTGTAATCCTTTACTCGCCAGTAAGCAAAAAGCCAACCCGCAAGGGTTGGCTAAGTGCTTGATTCTCTTTTTTTTGGGTCGACCGAGATTCGAACTCGGGACCAACGGATTAAAAGCGTAGCAGTTCGCAGAGATCGCTTGCTATCAGCTAATGCCACCCCAGCCACCGAAATGCCAGGCTCACTACAGGCGCGAACCAGTTCGTCCTTGAATTCCTCGCTATGTACCCGCTTTTTGCGGATCGACTTCTCGATTTCCATAGTGTCCACCATCGTCGTTGGTGGACACTATCTTGCTCAACTCCTTCCCAGAATCACAGACCGGATTGCCGGGTGCATACGGTGCATGTCTGTACCCCAAGCCTCTGTGGTGACAACGATGAGCCGTTTCAAGTCTGGTTCGGTGGCAAGGATCGAATCCTTGTTGAGGTGAAGTCGAAGCTCCCAACATTGGGCGAGCTAATGCGCCAGATCAACCTCTATCGTGAGGCTCATCGCGGCAAGGTGGTTGTAGTCAGTCCTGACGACTCCTACGTAGAAGTGCTGAAAACCCAGGATGTGCTGTTCTTGAAGTATGAGCCCTAAGACCAGAAAGACAAAGGCCGCAACCTTGTGGGAGCGGCCTTAAATGGCGTTTAGGTAGTCCTTGCTTTACCTTGCCTCTTTGGAGCTGTGCCCCTCTTTACCCCTGAGGGTTGCTTGGGATTGACGATTGCCGCATCAACAGACGTGGGGCCATCCCCTTGGGCTGGCATTAACCCAACCTTGGATATACCTATCATTGCCCCTGGTGTAGTTGACGCGGGATCAGGCCCAAAAGCTCCCATACCAATCTGATACTCCACCAGCAAGTCATACCGCCCTTCGTGCAAATCGTAGTGCTTCACCAAAATTGCGGCGAGATCACGCATTGTTACAGGTGATTCAATAGGTGCAGGAACTGCTGGGCTCCCTGTTTGCGCGTTGTCAGTGTTTGACATTGCTGAAAACTCCCCATTGAGGCTTTGCTGATGCGCTTGAAACTAGAGTCTGCAAAGACTCGGCATTTAGATCAACAGACACGCGCACGGTATGGTTAATGTCAGTCCTTAAATTGATAAAGGCATCAAGTGATCGCACCATGACGTCATTAAGTGAAATGCCATCGGTCAAAGCTCGCAGTGTTGCTGCTTTGTGCAAAGCTTCAGGGATGCGAACATTGAATTGTCCTTTCAGTGGCTTTTTCGGTTCCCTGCCGAGGGCAGTGCATGTATCCAGATAATCATCAACCGCTGCCTCAAATTCATTTTTCAACTCTGCTGGGGATGCGGCCTCGTATGTTACGAGATCGTTGATAAACAAAACCCTCCCTCGACACACCATGCGAGCCATGTCGATTTCAGCAGTTCCCTCGTATTCCTTGTACTTCAAAATGCCCACGTATCGCCCCTCAGATGAGACCGTTTTCTTTTAGGTGGTCATACACATCATCTACACACCCCTTATCCACATCAGGAGATGGGTGTGGTTCATGACAAATAATCAGCAAATCCTTTCCAGCATGAAAGAATTTTCTACGCGATCCAGAACCTTTAAGCATTTTGTAGCCCAAGTGTTCTAACACCCCCTTCAGCTCGCTCCATTTAATATCGGCGGGCGTGGGTTTTGCGCACAATCTCTCAATAGATTTCTGATGCTTCGACATGAGTATAAGTCAATAAGTTCACGCATTGTAACTAATAAACAGTTACATAATTCCACCATGCAGCAATGGGATTTCAATCACATGTGAGGCGATCATACATAAAACCCAGCCTAAGCCGGAACTGCGTCACTTCTTCAGGGCATGCAACACCTGCCATTCCTCCTTGGCAACGATAGCCTTGGCTTGTCGCAACAGCGTATGCTGGCCCTTCGGAGTCTGCCTGCGAAAAGCCGCGAGCAGTGCGGCCTCCTGCTTTTCTTCCCAGCTGCGAACTTCTGTGCCTGGTCGGCGGGCGATGGTGGTCATGCTGCCGCCCACGACAGGTAGTTGAGGTGTGTTGAGCACCGTGAAGAGCTATGCTCTTTGCGCGCCCATGTTGTCAATAACTTGGCGAGAGGCATCGCAAGAAAGAACCGCAAGCCAGCCACAAACGGCAACCATACGGCAACCAAAACGCCAGTAAGCAAAAAGCCAACCCCTAAGAGTTGGCTAAGTGCTTGATTCTATTGGTGGGTCGGCCGAGATTCGAACTCGGGACCAACGGATTAAAAGTCCGCTGCTCTACCGACTGAGCTACCGACCCCACCTTGAAGGCCGCGAATCTTACCGATTCGGTTGCGTGGTGTCAAACGCAAGTTTCTTCCAAAATTTTTCTGAAGCTGATATTCATGAGTGGGGCGTCATGGGCACCATCAATCGGCGGTCATTCGCTGCACAATGGATGGTGATCCAAGCCTCTGGCGACAAAGCCATGCATATTGGTGGGACGTGTCGCGAAGGCAGCCTCTGCCGCCGGTTGATCAGGGAATGCGACGAAGCAACAGGCGCCAGAACCGCTCATTCGTGCATCACCAAATCGGCGCAGGAATTCCAGGTGGTGTGCCACCGCAGGGTAAAGCCTGCAGGCGACGGGTTCCAGATCATTGCCACCGAAACCGGGCTGCCAGTCGATGGCAGCAATGGCGGTGGTGTCACGACGTAGTTCCGCTGATCGAAAAATGATCGGCGTGGGCACAGCGACAGGCGGGACGAGGACCAGGTACCAGTCTGCTGGCGTAGTGACATCGGTGAAGCGCTCGCCGACACCTTCCGCAAAGGCAGTGTGGCCGTGAATGAAAATGGGCACATCGGCCCCTAGCGTCAGGCCGATGCGCTGCAGGGTTGGAGAATCGAGCCCGGTGTCCCAGAGTTGATTGAGGGCGATCAGTGTGGTCGCGGCGTCGGAACTCCCACCACCGAGGCCGCCGCCCATCGGCAAGCGTTTGTCGAGATGGATCGTGGCGCCCTTGTCGATGCCGGTGACGTTCTGTAGCGCGATTGCCGCACGTACCGTCAGGTCGGTCTCTGGCGCGACGCCGGACAGCGGTTGGGCGAGGATGATTTTCCGGTCGCTACGCGGTTCGAAACGTAGAAAATCGGCGTAATCGATAAAGCGGAACACGGTTTGCAGCAGATGGTAACCATCTGCCCGGCGTCCGATGACGTGAAGGAACAGGTTGAGCTTGGCTGGCGCGGGCCAGATGTCATTCCAGGTGCGCATGGCGTTAGCTTCCGTCGCCCCAGGTGTCGACGATCAGAATCAGCTTGACCTCGCCTTGGCTGACTTCGAGTCGCCGCGGAAGTCGGTTCTGGCGGTACGGCGTTGTTTGCTCGATCACGATGCGCCAGCCGTCTTGATTGCCGCTTAGTCCGCGTGCGCCGCGCAACCAGTCGCCCAATTCTTGCAAGGGCAGCGGTATACCGAATACCTCTTGCGCCAGCACGGCGATGTTTGGGGCTTCGATCGGTGCCGAGTTGGGCCGGGTCATACGTGCCCCGGTGGCGTCGCGGACGATCTCGGCGAGCCCTTGACCCAAAGGCCCGAGAAGCAACACCACGTCCTGATGTGGCGAGTGCTGCCAATCAAATTGCAGATGGTCACTGCGCTCGTTTTGGCGGATTGCCAAGCGCCCGCTGGCGGTGAAGGATTCAAGCGCCGGTCCCAGTAGTCCGGCGTCCTCATCATTGCGTACAGGGAGAGCGCAACCGCCAATGGATAGCGCGGCGACAGCGGCGGCACCCGCGACCAAGAACTTACGTCGCCTCAAGGCGTAAAACGCTTGATCGTGGCGCTGAGCACCGCGTTAGCCGGATGGATCTTCGCCGCGTCGCGCCATAGGGCTGATGCTTCATCGTGTTTGCCCATGGCCCAGAGCACTTCACCAATATGGGCGACGATCTCCGGATCCGGCCGCAATGAATAGGCGCGTCGTAGCAACACTAGGGCTTCGTCATGCTTGCCCTTGCGGAACTGCACCCAACCCTTGCTATCGAGAATGAACGGATCATCCGGTGTCAGTTTCAAGGCGGTATCGATTAGCTGCTCGGCTTCGTCGAGGCGTTCGCCGCGATCAGCCAGGGTATAGCCCAAGGCGTTGTACGCCTGGGGGGATTCCGGTTTGAGTTTCATGAGGCGGCGCAGGTAGGCTTCGGCATCAGTCAGCCGGTTCACCCGCTCCGCCGCCAAGGCGACTTCGTAGAGCAGTTCTGCCTGTTCGGGGTTGGCTTCCAAGCCAGTCTGCAGGAGCTTCAGCGCGTCCTCGTTGCGCCCGGCATCGCGCAGCAGCTGAGACTCGGCGATCAGCAGTTGCGGTGCTTCATGCGGCAAGAGGGCTCGTGCCTTTTGCAGGCGCTGCCTGGCTTCGTCCAACTTGCCTTGTTTGTACAGAATCTGCGCCCCGCGTAGCAATGCGGCGGTCTGGTGCTCGCCACCGTCGATAGCATCGTAGAGTTTCAGCGCTTCGTCGAAATTCTTGCCGTCTTCGACAATTTGTCCGAGGTAGAAGCGCACCGGGTTGAGATCGCCCTTACCCAGTTCGAGTAGCCGTCGGAAATGAATCTCGGCTTCTTTCGGATTTTCAAGTTGCAGGGAAAGAATGCCTACCGCATTGATCACGTCAGAATTGTCGGGGTGAGAGGTCAGCAGGCTGCGGAACTCATTTAGTGATTCGACGTAGCGCTTTTCGCCGACCAGGGTCTGCGCATAGCTGAGCCGCGCTTCTTGTGCGTTGGGATTATCTGCCAGGTATTTTTGCAGGAACTCGGCGCGTTCGGTACCGCTTTGCATCTGCTGTGCCTTGAACACCGCCGCCATTTCCCATTCTGGCCGCAGGCGCAAAGCTTCATCGATAGATTGCCGTGCACGCTCCGGACTGTGCACGACAAGCGCTGCCTGTGCTCGCGCGAAATGCGCCTCGGGGCGCCCAATGTAGGGCACGGTGACTTGTTCGATCAGGCGCTGCGTCGCAATCTTGTCGGGGAATCTGGCCAATAGCCGATTCAGGTTCAGCAGCATGATGTCCAGTTGCGGTCCGGCGGCCGCGAGATCTTTTTCCAGCGCCGACGTGAATTCCTCGATGCGATTGGTCGCCGCCAATACATTGGCCAGGATTTGCCGCGCGGCCGGCTCGTCGGGTTCAACTTCATTCCAGATCCGCGCCGATTCTAGGGCGAAATCAAATTGTCGCGTGTGCAAACCTATCTCGGCGGCGCGACGCGCAACGCGGGCGTTACGCGTCGTCTTGGCAAGGTCGGCGTAGGCACTCGCGGCCAGTCCGAACTGACCGCGTTGGGTAGCAATTTCGGCGATCAGAAATTGGTAGAGCACCTGCGGTGTAAGGCCATCCATGTGGACCGTGCGAGCTGACGCCGCCGGCTTATCCGCCGGCGTGGCGGCCAGCACGGGCGCCACAAATGCGCTGGATATGGCAGCAGTAAGCAGTAAGGAGCGAAGCAGACGGGACATGGCGGATTCCGTAGCAAAAAGGGATTCTGTGGCGTTCAGTGGGGTTCTGTAACCTAGAATGAAGCCATGTTATCAGTTTCACTCAGGACGACTCCAGCGGCGCTTTGCCGTTTCCTGCCGTTTCCACTAACCAACACCTTTCCATGCCTGAACTGCCTGAAGTCGAAGTCACTCGTCGTGGCATTGCGCCAGATCTGGTTGGCCGCCGTCTCACCAGCGCCGACTTTCGTGTGCCGGCCTTGCGCTATCCCTTACCACAGGGTGAACGCGGGCAGTTTGTCGGCCAGATACTGACGTCAGTCGAGCGACGCGGCAAGTATCTGCTGCTGGATTTTGGCACCGGTAATTTGCTGATCCATCTTGGCATGAGTGGCAGCCTGCGATTGCTGCCCGCCCACACGTTGCCGGAAAAGCACGATCACGTTGATCTGATTTTTGACCGCACTCTCCTCTTGCGGTTGCGCGATCCGCGTCGATTCGGTGCCATGCTTTGGATTCCTGGTCCGGCAGCGCGTCATCCGCTGCTGGATGTGCTTGGGGTTGAACCGTTGACCGAGGAATTCAACCCCAGTTGGCTGAAGGATGAATTGCGTGGCCTCAAGGCGGCGATCAAGCCCACCTTGATGGATGGCCATCGTGTGGTCGGCATCGGCAACATCTATGCTTCGGAAAGCCTGTTTCGTGCCGGGATTGATCCGCGTACGCCGGCCGGGAAAATCTCAACACGGCGCTTGTCGCGTTTGGTTCCGGTGATCAAGGAAACACTTGCCGCCGCGATTGAAGCCGGCGGCAGCAGCCTGCGTGACTTCATCCACTCGGATGGCAGCTCAGGCTATTTTCAGCAGCAGTATTTTGTCTACGGCCGGACTGGCGCGGCGTGTCGCGTTTGTGCTCGACCGATCAAGGAATTACGCCAAGGGCAGCGGGCCAGTTTTTTCTGCCCGCACTGCCAGAAATAAACCCGAACTCGCCTTGCTTCGTGGCAACGGCAAAATTACTTGGCCGTGAGCTTGAGGAACTTGGCCATCAACTCGTCGTGCGACTCGGTGTTGTCGGGGTCGCCAGGGATGCAATCGACCGGGCAAACCTCGCGGCACTGCGGTGTATCAAAATGGCCGACACATTCGGTGCACTTGGCAGGGTCGATGATGTAGATATCGTCGCCCTGGGTGATGGCATTGTTAGGGCATTCCGGCTCGCAAACATCGCAATTGATGCATTCGTCGGTAATGATCAGGGACATTTGATTTTCCTTCGTCGTGGTTTTGTTAGTGAATTATTGGTTTATCGAGCTTCTAAAGTGGCCAGTTTTTGCGTGAGCCGATCCCTTACCGCCGGCTGCACAAACTTGGAAACATCACCGCCGAGGGTGGCGATTTCACGCACCATGGTAGCGGAGATAAACATGTACTTTTCGTCGGGCGTGAGAAAAACGGTTTCCACGTCCGGATAAAGGCTGCGATTCATGCCAGCCATCTGAAACTCGAATTCGAAATCGGACACCGCGCGCAAGCCGCGCAGGATCACGTTGGCGCCCTGCTGTTGCATAAAGTCCATCAGTAGGCAGTTGAAGCCATGTACCTCGACATTCGGGTAGCAGGCGAGCAACTCCTTGGCAATTGCGACCCGCTCGGCGAGTGAAAACAGCGGATGCTTCTTGGTGCTTTCGGCAACCGCGATAATGACCCGCCCGAACAGGCGCGAGGCGCGCCGGACGAGATCCTCGTGCCCCCGCGTCAGCGGATCGAAGGTCCCGGAATACACAGCCGCGCTGTTGTTCATGCCTGCTCCAGCAAATGAAAGAAAACCTGCCCGGCGTGGCCTTGTCGTATCACGCGCCAACTGCCCCACCCGATCAATGCCAACCGCTCCAGAGGGGCCTCGGCCTCGACATAAAGGCGGGACTCTGGCTTGGTCAATCGGGACAGGCGCGGCGCCATCCGCTCTAGCCACCCTTGCCGGTAGGGCGGATCGAGAAACAGCAGATCGAACCCGGCGGCGGGGGCGAATTTTATCGCATCGCAGCAGATTGGCTCGAGACGATCGCAGGCAAATAGCTCAACATTCTTGTGCAGTGCCAAAAACGCTTTGCGTTCGGCTTCCAGAAACACCACTTTGTCGGCACCGCGTGAGGCGGCTTCGATCCCCAGAATGCCGCTGCCAGCAAAGGCATCAAGACAAGTCAAACCCGTCAAATCCTGCCCCAGCCAATTGAACAAGGTTTCCCGCACACGATCCGGCGTCGGCCGCAAGCCCGGCGCGTCGGCCACCTGAATCAGGCGGCTGCGCCATTCCCCGCCCGTGATGCGAATTCGGCTCATGCTCTGCGGTCACTCAATCGGCGGCGACGATCACCGTGACGAGATTTTCTTTCGTCACATGCTGCGCAAAGGCGCTGCGCACTTGCTCCACCGTGACAGCGCGGACCTTGGCCGGGAAATCGTCGATGTAAGTCAGTGGCAAGCCATAGAAACCGATAGTCGAGAGATAGCCCAGCAACTTGGCATTACTGTCCAACCGCAAGGCGAGGCCGTCGATCATGTTTTTCTTGGCCGCCGCCAGTTCCTGCGCCGTGGGGCCTTTGGCGATGAATTCAGTGAGCACCTCATCAACCACCTTGATTGCTGCCTGCGCCTGATCGCGCTTGGTCTGCAGGCCGATCTCGAACGGTCCCGGCTGCTTGCGCGGCGCGAAATACGAATACACGCTGTAGGCGTAACCACGCTTTTCGCGTACCTCTTTCATCAGGCGGGAGACAAAACCGCCGCCGCCCAGCGTGTAGTTACCCACCAATAGCGGAAAGTAATCGGGATCATCACGCGCAATGGCCGGAAGACCAATATGGACATGGCTTTGCGTGGCCGGATGATCGATCTTGATCGTCGTCTGCTGCGGCTTGGTCACAGGCGCAACGGTCAGCGCGTGGTCGCCCGCCGGCAGACCTTCCGTTAGCTGCTGGGCAATTGCTTCCGCCTCGGCACGGGAAACGTCGCCAATAATGGACACCACTGCACCTTTTGCGGCATAACGTGACTTGTAAAAGGCCACTAAATCATCGCGTTGCACGCTGGTCACACTCTCGACTGAGGGTGTCACGCCATACGGATGACCGGGATACATGGCGGCGGCGAAGCGCTTGCTGGCGATCGAATCCGGTTTGGTCGCCGCTTCCTGGATGGCGGCAATTGACCTCGTCTTTTCACGCTCCAGCACATGAGCCGGAAAAGTCGGCTCTGACAGGACGGTGCGCATCAGTTCCAGCGAGGCATCGCGCTCCGATTTCGAGGACAAGGTACGGAGGCCAAAGCTGGCACGATCCTTTTCGGCCTGCCCTGAAAAGATGGCGCCGGTATCCACCAGACGTGCGGCAATCTGCTCTTCATCGAGCTTGCCGGCGCCAGTATCGAGCAGTCCGTGGGTTAAGCCGGCAAGCCCGGATTTGGCGTTCGGCGCGTGAACGCCGCCCGCAGGGAAATCGATCTGCACATCGAGAATAGGCAGCACGCGGGTTTCGATGAAATACACCTTGGCGCCAGTCGGTGCCACCCAGTACTGGATCTTGACGCCGGCCGAGGCCAGCGATGCGGCACCCACCAAGACGATCAGTGCCAGCAGCTTGATTACGCGAATCATCATTTTCGTTCGCTCCTGATTAATGACGACCGGCGAAACCGCGCGGCTTGGGTTGGCTTTCGTCTAGCGGCTGCGGATCGAGTACCGCGACGGTCAACGTATCGTCGCTGAAATACTTTTTCGCCACCGCCTGGACCTCGTCGGGCGTTACCGTCTTGAGCTGCTCGATCATTAAATCGATGTCGCGCCAGTTCATGCCGACGGCTTCAAAGCCACCAATTTCCATGGCCTGGGAGACCAAGGAATCGCGCTTATACACTTGCGCCGCGATCATTTGCACCTTGATCCGAGCCAGATCTTCGGCGGTCACGCCGTCTTTGCGGATGCTTTCCAACTCACCGCGTAGCGCGGTTTCAAGCTCGGCCACCGTCTTGCCGTCACCGGGTTGCCCTTCCAGGAAGAAGAGTGCCTCGCCGCGCAAGGTGCCGTCGTAACTGGCACCGGCGGTTTGTGCGACGCGCGTCTCGCGCACCAGGCGCTTCGCCAGACGGGCGGCATCGTGGCCGGACAACACACTGGCGAGTACCTCCAGCGCGAGTCCTTCGCGGTCCTTGCGCACATCCATCAACTTGGGCACTTTCCAGGCCAACGCCAGATAGGGCAGTTTGGCCGGCGCTTTGACGCTGACGCGACGAATGCCTTTCTGCTCCGGTTCGGTCTGTGGCTTGCGCACCGGCAAGGCATGGGATTTATGTCCGCCATACGTCTTTTGGGCGAGCTTGAACACTTCACGGTGATCAACATCGCCGACCACCAGAACGTAGGCGTTATTCGGTGTGTACCATTGGCGATACCACTCGCGTGCGTCCTGCCAGGTCATGTTTTCCAGATCGTTCATCCAGCCAATGATGGGGCGTCGATACGGGTGCGCCTGAAAGATGACCGAGCGCATAGCCTCGCCGGTCAGGGCCTGCGGGTTATCGTCGGTGCGCATGCGGCGCTCTTCCATCACCACCTTGATTTCCGACGCGAATTCCTTGGGATCGAGGACCAGGTTGCTCATACGATCCGATTCGAGCTGCATCATCTCGGGCAACGCTTCCTTGGGCACGATCTGGTAATACGCGGTGTAGTCACGACTGGTGAAGGCGTTGTCGCGCCCGCCCGCCGCTGCCACGCGTTTGTTGAACTCGCCCGACTTCAAGGTTTTGGTCGCCTTGAACATCAGATGTTCAAGCGCATGGGCGACGCCCGAGGTGCCGTCTTTTTCATCCATGCTGCCGGCGCGATACCAGACCATGTGCACGACCGTTGGCGCGCGGTGGTCTTCCTTGACGATCACGCGCAGCCCGTTGGCCAGCGTCGTTTCATACGGGTTGGCAAAAGTCGGTGCTGGCAGGACGGCGCCAACAGCGAGTAATGCGGCAAGTCGATAAGCGTTCATGGGATCGGATCACTAGGACTCAGGAAAGGGTTAAGGGGCGGGGTCTGTTAAAATTTCGCCAGCCGCGCATCTTAGCGCGGACCACCCTGTGACCGATTAGTCCGATGTTTGGTTTCCTAAAGAAGAAGGATGAGACGGAAAAAGTTGATGCCGTCTCTGAAAACGCCGACGCGTTCCCCTTAGCATCCGGGTTCGTGTCCGCACCCGCTGACGCCCCGAGTGGGGAAAGTAACAAACCATCCTGGCGCGATCGACTCAAGGCCGGCCTGGCCAAAACCCGCACTACACTCAATACGCCGGTATCCGAGCTCTTCACGCGGGCGAAGATCGACGATGAACTGCTCGAAGACCTCGAGTCAATCCTACTCATGGCGGATTGTGGCGTCGATGCCACGCAATGGTTATTGGCCGAACTGAAGGCCCGGGTCAAGCGCGACCGGATTGAAAGTCCCACGGCCCTGCGTGCAACCCTGGCCGAATTGCTGACCACGATGCTGCAACCCCTGGAAGAGCCGCTGCTGATCACCGAACATAAGCCTTTCATCATCATGATCGCTGGCGTCAATGGCGCGGGCAAGACCACCTCAATCGGCAAATTGGCGAAGTATTTCCAGAGCCAGGGCAAGAGCGTCTTGCTGGCGGCCGGTGATACATTCCGTGCCGCCGCGCGCGAGCAGCTCACGGCGTGGGGCGAACGTAACAACGTCACGGTGATCGCGCAGGAATCAGGTGATCCGGCCGCCGTGGTGTTCGACGCGATCAGTGCCGCCCGTGCTCGCAACATCGACATCGTGCTGGCTGACACGGCCGGTCGACTGCCGACACAACTGAACCTGATGGAAGAAATTGCCAAGGTCAGGCGCGTGATCCAGAAGGCTGATCCCAGCGGCCCGCACGAGGTGTTGTTGGTGCTCGACGCCAATATCGGTCAGAACGCCATCCAGCAGGTCAAGGCTTTCGACAAGTCCATCAATGTCACCGGCCTGGTGGTGACCAAGCTCGATGGCACTGCCAAAGGCGGCGTGCTCGCTGCCATAGCGCGCCAGTGCCCGAAGCCGGTGCGCTTTATCGGTGTCGGCGAAGGCATCGACGATTTGCAGCCCTTCCGTGCCGTCGAGTACGTCGATGCTATTTTTGAGACGGGTCAGTGATTCGTTTCGACCGCGTTTCAAAACGCTACCCACCCGGTATTGACGCACTCTCCAATATTAGTTTTGAGATCGATGCCGGCGCGCGGGTGGTGATCGAGGGACACTCCGGCGCTGGGAAGTCGACGATCCTGAAGCTCATTGCCGCCATCGAGCGGCCAACCGGCGGCGCCGTGCTGCTGTCCGGCCAGAATGTCGGCGCCCTCAAGCGCCAGGCCATTCCGTATTTGCGGCGCAATATCGGATTGGTGTTCCAAGACCAGAAGTTGCTATTCGATCGCAACGCCTTTGAAAATGTGATGCTGCCCTTGTCGATTGCCGGCTTCCCACCGCGCGAAGCCGCACAACGGGTGCGTGCCGCACTCGACAAGGTTGGGCTGCTGGCGCGCGAAAAAGCGCTGCCGATTGCCTTGTCCGGTGGGGAACAGCAGCGGCTTGCCATCGCTCGGGCCGTCGTTGGCCGTCCGAATTTGTTGTTGGCCGATGAACCGACAGCGCATCTCGACGATGAAACGGCTGCCGACGTGGCACGGATATTCACCGAATTCCATCAGGTCGGCGTCACCGTGGTGATCGCGACCTACGATACGCGCCTGTTTCCCGATGCGCGCCGGATCCGTCTGGATCACGGACGTCACGTTGAACGGAGTGCAGCATGACGATCTGGCTGGCACAACATGGCGCAGCCTTGCGTCTTGCGCTGACCCGCCTGGCGGCAGCACCGTTGAATACGCTGCTCTCGCTGCTCGCGATCGGCATCGCGCTGGCGCTGCCGGCCGGCGGCCAGATGTTGCTCGGCAATGGCATGCAACTGGCACGTAATGCCACTCCGCAACCACAATTGTCTGTCTTCATGGTGCCAGGGGCGGATAGCAAGGCCACCGCTGCCGTGGCCGATCATCTGCGTCATCACCCACAAGTACGCTCCGTCGAGGCTTTAGCCAAGGAAGACACGCTGGCGCGTATGAAGAGTTCGGGCGGACTCAAGGATGTAATCGAGGTGCTCGGGCGTAACCCATTCCCCGATGCCTTTGTTGTTACACCGGGCAAGGATGACGTCGAGACGATGGAGTCCTTGGCCACCGAATTCAGGCAGTTAGCCAAAGTCGGCCATGTGCAGCTAGATTCTGACTGGGTTCGACGCCTCAACGCCTTACTCAAACTGGGGCGTACCGGTGTGGGCTTGCTGACCTTGTTGCTCGGTGCCGGATTGGTCGCCATCACGTTCAACATCATCCGGCTGCAGGTGGTCACCATGCGCGCGGAAATGGAGTTGAGCCGTCTGCTCGGAGCGACGGACGACTTCATCCGGCGGCCGTTCCTGTATTACGGTAGCGTGCTCGGTGTGGCCGGCGGCATCTTCGCCCTGGGCTTGGTAGCAGCGGCGGCCGCCTCACTGAACGAGCCGCTCACTGAACTGACCAGTCTCTATGGACTGCCTCTCGACTTCGCCGGCTTGCCGGCGACCGATGCCGGGCTGCTTCTGTTGCTGGCCGCCGGGCTAGGCTGGAGCGGCGCCGCCTTGTCCCTGCAGCAGTATTTGCGCGACTAAGAAAGCCCTGAAGCAGGTACTTACTGCGCCGGGACCAGTTCCCACGGCGACGTGCACGTCTGTGCATACGGGTAGTAGGCGCCGGCGGAGCGGCAGTAGTACCACACGTCGGAGGGCGGCGGCGGGGTGCGCGGTGCCGGTGGCGCCACCACGACCTGGGGCGCCGACGGTACGACGACCACCTGCTGCGGCGGCGGGCTCACAGGCCGATCATAGGTCGACAGCCAGAGCAAAGAACCGAGCGCGGCGGCACCAACAATAACCGCCCCGGTATGATCGCGATAGACACGATGACCCGGGTAGCCATGGCTGGGCGGCGCGCGATAGCGATGATCAAAGCGGTCGTGCCCGCCATCGCGCCAATGCCCTCGGGGCGGTTCCGCCTGTGCCACGGGACTCAATGCGGAAGCGGCAAGGACGAGCAAAGTAACGACAGTGGTGCGCTTATGGTTCATGGACTGGCTCCTTGGTAAAGACGTTGGCAAGCAACGACAGGGTGATGCCCGAATTAACGCAGGAATCACTTCAGCGCCGACAGCGATAGTGTAAGCGTAGATTTCCGGGCGGCAAGAGGGCGCCAAGTTGTTGTCGGTTCTAACGGGGCAGCGCTGTCCAGCTGCGAGTCAGGTCAAGTGCACCGCTTAAACTCGGATCAATTCTGTCTTGACTCTGGGGACCACTTTAGTCTCAAGAGAAGTAGGGGTTTCGGTGCAGACATTGGAACGTTGGCGTGAGGATGCGCAGACCATGCCCGCCCGAGGGCGGGCATGGTCTGCGGCGGCTCGGCTTGAAGCGGTGATCACGGTGGCGGCCATGGATGAGGCAGGCAAGAA